>DAOUAC010000057.1:0-46592 GCA_034434155.1 Anaerolineaceae bacterium
GGCAGATGATCCCTTTCGCGGGCGAGGGCAATGGTGGGTCGTTTGTGACCGACCTGGCGCCAGATGGCAGTGAGTTCGTGTTTATCGGGTACGATGAAGGCGGCGCGCAAGTTGTGTCCACCTATCGCTTTGCGGATGGGCAGGTGCGCGAGTTGTTCAAGATGCCCCTCGAAAGCGGGGTGCTGTACTTCCCGCGTTACGCGCCTGACGGCAGCCGGATTGCCTATCTGGTGCAGCAGGGCGACCCGCAGGTAGGGGTGTCTTATTCCATCCAGGCATTTTCTCTGGCCGATGCGACGGTTCAGGTGCTGGCGCCGGGCAACGTGGGCCTGACCGTGCCAGCATGGTCGCCTGATGGCAGGTACGTGGCCTATACGCGCGGCACATCGGCCGAGACCGAGGTAGCGCGGGCCGATGTGCCGCCCGCCGTGGAGAGCGTGAACGTGTGGGTGGCGCAGGTCGCCAGCGGGCAGCAGATCCAGGTGACGGCTGTTCAGGGGCAGGCACGCTCGCCGGTGTGGGCCAATGATGGGACGACTCTGGCGTTTGTCACGCAAACCGGTGCAGTGGGAATGGCTTCGCTGTACCAGCCGGGGCGAATGTGGCTGGCGGCGCAGGCTTCACCGGAGTTCCCGCTGCTCACGGGCGTGTTCTTCACGCCGTAAAAAATTTCTAACCCAGATAGATTCAGATGGATACCAATGAATATTCATAAGAAAAGACGCTACGGAGTGCTGGCGGTGGTATTGGCGCTGATGGCTGTTTTATGGGGGGCGGCTCAGGCGGCGGGCGAGAGAGGGATGAACCCGGTTTCGGAAAGGCCCCGGCAGCAGGCGGGGACGGAGGCTATTTTCCGTTTTCCAGTAGTGCCGGGTTCGACCATTTCTGGTTATTTTGATCACAACCAGGGTAATGATCTGGTGACATTTTATGACGGGCGCGCCAACCGTTCGCCGAGTCATGGGTTTTTCTTTTCCTGTCCCAGCGTGGGCATGTATGATTTTGTGGGCTGCCAGGATTCAGTCTCTGGAGAGGGCGCATGCAGCAACAGCCGCGAATTGTGGTACGACGGCCACCGGGGGATTGACATGGAGTATTCGCCCCAGTGGCACACTGGAGACGTATGTGACCCAGGGCGCTTTGCGGGCGTCACCAGCCCGGTTTATGCGCCAGCGGCTGGTAAAGTCCATTTTGCCGGGTATGACCCCTACCGTCCTGGCAACGGCTGGCACATCCGCCTGAAGCACGACCTGAACGGCAACGGCAACTATGATGACGATAATTTTCGCTCGATCTACCTGCATTTTACGGCCAACGCGCTGGCGGTGCGCGCCGGGCAGGTGGTTTCTGAGGGGCAGTATCTGGGATTGGGCGGGTCTACGGGATATTCTTCCAGTCCGCACCTGCATTTCGAGGTGCAGCGGTCCAGTGATTATTTCCGCAGTACGTATTGGTCAGTTGATCCTTACGGCTGGCAGGGCGCGGGAGAAGACCCCTGGCCGTATGAGAACGTCGTGCTGTGGCGGCGGAACGTTGACCCCAAATACCGCATGGGTCTGCCGCTGGTGATCCGGCAGGAAGCGACGGAATGCGCCGGTTGTAACGGCGACGAGGATTTGATCGCCAACGGTGGGTTTGAAGCAGGCCGGCAGGAGTGGGTCGAGGCCGGGGTAGAGGTGATCGCACGGGCCGGGCAGGGGACGCTGCGGGTGGAACCTTATGGGGGCCAATGGCTGGCGTGGCTGGGCGGGCGCAACAACGCTTCAGATGTGCTGTACCAGGCATTTACCCTGCCGGGCGGGCAGAGTCAGTTGGAGATCAACTATTACCTGCGTGTAGACACCACCGAGGGACCAGGAGTCTATGATACATTCCGCGTTCGCCTGCGCGATGCCAACGGGAATCTGGTGAAAGAGGTAGACGCGGTGGATAACACTTTTGCTTCGCCAGGCCGATGGGTACAGCGTATGGTCACGGCCGTTGACCTGGAGCCTTGGGCCGGGCAGGAATTGAGGTTGAGCTTCGAAGGGCGCACCGATGGCAGTGCCGTGACCAGTTTTTACGTGGACAACGTTGAGGTGCGGCCATAACGACCGCCCATAACCACCGGCGAGAAGTGGGGTTTAAAGTTAAACGGATTTTCTTTCCTCATCATGCATAGAACCCACAGGATGCCATGAACAAGATCGCGATTATCACCGATACCGATTCGAGCCTGCCGAGCGAAGTTGCCGCACGGTATGGAATCCGGCAAGTGCCGATCACCATTCACTTTGGCGACGAAAGCTATACCACCGGCGTGGACATTGACGATGCGCTTGTTTTTGAGAAGATTGACCGACTGAATCGACTGCCGACCACTTCTGCCCCTTCGCCGGGCGCTTTTGCCGCGGCCTACGAGAGTGCCTTCCAGGAAGGCGCCGAGGCGATTGTTTGCATCTGCGTGTCGAGCAAGGTCAGCGCCACCTACACCGCCGCCTTGAGCGCCTGCGAATCGTTCCCGGGGCGTGCGATTCACGTGGTCGATTCGCTGAACCTGTCGATGGGGCAGGGGTTCATGGCAATCGCCGCCGCAGAAGCGGCGCGCGCAGGAGCCACCCCTCAGGAGGTCGTGGCGCAGGCGGTGGAAACCGGGCGGCGCGTTCACGTTTATGCGGTGCTTTCCACGCTTAAATACCTGGCCCTCAGCGGGCGGGTGGGAAAACTGGCTGCCGGGATTGCCGATACCATTAGCATCAAGCCGGTGCTGACCATCCGTGAGGGCAAGTTGGACCTGCTGGAACGGGTGCGCACGCGTAAAAAGGCCATAGACCGCATGATGGAATTGACCCGGCAGTCGTTGGGAGGCAAGCCGATTGAGCGGGCGGCGGTGATTCACGTGACCGACCCAAACGGCGCGCGCGAACTGCAAGAGATGTTGTGCGCGGCGCTGAACTGCCCTGAAGAGGTGATCACCGCTGAGTTTACGCCTGGGCTGTCGGTGCATGCGGGGTCTGGGGTGGTTGGGCTGGTGGTGGTGAGCCAAAAGTAAACCGGTAACTTGTCTGACAAAACCTGTTCAGGATGGGTGCCAATTGGCCCCGTCCTGGTTTATAATTTAATTTGTTAGACATCAGACAATCAAACACTGGAGGGTTGGTTATGGAAAAACGCAGGTTTGCCGTCGTGGCAATTGGGGGAAATTCGTTAATTAAAGACGAGAACAAGAAATCAGTCCCAGACCAGTACGAAGCGGCCAAAGAGTCGATGCGCCACATCGCCGACATGATCGAAGCCGGTTGGGAAGTGGCAATCGGGCATGGCAATGGGCCGCAGGTGGGGTTTATCTTGCGCCAGTCAGAGATCAGCCACAAAATCGAGGGGCTGCCTGAAACGCCCCTGGACGTGTGCGGCGCGCAGAGCCAGGGATTCATCGGCTATATGCTCCAGCAAAACCTGCAAAACGAACTCTACCAGCGTGGCATCAAGAAGAACGTGGCGACGGTCATCACCCAGGTGCTGGTGGATATTAACGACCCAGCTTTTCAGAACCCAACCAAGCCCATTGGTGGCTTTATGAGCGAGGAGGAAGCCAAAAGGCGCGAAAGTGAACTTGGCTGGCGGGTAGTGGAAGACGCCGGGCGCGGCTGGCGGCGGGTGGTGGCCTCGCCGCAGCCCAAAGAAGTAGTAGAATTTGACACTGTATCGGCGCTGCTGAACGCGGGCGTGGTAGTGGTGACGGTGGGGGGCGGGGGCATCCCGGTTTACGATAAGGGCAACGGTGACTATATCGGCGCTCCGGCGGTGATTGACAAAGATTACGCCTCTAGCCTGCTGGCGCGCTCGCTGAAGGCCGATTTGTTCCTCATCTCCACCGCGGTTGAAAAAGTGGCGCTCAACTACGGCAAGCCGGATCAAAAGTGGCTGGATACGATCACGCTGGAAGAAGCCCGCCGCTATCTGGCGGAAGGGAAGCACTTTGCCAAAGGCTCGATGGCCCCCAAGATTCAGGCCGCGATCTGGTATCTGGAGGCGGGCGGTAAAGAGGCAATTATCACTAACCCAGAGAACATCGGGCGGGCGCTGCGCGGCGAAACCGGAACGCATATCTTACCTTAGACGATGGGAAGCATACAAACCTACCATACAGAAGGCCATGCTGGCCCTGAACTGGAAAAGACCTATCTGCACGTCCCTTTTGACGTGCCGGAGAATGCGGCGCGGATTGAAGTGGCCCTGACCTACCGCGACCGCATCGGCTCAAATCCAACCCTGGTGGGCGGGAATACCGTGGACTTGGGAGTGTTCGACGAGCGCGGAATTGAATTTCTGAAGGCAGGCTTTCGGGGGTGGAGCGGGAGTGAGCGCGATGATTTTTGGATCACCCGGCAGGCGGCAACTCCGGGCTATCTGGCCGGGCCGCTGAACCCCGGACGCTGGCACGCGCTGTTAGGGCTGTATAAGGTTGCGCCGCAGGGGTGCAGTTACGCGCTGACGGTAAAGATCACCCTGGAGGAAGGCGGAGAGGAGCCCTGGCGCGCGCCAGAGGGCGGCCCACTGCCGGCTTCACGGCCCAAAGCGGCCCATGCGCCCTGGCTGCGCGGCGAACTGCACTGTCACACGCATCACAGCGACGGGAAATTCAGCGCGGCGGAGCTGGTGGAACGCGCTCGAGAACGCGGACTGGACTTTCTGGCCGTCTCTGACCATAACACCACGGCGAGCCTGCGCGAACTGGCGGCGCTGACCGATCCCGGCCTGGTATTGGTGCGCGGCGTCGAGGCGACAACCTTTTACGGTCACTTCAATGCCTGGGGTATTTCGGATTGGGTGGATTTTCGCGTGAACAGCCCGGAAGAAATGGCCTCTGCCCTGGCTTACGCCCAGCAGTTAGGGGCGCTGACCAGTTGCGGGCACCCCAAGCCGTTTGGGCCGGGCTGGGATTACCCGGAGGTGGCGAACTACGCCTGTGTGGAGGTCTGGAACGGGCCGTGGAGCGGGTTAAACGGCGTTTCGCTGGCTTTCTGGCTGGAGCAAATCAACTCGGGGCGGCGCATTCCGGCGGTAGGGGGGAGCGATTTTCACCGCGTGGGCGAGGTGGCCGGCGGCAGGCAGCGTGACCTGGGCACGCCCACCAATTGGGTATACGTTCCCGGCGAGGCTACGGAAGCAAGCATCTTAGAGGCTGTGCGGCGAGGGCATGTCAGTCTCGCAGATGAGCCAGACGGCCCGCTGTTGACTCTATGGGCCGGCGAGGGCTGGCAGGCGCTGCAAGGCGATACGCTGGCGCGGCCAGCGCATGGAGTGCTGCCGGTGCGGGTGGACTGCTTGCGGGGCGAAGGGGGATTGCTGCGGCTGTTAGATCAGAGCGGGGTGTTGGCGGAACAGGTAGTGACTGGCGAAACCTATTGCCAGGAATTCGAGCTGGCGGTGGAGGGCAGCCGCTACGTCCGTGCTGAACTGCGCACCGAGTTCGACTGGCTTCGGGCGATGACCAACCCGGTATATATAGCCTGAACGGCTCCGTCAGCCCCTAAACCCAACCCCTGACCCGCTCGACCTGTTCCAGGCCCATTCTGATGGGCCGAAATCCGTTGACGGCCGCGCAAAACGTGTAGAATATAGGTCATAAGAGGAGGATAAATGCACCCCGCCGATTACCCTGTCCGCTACCTGCGCTACCGCTCCACCGCCGGGTGGGAGCCGGTTGATGACCGCGTGATTGCCGAGGCCGCGGTAGAGCTGGCGGTGAACGGGCAGCCGTGGTTATCGTTTGCCTGCACCCCCACCCGCTTAGACGCGCTGGCCGCCGGCTTTTTGTTTAACGAAGGGGTGATCCAATCGCGGGCAGAGATTGCGGCGGTGGACGTTTGCCCGCAGGGGGATCATGTGGACGTATGGCTGGAACACCCGGCAGAGCGCCCGGCCTTCTGGCAGCGCACCTCCGGCTGTACAGGCGGCGTGACGGGCGTAGGCGCGGACGAGAACGAAGCAATTGGACCGGGCGAGCCGGAAGCCGTTTTAGAGCCGGAGGAGGTCGCCAGCATAGAGCCGGAAATGCTGTTGTTAGGGATGGAACGACTTTTAGCCGCCCAAGACCTCTACCGTGAGGCGGGCGGGGTGCATAGCTCGGCCCTCTACGATGGGCAGATCATCCGCGCTCAGGCCGAGGATATTGGACGGCACAATACCCTCGACAAGCTGGCCGGCATCCTGTTGCTGGAAGAGATTGTGCTGAAGCGCGCCATCCTGTTTACTACCGGGCGGATCAGCTCAGAAATGCTGCAAAAGTCGGCGCGGTTGGGGGCCAGCGTGGTAGTATCGCGCACCTCACCGACCTCGCAGTCGGTATTTCTGGCGCGGCAGAAGGGCATCACCCTGGTAGGGTATGCGCGCCGGAATGGGTTTCAGGTGTATACCCACGCGGCGCGCATCCGTTTACAGGGTGATGCCGCTCGGTAAGCTGGTGGTTACAGCCCCATAAGGAAGGCAAAGATACGATCGTTGGAACCGGGCAGGCCCTCGTGGCCGAAGTCGGGATAAATGCACATTGACTTGGGCGCGGTGATCTTGTTGTAGGCCGCGAACTGGGTGGAAGGGGGGCAGATGGTGTCCATCAGGCCGATGATCCAAAAGACTTCGCCACGAATGCGGGCGGCCAGGTGCTGAATGTCAATGTAGCCGAGTTTTTCAAAGACGGCGGCTTCGTTTTCGTGGCGGGGGTCAAAGCGGCGGAAGTAGTCTCTCAGTTCGGCGTAGGCGTCTTTGGCCTGATCCATCTCCCAGACGCGCTGGTAGTCGCTCAGGAAGGGAAAGACGGGGGCGGCGCGGCGGACGCGCGGCTCGAGCGCTGCGCAGGCGACGGTCAACGCGCCGCCCTGACTTCCGCCGGTAGCGCCCACGCGCTGGGGGTCTACGTCGGGCATGGCCATCACGATGTTAGCTAGTTGGGCGGTATCTAAGAAAATCTGGCGGTAGAGCAGCTTTTCAGGCGCGCCGTTCAGCGCGTCATTCAGGCCGCGGATGATATGCCCGTGCAGAGTATTGCCGGTCACATCGCCGGTATCTTGCGAGCGCCCGCCCTGGCCGCGGCAGTCGAGCGCGGCGACGGTGTATCCCTGCCCCACGTAGGCGAGCTTGTCGGCCCAGTCGCCCGAGTCGCCGCTGTAACCATGGAACATCAACACGGCGGGGTGTGGAGCGGGGGCGTTCTTGGGGCGCAGCAGTTTGGCATGAATGCGCGCCCCACCGACGCCGGTGAAGTATAGAAAGCACTCGGCGTTAGGGGCCTGAAACTGCGCCGGGACGAGTTCTACCTGCGGGTCAAGGGCGCGCATTTCGGCCAGGGCTGTATCCCAATAAGAATCAAAATCGGCGGGGCGGGGGTTGATGCCGCGGTAAGTTTGCAGACGGTCTAAAGGAAAATCGAAGGTTAAGGGCATGAAACGTCTCCTGAGAAGAACCATTAGATTGGTTGTTGAGTGGGGTCGAGAACTCTCTGGAATTGTATAATGGATTGAAAATTTGTGCCTCTGGGTGGACTGTTAGAGGAGAATCATCGTCATGCAAGACAGTGAACTGAGCAAAATTCTTATGGATTGGGCGGCGGTATTTTTGCGCCTGTCAATGCGCGATTTTAATCGGCACACGCGCCGGATTGGATTATCGTTGGCGCAGATGAATGTTTTGATGCACCTCTACAGCAAGGGGCCTACGGAAGTGATGGAGTTTACCACGGCCTTGCAGCTTTCGCCGGCGGGGGCCAGCCAGTTAGTGAACCGCATGGCAAAGCAAGGGCTGGTGAAGCGAGAGGAATATTTGGGCGACCGGCGGGTACGCGTCATCCACCTGACCGAATACGGCAGAGAAATCATCGTGCAGAGCATCTCGGCGCGCTGTACATGGATGGAAGGGCTGATGAGCGCCTTCAGCGCCGAGCAAAAGCAGGCGGTGGGTGAGGCGTTAAAACTGCTGACCGAAACGGCACAGGTCGTTGAACGTTAATCTCAGCGCGAAGTGACGCTGAAAGGCCCTTTGGAAGCGCGGTTCTCCGTCACCACCCAGCTTTTGTCAGGTTTCGGCCATCTGGTTGACAAATGTGGTGACGCGCTCGTGGATGGGAATACCGGCGCATCTGGGGCAGGAGCCAAACTCGTTGCACAACCAGGCATTCTGGTCGTAGGTGTACATCAGCAGGTCGTCTACGCCGAGGTATTCAGCGGCGAAAGTTTCGACCAGACAGGCGTAATAGTCTTGGGTTTTGCCATCCAGCAGGCAGTGGGCGAGCTGGCCTCTGGAGGATGGAGGAAAAGCCGGGTCGTAAAAACCGTTGTTGGGCGCGCCAAAGTGAAAGATGGTGCGCATCCCGGCCTCTTTGCAGAGCTGGATGCGGGCGCGCAGGTCGGCTTTACGCTGGGCACTACGCTCAGGAGAGCGGTCGGACCTTACCGGCGAGATGGGGACGCTCTGGTAGGCATTGCACAACTCTGGGATGTCCACCACGTTTTCCAGCGTTAGTGGCTCATCTGCCGGGCGCACCTCCCAGGCAAGGTTTAGCTGTATGGCGTTAAATCCGAGAGTTTTTAGCCGGGCCAGGTTTTCGTACGTCCAGGCCACTGTTGGGCGGGCGGGACAGCCCAAAATGCCAACGCGCAGTGGAAAAGGAGAGAGATTCATGCCGTGTCTGTAGAGATTGACGGATAGGTTTACCATCCCCAGCGGAGATTGGCCCTGGCCGGGGGAAACGTTGGGTTGTTTTATTGTATAGGATACGAAAAGGGTGCGCAAATGAGCGCAGAATGTCAAACCAGGAAAGGGGGTAAAATAGAACAAATTTGGAAAAGTGCGATCCTGGTTATGAGATGATCCCGAAAAGGGCGCCAGAATGCAAAAAAGATCCTTGATCCGTGATTGGCGTTTTCGGCTGGGCGACCCCCATCGCAACCGGTGGACAGACCCTGGGGATGGCAGTTGGCAGGCGGTAGACTTGCCGCACGACTGGAGCATCGGCTTAGAACGCTCGGCAGACCAACCCGGCGGGGCCGCGAATGGCTTTTTCCCGATGGGGCGGGGGTGGTATCGCAAAACATTTGCCGCCCCGCCCGAATGGCACGATCAGATCGTGCTGGTGGAATTTGAAGGCGTGTATATGAACGCCGAGGTGTGGCTGAACGAGAACTTTCTGGGCCGCCACCCTTACGGGTATACCTCTTTCACCGCAGACCTGACGCCCTACCTGAGAATTGGGGAGACCAATGAACTGCGCGTGTTGGTGGATAACGCCGCGCAAGCCAACAGCCGCTGGTATTCGGGGTCGGGCATTTACCGCCCGGTGTGGCTGTGGTTGGGCCATCCGGTGCATATTGGTCACTGGGGGGTGAGCATCACTACGCCAGACGTGAGCGAAGGTTCTGCGCTGGTGCGGGTGAAAACCCGGGTGTGGAACCTGGAACGCGCTCCGTTGATCGTCTCAGCGCGGCGCGAATTGACCCTTGTCTCGCGGGTGATCTCGCCGGGCGGTGAAGTGGTGGCCGAAGCCTCGAATCGCGCGCTGGTGGGAGCGCACAGCCAGCATGAGTTTACCCAAAACATCCGCGTAGGGGAGCCGCTGTTATGGTCGCCGGCCCATCCGGTTCTCTACCGGCTGGAAAGCGAGTTGTGGCTGGGGGATGAACGCACGGATACAGCGGTCACGACCTTTGGCATCCGTTCTATTGCGGTCAGCGCCGCGCGCGGGTTTTTGCTGAACGGCAGGCCGCTGGACCTGAAAGGCGGCTGTGTGCATCATGATAACGGTATTTTGGGCGCGGCGGCGTATGCACGCAGTGAAGAGCGTAAGGTTGAACTTCTTAGAGACAGCGGCTTTAATTGCCTGCGCACTGCCCACAACCCGCCCTCGCCAGCTTTTTTAGACGCCTGCGACCGCCTGGGGATGCTGGTGATTGACGAGGCGTTTGACTGCTGGCGCGAAGGCAAAAACCCTTACGATTACCATGTCGTTTTTGACGACTGGTGGCAGCGCGACCTGGAAAGCATGGTGCGGCGCGACCAGAATCACCCCTGCGTGGTGATGTGGAGCATCGGTAATGAGGTGATGGAGCGCGACGGGCGCTCGGATGGGGCGCGCATTGCCCGGCGGCTGGCCGATTACGTCCGCAAGCTCGACCCTACCCGCCCGGTGACGGCGGCTATCTGCTCCACGTGGGATAATTTGCGCACCTGGGAAGATACGGACCCGGTTTTCGCCGCGCTGGACGTGGGCGGCTACAATTACCAGTGGCGGCGTTACCAGACCGATCATCAGCGCGACGCGCGGCGCGTGATGATGGGAACCGAGTCGTTCCCGATGGAAGCCTTTGAGAACTGGATGCAGGTCCTGGATCACAGCTACGTGATCGGCGATTTTGTCTGGACAGCGCTCGATTACCTGGGCGAGTCGGGGATTGGACGGGTGCATTACGAGGATCGCAAAAATTTTTTGGGCGATTACCCCTGGCATCAGGCCAACTGCGGCGACCTGGACCTGTGTGGGTTCAAGCGCCCGCAGTCTTACTACCGCGATATTCTGTGGGGCAGTGGCGCGCCGATCTACATCGGCGTTCACGTTCCCCCGCCGCCAGATCTGGAAGGGAAGACACCGGCCATCACCGCGTGGGGCTGGCCGGACATGGCCTGCTGCTGGACGTGGCCGGGGCGTGAAGGACAGTGGATGCAGGTGGATGTGTATTCGGTGTGCGATAAGGTGGAGCTGTTTCTCAACGGCAGGTCGCTGGGCGTACAGCCTACCACGCGCGACGAGCGCTTCACCGCGTCGTTTGCGGTCCCCTACCATCCCGGACGGCTGACGGTAGTGGGCTATGCCGGTGACCAGGTGGCCGCCGAAGCCGCGCTTGTGACCGCCGGAGACCCCTACCGCATTTGCCTGACGCCCGACCGCCCGACCATCCGCTGTCAGGATCAGGCTGAGGGCGACCTGTGTTATGTGGTTGTCGAAGTGTTAGACGCCGCCGGGCGGCGCGTCCCCTGGGCCGATCACGAAGTTCATTTTACGGTGCAGGGCGGCCAACTGCTGGCGGTGGGCAGCGCCAACCCGGTTTCGACCGAGCCCTACGTGGGCAACCGGCGCCGGGCTTACCGCGGGCGCTGTCTGGCAGTGTTAAAACCGGGCTATACGCCGGGCGAAATCACGCTGCAAGCATCCGCAGAGGGATTGGAATCAGATCAGATTGTCGTTGTCGTAGAGTAGGAGGCTAAACTGGCATGACGCAAACGGTTGAGCAAACCCTTCCCCATTGGGATTTATCGAACGTCTACCCTGGATTAGAGTCGCCGGAATTTCAGGCGGATATGGCGCGGCTGGCCGAGCTGGTGACCGGGTTGGATGCCTATTTTAGCGGCCCGGTGAAGGATGTTCCGGTGGATGGCGATGTGCAGGCGCTGGCGGCGGTGGCAGAAGACCTGGTGGAACGCTTTAACCAGGTGTACGTGCTGGCCGGCACACTGCGCGCGTATCTGACGGGCTTTACCAGCACCGATTCGTTCAACGCATTGGCGCGGCGCATCGAATCGCAGTATCAGGTGACGGCGGCGCGGCTGGAGGAACTTTCTACGCGCCTGCGGGCCTGGGCCGGGAGCGTAGCGGCGCGCCTGCCGGAGATTTTTGAGCGCAGCGCCACGGCCCGCGCTCACGCTTTTGCGCTGCAAGAAGCCGCTGAGCGCAGCCGCTACCTGATGTCTCCCGCTGAGGAATCGCTGGCGGCAGAGATGAGCCTGAACGGCGGCAAAGCCTGGGCCAAGTTGCAGGGCAATGTGACCTCGCAGTTAACGGTGGATTTTGAACTGGATGGGGAAGTGCGGAAGATGGCAATGCCGGCGCTGGTGAATTTGCGCTCGCACCCGGAGGAGAGCGTCCGCCGGCGCGGGTATGAGGCCGAACTGGCGGCCTGGGCTTCGGTACGCGAACCACTGGCCGCCGCCCTGAACGGCATTAAAGGCGAGGCGCTGGTCCTGGGCCGGCGGCGCGGGCGGCCCGACCCGCTGCATCAGGCCCTGGAGATGGCGCGCATTGACCGCGAGACGCTCGAAGCCATGCTAGACGCCATGCGCGACTCGCTGCCTGCCTTCCGGCGCTATTTTAAAGCCAAAGCGGCCCGGTTGGGTAAAGAAAAGCTGGCCTGGTGGGATCTATTTGCCCCGACCGGGCAGTCGGACCGGGTGTATACCTGGGAAGAAACCCGTCAATTCATCTTGGAGAACTTTCAGAGCTTTTCAGATGACCTGGCCGCTCTGGCGCGGCGCGCTTTCGACGCTCACTGGATTGATGCCGAGCCGCGCCCCGGCAAACGCGGCGGGGCCTTCTGCATGGGCGTACCAGGGGTGAAAGAATCGCGCGTGTTATGCAACTTTGACGGCTCACTCGACCAGGTTTCTACCGTGGCGCACGAGTTGGGCCATGCCTACCACAATCACTGCCTGTACAGCGCCGGAAAGACCCCGTTGCAAAGTCAGATGCCCATGACCCTGGCTGAGACGGCCTCAATTATGAACGAGACCATCGTACAGCAGGCTGCTCTGGCGCGCGCCGCCAGCCGAGCGGAAGAGTTGAGCATCTTAGAGACGGCGCTGATCGGCGACTCGCAGGTGATTGTGGATATTTACTCGCGTTACCTGTTTGAGACGGAGGTGTTCAACCGCCGGGCGAAGGCTGAACTCTCGGCGGACGAATTTTGTGAGATTATGCGTTGGTCGCAGGTCGAAGCATATGGCGACGGGCTGGACGAGCGTTACTTACAGCCCTATATGTGGACGTGGAAGCCGCATTATTATTCCAGCGAGCGGTCGTTTTATAACTTCCCCTATGCCTTTGGACTGCTCTTTGGGGTAGGACTGTATGCCATCTACCAGGAACGAGGGGCCGCGTTTGTGCCAGATTACCGCAACCTGCTGGCCTCGACCGGCGAAGACACGGCGGCGAACCTGGCGGCCCGCTTTGGCATTGACCTGCGGCAGAAGGCGTTCTGGGCCGCAAGTTTGCAGGTAATTGCAGGGCGGATTGATCGGTACTGCGCTTAGAGGCGTTTAATGGCGCTTCTTTTGGGGGCCATTCCCAGCCGGAACCGGTTGGGAGTGGCCCACTGGGGTATACACCGGCGCGGCGTGACAGGCCGCCGCGGCTCGCCCACTGCCGCACGGGCAGGGGTCTGTTGGAGCGGCGGCGCTTAGACGAGGCTCGGCGGTCCACAGGCGGGTAATCTCTGCGGGGGCGCGGTTGGATTTTAACAGAGCGGCCATCAGCTTCATGGGGCGGGCGATGTAGGTGAAAAACGAGCGAAAACCGGCGCACAGGTAGTTCAGGCCGGGGTCGCCGCCGGGGGTGCGCAGGATACGGTCTTTGGGGCAGCCGCCGTTGCAGATAAAGTTCACCTCGCAGGCGCGGCAGTAGGGGGGCAGGCCATCGCGCTTGTCCATGCCAAAGTGGTACTGGCGCGAATCGTTCACCAGATCCTTGAGGTGCGTTGCTGTAATATTCCCCAGCTTGAAGCGCGGCTCGACGAAGTGGTCGCAGGCATAAAGGTCTCCATTGAATTCCATTGCCAGTCCCAGACCGCAGGTTTCTTCAAAAATGCACAGGCCCGGCCTTTCGCCGACCCAGCGCGCCAGGGCTACATCGAAGATTTGCACAAAGACCCGCCCTACGTCGGCGCGCACCCACTCGTCGAAAATGTCAATTAAGAAGCGCCCGTACTGTGGTCCAGAGACCGAGCGGGCCGTCACCCGGCTGCCTTCCTGAAAGCCGGTGGTGTTGTCGCGCTCAACGATGGGGATGAACTGCATATAGCGCGACCCGGCCTCGTCGCGTAGGAAGCGGTAGACTTCCAGCGCGTGCCCGGCGTTGGCGGCATTGACACAGGTAAGGGTGTTGAACTCCACCCGGTGCTTTTGCAAGACGGCCAGCCCGCGCATTACCCGGTCAAAGGTAGGGCGCGCGCCCTTATCCTGGCGGTAGGCGTCGTGTAGTTCGCGCGGGCCGTCAATTGAAAGGCCAACCAGGAAGTTGTGAGCGCGCAGAAATTCGCCCCATTCGTCACCCAGCAGCGTGCCGTTGGTCTGAAAGGCATTCCGGATGGTCATGCCGGGCCGCCGGTATTTTTCTTGCAGGGCTACTGCCTGGCGGAAGAAATCCACTCCCATCAGGGTCGGCTCGCCGCCCTGCCAGGCAAAGGTGACTTCGGGAACTGATTGGGCTTCGATGTATTGGCGGGTATAATTCTCCAGGAGTTCCAGGCTCATTTTGAAGCTGGAACCTGGGTAGAGCTGTTCTTTTTTCAAATAAAAGCAGTACTGACAGTCAAGATTGCAGATGGACCCGCGAGGCTTGACCATCACGTGGAAAGCGCGCGGCGGGTAAGGCCAGGTGCGGGCAGTAGATTGGGTCATAGGAGTACTATTTTAATGGCAAATGATCCCAAATACCGTGTTGTTTTCAAGGCGGAGGATATCATTTCCGCGCAGCGGATGCGCTTTTTACGCAGTTCCAAGTTTAAGATCCTGGTGGGGGTGTGGGCGGCGGCGGCGCTGTGGAGCATGGGGGCGCTGCTTCTGCCGGGGGTGATCCCGCCAGTCCCTTACGTGCGCGCCGAAACGGTGCTGGGGACGGCCTTGATCTTCGCACTGGTTGCGGCTCTCGTGTACTGGCTGGCTCCGCTGGCAGAATTTCGCGCCAACCCGGTCTGGAAGTCGCCCTTTCACATGCAGGTGACGGATGAACACCTGATGATCTTGCTGGAAGGGCGCAGTAAGGGCGTGTTTATCCGCTGGGAGGAGATTCGCAACGCCCACGCGAATGATCGGGCGTACATTCTCTACACTCGCTCGGAGGATAACTTTCTCATTCTGCCCCGGTCAGTATTCCCGGATGCGGCGGCGGAGGGGCGCTTTCGCGCGCTGTTGAGGACGCGCAGTTCATTAAAACCACGCGATAAGGAAAAGTTAGCAGTATGAACATCACGGCAATCCAAACGACGTTGGAACGGGGCGGCGGTATCTTACAGTTCCTGCCGGCCTGGGTTACGATGAACTTTAACAAAGCCGGGGGGCGGCTGCGCCTGCACCCGGCAGACTGGTTTCCGAGAGGGGTGAAGGCCGGTTCGGTCAAGGAGCGCTGGCTTGGCTCGGTGCTGGAGCCGCGCAAAGGCACGACCGATGGCCTGAGCTTTGTTCTGATGGCCGACGGGGGCCGCGCGCCCTTTCCAGAGGTGATTGACGCGCTGGGCGCGGACCTGATCGGCGCGGAATACCGCCAGAAGTATGGGACCTGGCCCATCCACGCTAAATTTTTCGACTATTACGAGCCGCTTTTTTTGCACCTCCACCTCGACCACGCTTCCGCAGAGCGCATCGGCGCGACCGGCAAGCCCGAAGCCTATTATTTCCCAATCCAGCTTAACAACCATCCCGGCGCGCGGCCAGCCACTTACTTTGGCCTGGCCCCCGGCGTGACCCGCGAGCAGTTCCTTGCCCGTCTAATGGATTGGGAGCGGGGCGATACCCGCATTTTGGAGTTGTCGCGGGCGTATCACCTGGAATTAGGCACGGGTTGGTATACCCCTCCGGGAACGCTGCACGCTCCCGGCTCGTACCTGACGTATGAAGTGCAGTGGAACAGCACATCGGGGGCAGTTTTTGAGAATGTAACCGCCAATGGAGAAATTTTTGGCCTGGATTCAGTGAAGAATGCCTGCCCGCCCGACCGCCGCGGAGATTGGGAAGCCGTCCTTGACCTGATCGACTGGTCTACCAATCTCGACCCCGATTACCGCAGCCATTACTTCCGCCCGCCGCTCCCTATTGCAATTGCTGATGCGGGCTACAGTGAGGCCTGGATTGTGTACGGCAACCCCTACTTTGGCGGTAAAGAACTAACCGTTGCGCCGGGGCAGGCAGTGACGGTGGTCGATGAGCGTGCTTATGGCTGTGTGGTAGTACAGGGACATGGCAAAATTGGGCCTTATGCGGCAGAGGCTCCCGGTTTACTGCGCTATGGACAGCCGAGCGCCGATGAATTTTTTGTGAGTGAACCAGCGGCCCGGGCCGGCGTGCGGGTTGAAAATCACAGCCTGGTTGAGCCGCTGGTGATCTTGAAGCACTTTGGCCCCGGCGTGCCAGGGATGCCGTAAAGGAGCCGAGATGACAGGTATTCTGGGCTTCTTTTAGCGATCCAGGTCCCAGATGAGAATATCGGTCATGGTGCATTCCGTGCCGAAGTCTTTGTTCGTGCCAGAGTTGAGCGTCAACCCCAGGCCCTTACCGGGGGAGTGGGTGGGTAGTTCTTTGGAGATCACTTTCTTATCGTTTACGTAATAGGTGATCTTGTTGTTATCAACGGCCAGGAGAACATCGGCCTCGCCTTCCATAACCTCAACCTTGCCGTAATAGCCCCGGCCCATGGTGCGGAAGAGCTGGTTCACATAGCCATCAACGTAAACGTTGCCATCGAGCGCCAGATAGACGAGGATGTGATCGCTTTTCTTATCAATGTGGAAGGTGAAGCCGCATCCAGAGTTCCACCAGTCGGCGGTGCGGCTGGCCGAGCGCCATTTGGTATGGGCTGAGACGACGAAATTTTCAACCTCGTAGACCTTCCACCACTGGTACCAGCCAAGTTGGGCCCAGCTTTCGTGAAAGTCTTCCACTTGGATAGGCGCGGAGGTAGCAGCGCGGGTGACAGCCCCATCTTGAAGCAATTTGTCAAAGACCGCCTGGTTGAGAGCGAGCAGGGCGGCCTCTTCCGTAGCGGCGGCAGCGGCCGTGGCAGTCTTTGCGGCGCTTTGGGTGGCGGTCATTTGCTCTTTTTCTTTGGCGGCTTCGGTAGCCGCCAGGTTAGGGGTGGCGGTCGGCTCTGGCGTGTGGGTGGGGACGAGGGTGGCAGTGGCGGTCGGCGCGGGCGTATTGGAGGGCGCAAGGGTAGCCGCGGCCTGGACCTGGACGGCCTCTACCGCGGTGGGTTGGGGAGCCTGTTTGGGCGTGAACAGCATACAGGCTGAACTGGTGAGGAAGAGTGCCAGGCATAAGAAAATAACAACGGCGGTGCGCATTTTCCTAACTCCTTGAAAGATAGTTACAGGAACGGGTTTTAAGTTGTGGGCCTTATGTCGGAAAATCTATAACATGGATAAAGAAATTATGGCATAGGACTCTGTTTGGCGTCAAATAAAATAAGGCGATCAGTGGGACTTTTGCAAAAGGACTATACCCTGCGGCAGCTAGTATAATGATAACCGGAGGAAACCAACGTGGAAGATTTTATCCAATACAATCGTCAGGCATGGGACGCTGAGGTCGCCAAAGGCAACCCCTGGACACAGCCCGTAGATTCGTCTGTGATTGCCGCCGCCCGCCGCGGAGAGTGGCAGATTGTCCTCACCCCTACCAAACCCGTCCCCGCGGAGTGGTTCCCCCCGCTGGCGGGCAAGCCGGTGCTGTGTCTGGCCTCTGGCGGCGGCCAACAGGGGCCGGTGCTGGCCGCCGCCGGGGCGGATGTTACCGTTTTTGACAATTCCCCTCAGCAACTGGCTCAGGATGAGTTGGTGGCCCGGCGTGAGGGGCTGGCGCTGCGTACCGTGCAGGGCGACATGCGCGACCTATCGGTTTTCCCCGACGCCAGTTTCGACCTGATCGTCCACCCGGTTTCGAACCCCTTCGTTGATACGGTTCTGCCGGTCTGGCGCGAAGCCTACCGGGTACTGCGCCCGGGCGGCGCGCTCCTGGCGGGCTGTGTTAATCCAGTTGCGTATCTCTTCGATCTCAAAAGCTGGAATGAAGGCCGCCTGGTTGTGCGCTACAAGATACCTTATTCTGATCTGCGCGACCTGAGCGCGGCTGAGTTCCAGGAATTGATTGCGGCTAAAAATGAGCCGGTGTGCTTTGGTCACTCGCTGCGCGACCTGATCGGCGGCCAGATTGATGCCGGCTTTTGGATCGCCGGGTTCTACGAAGATAACGGTGGTGGTACAGACCCTCTGGATCCTTACATTGATCATTACTTTGCTACCCGGGCCATTAAAGGTGATGTTTCGCGTTAGATCAAGACTTTTTGGTCTCAGGCATCTTTATTTTTTCCTTATTTTTTTAGCATCCATTCCACCTATCCCCCTTATTTTCTCCTGATACGATATCTGCGTATGGAAGTGCATAGAGCTTAAAGGTGAATTACCTATGAAAACAGAAATCGTATCTGGAACAACTATTCTTCAGCCAGAGATCATCACCATTCCGCGCAAGAGTCTAAGCCACTGGCTGATTGGTCGCCCGCTGGCGACCGCTGACGCCCCGCATCAGACCATCGGCAAGGCCGTTGGACTGGCGGTGTTCGCCTCAGATGCCTTGTCGTCCACCGCCTACGCTACCCAGGAGATCATGTTCATCCTGGCGGCGGCGGGGGCCGGGGCCATTCGTTTTACCTTTCCCATCGCTGTCGCCATTGTGGCGCTGATGGTCATCGTCTCGGTCTCCTACGAGCAAACCATCCATGCCTATCCGGGCGGGGGTGGAGCTTATATTGTGGCCCGCGACAACCTGGGCGAACTACCGGCGCAGATTGCCGGGGCCGCCCTGCTGACCGACTACATCCTGACGGTGGCCGTTTCAGTTTCATCGGGGGTGGCGCAGATTACCTCGGCCTATCCGCAGTGGTTCGCCTTCCGCGTGGAGATTGCCGTTGCCCTGGTTTTGCTGATTATGTTGATTAACCTGCGCGGCGTGAAGGAGTCGGGCATTACGTTTGCCATCCCAACCTATTTCTTTGTCGTCACCATGTTCCTGACGGTAGGAGTAGGGCTGTTCCGCTACTTTACCGGGACGCTGGGGGCAGTGGTAAACCCGCCGGTAGTCGAAACAGATGGCGCGCTGGCGGCGATCACGCCGTTCTTGTTGTTACATGCCTTCTCCAGCGGCACGGCGGCCATGACCGGCATCGAGGCGATCTCCAACGGCATTACGGCCTTTAAAGAGCCGCGCAGCCGCAATGCGGGGATTACCCTGATCTGGATGACTTCTATCCTCGCTACGCTGTTTTTGGGCATTTCGTTCCTGGTCGGGCCCGTTGGAGCGGTGGCCGCAGAGCATGAAACAGTCATTTCGCAGTTGGCCCGCACGATTTACGGGGGGCAGGGGCCGCTTTACCTGGCGGTGATCGCCGGGACGGCCATCATTCTTGTTCTGGCGGCTAACACGGCATTTGCAGACTTCCCGCGCCTGAGCGCCTTGCAGGCCGGCGATGGATTCCTGCCCCGCCAGTTCACCTTTCGCGGCAGCCGGCTGGTGTTCTCGCACGGCATTGTAGCCCTGGCGATCCTGGCCTCGGTGCTGATTATTGCATTCCAGGCCAGCGTTACCCGGCTGATCCCGCTGTATGCCATTGGCGTGTTCCTGTCGTTTACGCTCTCGCAGGCGGGCATGGCGCGGCGATGGTGGAAGAGCGGCCATCTAAAACCGGGTGAAGCAATCGAAGAACGGGGTTCAACGCTGCGCTTTGATCGGCGTTGGCGGCTGAAGATGATCGTTAACGGCTTTGGCGCGCTCTGCACGGCGGTGGTAATGCTGGTGTTTGCCTTTACCAAGTTTCGAGACGGTGCTTACATTATCCTATTCCTCATCCCGACGATGGTGGCGATCTTTATGTCCATTCACCATCACTACCGGCAAGTAGCGGCGCGCCTGTCATTGGATAACTTTAAGTCGATGCCGAAAATTTCGCGCCACCGGGTTATCGTCTTGTTAGGCGGGGTGCATCGCGGCTCGCTAGCGGCTCTGAATTATGCGCGCTCGCTTTCGCCGGATGTGACGGCTGTTCATGTTTCCACCGACCCGGGCGAGTCGGCCAAGGTGCGCGAAAAGTGGGCCGCCTTTGGCGAAGGGGTGCGCCTGGTGATTCTCGAATCGCCTTACCGCCTGTTAATCGAGCCGGTGCTGGCATACATTCAGGGTATTCTATCCTGTTGTAACCCGCGTGAAGTAGTGACGGTAGTGGTTCCGCAGTTTGTCACCCGGCACTGGTGGGAGGGCCTGCTGCATAACAATACTGCCCTGTTATTGCGCTTCGCCATGCTCAACAAGCCCGGCCTGGTGATTGTGGAAGTGCCGTATCAGTTGTGAGAGGGTGGGCGGTTGACAGAAAACAGCCTGCCGTTGTTTGTCAACGGCTGGCTGTTCGCTGTTACAATTTTTCTATGTTTACGATCCGGCGGTTATTGCGCTTTCTACTGGCGCCGGGGGTGGTGGCGCTTGGCACGCTCGCGCTGCTGCCCCTGCGAGGGTTCTTTTCACCGGCGGTGGTGGCGATGCTTTACCTGGTGACGGTGATCGTTAGCGCGGTGTTCGGCGGGCGGCTGGCTGGAATCACTGCCTCGGTGCTGTCGTTTTTGTGTTTCAATTATTTGTTCATCCAGCCGTATTACTCCCTCACCGTTCAGCATCCTCAGGATGTAGTGATTATGGTGGTGATGTTGGGGGTGGCGGTGCTGTTCAGCGGCCTGATGGTGCGCGCCCAGGCACGGCTGGAAGAAGTGCAGGCCCGCGAGCGCCAGGCGGTGCAGTTATATGCGTTAAGCACCGCCCTCACCGGGCAGATTGACCCGCCCGACATTGCCGCGACGCTGGCCGGGCGGCTGGCCGAGTTGTTCCAGGCGGCTTTGGTTGAGGTGGAACTGACGCTGCCCGACGCGCCGGTGCTGGCGAGAGCGCCGCAGGGGGCTGTGCCGCGTTATGAGCCGCCCGCCGTATCTGAGCCGCTGGTATCGCTGAAAGGCAGGCTGGGCGAAGCGCGCCTGTGGGGGGTGAAAACGCCTTTATCACCAGAAGAAGACCGTCTGCTGCGCACTTTTGCCAGTCAGAGCGCGCTGGCGCTGGAACGGGCCATGCTGGCGGCCAGCGACCGGCGCGCCCGCGTTTTGGAAGAGAGCGACCGCCTGAAAACGGCCATCCTTTCCTCGGTCTCGCACGAACTGCGCACCCCCCTGGCAACCATTCAGGCGGCGGCCACCAGCCTGTTTAATCCCAATGTGGAATTAGAGCCAGAAGCCCGTGCGGAACTGCAATCGCTCTTGCTGGAAGAGACTGAACACCTTACCCAGTTGGTGGGCAATCTGCTGAATATGTCACGCCTGGAAGCCGGGGCGCTCAAACTGGACCGCGAGTGGAGTTCGCTGGCCGAAATTGCCGGCGCCGCCGCCCGCCGTTTGCAACGCTTCACTCGCCGCCATAATTTACAGATTGACATTTCTGAAGACCTGCCCCTGGTAGCCGTAGACCCGGTGTTGATGGAGCAGGTGTTTATCAACCTGATCGGCAACAGCCTGAAGTTCACCCCGCCGGGTAAGGAGATCTGGGTGTCGGCTGAGGAAGAAAAAAACGCTGTCCGGGTGGCGGTGCGCAACCAGGGGCCGCCCATCCCAGAGGCGTATCTGGAGCATATCTTTGAAAAGTTCTATCCTATCCCGGCGCAAGAGTCCATGCGCGGCACGGGTTTGGGACTTTCGATTTGCAAAGGAATCATCGAGGCGCATGAGGGGCGCATCTGGGCCGAAAACCTGGCAAATGGGGTAGCGTTTTTCTTTACCCTGCCGTTGTCTTTTGAGGGCACGCGCCCGCCCATGCCCGAACAGGAAGGTGAAACGCCATGACTGGCAAACCCCACATTCTCGTTATTGATGATGAACGTCAGATTTTGCGGGCTCTTAGAACCATCCTGGGGCAGAACTATCAGGTAACCGTGGCCGCAACGGGCGAAGAGGGCCTGGCATTGGCCGCCGCACAGCAGCCGGACCTGATGATCCTTGACCTGGGGTTACCCGACCTTAACGGGGTAGAAGTGGTGCGCCAGTTGCGTGAGTGGAGTAATATGCCGGTCATCGTGCTTTCGGCTCACGACAGCGAAACAGAAAAAGTGGCCGCACTTGATGCCGGGGCTGACGATTACCTGACCAAGCCCTTTGGCGTGGAAGAACTGCTGGCGCGCATCCGCGTGGCTTTCCGTCACCGCAGTCTGGCGGGGGGGGCGCGCTCCAGCGTGGTGCGGGCCGGCGCGATTACCATTGACCTTGCCAGCCACACCGTCACCCGCAACGATACCCCGGTAAAGCTGACTGCCACAGAATCAAAACTACTGGCCTATCTGGCGGCCAACGCCGGACGGGTGCTGACCCACCAATCCATCTTGAACCACATGTTGGGCTATTATGACAGCAGTCAGATTGCCTACCTGCGCGTGTACATCCGCCAGTTGCGCCAGAAGCTCGAAGAAGATCCACACGACCCGCAGATCATCCAGACCGAATCGGGGGTGGGCTACCGGTTTATGGCGTAGAAATCGGATAACGGCCGTACTTTCTGGCCGTCTCCAACATTGCCATGTAGTTTTCGTAGCGCACGCCAGAGTGAATGGAATTGCTGGAAGTCAGCACAAAGCCGCCGCCCGGCGCGGCGGCGGCGATCACGCGGCGGGTGGCGGCGGCCACTTCTTCTGGCGTGCCAAAGGTGAGCAGGTGGGCGCAGTCTACATTGCCCATGAGCGTGAGATGATGGCCGTATTTTGCCTTGAGGGCGGCAATATCCATGCCAGCCGCCGGCTCGATGGCCTGGTAGGCGTCTATGCCGCTGTCTACCAGCAAATCTTGCTCAATGCGGGTGATATTACCGTCGGTGTGTTTGATGAATGGCACGCCCAGGCGGTGGCACTCGGCAACCAGTTTTTGCAGGCGTGGGATGACCAGTTTGCGGTAGTGTTTGGGTGAGATCAGCGGGCCGGTCTTGCCGCACCAGTCTTCGCCGCCGAGGATGGCATCAACGCCGTGTTGGACCTGGGCCTGCACGAAGCAGAAAGTGTGAGGCAATTGCGCATCGAGGTAACGCTCATAGAGGTCGGGCCGTAGGGCAACGGCTTCGAGAAAGACCGGGGCCGCCGCCGAGGCAAAGCCCAGGTAGATATCGGCGTTGCCAACCAGAAAGGTGGTACTGCCCAACTCGCGGACGATCCAATCCACGTGAGTGAAATCCAGGCCGTCCACGCTGGGGGCCGCGGCTTCCATGCGCTCCACCAGGCGTTCCAGGGCTGGAATACCGCCGCGCAGCAGGGAGCTATCCACCTCAGCAAAGACGTTCGAGTCCGGCTGGTACTGGTAAATGGCCCAGTCACCGGCGGGGTCGCCGTAGCGCCAGACGTTCTCGCCCAGCGGTTCGGGCGGGGTAAAATCGCGCCCATGCGGCAGGATGGGAAGCCAGTCCAGATCGAGCTTGCGGGTTAGTTCGACCAAATCGGCGGCTTCGTGGGCGTAATATTCATCCATACGGCCCGCCGCCATCATCGCAATGGCGCGCTTGCCCCGATGCGACCCGCCGTACCCGACCCAGGCTTCGCGCCCTAACACCTTAGAGGCTACCGGTTCATCAATGCTTAATTCGCCCACCGGCACGCGGTCCGGCTCTTGGTGGGCGAAGGCCCGCCGCATTCGTTCTTTAGCGTTCATCTTTGCCCTACCAGCGCCCGTTTTCGATGTAGCGGTTAAGGATTTCCGGGCGGATGGTAATGCCCAACCCCGGCCCGGTGGGGACTTTCATCATCCCATCTTTCACAGTAATGCCCTCTTCGCTCATCTCGGCGTACAGGTCGCCCTGTGGGATGCGGTTTTCGCTCATCACGAAGTTGCGCACCGTTGCGCCATAGTGGGCGTTGGCGACTAACTGCACATAGCTGCCCACGTTGTGGGTGATGACCGGGATGTAAAACAGCTCGGCCAGGTCGGCGATCTTGCGCCCGCCCGTCAGCCCGCCCACAAAGGCCAGGTCGGGATGGATGGCGTGGACGGCGCTGTTCATCAGGAACTGAAGGAACTCGGCAGGGTGTTCCAGCTTTTCACCGGTCATAATGCGCACCGGCGAAGACTGGCGCAGGGCCTTCCAGGTGTCGGAGTACAGCACGGGCAGGGGGTCTTCGACCCACAGCGGCTTGATGGGAGCTACAGCCTCGGCGATTCCCAGGGCAGTGGGCAGGTCCCATTCATTGTGGCAGTGGACGATGATGTCAATATCCCACCCTAGGGCTTCACGGCAGTTCTCGTAGCCCTGGCGGATGAGCTTGAGTTCGGTGGGGGTGAGCATATCCGAAAGGTAGCCGGGGTGCGAGGCGTTGGGGGCCAACTGCTTGCCGAGCATGGCTTCGAAACCGAATTTAATCACTTTAAAGCCCCAGGGAGATTCGTGCATTTCCTGCGCCCAATCGCGGCAGCAGACCGGGTCGAACCAATCGGTGGGGCCAAGGGTGTTGACGTAAAGCTGGATTGAATCGCGGAAGCGCCCGGTGAGCAGGTCGGAGACTGAGCGGTTAAAGACCTTGCCGGCGATGTCCCACAGGGCCATATCAATGCCGGAGATGGTGGGGTTTTGGGTCCAGTGGGCGTGCCATTGGGCGCGCATACGGGTCATATCGGCATAGCATTTCTCAATTGCCAGCGCATCCTGGCCGATGAGTGAATCTTTCATAAAGTCGAGGTAGCCCTGAACGATCTGAGCCGGCAGGCCGGCCTCGCCAATGCCGTAGATGCCAGCGTCCGTCTCGACTTTGATGAGAGATTGAATGCCGTGATTTTTTAACTGGTATACCTTGATGGCAGTGATATGAACGCGGTTCTTTTCGCTTTCCGCGAGGGTTGGGTAGTCGGGTGACATGCAGGACTCCTTAAACATCTTTATGCACCCAGCCTAACAGGCGGGCGGCTTTGGAGCAGTCATAAAAGCTCTGGTGGCCCGAAAGGCCGCCGCGTACAGGGACGGCCGGGTAGGCGTGACGGGCCAGGTCGAGGGTAGGGATGGCTGAGCAGGTGCGCGGAGCAGTGATAAAAAAGACCTCATGGCCGGTAAAATTAGCCTGGAGCGTCAGACAGCAGGCGCGCGCGCCTTCAGAAAGCAGTGTCCAGCCCCACAGGCCGCGGGCAATGGGGGCTTCTGGGCCGTCGAGGGTGTGCTGCAGTTCAGGGGGGGCATCGGGCAGGGCGTGCAGGCGCAGGCTGGCGATGGTCATTTCGGGGGCACGGCGGGCGAAAGAGTCGGCCTGTGCTTCCATCACCCATTTTGACAGGGCGTAGTCATCAGCGTGGTAAGAAGGGTGGTGTTCATCAACCGGGAAGTAATCAAAGCGGCCAACGCGGCTGCCAATTCCGCCCAGGGCGTTGATGCTGGAAGCCAGGCACACCCGGCGGATGCCGAGGGCGGCGGCGGCGTGCAGAACGTGGTAGCTCGCCAGGGTGTTATTGGTGTAAACCACACCGGGCGGCTGTCCAAAAGGGCTGGTGTAGGCCGCCAGGTGAATGACCGCCTGGCAGCCCTTTAAGGCGGCGGTGAGCGCCTCTAAATCCAGAAGGTCCAGTTGCCGGTACGTGACTGCCCCGTTTTCTGCCGGGGGAGAAGACGGCAGGGCACGGTCCAGGCTGAGGATTTCGTGCTGATCCTGCGCCAGTTGGGCAATAACGGCGGTTCCCAGGCGGCCGCTACCGCCAGTGACTGCGATGCGCATCTCAGAGCCGTCCGTTGCGAATTTCCAGGCCGGTGACGTTCTCCATCATGGCGCCGGGCGCGCCGTCTCGGTCGGGGACAGGCGGGGCGGTGACGGCGTCGAGCGTCAGCCCGTGAACGTTGTTGATTTTCAGCGCCCGATGAAAGGCGGGGGCGACGGGGCTTTCCCAGGCGATCTCAAAGTCCTTCAGGCGCAGGTGGCGGGCGTTCTCGATGGTCAGAGCGTTCTCGCTCTTTTGGAGGGGCGAGTCGGCGTCAGAGGCGATCTCGAGGCGCACGTTTTCAAAGGCCACATTCTCCAGCAGTGAGTCGGGGCTGCCGTGGATCAGACAGGCGCCGATGCCGCGCGCGAAGATATTGCGAAGCAGGATGTTGCGCATCTTACCGATGGCCGGCTCAGTGGATTTGTCAATATTGGGGTCAATCTCACTGCGGCGGATGAGATTGAAGTGCAGGGGGTCGCCGTCGCCCCACCAGTACCAGTCGAAGCGCTTGCATTCGATGGTGATATTCGAAATGACCACGTTTTCAACGATCCCGCCGTCGAACACCATAAAGGCAATGCCCCGATTAGAGCCGGTAATGACGCAGTTATCAATAACCACGTTGCGGATGGCGTTGAGGTTGCCGTCGCAGAACTTGAGGGCGCTGGAAGCCGAGGACAACCGGCAGTTGGTGACGGTGATATTCTCACATGGGCGGGCCGGGCCGAAGATGCTGGAAGAGTAGAACACCAGGGCGTCATCGCCGGTTTCGATGGTGCAGTTGGAGATATGCACATCCTTACAGCCGTCGGGGTCAATGCCATCAGCCCAGACGCCGTATTTGAGGCTGGTGTGAATATACACCCCGTCAATGACCAGGCGCTCGCAGCCCCACAGGTGCATTGTCCACGAGGGTGAGTGCAGGAACGACAAGGAACGAATCTGCACGTCGGTACAGCGCACCAACAGCACCAGGTTGCCAATAGAGTTGGCGGTGGGGAAGGATCGCAGCAGGGGCAGACCGGCCTTTTCCCATCGCACCTGGTTGGGGTAGATATACCAGTCGTGGATATCCATCAACCGCCATTCATATTCGGCCTGGCCGTGCACTGTTCCCCGGCCTTCGAGGGAGATGTTCTCGATGTCCTCGCCGTAGAAGAGGGCGCGCCGGTCGAAGGCGGCAGGGTCTTTGCTGGCGTAGAGGGTTGCTCCAGCTTCGAGAAAGACGCGCACGTGGCTGCGCAGGTGCAGTGTACCAGTGGTGTAGTCTCCGGGGGGCAGGTAAACCATTCCACCGCCGGCGGCGGCGCAGGCGTCTATGGCCTGTTGGATGGCGCTTTGGGCGCTGTCTTCTTTTTTACCGCTTGCGCCGTACTGGCGGACGTTGTAGATGGTCATGGTCGGGGTGTTTTCAACGGTCATTGGGGATCTCCTCTTTAATTTTCCTCGGTAAAGGCCTCGAAAACGGCCACAGCATTCTGAAGGGGGGTTCCGGGCTGTAAGGGCTTGGCGGGGGCCAGGATGTAACCGCCGCCCTGACCCATTTCGCGCCGCAGGCGGCGCACCTCGGCTTTGATCTCGTCTGGCGTGCCAAACTGGATGGTGCTCTGACTGCCCAGACAGCCCCAGAAAGTCAGTTTATCGCCCCATTTTTTCTTCAACTCGTAGGGGTTCATCCCGGCGGCCTCCGGCTGGACGCTTTCCAGCACGTCCATGCCAATTTCGATGATATCGGGGATGATGTCGGCTACTGAACCGCACGAGTGATGCATGACGATCTTGCCGTGGGCATGGACGGCCTCGTAGATTTTGGCCCAGCGCGGCTTGAGGAACTTACGCCAGCGTTTTGGCCCAATGATGACGCCCCTCTGCTCACCCCAATCATCGCCAAAGAGGATGCCGTCAATGGGCAGGTCGGCAGTATATTCCACAAAGGCCAGGTACAGGTTCATCAGGCGGTCCATGGCCTCTTCTACGAAGTCGGGATCAGAGACGATATCCACCAGCAGGTTTTCAAAGCCGCGCAGGTTCCAGCTCCGCTCGAACAGCCCCCAACCGAGGTTGGCAACGTGGAAGGAATCGGGGGTGGCGGCGATGATCTGGCGGGCCTGTTCCTTCCAGTCGGGGCGGTAGAAACGCTCTGGCGGGGGGAAGCTATAGCCTTCAAAGGAAGGTTTGGCGAGGGGAGGCTTTTCTAAATGCCATTCGGCCCGATCCACGCGCCAGATGCCGCCGTAGGGGTCGCTCTCGTAGATTTCACCGGTGGGCAGGCGGCCGGCTGGCTCGCGGATGTCGGTGTTGACGGCGGCCACCCCGACGATGTAGGGCGTGAGCTTCTCGCGCCAGTGAGGGCCGCCGTAATACTCATCTAACTGAAGGTCAACGCCGCCTTCAAAGGCCAGTGTATACGGAACCTTGGGCGGTTGGCGGTGATGGATTGATTCGAGCAGGATGTCGCGCGGGTTCATGGGGTCATTTCCTCTAGAGAATGGAGCAAGGCGGCCTGGCCCGTGAAAAACAGGGCCGTTGAGGCTGGGGGCAGGTGGGTTTCGAATTGATCGGCGTCTTGCGCCAGAACGCAGCGGTTGAATACATCATAAATCACTTCCACCCGGCGTGGTAGGCGGAAAACGCGCCTGCCGCCAGAAACGGTATGCACGCTCAACAGGTCGGGCGTGGCGTAGAGAACATCGCCCTGGTCGTTATAGAGATGCACCCCGGCAAAGCGGGCGATGCCGCGCAGCACCGGGGCCGGGACGCTGGGCGTGGCGACGTAAATGGAGTTCCAGCCGCCTTCTCCAGGGCGCTGCTCTGGGAAAGACTTGACGCCAAAACCGGGCTGGCAGCGACCCAGCGAATAGACCACTTCGCCGAGTGTGGTGGCCTGGGGGTCCTGGAGATGGAAGATCGGGCCGAGCGGGTGGGTGCTGCCCCAAAACAGGTCCTGCGGCAGCCCTTGGGTGATGGGATGCTCGAAATTGGTGATGTGCATGAAGGGGGCCCAGAAGCCGCCCCTGCCAAAACGGAAGCCGGTGAGGTCGGCCATATTTTCAACGTCCGCTGGTGAGGGCGCGTCACTGTTGAGGTAGCCGGGCGCGTAGATCCACAAGCTGGTACGCCCTTCGCGCCGGAGGATGGCTTTCAGCGCCGCGCGGCGTTGATCGTTGAGATGGATAGGATTGAGGAAAATGTAGAGCTTGTAGGGGGGCAGACGGCCTTCTAACAGGTCGTTGAGCAGGTAGACATCGTGGGGTGCGCCGAAACGGTTGAGGTTGATCACGCGCTGCTGCGAGACCAACGGCAGGGAAAGGTTATTGCGGACGGTCTGGTAGTAGAAGGACTCGTCATCTAAAAACACGGCTACTTCTGCGGAGGGGGCGCGGTTGAGCTGTACGGCCCACTGGCCGATTTCAGCGTAGCGTTTTTGCCAACGGTGAGCCTCGTCCACAATACTGGGGTGTTCCATGAAGGCGCTCGTCTCCAGCCAGGTGATGCCCAGCCCATGCGTCAGCACCTGGGCGAAGTTGCGCTGGTAAATGGCAATCGAATGCTTAAAGGGGTGCATGCGGCCCTGTGGGTCGAAGTTGTTGTGCATGAGGGTATCTTCTTCAAGCAGATACAGCTTGTTGTGAATGCGGAGCGACTCGGTTGGCTGCATGGGCAGGCCATCACCGCCGACGCCGCGGAAGTGATACCCGTAAGGGCTGACCAGAAAGTCTATATCCGGCGAGCGCAAGAGCTTATACAGCCCCAAATGGCCGCTGCGCTGGTGGGTAGAGACTTCAGCGTGAGCCAGCCCGCCGTATTCGAGGTTAAAGAAGCTGTCGTTCCAGGCAATATCCATCAGATAGCCAAAGAAGGCCCCGGTGAGCTTTTCGCCATTGGTCTGTTCTTTGACGGTGCGGCAGAAGCCCAGCAGAGCGTCGGCGGCGGTTTCAGCATAGCAGGCGTAAAAATCAATCACCTTTTGTTCGCGGCGGGGGTCGCGCAGTAAAAAGTGGGTAGTGTTCATCTGCTCGGCTTCCGAGGGGACTTCGGCGGTCTGGAAGGTGACGCGTGGATCGGCCCAGGCATCTTGCAGGCGGGCCGTGTCGCCGCCGTATTTGCGCCACAGCCAGGCGCGGAAGGCCCGGCGCATCGGTTCGCTGTAATCGCCGCAGTCCAGGCTCATCGAGGACCAGCTTTTAATCCACTCGCCGCAGGTCCCGGTGGCAATCTGATAGGCGATCACGCGGTCATACAGGCCGGTTTTGCGCAGGTGGTTGATGTATTCACTCAGCAGGGCTTTTACTTCCTCGTGCCAGACAGTCGAGGCGAATGAGGCCGACCAGCGTTCTCCGTTGGAGAGGATTTCGACCTCTTCGGGGTAAAGCTGGTTCCACCAATTGTCAGCCAACCAGCGGGTCTCGAAGCCCATGCGCAGTAAGAACAGGGCCTGGGGGTCGGCATCAATGACTTCTTGCAGGCGCGGGGCAGTGGCGGCGAAATCAAAGTGGCCCGCCTGCCCTGGGCGCGGACCGCACCATTCCGGACCAACTGCATCAATCGAATACATATGGACGCCAGCGCGGGCATACACCTGCATTAGCTGGTGGTTGAGGTCGCGCTGGTTAGGGTCGAGCGAACCCAATAATTGGAAGTTGGCATAGGTGGGGCGATCATCCAGAAAGAGGGTGGGCGTACCATTATGGAGCTTGACTTGAGCTTTCACAAGAGCCTGCCTTTTCCAGCCTGGGCACAGGCTGATGCAAGAGGAAATGAAATTGGTTTTTGATTCGAAACAAAGAGCTTGCTTTTTGAAATTGAAAAGTAACTCGTTTTATTATAAAGATTTTTGATAGAAAAGGAAGTAGTTAAAAGGGCGTGAAAAAAGATTTATGGGATAAATGCTTCCACTGCGTCGGCGACGGCGCGGAAACTGGTGCGCCAGGCATGCAGGGGGACGTTTTCGGAGAATTGAATTTCCAACCGACCGGTGTGGCCTCCGGCCTCGAGGATGCGCTCGGCCTCGGCGCGGACTTCGTCATAGGGGCGCAGGTGGACCGACGAGGGGAAGTTGACGAACAGGCGCTTGTCGGGCCAGAGGGCAATGGCTTCGGCGACGCTGGTATCGTTGTCGGGCGTGGGGGAGAAGGAATCTAGCCCGCCGATTTTTGACGCGGCGATCGCATGACGTAAGGGTTTGAGGTCGCCATCCATATGAACGAACACCGGCACGCCTCTTTCGGCCAGCAGATCGGCCAGTTCATTGTAGAGGGGGACGCAGATCTGCTGGAAGCGCTTCAACCCGATAGGCGGCGCGGTGATGTTATCGGGGAAGTCAATAAAGGGAGCAGGCGAGCGGCGGACGATCTCAAAAATCCGGCGGGCGCGTGCCACCAGCAAGGCAATGGTCTGCTCCACGCGGTCGGGGCAATCGGCCAGGTGCAGCGAGAGCCTTTCCAGCCCGGTCCACTCGATCCACAACTGTTGAAAGGGGCTGCGCTCTACAGCGGCCAGCGGCAGGCCGCGCTCGCCCAGTTCGGCGGCGTCGCGTTCATAGCGGGCATAGTCTTCCAGAACTTCACCATCCTGCAGGTAGGCCCACAAGACTTCATAATCGCGCGGTTCTTCGACGTAATGCTTGTAGGTAGAGCCAGAATGAAAGACCGGCTCAAAGGCGCGTTCCTGGTAGATGGACCCGGCGGGGGTGTAGAGCGTGGTGCGCTCACAGCGCGTTTCGCCCCGATAAAATTCGGTAGTCACAAAACGGCAGTGCGGCGTCACTACTTTGTGGACGGCGCTCCAGCGCAGCAGGCCGATGCGCTCGCCAAAAGCCGCCTGCACTTCACGGCGGGGGTAAGTGCCTTGCGAATGGATAGGCATGAGGTCATCGTACATAATGAGCGGCACGCGGTCCAGGTCGCGGTTCTGGATGACGGCCAGTAAGCGTTGGCGCATGGTCAGAGGTTTCATGGGGCCTGCCTTGGGGTAGCCTGTGAGGAAATTGACAGTAGACAGTATACCGTTGACCGTAATAAGTTTACAACTCAGAAAGGGGGGGCAAAGAAAAGGTTCTGATATACTTCTTGAGGAACGATATTACATCAATGCGCGAGGTTAATGGATGGGCCAAACACTGCTGCATTATCCGCTCCACAATGGCTGGATTGATCACTGGCTGGCGGCGGGGCCGCTGGTGGTGGCTGAAGAGGCAGGTTCCGCGCCAGGCTTCTTCCGGCAGGAGCCGCCAGTGACACCTGCGCCAGTAGACCTGGGTTCGCTGGGCGCGATTACAGAGCACAGCCCCGCTGTCCGCTGGGGTTATATGCGCTGTCGCGAAGATCATCTGGTAGATTGGACGGCTGTTTATCCCACGCGCGCTGCGCTGTGCGGTTGGGCGTATGCGCAGTTGTGGGCGGCTCAGGAACAGGGTGTGAAGCTGCACCTGGCGGGGAGCGGACCGATGGAAGCGTGGTTGAACGGCGCAAAGGTCTGGGATGGCGCGGACTGGCCCCAGGCGGGCCGCTCTGGAGACCTGCGCCGGGCGACGGTGGAGGTGATGCTCAGGCCGGGGGCGAATGAGCTGCTGGCGCGGCTGGCAGGTCGGGGGAGCGGCCCGGTGTTTATGGCGCTGGCGGTACGGGTGGAAGGGCCGGTGGAAGAGATTACGCTGCCTACAGAGATCGAGCCGGAATACCTGGAAACGCGGGAGCGGCTGGAGCAGATCGTAGAAGGCGCGTACCTGGATCGCTACGTCTATGGCTACCCCGGCGGTGACCGGCTCAACCGCAACGAGCCGATCACGCTGCGGTTTGCGGATGAACTCCGCCAACGGGGCGAAATCACTCTGCGGATGCAAAGCCCGGCAGGCGATATTTACCAGGAAGTGACGAAGGAGTTCGGCGGCGGGTCGGTCTATGAACTGGCGAAGACCTTCCCGCTGTATAACGGAGCGCATCATCTAGCGCTGCTGCCGCCGGCTAAGCTGTATTACACCAAGAAACTGCGGTTCGAGCGCCGCGATTTGTTTTACGTAGTGCGCAGTCCATACTCGTCTGGGCCTTACGGGAGCATCGAACAACGCCGCGCCGAGGCCCTGCGCGACGCCGCCGGGCGGCGCAACTCCAGCCTGTACTGCCAGATTGCGCGCATCGCTACCGGCGATTGGGGCATGTTCGAGCGCAAGCATGTGGAGCGCGCCCTGGAACGCGTCCGCGCGGGGCAGGTGGGTAGTGAAGCAGATTTGTTAGGGCTGTTGGGCCTGTTGGTGCGTTTTGGCGAGGTGGAGGCTTTTCCAACCGACCTGAAGAGCGCGATTGAGGCGGCGGTAGTGGAGTATGACTACTCTGGCAGTGTGCCGGAGGATGGCGCGAGCCGCGCCATCCTGCTGTACGCCTGCGCTATTCTGGCGGGGCAGAGGTTTGGCGGGCGAGTCTTTCCGCGCAGCGGCCAGAGCGGGCAGCAGCACCGCGAGCGCGGCGAAGCCCAGGCCGCGGCCTGGATGCAGGAGCGCGGGCGCTTTGGATTAGAGGCGTGGGACGCGCCGGAAGAGATGGAGGCAGCCCTGGCGGCTCTGGCGCACCTGGTGGACCTGGCGGAAAATGAGCGCGTCGTCGAACTGGCGGCGGCGCTGATGGATAAACTTTTCTTTAGCCTGGCGCTGAACGATTTCGCAGGCGTGTTCGGGGGGGCGCAGGGCCGCGCCGCCAGCGACAGCGTCTTGAGCGGGCGCTTGCAGTCCACCGGGGGCATTGCGCGGTTGATGTGGGGCGCGGGCTGCTTTACCGAACACCTGATGGGAACCGTCAGCCTGGCGCTGTGCCAGAATTACGAACTGCCGGGGCCGATCGCCCGCGTCGCCGCCGAACCGCAGCCGGCGGTATGGGCGCGGCGGCACTACGGCCCGGCGGGCGAAGGGCAGGGGGTGGACCTGGTCAGTTACCGCACTGCCGATTTTATGCTTTCCTCAGCCCAGGATTACCGCCCAGGGCAGCCTGGAAGGGGCGAGCACATCTGGCAGGCCACGCTGGGGCCAGATGCAGTGGTGTTCACCAATCACCCGGCCTGCATGCGCGAGGATGGCGCCCATCGTCCTGATCTGTGGGCCGGGAACGGACGGTTACCGCGCGCGGCGCAGTGGGGCGACGCGCTCATCGTCCTCTATCGGTTGACGGCAGATGACTGGTTGGGGTTTACGCACGCTTACTTTCCGGCGGCGGCCTTTGACGAGCATCACTTTGAGGGGCAGTGGGCATTGGCGCGCAAGGGGCGGGCCTACCTGGCACTCTACGCTTCCGGCGGGTTCGAGTGGATCACGCGCGGACCGACGGCCTTCCGCGAACTGCGTGCATATGGCGAGCGGCAGGCGTGGGTGTGTCAGATGGGTCACGAACTGCTGGATGGGAGCTTTGAAAACTTCCGACAGAAGGTGTTGGGGCTGATGGTCGAAACAGCCGGGGATACGGTGCGCTTTACGAGCCTGCGCGGCGAGGCAATCTCATTTGGCTGGGAACAGCCCCTGGTGGTGAACGGCGAAGTTCAACCGCTGCATACCGAAATGCAGTTTGAAACGCCCTACTGCCAGGCCAGAGTGGGGGCCGCCAACCTGGAGATTGTCTACCAGGGCGAGGGCATCCGCTTGAATTTTGAGTAGGCTCTGAACGAAAAAAGGGTCGGGTTGAGGGTTGCTCAGGGAAGCCTTCAACCCGACCGGGAGCGAAAGAATAACCGCTGACGGTTCCCTACGACCGCAAGTTGGGATCGAGCGCGTCGCGCACGCCGTCGCCTAAGACGATCCAGGCCAGCATGGTGACTGCCAGCACCAGCGAGGGGTAGAGGATAAGATGCGGTGAGGTGCGCACGAAGGTCTGATAGATGCCGATCATCTGCCCCCACGAGGGCGTGGGCGGGGTAATGCCCAGGCCAAGGAAGCTGAGGCCAGCCTCGGCGAACATTGCGCCGGGAACACCCAGGGTCATCGAGACAATCACGGGGGTAAGGGCGTTGCGGATGATGTGCGAGCGCACGATCCACGCGGTGCTGGCGCCCATCGAGCGCGAGGCGCGCACGAAGTCTGACTCTTTGAGCGAAAGCACCTGCCCGCGCACCAGGCGGGCAATGCCGATCCAGCCGGTAATCGTCATCGCCAGAATGATATTGGGCAGCCCTGCGCCCAATGCCACCATCAGCAGGATGTAAAACAACAGCCCCGGAACTGAAGACAGCACGTCAATCAGACGCATGATGGCGAAATCAACCCACCCCCCCACCATCCCGGCAATCGCGCCGATGGGCAGGCCGATGAGAACGATAAACACCTGGCTGAGCACGCCTACCGAGTAAGAGACGCGCGCCCCATAGATGATGCGGCTGAGCATGTCGCGGCCCAGGTCATCGGTTCCCAGCCAGTATTTGGCGTTGGGGGCCGCGTAGGTGGCGGTATAGTCACTTGTGTAAGGATCATATGGGGCAATCGCGTCCGCGAAAACGGCGATTAAGATTTCGAGGATGATGAAAGCCAGCGCGACGACAGCCCACTTGTGGCGCGCGAAGCGGCGCCAGGCCAGGGCCGTGGTGCTGGAGCGTTTGAGTTTGAGAGGCGCGGCGGTGGATGCAGAGACACTCATCTCGTCATTTCTCCTTTACGTAGGTGACGCGCGGGTCAATGGCCGCGTACAGCAGGTCGGTGATCAGGTACGTGAGCGAGATAATGGCGGTCCAGGCCAGGGTGGTCGCCATAATGAGCGGATAGTCGCGGTTTTGGATGGCCGTCACCCAGAACTGGCCGATGCCCGGAATGCGGAAGATGCTCTCGATGAAGAACGAACCGGTGATCAACCCGGCCAGCATAGGGCCGGCGACCGTGATGATGGGCGTCAGAGCATTTTTAAAGATGTGAACAAACGTTACCGTTTGCTGAGGCATTCCTTTGGCGCGGGCGGTGCGCACGTAGTTAGAGTGCAGTACATCTAGCATACTGGCCTTGGTGTAACGCTGTAAAATCAGCACCGGGCCGAGCGAGTTGGCAAGCACCGGCAGCACCCACTGTTTGGGGTGATCCCATCCGCCGGTAGGAACCCACCCTAACTTGACCGAAAACAGCAGTTGGAGCAAAATGGCAAGGACAAAACTGGGCGTTGCCAGACAAAAGAGCGAAACGCCCGTCCCCAGGTAATCAACCCAACTGCCCTGCTTCATAGCCGCTCCAATGCCCAACCCCATGCCAACGATGATGGAAAAGCCCATCGTCAGCAGGCCGAGGTGGATGGAGTAAGGCCATTGGTTTTTGAAAATTTCTGAAATGGTCTGGCCGTTGTAGAAGAACGAATAGCCAAAATCGAGGCGGACAGCGTTGCGCATGAACAGCAGATACTGAACGATGACGGGCTTATCCAGCCCATACTTGGCCATCAACTGCTGCTTGATTTCTGGTGGGATGGATTTGGAATTGGCGACGGCCATGATATCAAACGGGCCGGCGGGGACGGCTTTCATCAGAAAAAACGTAATCATCGAGACGGCGATCAATACGCCGATGACCCCGAGTAAACGCATGAGAATGTAACGACCCATTACCTTTATCTCCTTCCGGGTTTAAGCCAGGTGGCAGGCGACCGAATGATCTGGGCCAAGCTCGCGCAGGGCCGGTTGCTCCACTTTGCAGCGTTCCTGAGCGATGGGACAGCGCGGATGGAAGGGACAGCCCGTCGGGCGGTCAATGGGGCTGGGAATTTCGCCCAGGAGCGAGCGCTTCAGGCGCTTTAGCTCTGGTTCGGGCTCAGGGACGGCTTTGATGAGGGCCTGGGTATAAGGATGGAGCGGCTGCATGACGATTTCTTTGCTGGGACCAATTTCAACGAGCTGGCCCAGGTACATCACGCCGATGCGGCGGCTCATAAAGGCTGTTACGGCGATGTTATGCGAGATGAACAGGTACGTCAATTCAAAACGGTCCTGCAGGTCGCGCAGAAGGTTGAGAATCTGGGCCTGTACGGAGACATCGAGGGCCGAAACGGGTTCATCACAGATCAAGAGCTTGGGTTCCAGCGCCAGGGCGCGGGCGATGCCGATGCGCTGCTGCTGGCCGCCCGAAAACTCGGTAGGGAAGCGCAGGGCGGCATCGGCGGGCATGCCGGTAACGTTCAACAGGCGGTTAACCTCTAAAATTTGCTCCTGTTCAGAACCGATGCCGTGAATCATCAGCGGTTCACGCAAGATTTCTTCAACCGTCATGCGCGGATCAAGTGAGGCCAAGGGGTCTTGAAAGATCATTTGCATCTGGCGGCGGTGTTTTTGCAGTTCTTTGCCGCTGAGTTGGGCCATATCTTGTCCATTGAACCAGACCGCGCCAGAGGTTGGCTCATACAGGCGCATGATGGTCAGCCCCAGGGTAGATTTGCCGCAGCCCGATTCGCCCACCAGGCCGAGGGTTTCACCCCGGCGAATGGCGAGATTGACGCGATCTACGGCTACCAGGCGGTAGCGCCGCTGGCCGAAAAACCCGCGCCGGATAGGGAAGCTCTTAACCAGGTCGTTGGTTTGCACGAGGATATCAGACATAGGTGGGTCGTCTCACTTCTAGGCATTTACCCAGCACGCGCAGGCATGGCCTGGGGTAGATTCGATGAATGGCGGGCGCTCGGCCTCGCAGCGTTGGATGCGGACGGGGCAGCGCGGGTGGAAGGGGCAGCCGGTGATTTCAGTCATCAGGTTGGGGGGCGCGCCTTCGATGGTGGTCAGCCGGTCGGGCCAGTAGCGCAGGCGGGGGATGGAGCCAATCAGCGCCTGGGTGTAGGGGTGGCGTGGGGCGCTGAAAATCTCACGCACGGGGCTTTTTTCGATGATATGCCCGGCGTACATCACCGCGACCTGGTCGGCGATGCCGGCGATGACGCCGAGATCATGGGTGATGATGATGACGGAAGTGCCGGTCTCTTCTTTGAGTTCGTTAATCAGGTCAATAATCTGAGCCTGGATGGTCACATCCAGGGCGGTGGTGGGCTCGTCAGCGATCAGCAGGCGAGGCTGGCAGGCGGCGGCCATGGCGACCATCACGCGCTGGCGCATTCCGCCGGAGAATTGGTGAGGATAGTCGTTCATGCGCACAGCCGCTTCGGGGATGCCCACCCGGTCGAGCAGTTGGATGGCCGTTTTGCGGGCCTGGTCTTCAGACATGGAACGGTGCTGTTTGAGCGGCTCGGTGAGTTGGTAGCCGATGGTCAGCACCGGGTTAAGCGAGGTCATGGGGTCTTGAAAGATCATCGAAATTTTGTTGCCGCGAATCCGCTCCATCTCGTGGAGCGGAAGGGCCGCCAGGTCTACAATGCGGTCGCGGTCGTAGAACAATACCTGGCCGTCCACAATCCGCCCGGGGGATTCGATCAGCCGCATGAGCGACAGGGCCGTGACGCTCTTGCCACAGCCGCTTTCGCCCACAATGCCCAGCACTTCGCCCTCGCCAATGGTAAACGAGACCCCGTTTACCGCGTGGACAGTTCCCTGGCTGAGACGGAACTCGGTTTTGAGGTTTTTCACTTCTAGCAGCGGTTTGTTCATGGGTGTAAGTGTATCAGAAGAAGGTGGGTCGGGCCAGCCCGACGCGCGCAAGCGCTATGACTCACTCCTAGCCCTCCCTCCCCATGACGGGGAGGGAGGGAGGACAGGTCCGGTACATTCTCCTCTCTCTGGGGTGGAGAGAAGGCCAGGGGGCGAGGTCTCTTGTACCGGACCGCGGCGAGACCTGGTTTTAAGAACGGAGGCTAGTACTGCGCTTTCAGTTGGTCCACGTCTTTGTGGATGTACATCTGGAAGCGCGAAATATCGAGCCAGCGGAAGACAACGTTGCCGTTTTTGTCAGGATGCATCCCCACCAGCCAGGGCCACCAGATTTGGAAGACCACCTGGTGATAGAGGAAGGCAGCCGCGGCCTCAGAAGTAAGGATCTGTTCGGCGTCCTGGAACATCTTGATGCGCTTCTGAACGTCCACTTCAGAACCAGCGGCAGTGAGCAGCTTATCAAACTCCTCGTTCTTCCAGGCGTGGCGTGGAGAACCCCACGGCTCGCTCTTGCCTGCGGGGGCCGGTACCGAGCGCCACAGGCTGGTGAGCATGTTAGACGGGTCAACGAAGTCATACTCGTACTGGCCGCGGAAGATCATCATATCGTGGTTGGCGCGTCTTTCGCCCCACACACCGGGTTCGAGTTGGGTCAGGTTGACTTTCACGCCCAGGTTGGTCTCCCACTGCTGTTTGACGAACTCCACCGCCACGTCGCGCCCGTTGGTGAAGACTTCGAGGGTGACACTGGCCGGGTCGGTGATGCCGCCATCCGCCAGAAGCTTCTTCGCCAGTTCCACATCATAGACCTGGTTGGCTTTGAGGTCGGGGTTGTAGGCCGGGAAGCCCGGGGGCAGCATGGAATAGCCAGAGACGGCTGTGCCGTTCAGCACCTGTTGGGTGAGGGTATCGCGGTCAATGGCGTGGGCCAGAGCCTGGCGGACTTCTTTCTTATCCAGGGGCGGCATGTTGGTATTGAAGGCCATGTAGGAGCTCTGGAAGTTGTTGAAGAAGTGCAGCAAGGCGTTAAGTTTTGGATCTGAGCGCGCGGCGGCCAGTTGAGCCTGATCTAACACGTGAAGCAGGTCCACTTCTTTGTTCAGCCAAGCATTGAACTGGTTCGCCCCGGCGGCGAAGATGACGTTGACGACCTTCTGAATGGCGGGCTTATGAGGGCCCTTGTAGTTGGGGTTGATCTCCCAAACCAACTGTTTGTTGTGATCCCACTGAACGGGGATATAGGGGCCGCCCGACACAAAGGTTTCGATGGAATCGCCCCAGTGTTCGGGGTCCTTCTCGGCAACGTGCTTGGGCGTGATCGCCGCGCCCTGGTACGAGACGAGCGCCGGCAGGTAGGGGATGGGGCCGTACTCGCCCCAAATGCGCACAGTGTGATCGTCAATTTTCTCCACGCCCAGGTCTTCTTTGGTTCCCTGGCCGCTGGCGACTTTCTGCACGCCTTTAATATCAAAGTAGAACCAGACCCAGGGGTTAGCGAGGGCGGGGTTCGAAAGGTGCCAGTAGGTATAGACGACATCATCCGCTGTAATGGGCTGGCCGTCGCTCCACAGCGCCTCTTTGCGGATGGTGAAATCCCAATATTCGGCGTTCGGGCCGGGCTTCCAGGATTCAGCCAGAGCCGGGACCAGTTCGATATTCTCGTTGTTGCGCAGGAGGGGTTCGTCGCCGAGGTTGGTGGCGCCAGATGAGTAGATATCGCGGGCCGTATCGAGAAACTTGGGTTCGGTCCCTGCCGCGTAGAATACCTGCTTATCCAAGGGGGCGGCATCGGCGGGCATCTCGCGGCCCTGCGGGGTGAGTACGGCGGGCGGTGGAGTGGGCGTGACCTCAACGATCTTCTCCACTTCCTTTTGGACTTCCTTCTCCACAATCTTGGTCTGTTCGACGATCTGGGTTTCCTTGACTACCTGGGTGATGACCTGGGGCTGTGGGGTGCACGCCCCCAGGATTGCCGCGCCCGAGGTAATGCCAGCCAGCTTCAGAAATTCACGCCTTGCGATCTTCTTCATAGCCATTCTTTTCCTCCATTCGATCGGAACAATGTGCCAACCTCTTCTGGCAGTTCAAAACGTAACGTGCTCTGCCAGAAAAATAATAGAACGATTGAGAGTGCCCTCACCTCCTTTCTGAATAAGGCTTAATGCCTACCGGTAAGTACGAGCTACGAAACGTTACGTTTCGTAAAATTCCTCTTTTCTTTGGGAAGTCAGAAATGCCGAAAAATTACGAAAAGAAATCTTGTGTTATTATAGGTTAAGAGTGGGTTTAAATGCAATAGAGAAACCATGATCAAGTAAATGAGTTCGTTTCAGGTGCATTGGATCAAAAAAGTGGATGGCGAACATGACAACCAGAGCAGACTACGAGCAGTTCATCTGGCAGTGCTACGCGCTAGAAGAGCGGCGCGCGGGAGCAGAACGAGACAGGGCTTTGCAGCAGGTCAAAGATCTGACGCCGTTGTTTGGCTATTTTCCACCGCGCTGGATGTTGGATTTCGGCGCGACCTGCGCGTTTTTGTACGCGCGCAGCGGGCAGGCGCGGCTGGCCGAACAGGCCAGAGATGCGCTGTTGTTTTATCACGACTGGCGCGCCAGTCTGCCAGAAGAAGCCGCACGCCAGCGCCCAGAGTACGTCAACGGTATTGCGCCAATGGAGCCGGTCTTTCATCCGTCAATTTTTGTGCCGGCAGTAGTTAACATCCGCCCCGCCCTGACGCCCGGCGAATTGGACCGCCTGGTGGCGCTGTTGGCGGATACGCTCAGGGCTATCCCGTTCTTCCCAGAGTGGGGCGGGCATAACCGTGCTATGCTGCGCGCGGCTGGGCTGGCGGCGGCGGCTCAGGCTTTTCCAGACCACGCGGAGGCCCCTACATGGGCCGCGCTGGCCGATGAGCTGGCCGAAGAAAGCTGGGGGAGATGGAGCATTGAGGATGCTATGCTCTACCAGCCCCATTGGCTGCGCTCGCTGATCCTGTATGCCGCCGCGCGCGGGCGCACAGACGAACTGCGCGACCAGATCCAGCCGCGCATGCACCTGAAGGCCATGACGCAGTTGCTTAGTCCGTTGGGGATTCTGCCGGATTATGGCGACAGTCACTGGCTGATGCATTCGCAGTGGGAGTGGATGGCCTGCCTGGAGTGGGGCGTGAGCGCCTATCACGACCCGGCGATGAAATGGGCCGCCAACCGCCTGTGGGCGCGCTGTCGGGCAGATCCGCCTTCGGCGTACCTGGCGACGATGGCGGCTCTGGCCTGGAATGAGTGTGATGACGCCGTGCCCGAACACGAACCGCTCAACCGTGATGATGCGTTAGACGATCTGGTGCTTAAGAAAATCGTGTGGCGCACCGGCTGGCGCGCCGCTGATAGCTACGCCTGCCTGAATTACCGCGACGAAGGCGACTATGGCCGGGTGGCGCGTGATTACCTGCGCGCCACGCTGGCGGTTTCTGCCGAGAAGATGCATCACGGCCATGCGGACGAGGGCAGTTTTGCCATGCTGGTACATGCGGAAACGCTGCTTCTGCACGAGAGCGGCTACCGCGAGCAGCCGCCAGACGGCATTTACCGCGCGGCGGTGTATCACAATCGCCTGGCGTGGCGCGATGGCAGTCTGCCTGAAGGGCAAGAACTACTGCCCTGGCTGCGCGGCGATGGGCGCTACCTGCCGGTGCGCTCGGAGCGCCTGTACCAGACGCGCCTGCACGACGCTGAATATACCCGTGTGCGCGTGACGGACGAAAGCGCTGGTCTGATCTGGGATCGCTCAATCATTTTCCTGCCCGATCTGCCGTGTTGGCTGGTGATTGACGCGGCGACGGCTACGCGCGCGGCTTTTCGCACGATTGCGGCATTGTGGTGGACGACCGACCTGTTGAAGCAAGGGGAAAATTGGTTTGAAACGCATGTGCGGGGTGTTATGGATTGGCCCAACCGCAAAGAGGCGGCCCTGTTAATCGCCCTGCCAGCCGTGCCGGGGCAGTCGGGCGCGGTGAGGGCGCTGCCCTTCCGGCGGCATTTTCAGGAAGAAGTTGCGCTTACCCATACCTGGAGCGGTCATCTGCGCCCCGGAGGTTGGGTGAATTTTGTGAGCGTGTTGTGGCCGCACCCGTATGCCGACTTGAACCCCGATCGGGCGCAGGGGGTGGAAGTGGTGCAGAGCCGGCCCGAAGGGCGCGGCGTGGGGGTGCGGCTGCGCTGGCAGGGACGGGAATGGCTGTTTGGTACACTCAATGACCTGAATGCCGGAGCCGGCCTGGAAGACATACGCCCAACCTATACGGCAGAGCGAGGATTGACGAGCTACGGCCCTCTGGCAAGCGACGCGGCTTTTGCCAGCCTGCGCCAGGGGCCAGAAGGGCGCGCGGTGGGGTTCATTAACGGAACGGTGTACGCCCTGGATGGCGAGACGTTATTCCAGGCCCCGGCGTGCGGGATGTTCCAGGAGGACCGCACGGCGCGGCCCGGTGTCGCGGCGCGCTTCCGCTGGGAGATGACCCAAAAATACTGACGTTTAGCTGAGGCGGTGTTCGTCTGAGGTACTGAAAAAGACCTTGCGAGTCACCTCCATGGGGGCGGAGCCAGAGAGCGTAAAGCGCCCGCGCAGGCGGATATCTGCGGATGAACTGCCGACCATGACCTCGAACTCGCCGGGTTCGACAACGCGGCGCATGTGGAGATCGTAAAAGCCCAATTGGGCCGGGTCTAAATGGAAAGTGACCCGGCAGGATGCGCCGGGCGCGAGCGATACTCTTCGAAAGCCTTTTAGCTCTTGGACGGGGCGGGTGAGACTGGCGAGACAGTCGCGCAGGTAGAGTTGGACGACTTCTTCACCTGGGCGTGAGCCGGTATTGCGGATCTCTACCTGGATAGACAGCTCCGCGCCTACGGTAAGATCAGCAGGGGTGATGCGCAGGTCAGAATACTCAAACTGCGTATAGGAAAGACCGTGGCCGAAGGGGTATAGGGGCGCAACGCTCTGATCTACGTAGTTGATGAAGTTGAACGACTGCCCCCCCGAAGGTTTGTGGCCGTAAAAGACCGGGACCTGCCCCGGCGAGCGCGGGATGGAGATGGGCAACTTGCCGCCGGGCGAGGCATCGCCAAAGAGGACTTCGGCCAGGGCGGGGCCACCCGCTTGCCCGGGCAGCCAGGCGAGCAGAATGGCCGCGATTTTTTCATCCAATGCCGGCAGCGCCACGGGCCGCCCGTTGACGATGACCAAAACCAGCGGCTTGCCCGTTTCGGTCAGGGCGGCGAGTAATTCTTCCTGCACGCCCGGCAGGCCAAAGACGGCGCGGTCGCGCAGTTCGCCGCTGGTGCAGTCTTGCGTCAGGCCCGATTTGCCCCCACCTGCAAAGATCACTACGTCCGATTGGCGGGCCAGTTCAATCGCTTCCGCGAAGCCATCGCGCGATTCGCCGTTGTAGGCACAGCCCTGGGCATAGCGGACAGTGGTACCAGCCGGGGCGCGTTCTTGAATGGCCTGCCAAATGGTTTGCATGGTAGGTGGGAAGCGCTCTGGAAAATGCGAAGCCGTGGGAGGCTTGTCTCCGCCTTCGATCAGGGCGGTGAAGGCAGGGTAGGAGTAATCGCCGACCATGTGGCGCAGTTCGTGAGCGTTGGGGCCGATGACAGCAATGGATGACGGCGGAGGCACCAGGGGCAGGAGATTCCCGTCGTTTTTAAGCAGTACCAGCGATTGGCGGGCGGCGCGGCGCGCCAGTTCGTGGTGAGCAGGCCGGTCATAGACTTGTAGGGCAAGGCCCTCGTCTACCAGCGGGTTTTCAAACAGTCCCAGGCGGAACTTGAGCGCCAGCACCCGGCGCACGGCTGTATCCACCGTATCCATCCTGATCTTTCCGGCGCGGATGGCTTGCAGGAGCGGCTCGCCGTAGCAGTCAGTTCCGGGCAGTTCCACGTCTAAGCCGGCCTCTAAAGCCAGGCGGGCGGCCTCGCTCTTGTCTGCCGCGACGCGGTGATAGTCGGCCAGCATGACGATGGCATTATAGTCTGAGACGACAATGCCCTCAAACCCCCACTCACCGCGTAAAACTTCGGTGAGCAGTTCGCGCGAAGCGGCGCAGGGCAGGCCGTCAATCTCGTGATAGGCATTCATGATACCGGCCAGTCCGGCCTCGCGCACGGCGGCCTCGAAAGGGAAGAAATATACTTCGCGCAGTTCGCGTGGGCCAACGTGAACGGGAGCCCAGTTCAGCCCGCCTTCAGGCATGCCGTGAGCGGCGAAATGCTTGCCGGTGGCGACCACGCCTGCGCGCAGATCGGAACCCTGTAAGCCGCGCACAAAGGCCGTGCCTATGCAGGCCGCCAGGTAGGGGTCTTCGCCCAGGGTCTCTTCTACGCGGCCCCAGCGCAAGTCGCGGGTAACGTCTAAGATGGGAGCCAGCCCCTGGCGCACGCCCACTGCCCGCATTTGGGCGCGGATCACGGCGGCGATTTCCTCTACCAGTTGCGGGTCCCAGGCGGCGGCCAGGCCGATCATCTGAGGGAAGACGGTCGCCGCGCGGGCCATGAAGCCCCCGGCGCATTCATCGTGCAAAATAGCCGGGATGCCCAGGCGGGTGTGCTGTGTGAGGAAGGTTTGGATGGCGTTGGCGGTGCGGGCGACCTGTTGGGGAAGAAATGAACTGCGGCTTGCAAGCGCCGTGATTTGCCCGATGCCGTTGGGGATGCGTTCCTGCGCACGTTCTGGCGAAAACACCGGCGCGAAAGGCGGGCTGTTTTCTGCGGCCAGTTCCGTCAGCCAGACGGCGCTCAGTTGGGCGGCTTTTTCTTCGAGCGTCATGCGCGCCAGCAGGTCAGCGGCGCGGCGGTCCGCGGAGAGTGATGAATCTTGATAAGGGAGAGAAGTGGTCATCCGTTTGTGCCTGTTAACCGAAATTTCCGTATTCCTCGATGGCTTCATATAAGGCCACAATATTGTCCCAGGGGACGTCTGGCTCCAGGCTGTGGGTTGGGCCAAGCACCAGGCCGCCCTCCATGCCGACGGTTTGAATGCGGGCGCGCACTTCGCGGCGCACGTCTTCAGGCGTACCGAAGGGCATGGTGGTCTGGGTTCCAATCGTCCCCCATAAGGCCAATTGTTTGCCAAAGCGCCGCCGTACTTCCTGCGGGTCAATGCATTCGGGTTGTACGGGGTTGAGAATGGTCACGCCAATTTCGACCAGGTCGGCCAGGATGGCCTGGGGGTTGCCGTCGGAGTGGTAAAAGACCGGCAGGTCCGGTTGGATGGCGCGGGCCTCTTGAATAATGCCCGCCAGACGGCCTTTGAACCACTTGCGCCAGGTTGGGGGACTCATTAACATGCCGGTCTGCATGGCAACGTCATCGCCTAAGACGAGGATATCAACGCCCTGCGCGGCGAAGAAGCGGGCCTGTTCGCGGCGCACTGCGGTGATGCGGTCCAGCAGGCAATCGGCCAGCTCAGGGCGGAAGCGGAAATCTTCGAACAGTTCTTCCATGCCGCGTAACTGCCAGGCGACTTCAAAGATAGTCACAGCCATGGCTCCGCACACCGCCAGGTCGCGCCGGTGGAAGGCGGCGATGCGCTCGCTGGCATAGGCGCGCCGCCAGTCTTCGTCAAAGGTGGGCAGGGGGAATTCCTCAAATGCTTTGAGGGTTGTAAAGCTCCGCAGGGGTGGAACGATCTGGGTGAAGTGGTAAAACGTGCCGGGCAGGTAGGCGGTTCCCCATTCCGAGATGGTCGCATTGGGCGGCAGGTCGCGGTAATAGCGGCCAAAGGTGACGCGGCGCTCTTCCTCGGCGGCGGGGGCGCGCTCGGGGGGCAGGTCCAGCCCCACAAAGCGAACTTCAACGCCGAAATACTCTTCCGGGTCATCGCGCCCGGTTTGCCGTTTAAATGTTTCCATCACCGCAGGGGTGAACCCCCAACTGATATCTTTGGGGATGCGGTCGGGTTTTTGGAAGGTTACAGCGCGGCGGACGCGCTCGCGCGGGGTGAGAGCCGTCATGCCGGGGTCACCTTTTCGAGGACGACCACCCAATCCTTCAATTCTGGCTGGATGGGGATGCTCCAACTGCCATCAGCGTCTGGCGCAATCCGGCCCAGGTCGAATTCCTGGCCGGTGCGCGGGTCCCAGAAGAAAGCGCGGTAAGCAATGCCGGGTTCGAGTGCCTTAACAACGTACTGGCGGCTTGGGCGCTGAAAGGTAGGCCAATAGAAGTAGATCAGGCGCACTTCGCCGGGGATGCCCGCCGCGAAGGGCCAATCCACGTTCTCTGGACTGCCGCAGGGGTCTACCCATTCTGGGTGGGGCTCAAAGCGCGGCCAGGGGTAGCGTTCCAGCAGTTTTTTCGCCAGGCAAATTTGCGCGGCTCCCGGCTGGCGGGCGGCTTCCTGCCAGGCCGGGCCGCCCCAGGTTCCGCCCCAGGGTGAAGCGCCGTAAGGCTGGCCCACATTGTTCAACTGCCACAGCCCATTAGCCCCATAGGTATGCCCGCAGGCCCCAGAGAGGATGGCGGCCCAGAAAGT
>DAOUAC010000058.1:0-62627 GCA_034434155.1 Anaerolineaceae bacterium
AGCGACAGTGGTACACCCAGCTACATCTCGAACCTGGTCGTTAAGCCTGTCAGCGCCGATGGTACTCGGAGGGCGACCTCCCGGGAGAGTAGGTCATCGCCAAGAGACTTTTTCTATTTAATCGTATGCCCACTAAAAGCAAGGAAGACAAATCGGGGCATGAATCAGTTTTAAAAAGAAATTGTAAACCGGCGCAATAAGCAGTAAAATCTCTCCATCATTAAGACGAATTCTCTAACCCGTAATCCACTTCCGGCGGGCTTCATCATTGAGCGCGGCGGCTAATTCCTATGTATGGAAGGCAGGACAAACCCCATGCCCCTCCCCGTTATCCAGCTTGGTTCCCTCAGCGTCAGCCGCTTCATCCTCGGCGGCAACCCCTTCAGCGGCTTCTCGCACCAGAACCCAGAAACCGATCGTGCCATGGTGCGCTACTTCACCACCGCTCAGATCAAACGCACGCTCCACCAGGCCGAAGAACTGGGCGTCACCACCTTCATTGGCCGGGCCGACCGCCACATTGCCCGCGTTCTGGCCGAATATTGGGATGAAGGCGGTCAAATCCGGTGGATTGCCCAAACCTGCCCGGAATTTGGCTCGCCCCTAACCGGCGCGCGCGCCGCCGTTAGCGCCGGAGCCGCCGCCGTTTACCTGCACGGCGGGCAGATGGATTTCCTCTACGCCCAGGGCCGCCTGAATGAAGCCGAAGAGGCCATCGCCTGGATCAAATCTACTGGCCGGCCCGTTGGCATCGCCGCTCACAAGCCAGAAGTCCATGCATGGGCCAATGATGCCCTCTCTGACCTAGATTTTCATATGTGTTCCTACTACAACCCTACCCCACGCGACCAGCACGCCGCCCATATCGCCGGAGCCGTCGAAGTCTTTGATCCTCTCGACCGCCAGCGCATGGTTGAGACCATCCAGTGCCTGCGCCGGCCGGCCATCCACTACAAAATCTTCGCCGCCGGGCGTACCCCACCCGACGAGGCTTTTTCTTTCGCCGCCCGCCACCTGCGCCCACAAGACGCCGTTTGCGCCGGCGTTTACCCCAAAGACAACCCCAACATGCTCGCTGAGGATCTTGACCTCTTCCTTAAATCTCTGGAATCCAATTCATAGCCGGCCTGGTGCTTTCGCCGGGCGTCCCATGGAGCAACTTTAAAATGACCCATCAACTCATGCAGCGCGAACTGGTGATAGACCTGCCCACCGGTGAATTTCACATCCGCCCCATCAACGATGAACGCATCATTGGCCCGGTTGATTACGGTTGGGTGCGCTTTAACGAAGCCGCCGCGGCGGACGGGCGCGCTGACCCGGTCGTCTTCACCTGGGGCGGCGGCCCGCTGGCCGGTTCGCGCATCCCTGGAACGCGCCGGTTGGTGTTTTGTGCCTATTCCCCACTCTGGGAAGGCTTTTACGACTCCAGCCTGGGCGGGGCGGCTTACATCATGCACCGGATTGGGGTAGATTTTGTCTGCCTGCGCGGTTCCGCCCCCCAGGATTCTGTCCTCATCCTCAACCATCAGAACGGCGAGATCACCGTCCGTCTGGAGCCTATCCACCCTGATGTCATCTGGGCGCGTTACGCGGACCCCCTCGGCCAGCCGCTCACCGGCTTCTATGCGCTCCAGCAGGCCGTTTTCGACCGCTATCACCACGAGTTTGAAGGCGACAACGTCCGCGTCTTCGCGGTCGGCCCGGCGGCGCGCATCACCAATCAGGGCATCATCGGCAGCAACCATGTCAAAAAGGGCCTCATCACCCCCATTGATGATTGGGCCGGGCGCGGCGGCCTGGGTTCGCGTCTGCTCCAGACGCACCGCATCGCCGCCTGTATCTTTGGCGGCAGTTGGGAAGATCCCGACCTCAAAGATTCCAAAGAGATCGACAGCTACTTCCAGCAGTATTACGGCGATTCGATGATTAAGGTTGATCTCGGCGCAACGGAGAAGTACCGCTACGTCCCCGGCTTCCAGACCGGCGGGACCTTTGGCGTCAATATGCACACCGCCGAAGACAAGCTCCTTAGCTTTAATTACGCTTCTGTCTACGAAAGTTCTGACGCGCGCCTCCGGCAGCACGAAAATTTCATCATCAATCACTACCTCAAGCAGTTTAACGAAGAAATTATCGCGCCCAAGAACTTCAGCCACTGCGGCGAACCGTGTTCGGTAGCCTGTAAGAAGTTCTCCGGCATCTACAAAAAGGATTATGAGCCATACCAGGCCCTCGGCCCGCTGTGCGGCATCTTCGACCAGCGCGCCGCCGAAGAACTGAATCATTTTGTTGATGCCATGAGCCTGGATGCCATCCAGGCCGGCGGAACCGCTGCCTGGATCATGGAACTGATCCGCGACGGCCTGCTCGACCCCGGCGCGTTCGACCTGCCACCTGCTTCAGAATTGCGCTTTACCTTTGCCTCTCAGGCCGAGGAATTCGATGTAGTAGCCGATTCGCGGCGCAACGCCGCTTACGCCCAGAGCATCCTCAGCATGATCTTGTTTGAACCGGCCGGTGAGCTTTTCCGCCAGGGCATCCGCGCCGCCGCCGCCCGGCTGGACGCGCAAATGGGCCTCACCAGGCCCGGCCAGCGCGTCCTCGACCGCGCTGTCTTTACCGCCCACGGTGAGCAGGGCTGTATGACCCCCAACCAGTATTGGGTCCCCGGCATGATCGCCAGCCCCATGCCCATGATGGGCAAATACTACGTCTACTACGGCCTGGAATTTCTTCCCCCACGTGAGTTGGGGAAACGCTGCGTTTACCGCATGGTCTACGAACTCTTTAGCGAAAACACTGGGGTTTGCCGCTTTCACCGCAAATGGGTCGAGGCTATTGTAGACGAGATCATCTCGGCTCACTACGATTTCCCGGTAGATTACAAGGCCCACCAGTTCGAACTTGCCAGGGCCATCTACGAGCGCGAAGGGGCCGCCGTTCATTTTGTCGACAGCGACCGCCTCATCGCCATGATTCGCGTCTACCTCGAAGGCTGGGCCGCCGAAGGCTTAAACAACCCCGATCTCGCCGCCTGGGTAAGGCGCTTCCAGACCGATGAACGCCAGGCCGCCCGTGATTATTGGGAAGAAATGCGCCAGGGCATCGCTGAAGCCTTTGCCGCTGGTCCCGCCGCCGTCCCCGACGTCGTCGCCCCCTACCAGGCGGCCAAACTGGATGTGATGGAGAAAAATAAGCCCGCCGGCCGCTGAAAGCGGTTCGCTCTACTGGGAGCGGCGCGCGTAGATGCGGATGGCCGCTTCGCCCGTCAGCGGGCATTTGCTCTCGCACATGCCGCAGCCGATGCACAGCTCTTTAACCACATAGGGCCGCTTCATCACCACCTGCTCGCCCCGCGCGTTGGTGACGGTCGCCTCTTCCAGCTTAATGGCCTTGTCGCTCAGCGGACAGGTTTCTTCGCATACGATGCAATCCGTTGCGTAGGCCCAGGGCAGACAGCGGTTGCGGTCTACCCGCGCCAGGCCCATGAACGTTTGCCTTTTTTGCGCCAGCGTGAGCGCCGGAATGGCCCCGGTAGGGCAAACCTGCCCACAGGCATTACAGTTGAACGAACAATGACCCAGGCGGGCCTCCAGGCGCGGGGTCATCAGATTTTGCCAGCCGGCCTCTAACCCGCACGGCTGTAAGCCCTGGGTGGCGCACACCCGCACGCACGCACCACAGCGGATGCAAAGCGCCGCGAAATGCTCTTCTACTGCCCCCGGCGGGCGGATGAGCGTGGCCGGTGGATGCTTGCGCACCGGCTCCACTCCCGCCAGTGCCGCCACTGCCGCCGCCCCACTCAACGCCGCCAGGGCCTCGCGCCGACCAGGGTCATAAGGTTGGGCAGGCGCCGGCTTCCACCCCGGCCACGCCGCGCGGATGGCATTCCCCTGGCGCGGGCAGACATCTACGCACGCATAGCACAGCGTACACTCCGCCGGATCCGAAGCAAACCCTTGCTCCGGTCGGATCGTCGCGCTTGGACAGCTATGCGCACAGGCCGCGCAGCCCGTACAGGCCGGGCCGACCTGCCGCCGGAACAGAGAAAAGCGCGCCAGCAGTCCTAACAGCCCCCCTAACGGGCATAAATAACGGCACCAGAAGCGTTCTGCCCACCCATTCAGCGCCACCAGCGCCGCGCAGAATAAGAAGATCGACACAGCCTGAAGAAAAACCGGGCGCGCATCCTGAAAAACCGGATAGATCACCGCGTTGTGGAAGGCATCCAGCGGCCCCCACAGCGCCTCTACCTGATACAAGACCGCTTCCACCTGCGCCACTGCGTACCCCAGCGCCGGCCACACCGCCGCCGCCGCCGTCCGCGTCAGGATGGTAATAGGGTCTAAGAACAGCAGCGCCTGGCTGCCAAAAACGGCGGCCAGCACAATGATGAGAAGCAAGAGATATTTCACCAGCCGCAAACGTTCAGGCGGCGCGGAGCGCTGCCTGACGGCCTTCCGGGGTGCGAAAATGTCCAGCACCGTCCCAAATGGGCAGAACCACCCGCACCAGGCCCGCCCAAACAACAGCGCCGCTACAACCGTAACCCCTGCAAGCGCCATCCCCGCGATGAGGGCGCGCCCCGCCAGCATGGCAGTGACTGCAACCAGCGGGTCTAGGCGCAGAAACAGGTTGGCAAGCCCCGGCAAGGGGTTCAAAAAGTTCGCCGCTCCCATCAGATACAGGAATGCCAGCAGCGCCGCCGCCTGTACGGCCCGGCGCAGGATGCTCATGCGCAGGAGTTTACCCCAGGGTTTTCTCAAGCCTGAATTTCCTCAATCTTGATCGCCTCCAGGTCCAGGGTCCCTAACCCGCGTTCCGCTGCCGCCCGGACGTAGGAGACATCGCGGCCTTGCAGGTCAAAGAACGTGGCGGCATAGGCATCGGCGGCTACCATATCGTGGCTGGCGATCACCGTGTTGGTCAATTTCACATCGTCCAGGCTTCCGCCGGTCGGGCCATTGCGCATCAGTGTGCGTACCGCGTCCACCACCGTCAGCCCGGGTCGAAACAGGCTGACCAGGTCAGCAATGCGCTCGCCCATCTCCGCGTGAATGCCGCCGCGGTCTTGAATCAACCCCATCATGTTCTTACCGCCCAGCGTCACCCTTGCCAGGCTGTGATGCTTGGCAATTGGCACGTTAATCAACAGGTCGGCCTTCAAGGCTTCCTGGTAGACCACCCACTCTTGAATCGCCTTACCATTGGGGATTTTCGTCAGCCTGAACTTACTGCTGTTCATGACCTCCATCTCCCCGCCGGCGGCTTTCACCGCATCCTCGATGCCGCTTTTGGCATAGGCGCTTTTGGCCGTTCCGCCAAAGGGATAGTCCATTACCCGCACGCGCCTGGCCCCCGCTCCCAACGCCAGTTTAACCAGCGTAGCAACGACCACCGGATTGGTGGTAGCGGCGTACTCATAGGTGTAAAAGTCCGTACAGATATTGGGCTTAATAATCACGTCAAAATCTTTTTTGACAAACCGCTCCATCCCGCCCAGCGCCGCAACAGCCCGCTCCGTGATGACCGCCGGGTCTTCTCCCCGCGCCACCGCCAGGTAGGTTTCTCCCGCGGCTGGCGGCTCAGGCGTTGCCGCCCCGGTTTCTTGAAATTCGGACTGTTGGGCGGTAAGCGGCGCGCCGCAGGCGGCCAGAGCCGCCCCCACGCCGCTCACCGCCAGCCAGCGCAGCGCCCGGCGGCGCGGAAACAGAGGCGCTCTTCTCTTTTCGTTCATTTCGATCCTCCCAAGCAGGCTGCCAGCAATACCAATTCGCGCCCTTCTCTCTAATCGAATGGGCGCGAGTTGATTTCATTGTAGCCGCCGGTCTGTGTGGCGGCAATAGAATGTTGTCACTCAGGGGACCGACATCTATCCTGAATATGCTTAGTAGCGCACATCCATCTGTGGGTCAACCAGGCGGTTCTTCAAGGCAATAGCGACGGCCTCGGTGCGCGTGGTTGCCCCCAGCTTCGATAACACACTGCTCACGTGGAACTTCACCGTGGAGCGCGAAACCACCAGCCGGTCGGCAATTTGCAGGTTGCTCAGGCCGCGCGTCATCAAGAGCAGAACTTCCTTCTCTCGCGCCGTCAGCTCAATCCGCTCCACCTGGTGATGAGCACGGTTCACCTGAATTAACGCCCGGGTTGCCTCGGGCGCCAGGGTCGGCACGCCCTGAGCCGCCGAGCGGATGGCCGCGGCCAATTCGTCAGCCGTGACATTCTTTAGCAAATACCCAATAGCGCCCGCGTTTAAAGCCGCCTGCACCAGATCATCTTCCTTATAAGAAGTGATCGCCACCACCTGAATCTCCGGCCAGCGCAGTCGGATCTCGCGGGTGGCCGTCGCCCCATCCATTTCTGGCATCACCAGGTCCATCAAGACCACGTCGGGGTGCAGCTCCGCGCAGGCGCGGATGGCTTCTCTCCCGTTGCCAGCCTCGCCCACAAATTCCAGGTCATCGAACACCAATAAAAATACGCTCAGGCCGCTGCGGACTACGGCGTGATCGTCCACCAGTAAGACCCTAATCTTGTTCCGCCGAGGCGCTTCCTCCCCTAGCATCCCTTCCCTCCATTGTGACTGGCAGGCCGTTTGTAGAGTACCGCAGTTCTTCCAGAAGGCTCTGCATCTCATCCATAGCTCCCTGCGTCAGCGCCCGCAGTTCATGCAGTCTTGTCCGGCCCTCCGAGGGGTTTTGCTCCCATAAACGAGGCAAAACATCCGCTATTAAAGATGCAGAAAACAGCTTTTGGGCAATCGCATCATGAATTTCGATAGCCGAGTCTAAACTTTCTACCCGCAAAGACGACCTTCCTTTGGTATAGCTTTCTTTATTGGTTTTAACACCCTCAACATACCATTCTTCCACACCAAAAACGACCCTCCGATGCCCTGTTTTTTCCTGGACAAAAGGGTAGAAAAAAAACTGGACAAAAGATCAGGTTAAACCGTGGAGGGATAGCGCCCAAAACGAATGAAATAGACTGCAATTCCAAATGCGACCGCCACATTGAGAGATCCCTTCGTACCCAGCATTGGCAGGTGAACCACGCGGTCGCACAATTCCAGCAGACCAGGGTCAACTCCGGTCAATTCGTTCCCCACAATCAACCCAAGCGCAGCGCCTGGCTCATCATCGCCGACCTCGAATAAGGAGGCCGAGCGTTCTCCGCCTTCGAGCGCCCATAAGCGCAGCCCTCGCTCTTTCATTGCATAGGCGGCCGCCAGACCGTCTGGGTAAAAAGACCAGGGCAAAGACTGCTCTGCTCCCAGCGCAGTCTTGGCGACTTTGGGGTGATCGGGCGTGGGGCTCACCCCGCACAGGTGAACGTGACGGACACCCGCGCCATCCGCAGAGCGCAATATTGACCCTACATTCCAGGCGCTGCGGATGTTATCGAGCAGTACTTCCAGGTGTGGGCCCTTGCCGGGCGCGGCTTCTCGCGCAGGGATCGCCGCCTGTGGGTAGGGCGGGCCGACTGGTTCGGTGACGGCGCGGCAGACCGGGCAGCGCAGCGCGCGGTGGTCTGCCGCTTCTGTGGTAAAACGCAGCCGGCACGTTGGGCGCGTACAGCGGCGTACCTGAAATAGACGTGGAACAAGAAGCTGGCTCATCGAATTACCCATTGTAATCGCAGATTGGGGCAAAATTGCAGGAAATTCCCTAAAAAAACGGCCAATTTCTTAGTTAAATCTAATCCAGATTTATTTGACTATCTCTCTTGAATGCGGTAAACTGGTACAATCCTATTAAAACATCCCTCTCTTATAGGCAAATGTACTAAATGAACACTCAACTTCAGCAGAAGTCTATGTCTTCCAAATCATCCAACTTTAAAGTTGGAGTCTACGTGGATGTCGCCAACATCTACAACAACGGCGGGCAGCGGATGCAGTACGATGTACTGCGCGAGTTCGCCTGCCGCGATGGAGCCGAGCCTGTTCGGTTGAACGCCTACGTAACGTATGACGCTCATCGAGCTGAGCGCGATGACGATTATCGAAAAGGTTCCGCCAACTTCCATTCCGCCTTGCGAGACCTGGGATATAAAGTCATCGTCAAAGAAATTCGATGGTATGAAGATGAGTCGGGCAATCGAATCGGCAAAGCCAATGCTGACCTCGATCTGGCAGTAGACGCCCTGCTCCAATCGGAAAATTTAGATCGGGTGCTGATTGCCAGCGGCGATGGCGATTTTGTTCAGGTGGTGCGCGCACTGCAAAACCGGGGCTGTCGGGTTGAAATCGTGGGTTTGGAAAATGTCTCTTCCCGATTAAAACAAGAAGCCGATATGTTTATGTCTGGCTATCTCATTCCCAGCCTGATCCCGGTGAAGTACCGCACGCCTCAATTTGAACAGAGTACCGTCCCCTGGGGCGAGATCGGTTCGCGCGTGCGCGGGTGGTGCTACTGGCACAGCGAGCAGGGTTATGGTTTTATGCGCTTCCTCAAAACCATCTCGCCAGAATTGTGGATCACCGATACCCGTCACCCCGATTCGCCGTATATGACCGCCTTCTTCCACGATTCGAATCTGCCCCCCATGGTCAGCCCGGCGGCGCTGCCCAGCCGCAACTATTTCTTCGAATTTGAGCTGGCGAAGTCAGATCGGGGAGCCGGCATTCAGGCAATTGACATCGAGCTGACCAGCCGCTCCTGAAAGCAGTATTTCAAACGAGCCCACTGCGGGCGCAGCCTGGCTGGCTGCGCTCGTCGTGTTTAACAAAACCTGAAATTTGCCCTGCTCGACTCGATGCATGTCACAATCTCGCGCTGGCCGGTGTTTATAAGATGAATGCAGGATCAACCCAACCGTCCTGCGCCCTGAACAACCAGGACCTGGGAGCAAGCGCGGCGGTAAACATGGAGCAGGGTAAAATAAACATTGTGAAGCAGACCAACCTGTTTTTCGCCAGGGCCCGGCTAGATGAGCACTCCCTGGAGACGGCCTTTCAGGAATACTACGCACGCATCTATCACGTGATATTCCGCCTGGTTGGCGACCGGGATGAAGCAGACGATCTCACCGCAGAGACTTTTTGGAAGCTGTGGGAAAACCCACCGTCCAGCCGTGAGAACCTGGCAGGCTGGTTATACCGCGTCGCAACGCGCCTGGGATACAATGCGCTGCGCGCCGCGCGCCGCAGAATGCAGTACGAAAGCGAAGCCGGCCAAAACATACTGCAATGGATAGGCGGCGACAGCCCCGAAGCCGAAACAGAAAAACGTTATGAGCGCCAGAAAGTGCACGCAGTCCTGCGCCAGATGCAGTTGCGCGAGGTACAAATCTTGATCCTGCGGCACTCCGGGCTTTCTTATAAAGAAATTGCCGCCGCTGTGAGCGTTGCGCCAGCTTCGGTCGGCAACCTGATTGCGCGCGCTGAAGAGAAATTTGAACGGATTTACCGGAAAGGAGACCCAGATGCATCTTAAAGATGACATGCTCCGCGCTTACCTGGATCACGAAATGGCAAGCGGGCAGTACGCGCAGGCGCGCGAACACCTGACCCGCTGCAAGGAATGCGCCGGAAGGCTGGAGCAGGTCCGCGCCCGTGCCCGGCAGGTGAGGGCCAGCCTGGATCTCCTCGCGCCTGGGCCGCGCGAACTGCCCCGCCCTGCGCAAGCGGCTTACCAACGTTTTCAGATCCACCCAAAGGAGCCACAATTGACTATGTTCAAAAACCGCACCCTCTGGGCCGCGATTGCGGTCCTTGCCGTTTTGGCGTTGTTGTTCAGCCTCACCCCGGTTCGTGCCTGGGCCAGCAGTTTCCTTGGCTTGTTCCGGGTGGAGAAGATAACCGTCATTCCTTTTGACCCCACCCAACTGGAGCAAACCCACGGCCAGCTTGCTGACCAGCAGGGCAGCATGGAAGCCCTCTTTGAAGATAATATCCAGATCAAGGAACAGGGCGAAATTACAAAAGTCGAGTCGGCGGCACAGGCTGTTGAACAGGCCGGTTTTACGCCCCGCCTGCCCCAACTGCCCGATCAGACCCCCACCCTGTATATCAAGCCGGGTTTGCAGGCAACGTTTATCCTTGACCAGCCGCGCTTACAGGCCGTGCTGGATGTGATGGATATTGATGTCTCCCTGCCAGCCGAAGTGGACGGCAAAGAAATTCACCTGGATGTACAAACTGCTGTAGCCGCCGCTTATGGCGATTGCCCAGAGCAGGACCCAACTGCTGGCTCGTTAGCAGAATGCACCGTCTTGATCCAACTGCCCAGCCCCACCGTAGAGACGCCCGCCGGCATTGATGTCCCCAAACTCGGCGAGGCCATGCTTCAGGTGCTGGGTCTGTCGGAAGAGGAAGCCCGGAGCCTGAGCGCCTCGATTGATTGGACTTCCACGCTGATTTTGCCCATCCCGCAGGGCGAAGAGATCACCTATGAAGATGTCGTGGTGGACGGGGTCAGCGGCACTTACCTGGAAAGCACCGAGAACAACACCTATACCCTGGTATGGGTGAAGAATGGCCGGCTCTATATGCTGGCTGGCGCAGGTGGGAAAGAAGCGGCTCGGGCCTTTGTGACGGCCCTTCCTTAAAAGAACAACTTGCGCAAGTCATCCTGGCGGCGGCAGTTTTCCTCTGGCCGCCGCCAGACCTCTTTTTATCAGGATATTATTTCGCTGATGCGTTAAAATTGGTTGTACTTATGGATAATGATCTCGCAATTGAAACCCAGTCCTTGCGCAAAGAATATGGCGGCTTTGCGGCCGTGCGCGGGCTAACTCTGCAAGTAAAACGCGGCGAAGTTTTCGGTTTCCTCGGGCCTAACGGGGCAGGAAAGACTACTTCGATCAAGATGTTGTTGGGGCTGGTTGCGCCCACGTCGGGCAGTGCCCGCTTGTTGGGCAAGCCGCTTACCGACCGCAGCGCCCGCGCCCAAATCGGCTTCCTGCCGGAACATTTTCGCTTTCACGACTGGCTCACCGCCGCCGAATTTCTGCGCCTGCACGGCCAGCTTTACCGCATGGACCCGGCCAGACTCGAAAAGCGCATCACCGAACTGCTGGAACTGGTAGCCCTGACCCCCTTCCGCAACCAGCAGTTACGCACTTTTTCGAAAGGGATGCTCCAGCGCATTGGGCTGGCACAGGCTCTGCTGAATGATCCGGCCCTGGTCTTTTTGGATGAACCCACCTCCGGGCTAGACCCGGTAGGCCGCCGTCTGGTGCGTGACGTCATCCGCCAACTGCGCGCGCAGGGAACGACGGTGTTCTTAAATTCGCACCTGCTCAGCGAAGTGGAAATCACCTGCGACCGGGTGGCCTTTATCAAACACGGCGAAGTAGTGCGCACCAGTTCTATCCAGGCGCTGGTGGATGGCGAAACCACCGTCACCATCCGCGCGCGCGGCTTTACCCCACAGGTCTTGTCCGATTTGAGCCAATGGGGGCGTGAGGTGCGCGTTGAGGGTGAGAATATCATTTTAGCCGTCAGCAGCGAAGAGGTCCTGCCGGCCATTAATCAATGTCTGGTCACCAACGGCGTGAGCGTCTACGCTATCCTGCCGCAGCGCCTTTCACTCGAAGACCTGTTTATCCAGGTCGTCGGTACGGACGGAGGCTTATGAACACCATCCTGGTTATCACCCGGCTGACCTTCCGCGAAGCCGTCCGCCGTAAAATCGCCCTGGCGGCGCTTCTGTTAGGGATTGCCTTCCTGGTAATCTACAGCCTGGGGTTTCACTTTATTAACGACGAGATCAGCGCCGATGCCGGGCGCATGGGTTCACGCATTGAACAGATGCGCAGAGAAGTCTATAATTTCCTGGTGCTGGCGGGGATGTATGTGGTGAACTTCTTGGGCGTCGCTTCGGCGGCTCTCATTACGGCAGACAGTCTGGCCGGAGAGATCCAGTCGGGGACGATTCAGGCGATCGTCACCAAGCCTATCTTGCGAAGTCAGGTGGTGGTGGGCAAATGGCTGGGGTACGCCATCCTGTTGATGGGATATCTGCTTCTGATGGGCGGCGGAGTGATTGTCAGCGTATGGCTGCTGGCGCGTTACAGCCCTCCCAACGGGCTGGCCGGCCTGAGCATGATCTATTTCAACAGCCTGGTGATTATGACCCTGACGCTGGCGTTCAGCAGCCGTTTCTCCACCCTGGCGACCGGTGGGGCCGTCTTTGGCGCGTATGGGGTGGCCTTTATCGGTGGGTGGGTCGAGCGGATCGGCACCGCCTTAAATAACGAGACCGCCGTCAACCTGGGCATTTTTTCCAGCCTGCTGCTGCCCTCTGAGGCCCTGTGGAACAAAGCCGCTTTCTTGATGGCTTCACCGCTCGCCGGACGGATTGACGCCAACCCATTCACCACCGCCTCACAGCCGAGCAACGTGATGATGGGCTATGCTGTGTTATATCTGATCATCTTCCTGGGCATTGCCCTGAGACAGTTCCAACAGCGCGATTTATAGGCCAAGAAGGGCGTCGCCTGGAAAAGCCGCGCAGAGATTTCCAGCCAGGAGGTACGCCAAACCGTTGTACAATGAAGGGACAGATGCGCGAGGAGACCAAAATGCCCCTTTCTGAAAACGGTAATCTAAAACTGCGGCTGATAGACGCTCAGCCGGTCAGCTACGAGGGCGCGACCTACCTGCTGCTGCGCGATCCACTGGCCCTCACCGACAAGACTCTGCTGGTTCCACAGCCCTACGTCCCCATCCTGTCGCTGCTCGATGGCAGCCGCAACATCGGCGCGCTGCGGGCCGCGGCGGCCCTCCGTTTCGGCCTGTTTCTGACCCCAGAACGTATCGCTGAGTTTATCCACGCCCTGGATGACGCCCTGCTGCTGGAAAATGTACGCTCTGAACAGGCCCGCCAGATCGCCCGCGAACAGTTCCGGCGAGAACCCTTTCGTCCGCCGGCCAGCGCCGGGCTGTCTTACCCGCAAGAGGCCGCCGAACTCTCAGCCTATTTACAGCAGTTCATTGACGAGGCCGCTTCTACTCCCACGCCCGACCTGGATGGGAGCATGGTGCGCGGAGTTGTCAGCCCGCATATTGATTATGAGCGCGGCGGACCAGTCTATGCGCAGGTGTGGAGCGCCGCAGCCCAGGCGGCGCGTGAAGCCGACCTGGCAATTATCTTTGGCACCGATCATTTCAGCGAGGGGTATCCTTTTAGCCTGACCTGCCAGAATTACGCCACTCCCTACGGAGTACTGCCCACCGCCCAACAGATCGTTGACGAACTGGCCGCCGTCATCGGGCCAGAAAATGCATTTGCCGGAGAGCTTCACCACCGCCGCGAACACTCCATCGAACTGGCGGCTGTATGGCTGCATCACATGCGCGGCGGGCGGCCTGTGGAGTTGGTTCCGGTGCTGTGCGGCTCGATGGAAAGCGCGTTAGGGGCCATCCGGCCAGAGAGCGGTACGCAGGCGGCCCCGCCGGATATCGAAGCCATCCTGGCCGTGCTGCGGCGCGCCGCCCAAAGCCGTAAAACCCTGGTGGTTGCCGCGGGCGACCTGGCGCACGTCGGGCCAGCTTTCAGCGGGGACCCGGTGGACCCCGGCAAGCTCATCCTGCTCCAACAGGCCGATGAAGAACTTATCCAGGCCATGTGCAATGGAGACGCCGAGGGGTTTTACCAGGCCATCCAGCGCGCGCAAGATGTCAACAACGTTTGCGGAGTTTCACCCATTTACCTGACCCTGCGTCTGCTTCAGCCGATTCGGGGACAGCGGTTTGGATACTCGGTTTGCCCCGCCGACCAACACCAGACCTCAGTCGTGACGATCTGCGGGGTGGTACTGCACCAGTAAAAAGCGCTATGCGTAAAATCATTGGAATCACCTTCACAGCCCTTGCCTTGATGAGCTGTTCGTTATTCGGGAGTGGAAACGAACAGGCCCCCACCGCCGCGCTGACGCCCACCCCAGCCATCCTGGAACCCCAGGCTACGCCTTCCCAGGCCCAAAATACGCCGGTGGAGCCGACCGCAACAGACCAGCCCACCCGCGAGGCCCTCCCGCCTGTCCGGGTGACGCCCGCCTGGCAGGTGGATCTTTCACAGCCGGTGAAGGGCGTGCAAATGGCCCACTGGCAGCCGGGGATCTACCGGGCAGATCTTGACCGCCTGCCCATCGCGCCGGAGCGCATCCGCAACCCCGGCGTAATCGCCGGGCTGACGGAAGATCAGCGAGACTTCCTCATGCAAAATGGGTTCGTCGTCGCCCAGACCGGCGACCAGCAGTTTGCGGATATCCGCTTTAGCGTAGCCAACCGGCAGGGCCAGCCCTATTACCTGACCACAGACGCCGCCTACCACGCCCTCCACCTGGCCTTTGATGAACTGCTCAAGTCACTGGAGCGCGAGAGCTTCTACCCGGCCATGACCAGCCTGACCCGAACCCTGCTGGATGAGGTTCAACAGTACCGCCAGGTACTGCAAGGCACGCCAGCAGAAGCCGACGCGGAACTGGCAGCGGCTTACCTGGCCGTGGCGCTGAAACTGTTTGAGCCAGAAGCCTCTCTACCCGCCGGCCTGGAAGCGCGCGCCGCCGCGCAGTTGGACCAGATCAAGGCCGCCGCCGGGCGCGACCGGTCGGCGCTGTTCCCCGGCTTTGAGGATGACTACGGCGCTTATAAACCGGTCGGTCACTATGCCAACAGTCCAACCCTGGAGCGTTACTTCCAGGGCATGACCTGGTATGGGCGCGTCGCCCTTCCCCTGGCCGCGCCTGATCCTAATTTCACGCCTTCGCGCGTGCCGCTGATCATCACCCTGGCGCTGCGCGCTACTGCCGCCCAGCAGTGGGGCAGTATTCACCAGGCGCTTACCTACCTGATTGGCCCCAGCGACGACCCCGGCCCGCTGGAACTCGCGGCGCTGATGGACCAGGTCTACGGCCCATCCATGCAGGCGCAGGACCTGGCGGATGAAGCCAAATGGCAGCAGTTTCTGGCTCAGGTAGATGCACTGCCCGCGCCGCAGATCAACTCTACGTTTGTGAATTCCACGGCTGAACTGCAAGCCACGCGCGATTGGCGGCTGATGGGCCAACGTTTTACCCTGGACGCCTTCATCTTTCAAAACCTTATCTACGATCAGGTTGGCAGTCCCGACCACAAGCGCCAGTTCCCCTCTGGGCTGGACGTGATGGCTGTCTTTGGATCGAAGGCCGCTTACCAGGCCCAGGAAAAGGCCAGCGAAACCCGCTACCGCAACTACCCTCAACAGGTCGAAAAACTGCGCCAGGCCGCCCAGGCTCAACCCGAAAGCGAATGGCTTAACCGCTTCTACTCCGCCTGGCTGTATGCCTTCATCCCGCAGGTTGCGCCCAAAACGGCGGCCTACCCGCCCTATATGCAAACAGAAGCGTGGAGTTATAAAGACCTCAACTCGGCGTTGGGCAGCTTCGCAGAGCTAAAGCATGATACGGTCTTATACAACAAGATGCCAGAATTTATGGGGGGCGGCGGTCCGCCCGGATCGGGACCGGCCCCGGCTTACGTGGAGCCGAACCCCGATGTCTTCTACCGTCTGGCGTACCTGGCCGACTCGCTCTATTGGAAGGTGACGGAAATCACCGCCCGGTTCCCATCCGTGGAAGAACCATCCTATGAGCCGGGCAGCGTCCTGCCCCTGGAGATGATTCAGGGCGGCCTGGACCAGATGGGAGCGCAGTTGCGCTCTCTGGGCGATATCGCGGTGAAAGAGTTGAGCGGGCAGCCGCTGACCGGAGATGATTTCTATGTCATTCAATCCTGCCTGGGGCCTGTGGAATGCCTGCCCACCGCCCTGGATGAACCCCAACCCATCCCAGTAGTAGCGGCAGTATCCGGCGCAGAAGGCGAAGTGCTGGAAATCGGCGTGGGAACCCTCGACCGTCTCTATGCAGCCGTACCCATTAACGGCGAACTGCATGTGGCCCAGGGCGGGGTCTTTTCTTACTACGAGTTCAGGCAAGCGCGCAGCGAGCGCCTGACGGATGAGGAATGGCGCAGGATATTGGTCACGACCCCACCGCCGCGACTAGACTATGCGCAGAATTTCACCCTCCCCGGCGGACAGCCAGCTTTTGCCCTTGCCTTCCGCCTCCACGATATCTACCTCATTACTGAGGCAGGCGGCACGCCGCCGCTCAACCTGCGCGCACAGCCCACCAAGAGCGCCGGAGTGCTGGCAAAGCTGGAAACCGGCACATACATCGAGATCATTGCAGGCCCGGTGCAGGCCGACAGCGAAACGTGGTGGAAAGTTCAGATCCCTTACGACGAAAGCGTCACCGGTTGGGTGGCCGAAAACCCCGATTGGTACGAGCGCGCTTACGGCCAGTAAAACTCATCTTCCCCAATCCATGTAAATTGGAGAAGATCAGAAGTTGTGCAGTGCCTGGGCAATTTTCTCTTGATCCACCGGCAGAGAATCAACGCGCACACCTACCGCGTTATAAATGGCATTGGTAATAGCCGGCAGGGTCGGGATGAGGACGATCTCCCCCACGCCTTTCGCGCCGTAAGGCCCTTCGGCAGTAGGATGTTCAACGATGAACGAGGTGATCTCCGGCGTGTGTGTGATAGACGGAATACGGTAGCGCGCCAGCCGGTCGGTGATGACGCGGCCCTCTTCAAGCACAAAGTTTTCGGTGAGGGCATGACCAATGCCCATGATGACGCCGCCCTCCACCTGGCCCTGCAATCCCAGGGGGTTGACGGCGGTGCCAACGTCATTGGCAACCACCACGCGCAGTACGCGCACCTCGCCGGTGCGGGTATCAACTTCTACCTCGGCGGCCTGAGCTGCAAAAGAGAAGGCAAAGTGCATATCGCCACCCTGCCCCAGGGGTTGAGTAGCCGGCGCCCAATAGGTGTATTCGGCCAGCGGCCTGCGCCCAGAAGCGATCATCGCCCGCGCGACCTCGCCCAATGGAACGGCGCGCCCATCCACGCGGGCCAACCCTTCCTCAAAGCGGATATATTCGGGAGCTACGTCGTAGCGCTCGGCCAGTTCACTGGTGAGGGCCTGGCGCAGCGCCTGGGCGGCATGGCGCACGGCGTTGCCGGTAACGTAGGTCTGGCGCGAAGCCGTAGTCGGGCCGCCGTCGGGGGTTAGGTCGGTATCTGAAAGCAGTACGCGCACGCGCTCCGGCGGCTGGTTCAGCACTTCCGCGGCGATCAACTGCAAAACCGTGGGCAAGCCCTGACCCAACTCGGCGGAAGCGGTGCGGACTTCGATGGAGCCATCGGCAAACAGTTCTACGTGAGCGCCGGCCTTATCGGGCGCGCTGCCACCCAGGCCGGTATTCTTGTAACCCACCGCAAACCCCCAGGCGCGCTTCAGGTGCGGGTGACCTGGCACGGAGCGGGCCGCAAAGGGATTTTCGCCGGCCAGGCGGCGCACTTCAGCGTCCACCCGGTCAATGCATTCCAACAGGCCCACGCTTTCGAGCAGTTCCTGCCCGGTGTTGGTGATACTGCCCACGCGCAGGGCGTTCTTGCGGCGCACTTCCACCGGGTCTAACCCCAATTGAGCGGCGAGCATATCCATCATGCTTTCTATGGCAAAGGCCGATTGCAAAACGCCAAACCCGCGAAAAGCCCCCGCCGGAGGGTTATTGGTATACATGGCGTAGCAGTCAGCGCTCACGTGCGGGACTTCGTAAGGGCCAGAAGAGTGGGTAGTGGCGCGGGTCATCACCTTTTCGCCCAACGAGGCGTAAGCTCCGGTATCGCCATAGAGTTCGGTTTCAACGGCGCGCAGGCGGCCGTCGCGCGTTGCCCCGGCTTTCACCCGAATCTGGGTGGCGTGACGCTTAGGATGCGCCAGGAGGCTTTCGTGGCGGTCGTACAAGAGCTTGACGGGCCGCCCGGCGGCCTGAGCCAGCAGAGCGGCGTGGATTTGCCCGGCAATATCTTCCTTGCCGCCAAACCCCCCGCCGATGATCTGGCCGATAATGCGCACGCGGTCTTCGGGCCAGCCCAGGGCGCGGGCCACCTGGTTGCGGTCGGAATAAGGGATCTGCGAGCCAACGTAAATTTCCATGCGCCCCTGCTCATTGAGGCGAGCAATAGAACACTCGGTTTCGATAAAGGCGTGATCGTGCATGGGGGTGTGGAAGGTATGCTCCAGCACCACCTCAGCGCCCGCGAAGCCCTGTTCAACGTCGCCCTTGCGTACCTGGATGTGTTTGAGCAGGTTGCCCTTTTCGTGAACGCGGGGGGCGTCGGGGCGGCGAGCCTGAACCGGATCTGAGACCACCGGGAGCGGCTCAATTTCTACGTCAATGCATTCGAGCGCCTGCCCGGCAATCTCGCGGGTTTCGGCGGCAACGATTGCCAGGGCGTCGCCCACAGTGCGGATTTTCTCGCCCACGCCCACCAGAATGGGCCAGTCGGGGATCACCAGACCGTGGTGACGCTCGGCGGGCAGGTCTTCGGCCGTCAGCACCACAGCCACGCCGGGCAGGGCGCGGGCACGCGACACGTCAATTTTGCGCACGATCCCAGCGGGAACCAGGGCGCGGCGCACGCGGGCGTGCAGCATTCCTTCAAACTGGAGATCATCGGTATAAACCGCCTGGCCGGTGACTTTGGCAACCGCATCCGGGCGGGGCCGCACCGTCCCGACTGCCTGCCCGGCGCGAATCGAGGGAGCAATGACGGGCGGCTCTACCGGCTGGCCGGTACGAATGGCTTTGGCCGCGGCGCGAATGGCCCCAATAATAGCAGGGTAGCCGCCGCAGCGGCAGAGAGTATCTTTGAGGGCATGGCGAATATCGGCCTCCGAAGGGTCGGGGCAGCGCAGGATGAGGGCATAGGCCGTCATAATCTGGCCGGGGATGCAAAAGCCGCACTGCACCGCGCCGTAAGCAATAAAGGCTTCCTGCAAAGGGTGCAACTGCGGCGGCTGACCCTGGCCGATCCAGCGGGCCAACCCTTCGATCGTCACCACAGAACGGCCCTGCGCTTTGGCCGCCGGGAAAGTGCAGGACAGCACCGGGCGGCCATCCACCAGCACGGTACAGGCCCCGCACTCGGCTTCGTTACAGCCAATTTTCGTGCCGGTCAGGCCCAGGCGCACGCGCAGCAGGTCGGCCAGCATTTCGCCGGGCTGTTCAGGGACTTCATACTCTCTATCATTGACGGTCAATCGCAGCAGATGGTTGGCGCTCATTCGACCTCCAGGGTTGCGCCGGCCCGCTGCCAGGCGGCGGAAAGGGTATCTTCCAGTAAATAACCGTTGAGATGACGGCGGTAAGCGGCCGTGGCGCGCTGTGGGCTGGTGCGGAAGCGCACCGTTTCCACCCAGACCTGGCGGGCGGCGCGCAGAGCCGCCTCCGCATAGGGCGCGCCGCGCAGGCAGTCTTCCACCGGCCAAGCGCGCTGCGGGGTTGGGCCGGCGGGGCCAACCGCAATACGGATATCCGCAATCTTCCCACCAGGGGCGCGCGCCAGCCACACCGCCAGGTTGAGGATCGGCAAAGCGACCCCTTGGGGACGCATGACGCGCCGGAAGGCTGAAGCCTGCCCTGGAGCGGCCAGCGGCAGGTAAAAACCGGCCAGAATCTCGCGGTTAGGGAGCAGCGTAGATTGGCCGGGGCCGCGAAAGAGGCTGAGAAGGGGTGCGCGTCGCAGGCCCTCAGCCGCGGCAATCTCGGCCTGAGCGTCGAAGGCCAACAGAGCGATCATGCCGTCGGCAGCGGGCAGGGCGTGAGCCACGTTGCCGCCCAGGGTGGCGGTATTGCGCACCTGCGGGCCGCCGATCAGCTCACAGGCTTCGGCAACGGCCAGGGCATGGGTGCGCACCAACGGCGACGCGCTGATCTCACTGACGGGCACCGCCGCGCCGATGAACAGCTCGCCGCCGCGAACTTCGAGGCACGTCAATTCGGGGATGGCGCTCACATCCACCAGAGTGTCAACGGGCGCATGGCGGCCCTGCTGAATTTCCAGCAGCAGATCGGTTCCTCCGGCCACCGGGCGGGCCGGACCAGGCGCAGAGGCTAAGGCTTGGATGGCTTCAGGGAGAGAATGGGCAACAAGATAGCGGTTCCAGGTACTCATTAGATCGGCGGACTCCTCTCTGGACGGCGGCACTTTTCGACGGGCCTATGGGTTAGAAGGATGACCCGACGCCGGTGGGGTTCGACCCCAACCGACCGCCGATCCAATGATCATGATCTGATTATACGGAATCTGGTACGGATAAGAAAGGGGACCCGGATTAACAAAATTCGAAGTTTCGCCAAGATGAAATTTATGTTCTATAATAGGGGTATGGCGCACAAACCGACTTCCACTGCTCCGCTGGACTATGCCGAGGCCCTGGCCTTTCAGATTCAACTGGCGGGCCTGCCACAGCCACAGCGGGAGTATATTTTCCATAAGCGGCGCAAGTGGCGCTTTGACCTGGCCTGGCCGGACCTGCTGATCGCGGTGGAGGTGGAAGGCGGAGTGTGGGTGGGAGGCCGCCACGTGCGCGGCGAGGGCTACGAGGCCGACTGCGAGAAATACAACGAGGCCCAGTTGGCCGGGTGGATGGTTTTGCGCTTTACGCCAGGGATGATTAAGCGCGGCAAGGCCGGAGGGATCATCGAGAAAGCCATCCGCAGAGCCATGGCAGGCGAGATATAAATGACCCACAAGCAAAAACGACCAGGTTATTTACCCTGGTCGTCTCGACTTTTATGTGTTGGGGTGCCTGGACGGTTTCGAACCCTCAACCTCCTCATCCACAGTGAGGCGCTCTGCCGTTGAGCTACAGGCACCACGCGTTGATGATAACTCATCAACAGGGCTGGATTTTATCACACAGCGCCGACTTCCGCAAGAGAGTTTGCCAAAAATTGGCCCACCTCATCACGGTTGACGGTCTCCTGGGTGCGGTTGAGCAGGTCTTTGACAGTGACTTTGCCAGCGGCGCGCTCGTCTGGCCCGGCAATCAGAACATAGCGGACACCGATGCGGTCTGCATACTTAAGCTGTTTTTGCAGTTTGGCCGTTTCGGGGTAAACAGCCACGCGCAGACCAGCCTGACGCAGGTCGGCGGAGAGGGCATAGGCATCGAGCAGGGCTTCTTCGTCAAAAACCGTCACCAAGACATCGGCAGGGCGGGGCTTAAGTTCAGGAAGCAGGCCGTAACTGTTGAGGACGATGGAGATCATCACGTCGCCCATGGCAAAACCCACTCCGGCCAGCGGGTCGCCGCCAACGTCACCGACGAGGTTATCGTAATGTCCGCCGCCGAAGATGGCGCGCCCGCCGTTGCGGTCTTGCGCCTCAAAGACAATGCCGGTGTAATACGTCAGGCCGCGGATGACGGCGGCGTCGTATTCAACGTAATCCTGGAAGCCCAGGCGCTCGATGACGGCAAAGGCGCGGCGCAGGTCTTCCGATTTTTTCCATAGGTCTGGGTCGGCCAGCAGACGGCGCAGGCCAGCAAACTGCTCGGCAGAAAGGCCCAGGCTGAGGGCGTAGGCTTCCCACTCGGATGGAGAAAGCTTATCGCGCCGGTCAATGACGCGAAAAACGCCGTCGCGCATTTCAGGGGGGATCCCCAGGGCGTTCAGTTCGGCTTCCATCAGGCGGCGGCTGTTGGCGGCAATGCGCACTTTGTCGGCCCCCAGGCCCACTTCTTTAAAGAAGGTACAGGCGATAGCGATGAGTTCAGCGTCGCCTTCGGGAGAGTTCGCGCCGATCAGGTCAATATTCCACTGAAAGAATTCGCGCGTACGCCCGCGTTGGGGCCGCTCGTAGCGCCAGAAGGGGCCAAACGACCACCAGCGCAGCGGGAAAGCCAGTTCTTTCTGACGTTGGGCCACCATGCGGGCCAGCGTGGGGGTCAGTTCGGGCCGCAGGGTCAGTTCTTCGCCGCCGCGGTCTTTAAACACGTAAGACTGCTGGTTGACAAGTTCATCGCCGGACTTGGCCGCGTAAAGGTCGAGCTTTTCGAGGAAAGGGCCCTCGTATTCCTGGTAGCCAAACGATTCGGAAACTTTTCGGATCTTCCCCAAAAGGTAGTTGCGCAGGGCCATATCTTCGGGGTAAAAATCGCGCGTGCCTTTGACAGGTTGGATAATGGATTTCATAAGAGCTGTACTCCTTCGGTGTTCGAGGATCGAAATTTTAACATATTAAAGAAAAACGCGAAGGGTTGCCTTCGCGCCATTCCATCCGAGGAGAGGTTCCTGGATGACAGAACTTATCCACTCCTCACCAGGGGCGCGGGGCAGCGCGAATCGTGATGATGGCTGCTGGCATGAGCGCGGGCAGCCGCATCAGGGTGAGAACAGGGCAAGAGGGCAAAAATTGTCATGAACCGATTGTAAGGAAAATAGAACGAAAAGTCAATCCATTGGGTTGTATCGCATATGTCAGAAAACTTTGTGAAATATGTTACTTACAGATTTCCTGCTTCCAACGTATACTAAAGACTGTGCGATAATAACATAGTGGTAAGGCATCTTTTTGATCTCTTAACAGGTGGACCGTAAATAGCGTATGAATATCCGTGACATGATGCAGATCATTGAAGGAACGCTGCTCACGCGTACGGCGGACTTGAACCGCGAGGTTAAAGGTGGTTTTGGCGCCGACTTGATGAGCGATGTACTGGCTTCTATTCAGCCCGAAGCCGTCCTGCTGACCGGGCTGTGCAACCCCCAGGTCGTGCGAACTGCTCAAATGGCGGATGTGGCCGCCATCGTGCTGGTGCGCGGCAAGCACCCGCCGATTGAAACGATCCGCCTGGCAAATGAAGAAAACGTTCCGCTGGTATCTACCCCTTATGGGATGTTCGAAGCGTGCGGGCGGCTGCACAGCGCCGGGCTGGCTTCGCTCGAACGCCCTATGCAAAACGGGCCGTGTGAGTGTGAGTAACCAGCCGGTTGGCGAGGCCTTTTTTTGATGGAACCCACCACCAACAGCACTGATCCAGAACGGACGATTACTGACCAGCAGGCACATGCAATTACCCGCGTGGAAGAACTGGCCTATGAACTGCGCGTTCAGGAGGTGATGACGCGCGAGATCAAGGCGCTGTCGCCCGATCTGCCCATGTCGGCGGCGTTGGAGGTGTTTCGTGTGAACCGCATCTCCGGCGCACCGATTTTGGAAAATGGGAAGTTAGTGGGGGTCATCAGCCTGGAAGACCTGATCCGCTGCATGGCGGCCAACGACCTGGACGCCAAAGTGGAAAAGTACATGTCGCGCAAGTTGGTGACGGTGCGCTGCACCGACCCGGTGGTAGAGGCGTTAAAGTTGTTCGTTGATACCCGTCACGGACGTCTGCCGGTGTTGGATGAGCAAACCGGCCAACTGGTCGGGATTTTAACCAAAGGGGATATCACCCTGGGCCTGCTCAACGCCCTGCAGCGTGACTATCAGGCTGAAGAACTGCGCCGCTATCGGGCCAGTCACCTGTTTGAAGACATTATTTCTGATCGTACCAGCCTGATTCTAAGGTATTCGATCCGCCAGGGCGATTTTACCGCGGGGGGAGCGGCATCGAGTTTTATCAAGCGCGCTCTGCTGCGCCTGGGTGCGACCCCACAGATTGCGCGGCGCTGCGGAATTGCGGCATATGAAGCCGAAATGAATCTGATCATCCATACCACCAACGGCGGGATGCTGCGGGTGGAAATTGAACCGCATCAGATCACCATGGATGCGTATGACGACGGCCCTGGGATCAAAGATATTGAACTGGCGATGCGGCCAGGGTACTCCACTGCCAGCGAACAAGTGCGCGAGCTTGGGTTTGGCGCCGGGATGGGGCTGGTGAACATCCAGCGGTGCGTTGATAATATGCAGCTTGAATCGACCTGGGGCAAAGGCACACGTTTGCGCATGAAAATTTTCTTGCCGAAGGAAAAAGACTCCCCCACCAAAGCAGCAGGAACGAATAAGGAGGCGACTTCACCATGACACTTGCTGACATCATCCAGCAGCTTGAACTCACGCCATTAACCAGGCCCCAAGATTATGGCGCGCTGGCGCCGACCGCCGGGTATGCATCGGACCTGTTAAGCTGTGTAATGGCCGCCGCGCCCCGCGGGGGCATTTGGGTGACGCTCCAGGCTCATACCAATATTGTGGCCGTAGCGGCCCTGCTGGACCTGTGCGCAGTGATCGTGACCGAAGGCGCCGAACCCGACCCTTCTACCATTGAAAAGGCCAACGAAGAAGGCGTGATCCTGCTTTCTACCCCCCGCTCCACCTTTGAGGTGGTGGGCCGGCTGTGGGAGATGGGCCTGCGCGCACCCTGACGTATTCTGCGAGAGCCCGGCTTGAAAAGCTACCGCGCCGACCTGCATGTTCACACAGTGCTTTCGCCCTGCGCAGGCATTGAAATGATTCCCCCACTGATTGTGCAGGAAGCCCTGGAACGCGGGATTGAAGTCATCGCCATCACCGATCACAACGCCAGCGCGAATATCTGGGCCGTGCAGAAAGCCGCCGAGGGCAGTGGGTTAATCGTTCTGCCAGGGGTGGAGCTGCAAACCCGCGAAGAAGTTCACGCGCTATGCCTGTTTGACCGGCTGGAGCAGGTAGAAGAATTCCAGCAGTGGATTGACCAACACCTGCCTGCCACCCGTAACAACCCCGATTTTTTCGGCGAGCAGTTCATTGTGGATGAAACCGGCGATTTTCTCGGACGGGAAGACCGCCTGTTGATTAATTCCGTCACTGCCAGTCTGAGCCAGGCCTGGGAGAAGGTGACTGCATTGGGTGGCCTGCTGGCCCCGGCGCACATCGACCGCCAGGCGTTTGGGCTGATAGCTGTGCTGGGGCTGGTGCCGGATGATTTTCCGGTAGAGGCATTGGAAATCTCGCGGCACATCTCACCGGCAGAAGCAGTGAAGCGCCACCCACAGATCCACGGCTACCCCCTGGTTCAGAGTGGAGACGTTCACTATCTGGACGGATTCCTGGGCAGCACCTGGCTGCGGATGGAAAGCGTCAGCATTACAGAAATCCGGCAGGCCCTGCGCGGAGAGAATGGGCGGGGGGTCGAAATCAGAGTCTTGGGCCAGCAGTGAACGGGAGCGAAAAGAGCATATTTCTATCAGAGATATGTGAAATCTGGAACAAAGTTGACAACCCTCAGCCGTAATAATGACATTTGGTAATTGACCATCTTTCGGTACGGCGAGTAAACTCATGTAGATTAGTTAGCGGAATCGTGACAACATTCACAAATTAACAACCTTATTGGAGCTTAACCATGCTCGATGTGATGGAACAAGTACCTGCGAATGACCCTGTAGCGATCCCGGAGAAACGCGCGGTGATCGACCGGATTCTATCGGAAAACCAGGGTTTAGACGGAGCCTTAATGGTGGTGTTGAACGAGGTTCAAAACCAGATTGGTTTTATCTCTGAACCGATGCAAAATTACATCGCGGCCAAGATGCGCATTCCAGCCAGCACCGTTCACGGCGTGGTGTCGTTTTATTCCTTCTTCACCACCACCCCGCGCGGGCGGCACACCATTAAGTTCTGCATGGGAACGGCCTGCTATGTAGGCGGTGCCCCACAGCTTATTGAGAAAGCCAAACAGGTTCTCGGCATTGAACCCGGCCAGACCACGCCAGACGGAGCGATCACGCTGGAATTATGCCGATGCGTAGGCGCGTGCAGCCAGGCCCCAGTGATCGTGGTTGATGAAGAAAGCCACGGGCGGGTGCGCCCCAACAAATTCCCGCAGTTGGTGCGGCCCCTCCAGGAACAAGAGAAGCAGGCGTGAGAGAACTGGCCCTCCACCTGCTGGATATTGCCGAAAACAGCGTAGCGGCGGAGGCCGGCACGGTCTGGATTACCGTAGAAGAAGACCATGCCGCCGACCGGCTGCGCATAACGGTGGAGGATAATGGTAGAGGCATGGATGCTGAAATGGTGGCACGCGTAACCGACCCCTTTGTCACCAGCCGCACCACCCGCAAGGTGGGGTTGGGCATCCCCCTGCTGAAAGCCGCCGCGGAAGCCTGCAACGGGTTTCTCACCCTCACCTCGACCCCCGGCAAAGGAACGCAGGTGGTGGTAGAGTTCCAGCACAGCCACATTGACCGGATGCCCCTGGGAAACCTGGCCGCGACCATTCTGACGCTGGTGGTCGGGTCGCCGCAGGTGCATTGGGTCTTCCGCTACCGGGTTGATGGGCAGGAATATGAGTTCGATGACGCGCCGGTCAAGGCCGCACTGGGCGACGTGCCGCTCTCTGAACCGGCGGTGTTAGGATATTTACGAGACGCGCTCGAAAGCGGCATTGCCGAAGCCCGCGCCGCCGCACAGGCCGCGAACGCCAGGCAGGCTGCGGCGCGCTGATGGCGGCAAGTACAGCCCAATGGAAGATACTGTCCTTTTGACAAGGAGTTGACAAAATGGTGGATAAAGTTAAAACCCTCGAAGATCTGCGCAAACTGCGCGAAGAGGCGCTTGAAAAACGCCGCGTTAAAACCGCGTCGGGCCAGGTGCAGATTGTGGTTGGGATGGGGACGGTTGGCATCGCCGCCGGCGCCCGCGAGACCTTGAAGGCCATCCTGGAATACATCGAGAAGGAAAACCTGAGCGGCATCATCGTCCGCCAGACTGGCAACATCGGCCTCGATTCTTTCGAGCCGGTCGTGCAAGTGATTTTCGATGAGAATAATAAAGTAACGTACGGCAAAGTTACGCCAGACGCCGCCCGCCGGATTATGAAAGAACACGTGCAGGGGGGGCAGCCGGTGAAGGAATACCTGATCGAAGGATGAACTGCCAACAGCCCGCTTGAGAGGCAGTTGGCGTAGGTTTTGACAACAGATGATTATTGTGTAAGCACCGTATATCTGGAAGGCGGCAAAATGGCTTTTTATCGATCTCATGTATTGGTATCTGTTGATCCTGAGTGCTTGAAAAGAGGCGCGCTGGAAGTCATCGAGGCGCTGCAAGACGAACTGGTTGAGCTTGGTCTGAATGACGAAGTACAGGTGCTGGAGACCTCGCGCATCGGCGACCCGGTGCTGCACGGCCCCGACATGATGGTTTACCCCGAAGGGGTACATTATGCCGGCCTGACTCGTGACGATATCCCCTACCTGGTGGAAGAACATTTCCTCAAAGGGCGGGTGGTCGAGAAGCTCCGCGCCAAAGAAAAAGTATTCGTTGACGAAGAACTGAGCGCGCCAACGGCCAAAGAAGTGCGCGTGGTACTGCGCAACTGCGGCAAGATCGACCCGCTCAACATCGAAGATTACATTGCCGAAGACGGCTACATGGCGCTGGCAAAGGTGTTGTTCGAATTGGGCGCCGACCGGGCCCTGGATGAAATCGCCCGGTCAGGTCTGCGCGGGCGCGGCGGGGCGGGCTTCCCGACGGCCAAAAAATTCCAGCTCACCCGCCAGGTTCCCGATAACCCCAAGTTCCTGACCTGCAACGCCGACGAAGGCGACCCGGGCGCGTTTATGAACCGCCGCGTGCTGGAAAGCGACCCCCACTCGGTGCTGGAAGGCATGATTATCGCCGGGTACATCATCGGCGCGTCGCGCGGGTATATCTACTGCCGCGCGGAGTATCCAATCGCCGTCAAACACCTGAACATTGCTATCCAACAGGCACGCGAATTTGGCTTCTTGGGCGAGAACATCCTGGGGACGGGCTTTTCGTTTGATTTGGAAGTCCGCCAAGGGGCTGGCGCGTTTGTGTGCGGCGAAGAAACGGCCCTGATCGCCTCGATTGAAGGCAAGCGCGGCGAGCCGCGCCCCCGTCCACCCTTCCCGGCTGTGAAGGGGCTGTGGCAAAAACCGACCAATAACAACAACGTCGAAACTTATGCCAATATTCCACAGATCATCCTGCGCGGCGCGGAATGGTTTGCCAGCATGGGCACTGCCACCGCCAAAGGAACCAAAACCTTTGCGCTGGCCGGCGACGTGAAGCGCACCGGGCTGATCGAAGTGCCGCTGGGAATTACCCTGCGCGAAGTTGTATACGATGTGGGCGGCGGCATTAAGGAAGACAAGGGGTTTAAGGCTATTCAAACGGGCGGGCCGATGGGCGGCTGCCTGCCGGCGGAATACCTGGATCTGCCCATTGATTACGAGTCGCTCACCAAGGCCGGGTCCATGATGGGTTCAGGCGGCCTGGTGGTGATGGATGAAGACACCTGCATGGTGGATATCGCCCGCTTCTTTATGGAATTCACCCAGGATGAAAGCTGCGGCAAGTGCGTGCCGTGCCGCATTGGGACGCGCCGCATCCTCGAAATCCTCACCCGCATTTGCGAGGGCAAGGGCGAGCCAGCCGACCTGGACCGCCTGGATGAACTCTGCACCTATATCCGCAGCGCCTCGCTATGCGGGCTGGGCCAGGGCGCCCCAACCCCAGTGATCAGCACCCTGCGTTTCTTCCGCCATGAGTACGAAGCGCATATCTACGAGAAACGCTGCCCGGCGAAAGTCTGTAAGGCGCTGATCCGCTATGACATTAAGCCGGACGTTTGCACCGGCTGCACCGTCTGCGCGCGCAACTGCCCGACGAATGCCATCACGGGCGAGCGCCGCAAGCCTCACGTAATTGACCCAGACGTTTGCGTACGCTGCGGGATCTGCATGCAGGTTTGTAACTTTAACGCCATCGAGATTAACTAGCTTTCAAACACCGCCCGCAGTACCAATCGTCCGTTAGAAGGCAGAGACTGGCCTTTCGGAGAGGTCGTCCCTCACCGCAGGCCAGCGGCGCAGAAAGGCCAGTCTTTGCCATCGTGAGATGTGGAAACCGTGCAGCCCGTGCTTATGCAACAACGCGCTTTGTTGGAATAAGCTTTTTTATTTTTAAGCTGGAATATGCCAGCCCATTACACCCCGAACCGAAATGGAGGAGGAGCATGACCACAGTCGAACAGCAGGGGAACGCAACGATTGAGGCGGTGAGAGCGGCCGTTGCGTCTCATGGAACGGACCGGGCGGAGTTGATCCCCGTTCTTAGCGAGGTAAACCGGGCGATAGGCTATTTACCCACCGAGGCCTTAGAAGAAATCAGCCGGCAAATGCGCCTGCCGAAGAGCCAGGTCTTTACCGTGGCAACTTTTTACCGGATGCTCTCTACCGAAAAGCTCGGACAGCACGTGATTCGGTTTTGCGAAAGCGCGCCCTGCCATGTAGTGGGCGGGCGCGAAGTGTTCGAAGCGCTCCAGGATGCGCTCCAGGTGGAACCGGGGCAAACCACGCCGGATGGCAAATGGACGCTGATTACTGTTAGCTGTCTGGGCGTGTGCGGCGTTGGGCCGGTGGTGATGATTGACGATGAAATGTACGGCAACGTCACTGCGGCGCAAATCCCAGATATTCTGGCGCGTTACGCGTAAGGAAAAAGGAGGACCGACATGAAAACCTATCGTTCAATGGTATTGGTCTCCGGCGACCCGGCCAGCCTGGCGCGCGGCGCGCAAGAAGTGTATCGGCGCTTGCAAGAAAGCATTATCGAATTTGGGCTGCAGGATGAAGTCAGCCTGTCCATGGCCGGCGATATAGGCCGGCAGGATGTCATCCCGCTGGTGGTTGTTTACCCAGAGGCAGTGGTCTATGGCCCGGTACGTCCGGAAGACGCGCGCTTTTTGGTGGAAGAACATCTCTACAAGGGACGGGTGGCCGCCGGTTTGCAAGCCGCGGCCCGCGAACTGACCGGGCGGATCGCCTGGATTTCGGCCCGCAAAGGCACACTGCCGGCTGAACAGCGGATTGTGCTGGAGCGCGCCGGACTGATTGACCCTACCAGCCTGGAAGATGCCATTATCCACGATGCCTACACTGCCCTGGGCCATGTGCTGACCGAAATGACCCCGCCGCAGGTAATCGCAGAAATCACCAAATCGGGCCTGCGTGGGCGCGGTGGGGCAGGCTTTCCAACAGGTTTAAAGTGGAGCTTTGTGGCCCGCGCGCGCAGTGACAAAAAGTACGTAATCTGCAATGCCGATGAGAGCGAGCCGGGGACGTTCAAAGACCGGCTGGTGCTGGAAGGCGATCCCCATTGCATTATTGAGGCCATGGCAATTGCCGGGTACGCAGTGGGAGCCGATGAAGGATATATTTACGTGCGCGGTGAGTACCAACTGGCAACCGAGCGCCTGCAAACAGCCGTTCAGCAGGCGCGTGAAGCCGGCATTTTAGGCAAGAACATTTTTAGCACAAACTTCAGTTTTGATATTCACATCCATTCGGGGGCCGGGGCCTACATCTGCGGCGAAGAGACGGCCCTCATCGAGTCGATTGAAGGCAAGCGCGGCGAACCACGCGCCCGCCCGCCCTACCCTACCACCCACGGCCTGTGGAATAAGCCGACCCTCGTCAATAATGTGGAAACCCTGGCAAACATCCCTGCCATTCTCCGACATGGGGCCGACTGGTTCCGCTCTTTTGGCACGCCCTCCAGCCCTGGAACGAAAGTCTACACGATCCTGGGGCACGTCAATACCACCGGGCTGATCGAAGTTCCTATGGGCATCACCCTGCGCGAAGTGATCGCCATCTATGCCAAAGGGATGAAGAATGGAGCCACTTTTAAACTGGCGCAGACGGGAGGCTCCAGCGGGTCCATTATTCCGGCCAGTCTGCAAGACACGCCCATGGATTTTGACTCGTTCACCAAAGCGGGCGTATCGCTGGGGTCGGGCGCTTTGCTGATCTGCGATGACAGCACCTGCGTGGTAGACCTGGCAAAAGCCTTGATGAACTTCTTCCGCAAAGAAAGCTGTGGCAAGTGCACCCCCTGCCGGGTGGGAACACAGCGCGCCTACCAGGTTCTCCAGCGCATCACCGAGGGCCAGGGCACGCTCAAAGACCTGGAAGAACTGTCTGCCCTGAGCGAAAACCTGGCGATCTTGTCGAACTGCGGCCTGGGGCAAACGGCTGGCACGCCGCTCAAGGACATCCTCTCCCATTTCCGCGCCGAAGTCGAAGCGCACGTCCGGCTGAAAGTTTGCCCAACCGGCGTCTGCGCCATGCAGGTGAAGGAAAAACGCGGCGTAAGGGTATAAGCGCGGCCCTAATCTGACGATACTTTCAATGGCGTGTACATTGCGGGCTGTGCCTGCCATGTACACGCCACTGGTTAAATGCCCCCATGCAGGATCAGAAAGATGAATCACCCGCTATAGTGACAATTGACGATGGGGTGAGTGATACACAACACTTATGATGCCTCTCTATCGGTGATAAAAAAGGATAAGTTGCCTGTTCTGAGAGGACTGTTATGGATATGAAGGCCGATTTATCCAAAATTTTGCGGCGGATCCCCTGGTTTATCGACCTGGAACAGCCGAGCCTGGAGCGGCTGGCGAAAATTGCCGTCTTGCGCGAAATTGAGCCCGGCGAGGTGTTGTTTCGCGAAGGGGACCGTGAAGATTTTCTGTTCATCTTGCTGGAAGGGCAGGTAGCACTGGAGATCGAAGTGCCGACGCGCGGGCAGGTGTTGTTCTATACCGCCGAGTCGCTGGATATTATTGGCTGGTCGAGCATGACGCCGATCGTCCGCCAGCGCACGGCCAGCGCGCGGGCCATCCAACACAGCCAGTTGATCGGCTTTCAAAACAAACTGTTACAGCAGTTGTGCGACGAAGATCACACCCTGGGCTATGTCATTATGCGGCGGCTGGCAAACGTGGTTGCCACCCGGCTGCTGACCATCCGTGTCCATCTTATGGACATGATCTCACACACTTCACCGCTTGAAACCGGGCGCTGACCCCCTTTCATCGTCGCGCCTGCCGGAGAAGATCAACGACGTTTTTATTGGCTGTAAAAAAGACTATTTTGACCGATTCAAGCCATCTTAACAGGTATAATAAGGTTCGCCATGCATGAACTCGCCGTTACTGAAAGCATCTTGAATATTGCCTTAAAACACGCCCAACAGGCAGGGGCCAGCCGGGTGACGGATCTGCACCTCGTCATCGGCCGGCTTTCCAGCATTATTGACGATTCGATCCAGTTCTACTGGGACATGATCAGCGAGAACACAATCTGCCAGGGCGCCAGGCTGCACTTTCAGCGCGTTCCGGCGCAGATGCTGTGCCTGAACTGCGGCCACACCTTCACTCTGGAAAGCGAGCTGACCCCCTGCCCCACATGCAAGAGCGCGCAGGTGAAAGTGACGTCAGGCGAGCAGTTTTATCTAGACAGCATTGAAATTGAGAAACCCTAGCGAGTAGAGCGATGTCTTCAACTTCTCCAACCCATTCCACTCCACAGCGCGTGCCGGTAATCGAGAAAATTCTCAGCGCCAATGACCAGGTAGCAGCCCTCAACCGCGCCCTGCTCGATGAACACCGCGTTCTGGCAATTAACCTGATGGCCTCGCCCGGCGCAGGCAAGACCAGCTTTATCCTGGCAACCATTCAGGCACTGGCCGGGCGCGCGCGCATCGGCGTTGTCGAAGGCGACACCGCGCCGGTGACGATTGACGCCGACAAAGTGATCGCCGCCGGGATGCCAGCGGTGCAGATCAACACCGGCGGCGACTGCCATCTTGACGCCGTCATGCTCCGCGATGGCCTCCACCAGCTTCCACTGGATGATCTGGACCTGTTAGTAATCGAAAACGTTGGCAACCTGGTTTGTCCGGCGGCCTTCGACCTGGGCGCGCATCTGAGCGTGCTGATCGCCAGTGTGCCGGAAGGCGACGACAAGCCCTATAAATACCCCGCCATCTACCGGGGGGTGGATGTGCTGATTATTAACAAGATCGACCTGCTGCCTTACGTGCGTTTTAATATGGATTATTTCCGCCAGGGCGTCGAAATGCTCAACCCGGGGCTGGTCACGTTTCCGGTGTCGTGCAGCAGCGGCGAAGGACTGGCAGGGTGGATCGCGTGGCTGGAAGGGAAGCTGAAAGCGAAGCGAGATGGAGAGCCAGCCTGACCAGCCGCTAAAAGGACTAAGAATTTGGGTGCGCGGGATCGTCCAGGGGGTGGGCTTCCGGCCTTTTGTGTTTAACCTGGCGGAGCAGTTGAGCCTGACGGGCTGGGTAAAGAACACTTCTGGAGGGGTAGAGATCGAGCTGAACGGCGCGGCCGCGGCGCTGGATGCATTTGTGGCAAAACTGCGCGCCGAAGCGCCGCCGTTGGCGCGCATTGACGAAGTGCAGGTAGAGGCCACATCTCCAAATGGCTACGCAAAGTTTGAGATCCACGCCAGCCAGCCCCAACCCGGCGCTTTCCTCCCCGTCCCCGCCGACATGGCAATCTGCCCCGACTGCCGCCGCGAGCTGTTTGACCCAACAGACCGGCGCTTCCGCTACCCCTTCATCAACTGCACCAACTGCGGGCCGCGCTTTACCATCATCCGCGACCTGCCTTACGACCGGCCCAACACCACCATGAGCGGCTTTGCCCTGTGCGCCGACTGTCAGGCAGAATATGACAACCCGCGTGACCGGCGTTTCCACGCTCAGCCGGTGGCCTGCCCGCGCTGTGGGCCGCACCTCTGGTTTGAGGCCGGCGGGCAGCGGCTGGCCGAGAAAGAAGACGCTCTGCAAATGGCGCGCGCCTGGCTCAAGGATGGCAAAATCTTGGCGATCAAGGGGCTGGGTGGCTTTCACCTGGCCTGCGACGCCTCCAACCCGGCGGCGGTAGAAGAACTGCGGCGGCGCAAAAAGCGCAGCGACAAGCCCTTCGCCCTGATGGCCTTTGACCTGGAAACGATCCAGCGGCACTGTGAGGTGACGGAGAGCGAAGCAGACCTGCTGACTTCTAACCAGGCTCCCATTGTGCTGTTAGAGCGCCGGCCCACTTCCACCGCCGCCCCCGGAATAGCGCCCGGTCAGCACACTCTGGGCCTGATGCTGCCTTATACCCCCCTGCACCTGCTTCTGTTGGAGCCAGAACCAGGGTTCCCGGACATCCTGGTAATGACCAGCGCCAATCTGAGCGAAGAACCTATCGCCTATGAGGATGAAGATGCGCGCGCGCGCCTGGCCCCGCTGGCCGACGGCTTCTTACTGCACAACCGGCCCATCCACATGCGCGTGGACGATTCGGTAGCGCGCGCCAGCATGGATGGCCGGCCCTACCTGCTGCGCCGGGCGCGCGGCTTCGCGCCGGGCGCACTGACGCTCCCCAATGCGGTCCGCCCAACCCTGGCAACCGGCGCGGAGCTTAAAAACACCTTCTGCCTGGCCCGCGAGCAATACGCCTTCCTCAGCCATCACATCGGCGACCTGGAAAACTACGAAACCCTGCGCTCGTTTGAAGAAGGCATTGAGCATTACCAGCGCCTGTTTCGCGTGCGGCCAGAGCGCATCGCCTGCGACCTGCACCCCGATTACCTGGCGTCGCGCTACGCCCGGCAGCGCGCCGAGGAAGAAAATTTGCCCCTGGTCGAAGTCCAGCATCATCATGCTCACCTGGCGGCCTGCCTGGCCGATAACGACTGGACCGCTCCAGAACCGGTCATCGGCCTGAGCTTCGACGGGACCGGCTACGGAACGGATGGGACCATTTGGGGCGGCGAAGTGCTGGTGGGCGGTTACCAGGGCTACCAGCGGCGCTTTCACCTGGCCTACACGCCGCTGCCCGGCGGAGACCAGGCCGTGCGCCGACCTGCGCGCATGGCACTGGCGCACCTGCGGCTGGCCGGGGTGGAATGGGACCCGGAGATTCCGGCAGTGGGCGCGCTGTGCGCCGAAGAACGCACCGTGCTGGCTTCACAGCTTCAGTTGCGCCTCAACGCCCCGCTGACGGCCAGCATGGGCCGCCTGTTCGATGCCGCCGCCGCGTTGATCGGCGTGTGCGAGCGCGCTACCTACGAAGGCCAGCCCGCGATTGAGCTGGAAGCTCTGGCCGACCCCCAAGAAATGGGCAGTTACCCCTTCCAGATCGAGGGCGAGATCATCAACCCCGCCCCGGTGTGGCAGGCCCTGTTAGATGAGTGGCACAGCGGCGCGGCCGTTCCTACCCTGGCGGCGCGCTTCCATAACTCGGTGGTCCGCCTGGTGATCGAAGTCTGCGAAATCGTCCGCCGCGAAAGCGGCTGCCGGTCGGCGGCGCTGAGTGGAGGCGTCTGGCAAAACCGGTTCCTGTTAGAACGCGCTGTTCCCGCCCTGCGGGCGGCTGGTTTTAACGTCCTGCTCCACCGCCGCACCCCGCCCAACGACGGCTGTATTGCGTTGGGCCAGGTGATGGTCGCCGCCCATTCAATAGAAACGAACTAATTCTAAGGAGAGTCCAATGTGCCTGGGTATCCCCGGAAAAATTATTGAGATCTACGACAACCTCGGCCTGCGCATGGCAAAGATTGACTTTGACGGCGTGGTACGCGAAGCCTGCCTGGAGACCCTGCCAGAGGCCAAAGTGGGCGATTACACGATCATTCATGCTGGTTTCGCGCTGAATATTTTGAGCGAAGAAGATGCTCTCGCCAACCTTGCACTGCTGCGCGAAATGGCGGCGCTGGGCGCGGCAGAGGACGAATCTGAGGACCAACCCAGCGAGGACACCTCGCCTGAAGCGGAGTAGCCATGCGTTTTGTAACTGAATTCCGCGATGCCGAACTGGTGCGCGGCGTGATTGACGAAATCCGCCGCACGGTGACGCGCCCCTGGGTACTGATGGAAATCTGCGGTGGGCAGACCCATGCCATTATGCGCTATGGGTTAGATCAACTGCTGCCGCCAGAGATCGAACTGGTGCATGGGCCGGGCTGCCCGGTGTGCGTGACCCCTCTGGAACAGATTGACCGCGCCCTGGCAATTGCCGCCCGCCCAGAGGTGATCTTCTGCTCGTTTGGCGATATGCTGCGCGTTCCCGGCTCTCAACACGATTTGTTTTCGATGCGCGCGCGGGGCGCGCAGGTACGCGTGGTTTACTCTCCACTCGACGCGGTGAAACTGGCCCAGGAAAACCCAGATAAACAGGTGGTGTTCTTCGCCATCGGATTTGAAACCACCGCGCCGCCGAACGTCATGAGCGTACTACAGGCCCAGGCGCTGGGGTTAAAAAATTATTCGGTGCTGGTTTCGCATGTGCGCGTTCCCCCAGCGATGCACGCCATTTTGGGCGCGCCGGGCAACCGCGTGCAGGGTTTTCTGGCAGCGGGGCATGTCTGCACGGTGATGGGCTACCACGAATACCCGCCCATTGCACAGCAGTACGGTGTGCCGGTTGCGGTGACGGGATTTGAACCCCTGGACCTGGCGCAGGGCATTCTGCTGACCGTGCGGATGCTTGAAAAGGGGCAGGTAGAAGTACAGAACGCCTATCCCCGCGCCGTCACTTACGAAGGCAACCGCGCGGCTCAGGCCATCATCCACAAGGTTTTGCAGCCCATTGACCGCAACTGGCGCGGCATTGGGCTTATTCCACAGAGCGGATGGGGACTGCGCCCCGAATTCAGCGACTTTGACGCCGAAAAACGCTTTGACGTTGGGCATATTCAGACGCAGGAATCGCCGGTATGTATCGCGGGGCAGATTTTGCAGGGCTTCAAGAAGCCCAACCAATGCCCGGCCTTTGGGACGACCTGCAAACCCGAACATCCGCTGGGCGCGCCAATGGTCTCAGCAGAAGGGGCTTGCTCGGCATTCTACCGCTATGGACGCTAAAAACAATGAGTGAAACTTTTCCAACTTCCTTTGAAGGTCCCGCCTGCCCCCTGCCGCTGGCGCACCATGAGCAGATCGTTATGGGCCACGGCAGCGGCGGGCGCATGACGCAGGACCTGATCCGGCGCGTGTTTTATCCGCGCCTTGCCAGCGAACCGCTGAGCGCGGGCAATGATTTCGCCCGCCTGAGCCTGCCAGATGAAGCCAACCTCGCGGGGACGCTCGTGGTTTCCACCGATTCGCACATCGTCACCCCTCTGTTTTTTCCTGGCGGCGACATTGGCCGCCTGGCTGTGTGCGGAACGGTCAACGACATCAGCATGGCAGGGGCCATTCCCCTGTACCTGACGGCTGGCTTCATTTTAGAAGAAGGACTGCCGGTTGAGACCCTGGAGCGTGTGGCGGCATCCATGCAGGCGGCAGCGCGCGAGGCTGGAGTGCAGTTTGTAGCTGGTGATACCAAAGTAGCCGAGCGCGGCAAAGTGGATGGATTGTATATCAACACCAGCGGCGTGGGTTGGGTCCCGGCAGGGCGTTCCATCGGGGGCGAGGGCGCTCAGGCCGGCGACGCGGTGCTGATCTCTGGCACGCTGGGCGATCATGGCATTGCGGTACTGCAAGCGCGCGGCGAGTTGGGCTTTGAAACGCGCGTACAGTCTGATGTAGCTCCGCTCAACGGGTTGATTCAGCAGGTGCTGGCAGCCGCGCCCCATGTTCACGTCTTGCGCGACCCCACGCGCGGCGGGCTGGCAACGACCCTGAACGAAATCGCCGCGCAAAGCCGCGTGGGCATCTGGCTGGAAGAAGAAGCCGTTCCGGTACTGCCGGCGGTGCAGGCGGCCTGTGAAATGCTCGGTTTTGACCCGCTCTACATTGCCAACGAAGGCAAGGTAATTGTCATTGTCCCAGAAGCCGAGGCCGAGGCCGCTCTGGCGGCCATGCGCGGCCATCCCTACGGCCAAAATGCGGCGCGCATTGGAACCGTCCGCGCTGACCCGCCTGGCCGCGTGCTGATGCGCACGCTGATCGGCGGTACGCGCGTTTTGGATGTGCTGACCGGCGAAATGCTCCCCAGGATTTGTTAGTCTCAGGTATACTTAGGCCCTGCTGACAACCAACCCTATGGATTGAACTCTAACTATTTGAGGGAACATGAAAATCGAGTACCAGGAAACGACCAGCGATCTGCAAACCCGAATTGACATTCACGGCAAGTACGGCGGGCGCGACATTGATCAGTGGATGCTGGACCTGCTCAAATTGCAGCCAGGGACCAAAATTCTGGATGTGGGCTGCGGTTCGGGCAAGCAGTGTTTCTCTTTCTTCAACTATCTTCAAGGTCAGGCCGAGATTTTCGGCGGCGACGTGAATCAGGACCTGCTCAACCAGGCTCGCCAGAACAACGCCAAAACCGGCAACCGCATCACCTTTGGTGAACTGAATTTTAATAAGCCATTCCCGCATGCCAGCGATGTTTTTGACCTGGTCTCGTGCTGTTTCGCCATCTACTACGCCGAGGATATCCCCTTCACCATCGCCGAGATGCACCGGGTGCTGAAGCCCGGCGGGCGGCTTTTCACCACCGGCCCGATGCCAGCTAACAAACAGCTCTTTTACGACATTATCCGCGAGGCCACCGGCAAGCCCATTCCCCCCATGCCGGGCAGTTCACGCTACAGCACCGCTATCTATGAGGCGATCGAGAAGCTCTTCCGCAGCGTGGAAGTGCACATCTTTGAAAACCCCCTGACATTTGAGACGGTCGAACCCTTCCTGGCCTATACGCGCGCTTCGCTCTCAGAAGATCGCAAGCTGTGGACCGGCCTCTTTAGCGGCAAAGATGACTTTAACCGGGTGATGGAGCAGATTGCAGTAGTAGCCACCCGGCGCTTGCAAGCCGAAGGCAAACTGGTGATGACCAAAGTCGTCGGCGGATTTGTGGCGACTAAATAACCCCCTATGAATCAAGACATGGCTTTCTACGGGCGCCGGGTGCTGTTCATCGGCGCTCATCCAGATGATATTGAATTAGGTTGTGGGGCGTTAATTCACCACATCCTGCCGCAAACCGATGTTCTGTGCGTCACGCTCTCCGACAACCAGAAGAACCCTCAGCTCACCCACCTGGTAGAAGAACATTACTGCTCGATGGCCGTATTGGGCGTGCCGCGCGAAAAGGTGATCCTGGGGCAGTTTGAAACCCGGCGCTTCCCTCACTTTCGGCAGGAAATCCTGGAATACATGATCCAGATGAACCAATCCTACCGCCCGGATATTGTCTTTGTCCATACCAAATCGGATATTCACCAGGATCACGGCACGATTACAGAAGAGGCTCTGCGGGCCTTCCGGGGCGTCACGGTATTGGGATACGACGTACTGCGCTCCAGCTACGGGTTCTTCCCGAACTTTCTGGTTGAAGTGACAGAAGAAGATGTGGACTGTAAACTCCGCGCGCTGGCGGAGTACAAAACCTATGCCACAAAGTATTACTTCGACCCGGCGATCACCCGCTCCACCATGATCCGGCATGGGGCTTTATGCGAGCGCCCCTACGCCGAAGGGTTCGACATTCTGCGGGTGGTGGGGGTGTTCGCCTGCCAGCGATAACCCATTCTGCATCAAAAAACACCCCGCGCGGGTGTTTTTTGATGCGTGTGATTTAGAAGAAAGCTCGTGGATTGGGGCGGCTCTACCGCCCCCAATGTTCATCCAGGGGGTAGATTCCTTACTCTTTCGGCAGGCCAATCTCCACCCAGCCGTCCACGGCGCGGGCCGGATACCAGGGAATATCCACCACCGCCGGCAGGGTGAGGGCCTTGCCATTGCGGATATCGAAGCGCGCGCCATGCCGGGGGCAGATGATGTGATGGTTCTCCAACTCGCCGTCGCCCAGCGGACCGTCATCGTGAGTGCAAACGTCGCCGATGGCGTAATATTTACCGTCTACATTAAAGATGGCAATGGGCAGGCCGTCCACTTCGACCAGCAGGCGCTCGCCCGGCGGGATTTCACTCTCTTCAGCAATGCGCACAAACTCCACGCGGGTAGGGTCAATGTAGCTCGCCATGGGTTCACCCTTCCACCAGCGCGTCGCTGGCTTCGCCTAAGCCATACACACCGGCCTTCAGCACCTTAAGTGACAGAAGCGCGCACTTCAGGCGCACGGGACCGAGGTCAATGCCTAACAGGTCAAGGATGTCCTGCTTGTTCAACTGCTTAATCTCATCAATGTGCTTGCCGATCACCGACTCTAAGAGCAGATCAGCGGAAGCCTGCGAGATCGCGCAGCCATGCCCGCTAAAGGCGGCTTCGGTCACGCGGCCTTGCTCATCAACGCGCAGGTCAATGCGGATATGGTCTCCGCACAAAGGGTTCTCATCCTCAAAGCTGATGTCGTGAGGGTCAAGCTGCCCCCGATATTGGGGAGATTTATAACGTTCGATGATGATTTCGCGGTAAAGGTCGTCCATAAGGCTTATCCAAACAGCTTGTAAACTTTGTGCAGCGATGTGACCAACTGATCCACTTCTTCCGTGGTGTTGTAGAGGTAAAAACTGGCGCGAGTGGTGGCTGGCAGGTTGTATTTCTGATGCAAGGGCATGGCGCAGTGATGCCCGGCGCGGACGGCAATGCCGTCACTGTCGAGCAGTTGGGCAATGTCGTGCGGGTGGACGCCCTGCATGGTGAAGGCCACCACCCCGCCCTTGTGCTGCACATCGGGCCCAAAGACTGCCACGCCCGGCAGTTCGCTCAGGCGGTCGAGGGCGTAGGCGGTGATGTGCTGCTCATGCGCCCGAATCCAGGGCATCCCAACGCCGTTGAGGTACTCCACCGCGGCGCCAAAGCCCACCGCTTCGGCAATGGCAGGCGTACCGGCCTCGAACTTATAGGGGATGTCATTCACGGTAAAGGAGCGCAGGGTGACTTTTTTAATCATGTCGCCGCCGCCCATGAAGGGAGCCATCGCCTCTAACACGGCGCGCTTGCCATACAGCGCCCCCACGCCCGTAGGCCCGCACATCTTGTGAGCTGAGAAGGCCATCAGGTCCACGTCCAGATCGCGCACATCCACGCCCAGGTGCGGCACGGATTGAGCGCCGTCAATGAGTGTGATGGCCCCAGCGGCGTGAGCCAGGCGAACGATCTCTTTGGCCGGTGTGATCGTCCCCAGCACGTTCGACATGTGCGTAAAGGCGACGAGTTTGGGCCCCTGTTCGAGCAGGGCCCGGTAGGCATCCATATCGAATAAAAAGCCATCTGTAACCGGCACAAACTCCAAACGCACGCCGCGCTCAGCCGCCAAAATCTGCCAGGGTACCAGGTTGGAATGATGTTCCATCTCGGTCAGCAGGATCAGATCGCCGGCCTGGAGGAATTTGCGCCCCCAACTATAAGCCACCAGGTTAATCGCCTCGGTAGCGTTGCGGGTGTAAACGATCTCTTCTGGGCTGGCGGCGTTAATAAAGGCGGCAATGCGGCTGCGGGCGTTTTCGTAAAGGGCGGTGGCCTCTTCGGCCAGCGTATGCACGCCCCGATGAATGTTGGCATTCGAGCGGCGGTAATATTCATCCATTGCCCGGATGACCGCCTCCGGCTTCTGAGCGGAGGCCGTCGAGTCTAGGTAAACAAGCTTCTTGCCCGGATGGACCTCGCGCTCCAGAATGGGAAAATCTTTGCGAATCTTTTCGATTTCAGACTTGGTAATCGCTATAGGCTGCATGAGGATTAAAGCTCTTTATCGTCCAACTGAGACCCCGACCTGGCGCCCCCCGTTTTGCGTTCTGGGAAGCGGATGTGAGGTGAATTGACCGGATACCATAAGATGTGATCTGGAACCATCCAACCATCGGTGAGGAAAACATTGGATCGGAACTGCACAGCCACCATTTTGGAATCCACCTGAACGACGATGCCCTTGAGCCAGCCGCGCACGCGCTGCCCGCCCTTCTCATGATCGCAGTACACTTCCACAATATCGCCGACTTCGTAAGAATAGTCGGGATCAGGAGCCTTCATATAAGATGGTTGCTGTGCCATACTTCTCTCCACAGTGGACCGGATTGAACAGGACATAAAAACATCCGAAAAATTATAACACGAATCAAATTGAAACTGTCCCACGCCCCGAACCCTATGCGGATGCATCCAGCCGTTGCAGAAAGGGCCTGGCGCAGCGCCCAGGCCCTTTTTAAAACGTCACCGGTAACTAGTCGAGGGCGTCCTCCTCCTGGAAGGCCACCATTTTATCCTCGATGGCCTGCTGGAAGCGCGCGCGCACGCCTTCAAAAGGAATGCGCTGCATAATCGGATCGAAGAAGCCTTCGACAATCAGGCGTTCAGCCTCTTTTTCGGGGATGCCGCGCGACCGCAGGTAAAAGACCTGATCGGCATCAATCTTGCCAACTGTCGCGCCGTGCGTACAGCGCACATCGTCGGCCAGAATTTCGAGGCCGGGGATTGAGTCTGCGCGCGCCTTATGGCTCAGCACCAGGTTGCGGTTGGCCTGGTAGCCATCCGTTTTTTGGGCGCCGGGAGCCACATAGATCATCCCCTGCCAGACGGAACGGCTCTGATGCAGGAGCGCGCCCTTAAAGAGCAGGTCGCTGGTGGTGTGGGGCGCAAGGTGGTTCTGTTGGGTGTCATGGTCGAGGTGTTGGTCATGGTCGGTAAAGTAAAAGCCCGACATACGCCCGCTGCTGCCCTCGCCGATTAAATTCAACTCCGAGAAGTTCTTGGTCAGGTGACTACCGATGGCCCCGAAAATCCAGTCTAACGAGCCATTCCGCTCCACTTCAGCGCGCTCATGGGTGAAGTTCCACACGCCCTCGCCCCAAGACTGCAGTTCGACAAAGCGCAGGTTGGCTTCCGGGCCAACGTGCAGTTCTACAATCCCGGCGTGCAGTGACTGGCCTTGCTCGCTAGGCGAAGCGGCCTCGTGAACATAGGTAACGGCGGCGCCCTCCTCTAACCATACCAGGATGTGCGAGATGTGCGCCAGCCCCACCCCCGGCCCCCACAGCAGGCTGTGCAGGGGCTGTTCGATCGTAACGCCGCGCGGCACATACAGCACCACACCGTTATCGGCCAGCGCGCCCGCCAGCGCCGCGAATTTACCATCGCTTGCTTTGACAACCTTGCCAACGATGCGGTCGAGGATGTGCGGGTATTCGCGCTCGGCGGTGCGCAGGTCGGTGAAAACCACGCCTTTGTTGGCCAGTTCAGCCGAGAGGGTAATCTTAGCCCCGCCGGGCAAGAGCAGCACCTGACCGCCGTGTTCCTCGCCCACCAGGGGGCGCAGGAGATAATCGGGCGGTGCGGGCAAATCGAGGTAAGCGCCTGGCGCGGGCAGGCGGAAGGAATCGACGCGCAGTCCTTTAATGTCGGTGCGGCGCCAGGCTTCCATCTGCGGGTTCGGCAGGGGCAGTTCTTTGAAGGTTTCCCAGGCGCGGCGGCGGTATTCGCTCAGCGTGGGGCTAACCCCCTCCACGCGCACCTGCTCAATGGTAAAAGGAAAATCCTGCGGAGCAACCGGGGCTTCGATGCGCCGGGTTCGAGTGACGACACGAGGTGTTTCTTTCATACCAGGGTTCCTGTTCTCTACAATGTCCGTTTCAGCCAGGGAAGTCAAGCCGCTGAAGGATTCTGGATGACAGATAGCTTCCGGCATTCAGATACCTTCCAACAGGCCGGGCCCAATCCCTTAACCGATGGAGCCTTCCATCTGAAGCTGGATCAGGCGGTTCATTTCCACCGCATATTCCATAGGCAGTTCCTTCACCAACGGCTCAATAAAGCCAGAAACCACCATGGTGGTCGCCTCTTCCTCGCTCAGGCCGCGGCTCATCAGGTAGAAGAGCTGTTCTTCGCCCACTTTCGAAACCGACGCTTCGTGACCGATAGTAACGTTTTCTTCGTCAATCTCAATGTAGGGGTAGGTGTCAGAGCGCGACTGCGGGTCGAGCAGGAGCGCATCACAGACGACGTTCGATTTCGCGTTCTCGGCGCCCTTGTAAACCTTGAGCAAGCCGCGGTAGGAAGCCCGCCCGCCGCCTTTGCTGATTGACTTCGACGTGATCTTGCTGGAAGTGTTCGGGGCGAAGTGAATCACCTTCCCGCCGGCGTCTTGGTGCTGGCCTGGGCCCGCGAAGGCCATGGAGAGGATCTCGCCGCGCGCGCCCGGTTCCATCAGGTAGCAGGATGGGTACTTCATGGTGACTTTGGAGCCGAGGTTGGCATCCACCCATTCCATCGTACCGTTTTCAAAGACTTTGGCACGTTGGGTGACAAGGTTGTAGACGTTCGTTGACCAGTTCTGAATGGTGGTATAACGCACGCGCGCATTTTTCTTCACCACGATCTCAATCACGCCGGAATGGAACGAGTCGGTCGTATACTGCGGCGCGGTACAGCCTTCCACGTAATGCACCTGAGCGCCCTCATCGGCGATGATGAGGGTGCGCTCGAACTGGCCGATGTTGGCAACGTTCAGGCGGAAGTACGCCTGCAAAGGCAGATCTACCTTGACGCCCTTGGGAACGTATACAAACGAGCCGCCCGACCATACGGCGCTGTTGAGCGCGGCGAACTTGTTATCTTCAATGGGAATAACCGTGCCAAAATATTCTTTAAAGATGTCGGGGTGCTTGCGCAGTCCATCTTCGATACTCAGGAAGATCACGCCCTGCTTTTCCAGATGTTCCTGAATGGAGTGGTACACCATCTCCGACTCATACTGCGCCCCAACGCCCGCCAGGAACTTCTGCTCGGCTTCGGGAATACCCAGGCGGCTGAAAGTCTCTTTGATCGTGCTGGGAACATCGTCCCACGATTTGCCTTCTGTCTCAGTGGGCTTGACGTAGTAGTAAATATCATCCAGGTTTAGCGAACTGAGGTCCGCGCCCCAGGTGGGCATAGGACGTTTCTGGAAGTGTTCGAGCGCCCGCAGGCGGAATTCCAGCATCCACTGGGGTTCGCCCTTCATCGCGGAGATTTGGCGCACCACTTCGGCATCCAGACCCTTGCGCGATTTAAAAACAGAGACATCTGGATCGCTAAAACCGTAGCGGTAATTGCCGATACCTTCTAAAATCTCTGCTTCTGATTTTTGCTTTTCTACCATAACTGCCTCCAGGCTAACATTTGGGCGGCCACAGCGGAGCTGCGTCACCCACTTATGAAGCGATCGACTCTGTTTCGTGCTTCTCGCGCACCCAATCGTACCCATGCTCCTCAAGGTGCAGGGCCAGGTCGGGGCCGCCCGATTCGACGATTCGCCCGGCCAGCATGACATGCACAAAATCGGGCTTGATGTAATTCAAAATGCGCTGGTAATGCGTAATCAAGAGAACGCCCAGGTCGGGGCCGCGCAGGGCGTTGACGCCTTCCGAAACAATGCGCAGCGCATCAATATCCAGGCCCGAATCGGTCTCATCTAAGATAGCGATTTCTGGTTTGAGGATCGCCATCTGCAAAATTTCAGCGCGCTTCTTCTCGCCGCCCGAAAAGCCCTCGTTGAGATAGCGCCCGGCGAAGGAAGGGTCCATCTTCAGCCGGTCCATCTGTTCTTTCATACGCTTGCGGAATTCAGGGATCGGGATACCTTTATCGGCAGGGTTCTCGGCCTTGCGGCGGGCGTTGATGGCAGTGCGCAGGAAGTTGGCGAGTGTCACGCCAGGGATTGAAACCGGGTACTGAAAAGCCAGGAAGATGCCCCTGCGCGAGCGCTCATCCGGTTCCAGTTCCAGGATATTTTCACCCTTAAACCATACTTCGCCTTCGGTCACTTCGTAGGCGGGGTGTCCCATCAGGGCGTAGGCCAGGGTTGATTTACCCGTACCATTTGGCCCCATAATGGCATGAACCTCGCCCTTGCGGATGGTCAGGTTAAGGCCCTTAAGAATCTCTTTGCCTTCTACGCTGACATGCAAATTGCGGATGTCTAATTCAGCGTTGGTATTTTCCGTGCTGGTCTGCGACATGGATACAGAACTCCTCATCAAGAATGGTCAGTTTGCCAGGCCCGCCCATGGGCTGAACCTTTTGATCTTAGACAGTGAAGGCAGTCGCTAGGTGAAATCCCTGCCTGCCTGATGGCCTAGTATAGTTCTACGGGGAAATTATGTCAATACTTATGATAATTATCTTGTATAATCCCCGGTCTGTGGGGATTATAGCATAAGGGGGCAGAATCGTCAATATTTACCATAAATATCTTATAAATTATTAGGAAAACCACAGCGGCCCGGTTGTTGACAATTCGGCGATTCTCCCTTATCCTTCACCCACCTATGAATAATACCTCTCCTGTGGTCCAACCCCCTGCTATTCCGGCGTCTGCCTCGCCCAAAGAGCGCATCCTGTTCGAGACGCGCCCGCTGGTACTGCCAGCCATTCTAACTTTCGAAAACCTCACGCTGGTGGGCATTATCGTGGTGATCGGCCTGGTCTCATTCGTCACGCGGTTAGGCCCTTATGAACTGCTGATTATCGCCCTGTTATGGAGTTTGCTGGCTTTTCCCAGCTTTCGGCAGATCTTTTCGTCTGGGTCAACCACCTACGTCCTCACCAACCGCCGGCTGGTGATCTTCACCGTCAGCCTGCGGCAGAAGGAACAGTCAATCCCGCTGGAAGAAGTGCAGTCAGCGGTGTGCAAGCACTCTGGCTTACAGCGCCTGTATGGAGCAGGCGATATTCTGGTACTGCGCAAAGGACTGCGCAAGCCGGTGCGTCTGCGCGCGCTTGCGAACTGCAAAGCTTATGCCGAGCAAATTAACCGGGCTGCCAAAGAGAGAAGAATTTAACCAGGGCCAAACGTTCTACAGGATATTTAACATAAAAATCTAATATATTGACTTTTTTTTTGCCGGTATGATATACTACCAATTAGATCGGATTTTAACGGCGCGCCTGCTACTCAGACCTCATCGGGCGCGAAAGATTTTTGAAAATCAGTTTTTAGAAACGATGATATAAACCCTTATGAAGAGCACGCGAGAACGAATCCTGCAAACTCTGTTGAACCACCCCCAATCGACCATTCAGGACCTGGCCGATGCAGTAGGCATTAACGCGATTTCTGTGCGGCATCACCTGACCAGCTTGCAGGCCGAAGGATTGGTGACGGCTGAAGAGGAACGTCACGGCGTCGGGCGGCCTCGCCTGGTGTATGCCCTGACAGAAAAAGGCATGGAACGTTTTCCGACCCGTTATCTGCGCCTGACCAACCGGCTGTTAGATCAAATGAAAGAAGCCCTGCCGCCGGCAGCCATCAACAAACTGTTTACTTCCATGGCCGCCGACATCGCCGCCGATTACGCCGACCAAATCCGGTCGCTTTCGGTGGAAGAAAAGCTGGAATTCATTAAAGATCTACTGGCTCATGAAGGCTTTTCGGTGGAATGGGAACGCCGGGGAGAAGATTACCTGATCCATGAAATCACCTGCCCCTATTATCACGTTGGGCAGGCCCACCCAGAAGTATGCACGGTGGATCAGACCCTTATTTCAGAGGTGATGGCAATCCCCGTGCAGAAAATCCACTGCCTCTTAACTGGAGATTCACACTGCACGTATGTGATTTCAGATTTATCCTCTGGAGAGAACGCAAAATGACTCAATTTTCCGGACAACCTGGCAGCAATCGCCCCCCCTGGACGATCGAGAGCACCCACCCCGAACTGGTCGAGCCTTTAAAGGCATCTTTAAGTGAAGTCGTAGACCCTGAAATCGGCCTCAACATTATCCAGCTTGGCCTGGTGCGTGACGTTATCATTGCCGAAGACAACAGCAACGCCATTATCAAGATGATTTTGACGACGCCTTTTTGCCCCTACGGGCCGGCCATGCTCGAAACGACGCGCCAGAAGGCCGAAGAAGGGCTGAAGATGGAAGTCCACATTGACCTGGGTATGGAAATGTGGGATTTCTCGATGATGGAAGAAGGCTTGGGCGGAGACTGGGGTCTCTTTTAACAACCCCCTTTCGAAACGCAACTGCCCCGCTGTGAACGGCGGGGCGGTTTTGGTTAAACCCCCAAAGGCTACGAGGGCTTAAATACGTCAGCCAGTTTCATCGCCAGACTCATGTCTCCCTGGATCTGCACCTTACCCTGCATATAAGCGGTCATCGGGTTCATCTTGCCGTTAAACATACTGATGATATCCTGGGCATTGGCCTTGAGCGTTAGGCGGGGGTTCGGCACAACGCCGGACGACACCGTAAGCTCCTTGTTGCGAATCACGGCGAACCAATCTCCGCCCTGCTCGCCGCTGATATGAAACTGGACAGACGCATCAATACCCGCCGCCCGCTCCGGCTTAAACATGCTGATCACCTTATCCATAATCGCCTGAAGACTCGTTTCCATGATTGCCTCCTCATCTTTCCTAATCATAACAAACTTTTGTAGGTCTATCCAGAACGCTCTGTAAGATCGTATAAGATAGCCCTGGTGATATACTACTACTTGTTAATCTTGATCCTGAAACCCATTGAGGGCATCGCCATGATCCGCTCTATTTACATCCATCCACACCAGGAAAAAACATTCAACCTCTCAGAGCGCGAGATGCGCTCGGCATTAAAAGACGCAGATGGCCTGCTATGGATAAACATCGAAAACCCAACCCAATCAGAAGCCCAAACAATCTTGCACGACCTGTTCCAGTTTCATCCTCTGGCTGTGGAAGACGCCCTCAGCTCCGGCTACCAGACGCCCAAGATTGATGACTTTGGCAGTTATATTTTTCTCATTATGCACGCCATTCGCGTTCAAGGGGATTACGCCGACATTGATACGGTGGAGGTCAACTTTTTTATGGGGGATAACTATTTGGTGACGATCGTTCACCATGAGAAACTTCCCCCCATCGAAGCGGTCTGGGAGCGGATCGAAAAAGATGACCGCATCTTGCAAAACGGCTCTGACTTTTTGGCCCACGCCATTTTAGATTCCATTGTGGACGATTACCTTCCGGTCCTGGACCGTCTGGACGATGAGTTAGAGACGTTAGAAGACCTGGTGCTGGCGCGCCCACAGACCAGACTGCTGGAGCGCCTGTTAGAGATCAAACACTCGCTGATCTTTTTACGCCGCGTGATCTCGCCGCAGCGCGAGGTATTAAACCGCATGAGCCGCGATGAATACCCCATGATTGACCAGCAGAGCCGAATCTATTACCGCGACATCTATGACCATCTGGTGCGTTTTCAGGACCTGATCGAGTCACTGCGCGACGTGGTGGGCAGCGGCATGGATATTTACCTGAACTCCACTTCTCTGCGGCTGAATGAGATTATGAAGGCGCTGACAGTCGTCTCCACAATCTTTCTGCCGCTCTCCTTTATCGCCGGGGTGTACGGCATGAACTTTGTGACCCAACTACCCCCCTATGAATGGCCGTTTGGGATTGTGATCTTCTGGGGGATCTGTGCGGCCATCGCGACCGGCATGCTCCTGTATTTCAAGCGCAGGGGGTGGTTTTAAGCGGGCGTTTGCGGCATCGCCTGCTCCAGCGCGGCGGCAACGGCCTGGTTGACATCGGCAAAAAGCGCGGCCCCTGCCGCCGCTAAAGCGGCGCGTTTTTCGGGGTGTTCTGCTATTCCCCACAGGCTGATTTCGACCCTGGTTCCCCACTCCGACAAGATGCGGGCGGCCTCTTGAGCGCCGCGCATCCCAGAAGGCGAGTCTTCGAAAACATGGAGGCGCAGACGGTCGGGCAAAGCGCCTGGTTCTGCCGGGTTCAGCGGCGCGCCGCGCTCGCGGGCGAGGACAAGGCGCTCTACCCAGGCCATTGCTGCAGACCGGTCGCCCAACCAGGCCGCGGCAATGGCGGCCAAAGCGTGGTAAGGGGCCGGCTTGGTTAAGCGATCTTCATTTTCGCCCAGGCGGAGGGCCAATTCTCCCATCTGGCCGGATCCGATCAGCGGAATCCACTGCATCCCAATCAGGTTAAGGGCCATTTCGGCCTCGGGCGCAAAGACAGCCAAGGGTTCAGCAGATCCAAGCAGAGGGAGCGATGGGCGCGCGGTATAGACAGCCATGCGCAGGCCGTCAGCCGCCGCTTCGATCAGGCGCGCGCGCGTTTCAGCGGCCAACAGCGGGCGATCATGCTGTTCTAACAGCGAAGCCGTCTCCACCACCGGCCTCATGCCCATAGTCTCGCTGAAAACCCGGTCGCCTAGCACATAGGTTTCAAACAGGTGGGTCGTCTGAGACTGAGCCGGGCGGCGCGTGTGCATGAAAAGATCGCGCAGAACCCCCTGACCAGTAAGCCGTGGAAAGAGACCACTGCCCTCTCCACGACTGCACAACGCCAGAAGCGACTCGGCGGGCGCTTCGCCGGGCTTCAAATACTGCCCCAACCGGCGCAGAACCGGGGCATATTCTACCCGCAGTCCATGAATGGCGCAGTTCCGCAGGCGGTCACAGGCTTCGGTTAGCGAGTTTAGCTCCAATGGCTGGCCGGCATGCGCCGCCGCGGCATCCATTAAGATCGCCAGGGTAATCGGGATCATATCCCACTCACAGGTAATCCCCTGGGCTTCAAAGATAGCAACGGTATGATCATCGGGAGCCAAGTCGGGCAGGCCCATGCAACGCGCAAAGTGATTGACCGTCGCGCGCACTGCCGCGCGGTAGCCTGATGGCTGTACCATCACGCCGTCCAAATCAAATAAAAATACAACCGGGATCAATCGAACCTCCAGAGATTATAATAGGGGATATTTTCCTATCATGAGGATGGCATTATGACTCTTAACCTGATGACTGACAGCACTTGCGACCTGGGGGCAGACCTGGCGGCGCGCTACGGTATCCGGGTCTTGCCCATGTACGTGAACACTCGCGGACACACCTATCGGGATGGGGTTGACATCACCCTGGAGGAGTTGTTCCGGTCTGTTCAGGAAAGCGGGCAGTTACCCAAAACATCGGCTCCAACCGTGGCCGACTTCCACCAGGCATTTATCGCCGACGAAGAGACGGTATACATCAGTATATCGAGTAAACTCTCGGCTACCCATCAAAATGCACTGCTGGCGCGCGAAATGGCGCTAGGACGCACGATTCACATTGTCGATTCCCTCAATCTTTCCACCGGCATTGGCCTGCTGGCGATCAAAGCGGCGGAAATGCGCGATGCAGGCCTGCCCGGTGCTGAAATTGCCCGCCGCATCACCGCGCTGGTGCCCCAGGTGCGCACATCTTTTGTTGTGGAAACCCTTGACTACCTGTATAAGGGCGGGCGCTGTACGGCCCTCCAAAGCATCATGAGCAGTATGCTTTCAATCCGGCCTATCATCGCGGTGCGCCCCGACGGAACACTGGGGATGAAAGCCAAAACGCGCGGTTCACGCCAGAAAGCCCTTCAAACCATGCTCAACGCCTTCTGCGAGGATCTGCCAGACGTAGATCTGGACCGTGTTTTCGTCACCCATACCGGGTGCGGCCAGGACGCCGAATACTTAAAATCCGCGCTGCTGCGGGCCGCTCCCATCCGCGAAGTAGGCATCACCACCGCCGGGTGCGTCATCGCCAGTCACTGCGGACCGGGGACGATTGGCATCATATACCTGAAAAAATAAACCTTAAAGGGTTTGCCTGGCGTGCAATCGCCAGGCAAACCCAATCTAAAGCGGTTTAGATCAACCCTACCATGCGGCCCACTTTGGCAAACGTATCGAGGACGCAGTCAAGTTGTTCGTCGGTATGGGTTGCCATATAGCTGGTGCGCAGTAGCTGGTGGCCTGGCGCAACCGCCGGAGAGATAACCGGATTCACAAAGACGCCATTCTCAAACAACAGCTTCCAGGTGGTAAAGGTTTTCTGATCGTCGCCAATGATGATCGGCACAACCGGCGTAACGGAATGGCCGGTATTAAACCCCAATGCCTGAAAGCCCTTGCGCATTTTTTCGGCATTCTGGTTGACGCGGGCAACGCGCTCTGGCTCAGAGCGCATAATTTCAAGCGCCGCCAGAGCCGCCGCCGCGTTGGCCGGGGGAATGCTGGCGCTGAAGATCAGCGAACGAGCGTAGTGCTTGATATAGTGAATTACATCTTCATCGCCGGCGACAAAGCCCCCCAACGAAGCAAACGACTTGCTAAAAGTGGACATAATCAGGTCCACCTGATCGGTCACGCCGAAATGAGCCGCCGTCCCCCGCCCGCCGCCGGTGACGCCCATGCCGTGCGCATCATCCACCATAATGCGCGCGCCGTACTTCTTCACCACCGGGAGCATCTCTGGCAGAGGAGCCAGGTCACCTTCCATGCTGAACAGACCATCCACTACCACGAGCTTGCCGGCCTCTTCAGGCAGACTTTGCAGCACGCGCTCCAAATGAGCAATATCCGAGTGGTTAAAACGCTCGATCTTGCCAAAGCTCAGGCGCGCGCCATCCACGATGCTGGCGTGATCGTCCTTATCGAGGATCACATAGTCTCCACGGCCCACCAGAGCGCTGATCGCGCCGAGGTTGGCCTGCATACCAGTGGAAAACACCAGGGCAGATTCCTTGCCCACCCACTCGGCCAGTTCGCGCTCCAACTGTTCGTGCATCTCCAGCGTGCCGTTCAAGAAGCGCGATCCAGTGCAACTGGTTCCATAGCGTTCCACCGCCCGGCAGGCCGCCTCGCGCACTTTCGGGTGAGTGGTCAGGCCGAGGTAGTTGTTCGATCCGCACATAATCATGCGGTGTCCCTTGTAGACGACTTCAGTGCCTTCATTTTCGGTCAAGGGAATAAAATACGGGTAGTAGCCATCTTTCATAGCTTGCTTGGCTAATGTGAAATGAGAGCATTTCTCAAAGATATCCATCAGTTCCTCACAAACAAATGAATGAGCCAGGCGCTTCCTCTGGCGAAGGATAATGGACCAGGGGAAACAAAAGGAAAAAGATCAGCAATCGAATTAGAAAGATTATACCTACAATGGGTTCTGTCGCAAGCTATAATTATCTCTGGATTACTAAAACCAACCGGAGAATCGGCTTTTCAAGCGCGCCAGTTTTTTAACCATTGGAGCAGAGCAATGAACTACTTTGGCGGAATTGAAGCGGGTGGAACCAAGTTCGTATGCGTGGTGACGGATGAAGGCAAGGAAGTATTGGCCGAAACGCGCTTTCCAACTACCACTCCCAAAGAAACCCTGGGGCGGGTAGTGCAGTTCTTTCAGGAAGAAAATGCCCGGCTGCCTCAGCCAATCTCAGCGATCGGGGTGGCCTGTTTTGGCCCGCTCGACCCGGCGCCCGAGTCGCCCACTTTTGGATATATCACCACCACGCCCAAACCCGGCTGGGCCAACACCCCAGTAGTCGGGCCTTTGCGAGAGGCGTTTGGCGTTCCGGTGGCAATTGACACAGACGTGAACGCCGCGGCGGTGGGCGAAGGGGTATGGGGCGCGGCCCAGGGATTGAGCGACTTTCTGTACCTGACCATCGGGACGGGGATTGGAGGCGGCGCGGTGGTGAACGGCCGCCCTGTGCACGGGCTGATCCACCCAGAGATGGGGCATATTCGCATCCCGCACGACCTGGCAGACGACCCCTTCCCCGGGCGATGCCCGTATCACGGCGACTGCTTCGAGGGTCTGGCCTGCGGCCCGGCCCTGATGGAACGTTGGGGCGTTCCCGCCGACCAACTGCCGCCGGACCATCCCGCCTGGCAGTTAGAAGCGCATTATATCGCCCTGGCCTTACAGAGCTTTATCTGCACCCTATCGCCCAAGCGCATTATCCTGGGCGGCGGCGTGATGCAGCAGGCCCAACTCTTCCCCATGATCCGCGCCGAAACAATTGCCCTGCTGCGCGGCTATGTCCAGTCGCCGGCCATTCTGGAAGAGATTGACCGCTATATTGTCCCACCTGGTTTGGGGGGGCGAGCCGGTGTGTTGGGGGGCGTTGCTCTGGCGCAGGCATTATTCCGTGAAACGAGGCAAGCATGACCTTCACCCTCCATGATCGCACCGTGCTGCGTGACCTGGCCCGGCAGGTAGCCGAGGTTGCCGCCCGGCCCGAAATGGCCCAGCGCCGCCAGAGATGGGTGGCGCATAACAGCCTGCGCTCGCGCGAGCCAATGATGTTGGTATTCCCTGAAGGGGCCTGGAGCGAACTGCTGCCCACCTCAACGCTACAGTGCGAAGATGAACCGGCCCGCGCAATCGAGTGGAATCTGCGCAGCCGCCTGTATACCTTCCAGCACTTTCAGGATGATTCCGTCATCGAGGCGGAATGGGTCGTGGGAGCGCCTGTGCAAACCACCGGCTGGGGTCTGGAACCCCAAACCCTTCCCAGTTCCGAAGAGCGCGGGGCCTTCCGCATCTCGCCGGTGCTTAACGAGTACTCCGACGTTCAAAAACTGCGCTTCCCAGACCTGATCTACGATGAACAGGCCCACCAGCGCAGCCTGGAAGAGATGCAGGACCTCTTTGGCGACATCCTCACGGTGAAACGCAAAGGCATTGCCCACATCTCGTACCATTTATGGTCGCAGTATCTGTATCTGCGCGGGGAACACCGCTACATGGAAGATATGGTGGATGCGCCCAATTTTATCCACGAGGTGATGAGCTTCTTCGAGCAGGGCCACCATCGGCTGTTACAGCAGATGATGGACCTTAACCTGCTCAGCCTGAACAATGACAACACCTATCACAGTTCGGGCGGCAACGGCTACACCGATCAGCTCCCCGCACCGGGTTTTGACCCCCAACGCGTGCGTCCCTGCGATATGTGGGCCAGCGCCGAATCGCAAGAACTGGCGCTCGTTTCGCCGCGCATGCACCGTGACTTTGCCCTGCAATATGAGAGCCGCCTGCTGGCCCCCTTTGGGCTAACCGGCTACGGCTGCTGCGAAGACCTCAGCCGGAAGATCGAAGATATCTTACAAATCCCGAACATCCGGCGCATCTCGATCTCGCCATTTGCGGATGTTGAAAGAAGCGCCGCCGCTCTTAAGGGCCGGGCGATCTATTCCTGGAAACCCCAACCCGCCCACCTGGTCGGAGAATTTCAACCGGAGCAGGTGCGCGCTTACATCCGCCGCACCCTTGAAGTCTGCAAAGCGCACGGCTGTTTTTTAGAGATCATTCTGAAAGACACCCATACCTGCGAGCATCACCCCGAACGCTTTGACGCCTGGACGCGCATCGCCCGCGAAGAGATTTTGAACGATTGTTAAGGAAAACGAAGATGAACGTATCTGAAGCTATACGAATGAAACGAGCCGTGCGGCAGTTCGCGCCCCAACCCCTCCCCGCGCAGGTCATTCACGCCATCCTCAACGCCGGGCGGCGGGCGCAGTCCTCTAAAAACACCCAGCCCTGGCGCTTTATTGCCATTCAGGATAAGGCAATCTTGAAAGAACTCTCGGAATGCGGCACGTGGGCCGGGCATATCGCTGGAGCCAGTCTGGCCGTCGCGATCCTCCACCCAGACCCCGCTGAAAAGTTCCAGATCATGTTCGACGTGGGCCAGGCGGCGGCTTATATGCAACTGGTGGCCTGGGAACTGGGCGTTGGCTCGTGCCTGGCGTCCATCTACGAGCCAGAGAAGGCCCGCGCCATTCTTGGCTTTCCACCAGAACTGCACCTGCGGATTGTGATCTCATTCGGCTATCCGGCAGATCCATCCGTGCTGACCAGCCCTCCCAAGAAAGGCGGGCGCGCCTCACTGGAAGAACTGGTTCACTACGAGCGGTGGTAAAGGTTCTCAAAACCCGACAGCTTATCGCTGCGCTTCGATTTGGGCCACCAGGTCGGGCAGGGCTCCCAGATTAGCTAACTCAAAAAAACGATCTGGGACAACCGGAGCATCCTCGACGTGTTCGTGCGCCCAGGTCAGTTCGTAAGGCACATAAACGCCCCACCCTCCTAATGCAATCACCGGCAGCACGTCAGAACGCAGTGAATTACCAACCATCAGAAACCGCTCTGGGTTCGCGTTGTGTTTCTGCAGCAGGGCCTGGTATACAGCCGGGGTTTTATCGCTTACGATCTCTACCGCCGCAAAGTAACGCGCCAACCCCGAGGCGGCGATTTTACGCTCCTGGTCCATCAGGTCGCCCTTGGTTATCAGCATCAGGCGGTGCGATTCAGCCAGCCGCGCCACCGTTTCCTGGGCGTGATCGAGCAAGCGGATCTCGTGGCGGGTCATCGCGCGGCCAATCTCAACAATCGCCTGGATCGCGCCCGCCGGCACAGCCCCCCTGGTAGCCTGTACGGCGGCTTCAACCATAGAAAGCACAAACCCTTTAATACCGTACCCGAAATGCGGCAGATTACGGATCTCGATCTCGTGCAAGATATCCAACGCCGGCGTGGAGTCTGGCAGATAAGGCGCAAGGATTTCTAAAAAACGATCCTGGGCCTCGCGGTAATAACATTCGGAGTGCCACAGGGTATCATCAGCGTCAAAGGCAATCACATCGAGCGCAGTGCGCGGCATGGGCAGCCCCCGTTTTAGCGTTTTTCTTCAGTCACGCCGTTCTTTCCGGCGCGGCCAATCTCATCGCGGACGGCCTGGTAGAGATTTTCAGCTTTGAGGTCGGTGAGGGTATAGCACGGGCCGCCGAGGTGTTCGGCCAGAGCCTGCGCCAGTCCCTGATCGAAAGCGACATGCTCCATATTGATGACCACTGCGTGGATATCCTCTTCGGCAATCAAATCTGCAATGTGGTGAGCCTCTTCCTGGGGAGGCAGGTGACCCATCGAAACATTGCCGGCCCCGTCCGTGAGAATAATCAGCAGAGGCAGTACATCAGGATGGAGCAGTTTTTCGCGCCGCAAGACGCTGTAGGCCAGTTGCAGACCGGCAGAAAGCGGCGTTTTACCGCCGACGGGGATATCTTGCAGGGCGCGCTCGGCCAACAGCACCGAATTGGTAGGCGGTAAGATGAGCAGGGCGCGATCTTTTTGGAAGGTAATCAGACCCACACGGTCGCGGCGCTGGTAGGCATCGTTCAGAAGCGACAGGATAGCCCCTTTGGTAGCCGCCATGCGCTCCGCAACAGCCATGGACCAGGAAGCATCCACCAGGAACAATACCAGGTTGGCGGCGCGGCGCACGCGCACCTTGCGCTGATAATCCTGTGGTTGGACGACAAAGGCCACCCGGCGGTGGCGGCGCAGTTCAACGCGGCGCTTTTGGTATGGGGCCGCGGCGCGGATGGTGGCATCGAAGGCCAGGTCATCGGGCTTACGGCCCAGGTTGGGCCGCGCCATGATATACCGCCCGCGCTTGCGGTCCGAATACGTCCGCGAACGCCGGCCGGCGTTTTTACGCATCATTTTATCGAGAGGGGTATCCAGGCGGCGCGGCTCAAACACGCCGCTGGCCTTAACCTTCTTACCGCCATCCCACCAAAAGGCATCGCCCTGGTCAAAGGGATTCTGCTGCCTGGGTTCTGGGTTGGCCTCCGAAGGCTGCTGCTCTTCAGAGGGTTCAGTCTCCGTTACTTTTTTTTTTGCGAGGCGCTTTCCTCCGCCGCTTCTTCGGCCTCTTGCGGCTGACCCTCACTGCTCTGCCCCTGCAAGGCTTCGATGCGCTCGGCCAGTTCTTCCATGCCCACGCCCGACTGCTGGAAGGGGGTGTGTTTAAGGCGGTGGGGCAAGGCCAGTTCGGCGGCCAGGGCAATATCGCGTTCAGTGATGGCAGTGCGCCCGTCAAAAGCGGCCTGGGCGCGCGCCGCCTTGAGGATCACCAGGTCAGGACGGTGGCCGTCCACCCCCAGTGAAGAGGTAAGCGAAGCGATGGAGAGCAGGTCTCGGTTGGTATACGTAACCTGTTCGATCAACTTGCGCGCCCGCGCGATCTTTTCTGACAGGTCTTCTTCGTGGGGCTTCCACTGCTCGGCAAAGCGGGTAGCGTCAGCTTCAAACGCCAGGTTGCGGCGCATAATTTCTACGCGCTCGCGCGCATCGCGGATGCCATAAATCTCGACAGAAAGCGCAAAGCGGTCTAAAAGCTGGGGCCGCAGGTCGCCTTCTTCTGGGTTCATCGTGCCGACGAGGATAAAGCGGGCCGGGTGCGAGAAAGAAATCCCCTCGCGCTCCACAATATTCATGCCCATCGCCGCCGCATCTAACAGCACGTCCACCACGTGATCGTCGAGCAGGTTCACTTCATCAATGTACAATAAGCCGCGGTTAGCTGCGGCCAGCACACCAGCTTCGAAATGACGCTCGCCTTTTTGGATGGCGGCTTCGATATCCAGCGTTCCAACCACCCGGTCTTCGGTCGCAGAAACCGGTAAATTGATAAAAGGCGTAGGCCGGGTGGTAATGGGCATTTCCACCCCCAACTCGGCACGCTCAAGGCATTCGGTACACCAGGTAGAAGGGGCGTCTGGATCGCAGCCAAACCGGCAGTTCTGAAAAGCGCGCACCTTGGGCAGCAGCGCAGCCAGGGCGCGCGCCGCCGTAGATTTGGCCGTTCCGCGCTCGCCGCGAATCAACACGCCGCCAATGCGGGGGTCTACCGCGTTCAGCACGAGCGCCCGGCGCATCCGCTCCTGGCCGACGATTGCAGTAAATGGGTAAATCGGTGGCATCTGGTTCTTCCATCCACAAAAATCATCAAATCGACAGGCGTCTATTGATCGTGGATTAGTTTACCACATTTTCTGACCGCTATTCGGTTTCTGGTAACAGTTCTAATGGGAGAAGACACGGTCCGCCAACAGGCGCGTTAACCGAACACCTTAAGCCCGTTCTCTCTTCAAGCAGAAAACCGGGCAGGCGATCTTGAGATCATAGACTTCACCAAACAACTTCATCACACCAACTTACAATTTGCGGCAGCCACCCCACAATTTCTCTTTCGATCTGGGCTGCGGGCAGGGAACCTGCTACTGGATCAGATGCTGCTTTCCGGCAGTCAAATCTGGCAAATCGAGCATCTTGGCAAAGATGTCGGCAAAGCGGTGGATCATTACAACTTCACCGTTTTTCACCGACTCGATCTTGGCCTCATCCTCGGTTTTTGCCGTCCGCAGGAAGAAATCAAACTGGTCGTGCTCATCACTGCGGGTAACGACGAGGAAGAGTTTTGCGTCTCCCTCTTCAATATAGTGGATGCCCTGTTCGAGCAAAGACAGAAGCAGTGCTTGCCTTTTATCCGTCATACCGACCCCCTCCATTTCCATAAGATGATAACGTGCATTTTTTACCAATAAACTTATGATGAAATTGTAAGTCTCTTTATTATATTATTCAATCGGGAATCTCCTACAGATGGATAGGGAGTTTGATGCGGCCCAAAGAAAGGCCGGTTAGGGTGTAAAATCACAAAAATCCTCATCGTTTTTGGCCTGGTTACGCTGATGTATTCTATCTTCCTGTTGCTCTATATAACGCTCGTGCTGTTCTGTGCGCTGCTTTATGTAGTAGTCGCCCCTCCGTCTTTCTATGCCTTGCTCACCGGCGCGGTTTTGCCGGCGCAGGCTTACCGCGAGGTGCAAGCAAAAATCGCCGCGAGGCAGGCGGCGGCTACTGGCGCTCTGGCAGAAGCGGCCCCCCAGGAGTAGTACCCCAATGTGGGCTTTTCTGATTCAAGGCTTTTCGTTGGGGCTGTCGGCGACTGCTTCGCCGGGGCCTTTCCAGGCGTATATCATCGCTCAATCCGTCCGCAATGGCTGGAAGCGCACACTGCCCGCCGCTTTAGCGCCGTTGATGTCGGATGGGCCGATCATTGCACTGGTTCTGCTCGTGCTGGCAAACCTCCCGCCTGATCTGATCCGCGCCATCCGCATTGTCGGCGGCCTGTTTGTACTGTACCTGGCCGCGCGGGCCTTCCAGGCCTTTCGGAACTTCCCAAAAAGTTCAATTGAGCCGCCCGATGCGGCCCGGCAGAGCCTGAGCCAGGCCGCCGTGATGAATTTCCTCAGTCCAGGCCCTTACCTGTTTTGGAGCCTGCTGGGCGGTCCCATCCTGCTCAGCGGCTGGGAACAGTCGCCGGGACATGCGGTCGCGTTCCTGGTGGGGTTTTACACGGCCATGGTGGGCGGACTGGCGTTGTTCATTGGGCTGTTTGGCGCCGCGCGGCAGTTGGGGCCGCGCGTCTCGCGCGCCCTGTTGGGAATATCCGCGCTGGCAATGTCAGGGTTGGGGGTCTATCAAATCTGGCAGGGAATCGGCGTATAATTGCGGAAAGAGGAGGGTTCATGCTGACCGTTGAGACTGAGCGGATGCTGCTCATGGCCCTGGAAAGAGATCTGTTGAATTTATGCGTCGCCGATCCGCAGCGCCTCGCCAGAGAACTGGGGGTGATTATTCAACCAGAAGTGTTTTCAGAAGAATCGCGCCAGGCCATTGGGATTAAGTGTACGCGAATGCTGTTGATTGATCCGGCCCTGTACCCCTGGTACACTTATTTTCTTCTGGTGCGAAAGCCTGACCGGCGCGTGATGGGCGTATGCGGCTTTAAGGGCGCGCCTACCCCTTATGGTTCCGTGGAGTTGGGCTATGCCATCCACGAGGCTTACCGCAATCACGGCTATATGACCGAAGCCGTGCAGGCTCTGGTGCGCTGGGCCTTCCAGCACGAGGAATGTCTGCGCGTGACGGCAGAAACCCTGAAAGAGAATCTTGCCTCGCAGCGGGTGCTTCAGAAGTCTGGGTTGAGCCTGGAACGCTCGGCTGACCATATGCTGTATTGGAAAATCGAGAAACCGGGGAAATAAATTGGCAGGCCAGAGCAGCGCGAAACCTCAAGTGTATCGGGCGACGGCGGAGGCGTGGGTGGGCAAGTTTTTGCTGCCCTTTTTGTTCCTCGGCCTGGCGGTCGTCACGCTGGTAAACCTGGCAGGGCTTCACCCGGCTGTTGGAGGCCTGGGGCTGTTGGTTCTGCTGATGGCGGGCCTATATGGGTATGCCCTGCCCATGCTGTTAAGCTGGTTAAAGTTAGAACCCAACGGCCTGACCGGCAGCATCAACGGACGGCGCTTTCATATTTTTTGGTCGGAAGTGCTGGCCGCCTGGATGATTAAACGGGGACGACATCCCTTCTTATGTCTGGGAACCCACCAGGGTACAGCCATCATTCCACTGCGCTTTTTCAACGTTCAGGCGGTTTGGAGCGGAATCCGTCAGTATGCTTCTCCAACTGCGCTGGAAAGCACGGCCTACCAACGCCTTCCCCATTACCGCGAATGGGCGGCCGTGCGCGACGGCCTGGTGACGGGCAACCCACCCCCCTGCCAGACCATTGATCACTGGGGGGTTCAAATTGCCGGTTGGGGGGGCCTGGGCTTTTTCATCTCGGCATCCATTCACGCCTGGAACGCCGGAAACCGCGAAATGCTCTGGCTGTTAGCGCCGCTCAGCGCGCTGGCGGTGCTGGTGATTGCCAATTGGGGCATCACCGAATTTGACGGCGAAGGCATCCGGCGGCGCACGATGACCGGCTCATGGCAGATTCGTTGGGACGAGCTGAAACGCGTAGAGATTGACCCATTTGAGACCTTACTGGTGTTTGAAGGGGCCCAAAAACGCCTGGTGGTCTCTGGACCGGCAGTATGGGTTCCATCGGGACGGCGCGACGCCCTTACGCTGCTGCAAGCCCAATGTGAGTACCGCCAGATTCCCATGCGCCACTCACTGCTCGCCCTGCTGAAATCTTCTTCTCGTACGCGGGTAAAGTCGAATTGAAAACAAAAGGCGCGTTTCCACCATCCGCCTACCAGGGGCTGCCGCTCTCTCCGCTGGTCGAAGCCTATTTGGAGATCAACCAGTTGAAGCACCTCTACCGCCAGGGTTGGCTGCGGCGCGGAATCCCTGCCGAACAGTGTGAAACCGTGGCCGAGCATGTCTTTGGCATGGTGATGCTGGCGTGGTGGATCGCCGACCTGTACTTCCCCACTCTGAACCGCGAGCACGTCATCCGCTTGGTGCTGGTTCACGAACTGGGAGAAGTTTATACCGGCGATCTCACCCCTTCCGACGGCGTGGACGCCCTGGAAAAGCACCGTCTGGAACGCGAGGCGGTGCGGCGCGTGGTGGCAAAGCTGCCGCGCGGCGCTGAGTACCTGGCGTTATGGGAAGAATATGAAGCCCTGCAAACGCTCGAAGCGCGGCTGGTCAAACAGATTGACCGGCTGGAGATGGCCCTGCAGGCCAGCGTGTACGAAAGGCAGGGTTGGGGCAATATGGAAGAGTTTTTCCAAACCACTGCCGCCGCGCTGGAAGACCCTGTTTTGATCCAGATTCTTCAGGAAATCCAAAATTTAAGGCCCACCAACCTCGAATCTGGAATACCACCCCATTGATCCCTGTGCTATAATTTTGTCATGCAAACCTGCGCGCATTTACCTGCTAACCCTATCCCATCGCCTAAGAGCTTTAGGCTATTAAGGGCTGCCGGTTTGCGCAGGTAAGCAATCGTATTCACAGGTTCCTCTCTGCGCCCTCCGGACTAAGCCCGGGGGGTTTTGGTTTTAATTGTTCAGATTTATACTCTCTCATGAAAGGAGAAGCACCATGCGCATGACCAAACTATTCTCACAGACGCTCCGCGAGGCTCCAGCCGAGACGGAAATTGCCAGCCATCAGCTCTTGCTGCGCGCCGGATTCATCCGCCAGTTGGCGGCAGGAGTGTTCAGTTATCTGCCCCTGGCGCGCCGGGCGATGAACAAAATCGAGGCGATCATCCGCCAGGAGATGGACGCCATCGGCGGGCAGGAAATCACCATGCCGGTCGTCCACCCGGCCGAATTGTGGCAAAAGAGCGGGCGCTGGTACAAAATTGACGCAGAAATGGGGCGGTTTCAGGACCGTTCAGGGCGCGACATGGTGCTGGGAATGACTCACGAAGAGGTGATTGCCGACCTTGCCAGCCAGGAAATTCGTTCTTACCGGCAGCTGCCGGCGCTGGTTTACCAGATTCAGACCAAGTGGCGCGATGACCCGCGCCCACGGGCCGGGTTGATCCGGGTGCGCGAATTTACCATGAAAGACAGTTATTCGCTCGACGCCGATTGGGAAGGCCTGGAAATTCAGTACCGCCGCCACTACCAGGCTTACTTCAACATCTTCCGGCGGGCCGGGTTAGAGCGGGTAATCGCCGTGCGCGCCGACACGGGCATGATGGGCGGG
>DAOUAC010000059.1:0-5489 GCA_034434155.1 Anaerolineaceae bacterium
CGCAACGTGCCGCTGTTTGCTCTGGTTGCAGCGCCGCAGCTGGCGGCCATCTCCGCTGGCTGGCTGGAGGCGCACGCCGGGCGGCTGAGGCTGCTGGCGCGTTGGCTGGCGCTGGAAGGCCGCCTGTACCAAACCGAGGCGGCCTTGAAGGGCATGGTATGGCCCGCTGCGCTGGCCGCACTTCTAGGCCTGGCACTGGCCGGGGGCGCGGCGCTCGATTATGCCGGGCAGGGTAACCGCTTCGACCCAACCGTCTTTCCGGCGGCGGCGGTGGATTGGATGCAGGCCCATCCCCCGGCTGGTAATGGCTTTAATTATTTCCCCTGGGGCGGGTATTTGCTCTACCGCCTGTGGCCGGAGGAGCGCGTATTTATTGACGGGCAGACCGATTTTTACGGCGAAGCTTTAACCCGCCAGTATGAGCAGGTCATCACTCTGGGCCCCGGCTGGGAGCAGGTTTTGACCTACTATCAGGTGCGCTGGGCGCTGCTGCCGCCCGATGAACCGCTGGTTGGGGTTCTGGCAGAGCGACCGGGTTGGAAAATTGTCTACCAGGATGCGACGGCGGCGCTGCTGGCGCGCGATGAGTAGGAAAGGAACGGGTTGAAATGTTGTTGATTTTACTGCCGGCTTACAACGAGGAGCGTGATATTGGCATCCTGCTGGACCGCATCCGCGTGGTGATGGCGAACCTGGAACTCGATTATCGCGTCCTGGTGGTGAACGATGGCAGCCGCGACGGAACCGTCCGCGAAGTGCAGCAGCGCCAGGCGGATATGCCGGTAGAAATTCTCGATCACGGCGTGAATAAAGGGTTAGGTCAGGCCATGCTGACGGGGCTGACGCGCGCCAGGGAACTGGCCGGCGACGATGACGTGCTGATTGCCATGGATGCAGATAATACCCATGATCCCTGCCTGATGGAAGCCATGCTGGCGCGCATTCGCGCCGGGGCCGACGTGGTTATCGCTTCGCGCTACGAGCGAGGCGGCGAGGAAGTGGGCCTCTCGCGGGCGCGGAGTTTTCTCAGCCGGGGGGCCAGCACCTTGCTGCGCGTTTTCTTCCCCATCCCTGGGGCCAGGGATTATACTTGTGGGTATCGCGCTTACCGTGGTTCTACACTGCGCAGGGCTTTTCAGAGGTATGGCGACCGGCTGGTCGAAGAGCGCGGGTTTACCTGCATGGCGGAGATTTTAATCAAGCTGGGCAGGCTGCCGGTGAAGGTGACCGAAGTGCCGCTGGTGCTGCGCTACGATCTTAAATCTGGCCCAAGCAAGATGAAGGTCTTGCGCACCATCTTGCGCTACGCAGTTTTGATCCGCAAACTGATCACGGCGTGAGGGGAACGCCCGATGTTAAGGAGAATCGTTCTGGATGAAGAACCGATCTCGGACCCTGTTACTTTTGTGGATGGTTATTGCCATCATCGCTGTGCTGGCCGCTATGACCTGGGGCAATTACCGTTATGCCCAGGCCAACCCCGGTGGGAACGATTTTTTGGTGCATTGGATGGGAACGCGCGCCCTGGTGACCGAGGGGTTGAACCCTTACAGTGATGAAGTGGCGCTTAAAATTCAGGAATTTGCCTATGGGCGGCCCGCGCAGCCGGGGGAGCATGAGCTGCGCGTGGCTTACCCGTTGTATTCGATTTTGTTGTTTCTGCCGTTTGCCCTGGTCTCTGATTTTACACTGGCCCGCGCTTTGTGGATGACTGCCCTCGAAGCCGGGTTGATGCTGCTAACCGTCGCCAGTCTGCGCCTGACCCGCTGGAAGGTCAGCCCGCTGATGCTGGGGCTGTTGATGATCTTTTCGCTGTTGTGGTATCACGGCGTGCGCCCATTGATTAACGGCAATGCCGTCATCCTGGTGGCGCTGGCCCTGGCCGGGGGATTTCTGGCGCTGCGCAGGGGCGCGGATGAGCTGGCCGGAGTGCTGTTTGCCCTGGCAACGATTAAGCCTCAGGTGGTTGTGCTGGTGCTGATCTTTGTGGCCTGGTGGGCGATGAATAATCAACGCTGGCGTCTGCTGGGGTGGATGATTGGAACGGTGGTGCTGTTGTCCGCAACTGTTGCACTGCTGATCCCCGGCTGGATGCTGGACAACCTGCGAGAAGTGATCCGCTACCCCAGTTACAACCCGCCCGGCACGCCGCGCGCCGCCTTTATGGAGTGGTGGCCGGCTTGGGGCGGGCGGCTGGGCTGGGCGTTAACGGCGCTGACGGCGCTGTTAATACTGGTGGAGTGGTGGTTCAACCGCCGCGCTGAGTTCCGCGGCTTTTTGTGGACGTGCTGTCTGACCTTAACGCTGGGGCAGTGGGTGGGCATCCAGACGGACCCCGGTAACTTTATTGTGCTGCTGCCGGGGCTGATCCTGGCGTTTGCCCTGCTGGTAGAACGCTGGCGGCATGGGGGGCAGTGGTTCGTGGCGCTCAGCCTGGTGGGGCTGTTGGTTTTGCTGTGGGTGATCTTTTTGAACACTGTTGAGTACCGCGAACAGCCCATTCAGAGCGCGGTGATGTTCTTCCCCCTGCCGGCTTACCTGCTGGTAATGCTCTATTGGGTGCGTTGGTGGGCGGTGCATCCCCCGTCCGTCTGGTACGATACGTTGGATGCGTGAGGGATGAGCGAAACGCCGAGGGTAAGGGCTGGTGCGTTCCTGGGAGCGTCCCAATTGGGGCGCTTTCTGGTCGTTATCAGAGCGTGGGCGGCGGCGCGACCCCTTCTGCTGATTTTGCTGTTGGGGCTGGCCCTGCGCCTGGTGGGGAGCGAAGCGCGCAGCTTATCTTATGATGATACCTTCAGCATTTTTTTGGCGCGGCGTAGTTTTGCTGAAATCTTAAGCGGTACGGCGGCCGATACCATGCCGCCGCTGTATTACTTCGTGCTGCACCTGTGGATGCAGGCCGGGGAGGTTCTCTTGGGTGGCGCGCCGGTATGGTACATCCGCCTGCTGACGGTTGTGCTTAATCTGGCGGCGGTGGCGGCCTTTTACGGGTTCATCCAACACCTGTTTGGGCGGCGGGCGGCCCTTTGGTCGGCGCTGTTGGCTGTCATTGCGCCGCTGCAAATTTATCACGCCCAAGACGTGCGCATGTACGCGTTACTGCTGTGCGGACAGGTGGGCTACCTGTATTGTTTCGCGCGGCTGTTCCTCTCTGCCCCCGGCGAAGTTCCACGCCGCCTGAATTGGGCCGGGCTGGTGGTTGGCGGGCTGGTTGCCATGTACAGCCACAACGTCGCCGTGTTTGGATTGGTGATTCCCGATGTGTTCCTGATTTTGCGGCGCGATTGGAGAGGGCTCTTGCGCCTGGCGGCGGCTCAACTGGTTATCGGCCTGCTGGCGCTGCCCTGGCTGCTGCTGCTCCCCGGACAAATTGCTAAGGTCCAGCGTGCCTGGAGCCTGCCACAGCCGGGCCTGGTGGAGGTTTTACAGGCGATCATTGCCTTTGCCGCCAGCCTGCCGCTGCCGTTTGCTTTGTTGGCGGCGGCGGCGGTCCTCAGCGTGCAACTGCTGGCGCTGATCACCATCGAAACCTGGCGCTTCCGGCGCGGCGGGCCGGGCCTGCTGCTGTTGTTGTGCGCGCTGCTGGTTCCACCGGCGCTGTTGTTTGCGGCGTCGTATGTGATGCGCCCGGTTTTCGTCCCGCGCGCGTTTTTGATCTCGGCCCTGGCCTACTGCGGCCTGGCGGGCGTGTTGGCGGCTCGCAGTGAACTGCGCGGTGTGGGCGGGTTAATCTTAGGCGGGTTCCTGCTGGCGGCACTGATATCGCTGCCGTCGTTTTATACCTATCGCGAGTTTCCTCGCTCGCCGTACCGTGAGGCCGCCGGATGGCTGCGCGAGAACGCACGGGAGGCGCGCATCATCCACGAGAATAAGTTAAGCGCCTTCCCGGCGCGCTTTTATGCCCCAGAGTTAGATCAGGTGTTTATTGCGGATGTGCCGAATTCGCCCAACGACACGTTTGAGCCGGCCTCGCAGGCGGCCATGCAAATCTTTCCAGAGCCAGATCTGGCCGCGGCCGCCGGGGAGCGCGAGGAAGTTTATTATGTGTTGTTTCGCGGGGTATTTGCAGAATACCGCGCCGTTGGGCTGACGGAACACCCCGGGCTACAGTGGCTAGACGCGCACTACCGGCGCGTGGGCCGGCAGGTGTTTGAAGATTTAGAGATTTATCACTACCGGCGCTAGGGGCCAGCGATGCACGTGCGTTTTTACCTCTCCCTGTTCCTGGTGGGCCTGTTGGTGTTTGGCACAGCGGCGGCTTTTCAGCAAACCCCCGGGTATATGGACGCAGAATATTACTACGCCGGGGCACTGCGCCTGGCGCGGGGTGAGAGCCTGGATGAGCCTTATCTTTGGAATTACCTGAACGATCCGCCCGGCCTTCCGGCCCCGGCCTTTGCGTATTGGATGCCGCTTGTCTCGCTGATGGCGGCTGCCGGGCTAAAACTGGGCCTGGGGTGGTGGGGGGCGCGCCTGCCGTTCTTGCTGCTGGCGGCCTGCGTGCCGGTATTGTCTGCCTATATGGCCTGGAAGTTCACAGGCCAGCTCTTTGCGGCGCGGCTGGCGGGCGTGCTGGCGTTGTTCCCCGGTTTTTACCTGGCCTATCTGGGGGCAATTGACGCTTTTGCGCTCTACATGGTGTTGGGCGGCCTGTTTCTGCTGTTGGCATTTGAGATGCGCCTGAAACCGGCTCTGCGGCTGGCCGGGTTGGGATTGCTGGCCGGGTTGATGCATTTGGCGCGCGCCGATGGCTTGTTGTGGCTGGGGGCGGCGTTGGGCGCGGCGGTCTGGCAGGCACGGCGCGAGCGGCGGAAATTCTTATACCTGGTGCTGCCGCTGGCCGCCTATGGGTTGGTGATGGCCCCCTGGTATGGCCGCAACCTGAGCGTGTGGGGGGCGCTCTTCCCGCCCGGCAACGGGCGGACGCTCTGGCTGGTGGAGTATGGGCAGACAATGATCTTTCCTGCCGGGCTGCTGAATTTCTCCACCTGGGTGGCGGCGGGCTGGGGCGCGCACCTGGCGGGCCGACTGGAAGCCCTGGGCAGTAACTTGCAGACGGTCGCGGCGGTGCAGGGTGGAGTCGTATTGTTCCCTTTCATGTTGATTGGGGCCTTCAAACTGCGCCGCTGTCTGCCGGTGGCGTTAGGGCTGGCGCTGTGGGCGCTGACACTGGCGGCCATGAGCCTGATCTTTCCGTATGCAGGGCAGTACGGTGGTTTTTTTCATTCTGGGGCGGCCTTCCAGCCGCTGTGGTGGGCGCTGGCTCCGGTGGGATTAGAAGCGGCGGTGCGAACCGTCGCCGTCTGGCGGCGCTGGCAGCGCGGCGGGCAGGTGCTGCGGTTCATGGCGGCGCTGTTGGCCATTACTGGGGCACTGCTTTCGGTGGGGCTGTATGGGGCGCGCGTGGTTGGCAGCGCAGGCCGCTGGGAAGATCCGCAAGCGTGGCAGTGGCACCGTACCTTTACCCATTACCAGGAAATCGAAGC
>DAOUAC010000060.1:0-39631 GCA_034434155.1 Anaerolineaceae bacterium
CCCAGGCGCGTGGGAGCATAATGAGCAGTACCGCCAGAACGGCATAAACCACGTAGATGGCGTAGGGGAAGCGCCGGGCCTGCTGTACCACCCGCGCAGTCCTTACCGACAGGCCGCCCAATACCCTGCGCCCAAACTGGACGGCGCGCAAGAGGTGCGCCAGCAAGGCCCCACCCAGGCTGGAAGCCACCAGCAGCCCCAGGTGAGCCAGCGCCGCCGCCGGCAGACCCAATTGGAAGAGGAATAACTTGACCGCCGCCGGTGAGACTTGCGCCAGGTACGGGCGCAGGTCGGTCCCGCGCGCATCCACGCCGCCCATAATCCAGGCGTAAATGGCGACGATCAACCCGCTGATGGCGCCGGCCGCCGCCCCGGCCGCCAGAGAGGCGCTCAGCGAGCGCGCTCCGCTGTAGCGGCCCGGCGTAGAAGCCTTTGCCCCGCACCAGACGCCCGTCAGCGCCAGAAACAGGACCAGGTAACTGACGGCGGGCATCTGCTCTGGTTTGGGCGCGTTGCCGAGGATTTTCGCCAGCAAGATGGGGCCGGTCACGGTGAAGCCGATCAGCGCCATGAACACAATCACGATGCCAAAAACCGCGCCGGTGCGCAGTCCTTGTTGCAGGGCAGTTTTCATATTTTTTCCTCCGCGAGCGCTTCACCCAAAATGCCCGATGGCCGGAAGATCAGCACCAACACCAGGATAGAGAAGGCAATTACATCCTTCAACTGGAAGTCAATGCCCAGGGCCGCCGGCCCCATGGATTCGAGAATGCCCAAAAACAGGCCGCCGATCATGGCGCCCGGAATATTGCCAATGCCGCCCATCACTGCGGCGGTGAAGGCTTTAATGCCCGGTAAAAAGCCGGTGAAATAAAAGATGATGCCCTGGTGAATGCCCCACATGACCCCCGCCGAACCCGCCAGAATGCCGCTGATGATGAAGGTGCGGCTGATGACGCTGTCTACATCAATGCCCATCAGGGCGGCGGTCTTTTTATCTTGGGCGACGGCGCGCATGGCCCGCCCTAATTTGGTGCGCTGTACCAGCAGATACAGGCCGATCATCAGCAGGATGGATAAGACAAACGAGAACACCCCGGTATAGGTGATGACCACCTTGCTTTCGCCGATCATCAGATTCCAACCGACGCCGCGCGCCAGGAAATCGGGGTTGATGTAGTTGCGGCGCTGTGGGCCGAACAACAACTGGGCCGCATTCTGCAAGAAAATGGATGCGCCAATGGCGCTGATCAGGGGGACCAGGCGCGGGGCATTGCGCAGCGGGCGGTAGGCGATGCGCTCCAGCAAATACCCGGTGGTGGACGATACCAGCATCCCGGCTAAAAATGCCAGGATCACCGCCAGCACCGGGTAGGCGTTGAGCAGGGTCAGCTTCGGGTCTGCGGCGGTGGGCGCAGCGATTTTGTTCATGATCTCGAACACAAAAAAGCCAGCGAAAGCGCCTAACATCATCACTTCGCCATGGGCAAAATTAATCATGAAAAGGATGCCATAGACCAGGGTATATCCAATGGCAATCAGAGCGTACATCCCGCCTAAAATCAGCCCGGAGATGGCAAACCGCAGCCAGGTATCTGGCCCATATTCGCGCTGGATGAGAAGCACGTCAATAAAACGCCATAGAAAAAGGCCGAAAATGATGACGCCGATCAATAGGCGCACCGCCCGGCCCAGGTTTGCGCTACTCTGGAAAGGGATGGATAGTCGGTTAGCACTCATCTTGTTGTCAATCTTTCCTGTTCGGTTGGGAGCAGTTGATCCAACAGCCCTAAAATGTACTGAAATGGTGGAAAGGGTATTGTACCCCTTTCCACCATTTTTGAGTCTAGCAATTTATTGGGTATGCGCGATGGGGCGCGCATACCCAGGCACGGGCATCAGAAGGGGGTGAGTGCTTATTCTTCAGCCGGGACCCACTTGCCATCTTTGACAACGTAGAAGATGGGGCCAGAGGCATTGCACTCGCCGTTGGCGTCGCAGCTCAGCGTGCCAGAGAGGCCCTGGTAATCTTTGGTGCCGCGCACCGCCGCAACCAGCGCACCGCGCGGGATGTAAAGTTTGCCATCGCCGCCCTTGACCGCGACCGACTTGATGGCGGCAATCAGAACCGCGGCAGAGTCGTAAGCGTTCCAGGTGAAGGGCGAGAGCGAGCCGGGAGCCACGCCGTACTCGGCCTGGTAAGCTTCGTTGAACTTGGTAACGGCGTCAGAAGACGCAGGAACCAGGGCGACCGCGTAAGCACCTTCGCCGGCGGCGCCGGTCTTGGTGATGAAGTCTTCACCATACGTGCCATCACAGCCGAAGAATACCACGCCTTCCAGGCCAGATTGAGCCATCTGCGGGACCAAAACCGCGGCTTCCTGAACGTAGCCGCCATAGTAGAGCGCCTGAGGCGACTTCGCGGCAATGGCCGAGAGCGGGGCGGTGTAATCGGTTTCGCCAGGGGTGATAGCTTCTTTGGCGACCACTTCGCCGCCCAGTTCTTTGAAGCGGGCTTCGACAACCTCAGCCAGACCCTGACCGTAAGCCTGACCATCGTGCATCACGGCGATCTTGGTAAAGCCAAGCTTGTTGTAGAGGTATTCTGCCGCGAACTTGCCCTGAGCCGCGTCGGTGAAGGCCACGCGGTTGAAGACCTTCGAGCCTTTCTGAGTGAGGGCCGGGTTGGTGGCCGAGGGCGACATCATCGGGATGCCGGCTTTTTCGTAGATGGGCATGGCCGCATCGGTAGCGCCGGAGAAGATGTGACCCGCAATGGCGACGACCGTGGGATCAGACACCAGTTTGTTGGCGACTGCGGCGCCGCCTTCGGGCGTGCCGCCGTCATCTTCGGTGACCAGCTCAAAGGCAAAGCCTTCCAATTCGCCAGCGTCCTTCACGGCGATTTTGGCGCCCTGTGAAATGTCCACGCCGAACTGGGCATTGTCGCCCGTCATCGGAGCGCCCATGCCGATTTTGATGGTCTGGCCGGGTTCGATCACGGCACAGCCGAACTCATCGGTCCCGCAGACTTCCGGCTCGCCTGCGGCGGCAGTGGTGGCCGTAGGTTCAGCCGGAGCGGTGGTAGCGGTCGGCTCAGCCGGAGCGGTAGTGGCCGTGGGTTCGGCTGGGGCGGTGGTAGCGGTAGCCTGAGCAGGCGGTTGGGTGGGCGTGGCGGCAGGCTGGCAGGCGGCCAGAGCCATAGCCAACAGTACAAAAATGACGATCAGGTTGCGAGCTTTCACTTCTTTTCCTCCTTAGAGTGATGATCCTACAGGAACAAACGGTAAGGGTGAAGATTGAAACCAGGTAGATGTCCTTTTTAGGGCGTGTAGCACAGGCGGGTTCGCACGGCGTTGCCTGATTTCCACCCTATGTAGGCATTACCTCCTTTCAATGAAGTAACATCGCCTGGAACTGATCGGGCGTTGGCTGTATTTGCCAGCGGACGCCTTGCTGAGAGAGCTGTATAGATCTGAATGGGTTAAAAGTTGTGGACGGATGCGCCCTCTCGGTCATCAGGCGGCGAAATGTTCCCCGATGATAAATACAATTGGTTATTTTGTCAATGGTAGAACTATTTCACTTCCGTTTCAGAAGAAAAGAGGGTGTCCCTATTCCGGTTTTCGCATGGGCAGGGTGACGGTGAAGGTTGTGCCAACGTCCAGCACGCTGTCCACCTGAATCTGGCCGCCGTGCATCTCGATGATGCGTTTGGCGATGGATAAGCCCAGGCCGGTGCCGGGAGTTTTGCCTTCTACATTGCTGGCGCGGAAGAATTTCGTAAAGAGTTTGGAGATCTGATCCGGGGGGATGCCAACGCCGGTATCTTGAACGGCAATGATGAGAATTTCGCCGTGCAGGCGCGCCTTCAGGCGCACCTGTCCATCTGGTCGGTTATATTTAACGGCGTTGCTGAGCAGGTTGAGCAGTACCTGCTTCATCTTGTCGCGGTCGGCGTCAATTTCAGGGAGCGAATCGGGCGCATCCAGAATCACCTGGATATTTTTTTCCTGGCCTTTAATTTGGATGATCTGCGTGCACTCTTCCATCAGATCACGGGGGTTAAAGCGCGTGGGGCGGATGCTGGCGCGGCCCGATTCGAGACTTGCCAGGTCGAGGAAGATGGTAGCAAGTTCGTTTAGCCGCTGTGATTCGGCGTATACCGTCTTTGCCAGGCGGATGCGCTGTTCGTCGGCCATCTGCGCACGCTGGAGCAGGTAAGAAGCGGTAGTGATCGAGGCCAGAGGGGTACGCAGTTCGTGGACGAACTCGGCGATCAGATCGGATTGTTGGAAGAGGCGGCTGTTTTCGATGGCGACAGCCGCCTGTGCGCCCAGGGCCATGAGGATTTCTTGATCTTCTATCGTGAAATCTTCGTTATTCTTCTTGTTGAGAACCTCCAGCACGCCGATCAGCTTATCTTTGGCAACCAGAGGGACAGCGATCATCGAGGCGGTGTAAAAGTTGACTTTCTTCTCAACCGTATCGAAGTGGCGTTCATCCTGACGGACGTTGTTGACGATCTGAGGCTGGCGGTTGAGCGCCACCCACCCGGCGATACTCTCTTCTGGTACGGCGATGTTGCGCAAGATCTCGAGCTGGTCTGAATTGGTGGTACTTTCAAAGTAAAGTTTGCGGGCATTATGGTCGTAAAGCAAGATGGATGCTTCCGCGGCTTCTGAAAGGTCCACGGCCACATCCATGATATTGCGCAGTAGTTGATCCAGGTCTAGGACGGAAGCCAGGTTATGCATTACTTCGACAAGACGCTGGTACTGTTTGATCATCCGGGTGGAAGAGGCAACCATGGGTATCAGCCTCCTAAAATGAGGTGGGCAATTTGGGGAATGGCTTCCGCGACGTTTCGAGGGATGAGAACATCGGCGCTCGGGTCGAGATGAGTGGGGGAGAGGTTATTGATGATGAGGGCGGCACCGTTTTCAACGGCAATTTCGGGCAGAGCAGCGGCAGGAAACACCTCTAGCGAAGATCCAACGACCAGGATGGCATCGGCGCGGCGGCAGTGTTCTTCGGCCTGCATCCAGGTTTTGGCAGGGAGCATCTCGCCAAACAGGGTGATGTCGGGCTTCAGCACGCGCTGGCAGGCAGGGCAGCGAGGCATGGCCTCTGCGCTCTGGAGGTGCGGCTGAAACTGGATCGAAGGCAGGGTCTGAGCGCAGCGCGGGCAGGTCATCGTTTCCAGCGAGCCGTGAACTTCAAGGACGGTTTTAGAGCCGGCGCGCTGGTGGAGGGCATCAATATTTTGGGTAATGATGGCTTTGAGGATGCCGGCGGCCTCCAGTTGGGCAAGGGCCAGGTGCGCGGGGTTGGGTTCGGCCTTCCAGATATCGGCCAGAAGGGGACGCAGCCAGCCGTAGAAACGTTCGGGCTGAAGCCGGAATGCCGAGATGGAGGCCACTTCCATCGGGTCGAAGCGTTCCCATAGGCCGGTTTTTTGCGAGCGAAAATCGGGGATGCCCGAAGGGGTCGAAATGCCCGCTCCGGTGAAGACAACGGCGTGCCGGGCACTGCTTAAGATTTCAGCGGCCTTCTGAACCGCCGCATGCAGGGATTGGGCGCTCATGCTGGCACTCGCTCGGCAATCATTTGGGTGAGGTTGTGAAGCTGCTGGGTAAACAGGCTGCTGACCGGCACCTGGCAAATCGGCACGCTGCGCGTGGCGGCCTGGTAAGCGGCCTCGGGGACCGGTGGAATGACCTGGACTACGGGCGCCCGGATGATCTCTTGCATTTGCAGCAGCGAAATCTGCACTTCGGTGCGCGCCCGGCTGATGCTGATGAGGGTGAGGGGCTTGCCCTTTCCAAAACCGCACGCGCCCAGGTCTTCGACCAGGTAGCGGGTGCGGTGGACGGTAGAGGGGAAAGGCTCGGTGACCACCAGGATTTCATCACAGTGGCTAAAAATACGATCCGCGCCCAGCAAAAACGGAGCGCCGATATCCAGCAGCACCAGGCGCGCCAGATGAGGCAGGGCTTCGACCACGGCTTCTAGCTGGGCGGTGCGCGTCATTAATTCGGCGTCTTTGGCGCGGCCGGAGGCCAGCAGCAGGCGCACGCCGTAAGGCAGACGCACCAGCTCTTTTTCAACGGCCTCGGCGTTGATTTCAGCGGTGCTTTTGCTTAGCAGGTGCGACAGCCCATTGGAGCTGTCGAGCGATAATTCTGTGTTCCACCCTCCCTGACCGGGGCGCAGTTCAGCGGCGATTACCTCGCGGCTGGCGCGCTGGTGAAAGGTGACGGCCAGGTTGAGAACCAGGGTCGAAACTCCCAAACCGCCTTTGGCGGCGACAACGCCAACGGTGTAGCCAAGATTCTCACGTTTGGGAGTGGGGGACAGCCCGGCGCGTCTGGCAATGACGGCGCGCAGGTGCGCGATCAGGTCGGCAGGGTGAATGGGCTTGGTCAGGTAGTCATCTACGCCGGCTTCGTAGCCGATGATCTTGTCTTCTGCCTGAGTGCGGGCGGTGAACATCAGGATCGGAATGTGGGCGGTTTCGGGGTTCTTGCGCAGCATGCGCGTGACTTCATAGCCGTCCATGTCTGGCATCATCACGTCGAGCAAAATCGCATCGGGCTGCTCGACGCGGGCGGCCCGCAGGCCCTGGAATCCATTGTTGGCAAACGCCACTTTGTAACCCTGGCGCTCCAGCATTAATCCCACCAGGCGCAGGGTTTGGGCGTCATCGTCAACAATTAAGATTTTTTCGGTCATCGAGCATCCTTTAGTTTACATTTTACATCAAAGCCAGAGCGGGCAGTAGACCGTTATCTATAAACAGCGAGCCGCAGGTCGCAAAACCGGACCGCTGTCTTTTGAGAAAACTGCTACTGCAACTTTTTAACTGGCCGTCAGGCGCTGTTGTACGGTGTTGAGGCGGTAGTAAAGGCCGCCGCGGGCCAGCAGTTCTTCGTGGGTTCCCATTTCGGCGATTTGTTTGCCCTCTAATACCACGATCTTGTCGGCATTGCGGATGGTAGAAAGCCGGTGGGCGATGATGATGGTGGTCTTGCCGACCATCAGGCGTTCAAGGGCCTGCTGGATGAGCAACTCGGTTTCGGTATCAACCGAGGAAGTGGCTTCGTCGAGGATCAGGATAGGGGCGTCTTTGAGAACGGCGCGGGCAATGGAGATGCGCTGTTTTTGCCCGCCAGAAAGCTTGACGCCGCGCTCGCCGATGAGGGTATCGTAGCCGTTGGGCAGTTGGGTGATGAACTCGTGGGCGTTGGCAATCTGCGCGGCGCGGATCATCTCGGCTTCGGTGGCGTTGGGCTTGCCGAAAAGGATGTTATCGCGCACGGTCCCATGAAACAGGAACACGTCTTGCAGTACGATGCTGATCTGCTGGCGCAGGCTTTCGAGCGTCAGGTCGCGGATGTCGTAGCCGTCGAGGGTGATACTGCCGCTCACCACGTCATAGAAGCGCGGGATGAGGCTGACGAGGGTAGATTTGCCCACTCCGGTAGGGCCAACCAGGGCGATCACGTGGCGGGGCGGAATGTGCAGTGAAATGCGGTCGAGGACGACATCACCCTGAGAATATTGGAAGGTGACGTCCTTAAAGATGATCTCACCTTTGGCGCGCTGTTGTAGGGTGATTGCGCCCGGCCGGTTGCGGACTTCGGGCTCTTCTTCGAGCAGTTCCGTCACCCGGTCGGCGCCGGCCAGCGATTCCTGGACGGCTTCCCATGCGCCGCCCAGGTTGCGGACGGGCTGGTAGAACATTTCCAGGTAAAGGAAGAAGGCTACCAGGTCTGAGACGGGCAGCACGCCCTGGAAGGCCAGCCGCCCACCGAAGAAAATGACCACCAGCAGGCCCAGCGAAGAGGTGAAATCAATGAAAGGCTGGAAGATAGCCATCAGGCGCAGGGCGGAGAGCAGTGAGGTCTTGTAGCGGTCAATGCTCATGCCGATGCGCTCCATCTCGGTATCTTCGCGGGTGAAGGCTTTGATCTCACGGATGCCGGAAATGTTGTCGTTAAGGATGGCGTTCAGGTCACCGAGTTCTTTCTGGCGGGTGCGGAAGGCCGGGCGCACGTAGCGGGCGTAGACGCGCAGTGACAGGATCACCAGAGGGATGGGCAGCATGCTGAGGAGGGTGAGCTGCCAGTTCATGGCGAACAACACCGCGCTGATCGCCACCAGGGTGACGGCGTTGACCATCACATCGGGGATAGCGTGGGCGATGAGGCGTTCGAACAGATCGGTATCGTTGACCACGCGCGACATCATCTGGCCGGTTTGTTTATCCTCATAGAAGCGCAGGGTGAGGCGCTGCATGTGCTCGTAGATGTGCTTGCGCAGGTCCGCTACCACGCCCCAGCCGGCCACGTGAGCGGCATAACTGCGGACGAACTGGAGGCCGCCGCGCACCAGGTAGACGATCAGGGCGACGACGGTCAGTTGGGTGACGAGGGAGAAGGTCTGCTCGTTGAAGGAGCCGGCCGTGACGGCGGCAATCAGGGTTTTGATGATCCAGGGGATGACGAGCTGCGCGCCAACCAGCAGTAACATGCTGAGGACGGTGAGGAACAGGGGGAGGGTGTAGCGTTGGGCGTATTGGAGGACCAGACGGGTGGGGTGAATTTTTTTAGGCGCGGGCTGTGCCTCGCTGTGACGCGGTACAGATAAAGTTGCCACAGTGCAATACCTCTTAATTTGATTCAGGATGCTCTTTAGCAGTATACCCTTGAGCGGTGCGCCTGTCAAAGCAGAGCCGTTTTTAGCGTTCGAGTGGGGCGGGCCACTTCGGGCACACATCTTCCGAGATGCGGTCAGGGTTGAGACCGCGGGGGAACGGGGAGGCCGGGGATGCCCAGGCGCACGCGGTAGACTGAAGTTCTGGCAGTGATGAAGAGGGTACGCCAGTCTGCTTCGCCAAAGGCGACGTTGGCGGCCACTTCAGGCGTTTCGATACAGCCGAGGCTGTGGCCTTGCGGGTCGAAGATCTGCACGCCTCCCGGTCCGGTGCAGTAAACGTTGCCTTCCACGTCCACTTTCATGCCGTCAGGCGCGCCGGGGCGGTCGGGCTGCATGGTGGCGAACACGCGGCCGTTAGAGAGATTCCCTGCCGGGCTGACATCGAAGGCGCGGATGTGCATGCGGCTGGTGTCGTCAATGTAGAGGATGGATTCATCAGGCGAGAAGGCCAGGCCGTTGGGCCGGTCGAAATCATCCATCAGCAGGGCCAGGGTTTGCCCATCGGCAGACAGCCGGTAAACGCCCTGGAAGGGAAGTTCCTGATTGACGATGACGCCCGACTCGTTGATTAAGCCATAAGGGGGATCGGTGAAGAACAGACTACCATCGGAGCGCACGACGATATCATTGGGGCTGTTGAGGCGCTTGCCCTGGTAGTGGTCGGCCAGCGGCAGGGTACTGCCGTCTGGCTCGGTGCGCGAGACGCGCCGGTTGGCGTGTTCGCAGGCGATCAGCCGGCCCTGCAAGTCGCGCGTGAGGCCGTTGGATTTGCCGCTCGGCTCGCGGAAGATTTGGGGGCCGGTTTGGGGCGTCCAGCGATAGATGCGGTTGGCGGGGATGTCGCTGAAGTAAAGGGCGTTTTCCTTGCGGTTCCATACCGGCCCTTCGGTGAACCGGAATCCCCCGGCGATTTTCTCCAGGCGGGATTCGGGGGTGAGGATTTGGTGGATTGAGGTTGCCATGTGGTTCTCCTGGGTTGGATCGGGTGTATTCATTCTATTTCGGGATGGTAGCGGCGCAGCCGCTTGATTGCAGAGCGGCGGCGCTTTTCTTCTAACCGCGCGGCTTTGGCGGCCATGCTGGGGCGGGTCTTGCGCCGCGGTTTGGGTGGTTGGGCGGCGCGGCGTATCAGACCGATTAGGCGGAGAAGGGCTTCGGCGCGGTTTTGCTCTTGGGTGCGAAACTGCCGCGCTTCGATGATGAGCACGCCTTCCGCAGTGACGCGGCTGCCGGCCAGCGCGATGAGGCGTTCTTTAACATCTTCTGGCAGGTTGGGCGAAGCGCGGACGTTAAAGCGCAGTTGGGCGGCGCTGGAAACTTTGTTTACGTTCTGGCCGCCGGGACCGGCGGCGCGCACGTAGTCAATCTGAATCTCACTCTCGTCCAGGACGAGCGAAGGGGTGATGGCAACTTTACCCAAAGACTAACCCTTTCTTCTTCCCACCTGCCAGTTTTCAACAGCTTCATTATATATCTGAAAACGAGCTTCAATTTTGGATTGTATCGGGTGATCCCATCGTGTTGAAAGTGGATTTGTACTATAATGATTCAAGAAGCTTGGTCGCTGCGCTTTGAACTCACGGAAAAATTGTGCGAATAGGGGTTTGTATTTCGAGTGAGGTATTCATGGCGGTCTGCCATGAATGCAGCCAGCGATAGGCCACTAATGAGAATCATCATTGTGACGCGTGTTGGGTTCCAGGGGGAAAGCCAGCGCGCCGCGATTCCTGAGTGGATGGATCGGACAATTTGTAAGGGGGCCGGATGACGGACGATTCTGTGCTCGAATGGGTATTGTTACAGCCCACCAAGGCCCAGTTTCAACAGGAGATGAAACGGCTCATCACCCGTTGGCTGGTCATTTCGACGATTGTGGTGTTTGGCATTGAGGCGTTGGTGATGGTGCTGTTGAGGGTGATGTTAGGGATTCCTCACAGTTTGCCGGACATTGTGCTGGATGGTCTGATCCTGGCCGGGTGTCTTTTTCCGCTGAATTACTGGTTTGTGGTTAAGCCCATGATTAAGCGGGCCGCGGTCCAATACCATTTGAACCAGGAACTGTTGAAGTATGAGAGCGAGACCAAGCGGCTTTACCAGGCGGAAATTCAGGCACGCAAGCTGGCCGAGACGCTGCATATCTCAAGCCTGGAGCTGACGCGCTCTTTGAACAGCGGCACGGTGCTGGAGACTCTGCTCGACCAGCTCCATAAAATGATTCATTACACCAGCGCCCATGTTTTGCTGTTCGATTCGGGAGAGCAGTTGGTCGTCCGCGTGGCGCGCGGTGAAGCGCAGTGGGCAGAGGGTGAACGCCTGCTCCACAGGTGTTTTGAGCTAGACAAACTGGCGGGTCTGGATCCACTATTGCAGAACCGCGAGATGTTGTTTGTTCCCGACGCTCGTAATCACTCAGGTGGGTTATTTGCGCCGGGTAATCCGTGGGTGGGGTGCTGGTTTGCCGTGCCGCTGTTGGCTGGAGACCAGGTCATCGGTGCGTGCATTCTGGAACATCAGGAGGCCGATTTCTTTCAGGACGAACTGCGCTATTGGGCGAGGGCGCTGACTGGTCAGGCGGCGGTGGCGATTCAAAATGCCTGGTTGTTCGAGCAGGTGCGCGATAACCGCGAGCGCCTCCAGGCGCTGTCGCGCCGGTTGGTGGAGGTGCAGGAATCGGAGCGGTATCATATTGCGCAGGAACTGCACGATGAGGCCGGGCAGGCGCTGGCTTCCCTGATGGTGGGGCTGCGCCTGGTGGAGCGTGACAGCCATCACCCGGCCATGGTCGAAGCACGCTGTCGCGAACTGAAGCAGATCGCCGATGGGGTGCTGGAGAACCTGCACCGCCTGGCAATTGACCTGCGCCCGGCATCGTTAGATCACCTGGGGCTGGTGGCGGCGCTGCGCCAGCACGCCAAGCGGATTGGCGAGGAACACGACCTGGAAGTTCAGTTTGAAGCGGTTGGGAAAATCGAGCGCCTGCCCGGCGAAGTGGAGACGGCGATTTACCGCATTGTTCAGGAGGCGCTCACCAATGTGGTTCGCCATGCGCGGGCCACCCGTGCCGATGTGATTATCGAGCAGACCGCCCATAAATTAATCGTCTTGGTGGAAGATAATGGGATTGGATTTGACCCGCAGGCGCCGGTCGTTGATCAATTGGGGATGATTGGCATCCGCGAACGAGCCGATATGCTCGGCGGTGCTGTGACGATTGAGAGCGCCCCGGGGAAAGGCACAACCATTTTGCTGGAGGTTCCATGCCAATTCGCATTCTGATTGTGGATGACCATCGCATTCTGCGGGCCGGTTTAAAGACGCTGTTGGCGGCCGATGCGAACCTGGAAGTGGTTGGGGAAGCGACCAATGCGGCGGAGGCGCTGGAATTGGCGCAGACTTTAAGGCCCGATATTGTGCTGATGGATATTGGCATGCCCGGTATGGACGCGCTCGAAGCGACCCGGCGGCTGGCGCAGTCTGCGCCGGGCCGGCGGGTGTTGATTTTAAGCATGCACGAAGACAGCGCACTGGTGCAGGAATATATCCGGGCGGGCGCTTCCGGATATATCATCAAGCGGGCGGCTGAATCGGAGCTGGTTGATGCGATTTATGCGGTTTGGCGGGGGATTATTTACATTCACCCGGCCCTGATCCCATCGCTGGTATCGCCGCCGCCCCGTTCTGCGCTAAAAGCGGCGGGCGACAAAACCACTCCCCTGCTGACCGCGCGCGAGGTCGAAGTTCTGCGGCTGATTGTGCGTGGGTTCACCAATCAGCAGGTTGCTAAAGAATTGAATATCAGCATTCGCACGGTAGAGACGCACCGCGCCAATGTGATGGATAAATTGAACCTGCACAGCCGCGTGGAACTGATGCGCTATGCCGCTGAACACGGCCTGGTCCGTATGGACGATCTGGATGATTAGATTTTTTTGTGACGCGTAACAATAGGTGTGTAAATTTTGCACTCCGTAATCCGGAAGCTCCGTAACAACTACGGATAGGGTACGGATGCCCCTCTAGTCCATCCGTAATTATTCACCTAAAAATTCCATAAAAACTACGGTTTTCAAACCGCCGGGGCCGCTTTATTCTAAGAATGCCTACCGGCGGTTTTGCGCTCTGGGGGAAACGAACATTAGTTTTTTTGAGGGGAGAATACCATGCGTACCCGTCCATTTTTGAACGTCATCTTATCTTTGGTGATCCTCACCACCACGTTGTTTCGGACCGGCGCGCCGGTCGAAGCTATGCCGATGAGTCCTACCGACGAGTCGAAGGTCCCGCATTATTTTGGCCCTTATCCGAACTGGGCGAACAGCCCTTTTACCCTGCCAGATGTCGCCGTTGAAATTATCGGCGATGGCACGGGCGCCACGGCCGCTGCGTCGGTGGGCGCTAATGGGGCGGTGACCGGCATCACTGTCACCAACCCTGGCATCGGCTACACCACCGCGGCCGTGAACATTACTGGCGGGGGGACGGGCGCCGCCGCTACAGCGCACGTCACCCCATCCGGCGTGGTTACGAGAATTACGGTGGATACGCCGGGAGGCGGCTATACTCAACCGACCGTAATTCTCTCCGGCGGCGGTGGGACGGGAACGCTGGTACAGGTGGGGAACGCCCTCACCGAGCGGCAGTATGCCACCGATTACGCCACCCCACCGGGAACGCTGGGGCCGGTGTTTGTGGTTTTAGCAACTGCAATGCCAGCGCACGGTTATGTGCAGGCCATTCAGTATTTTAACCAAGCCACTACCGGGGCCAGCCCCACCCCATCCGCCGGCAATCTGTTCCATGCCTACGTGCTCCGCGCCACCGGCAACCCCAATGAATATCTGGTGGCCTGGGACAGCGGCGAGCAGACCGTCCCACCCACCAGCGACCCGGTTGGCGAAGTCGTTTCTATTCCAGTTCCGAACATTGAAGTCTTTGCCGGTGATACCATCGCATTCTACGGCGAGGGCATCCCGCTGGATGATTTGGGAACGGGCAGTGATACGCTCAGCTACCCCGCGCCGGTCGTGCCGATGGAAGGCAATCTCCTGACGCTGGGAGGGGGCGATTTCCCGGTTTACAGCCAGAGCCGCACCTATTCCATTGCGGCCAGCGTGGTGGATACTTCTGGCGTCGTTCCCCTGGTTGACGCTACGGCGACTGCCTACGGTGGGGTGACGGCCGTCACCCTCCTCGACCCCGGCAGCGGCTACACCATGCCAACCGTTGATTTTGACCTGCCCGATGACCCCAACGGGATCCCACCCACCGCGCACGCGGAGTTCGACCCGGTAACTGGCGCGATCACGCAGGTGGTTATTGACAATCCAGGGTCGGGCTATGCTTCAGCTCCCCAGGTGGTGATCCGCGATGGCACGCTCTTCGACCCGATCAACAACGGTGGTTCGGGCGCTGTTGCCACGGCAACGCTGTCGCTCTCGACGATTGTGCTGGACACCTATGGCTCTGGCTACACCTCGCCCCCAACCGTTACTATCTCTGACCCCACCGGCGCAGGGGCGACGGCTACCGCCACCATCAGCGCGGGGGGCGTTACCGAGATCACGCTGGATGCGGGCGGCTCTGGTTACATTACCCAGGGCGGCATTAAGAAATTCCAGGATGGCTTACCCGTTTTGTGCGATCCGCGGGCCGGTTGGGACAACTGCACCGACAACAACCTGGGCCAGCATATCCCCATTGCCGTGCCAGATACCACTACCTTCAGCGAGGCCAATGGTCATGGCCCGGATGCAGATTACTATGTGATTGCGGTCGTCCAGCACCGCGAGCGGATGAGCTCGTCACTGCCACAACCAGGGACACTGCTGCGCGAGTACGTGCAGTTGGAGACCCCGGAAAATGCCGGTTTTAGCAAGCACGTGCCGCTGTACAATGATCTGCTGGATGGCACATCCGTCCCGGCGTTGATGCCCGACGGCTCGCAGGCTTATGCGGTGGATGACCCGCACTACCTGGGGCCGGTGATTGCGGCGCAGAAAGGCCGGCCAGTGCGCATCGTCTTCTATAACCTCCTCCCAACCGGCGTTGATGGCGATCTGTTCCTGCCGGTCGACTCAACGATGATGGGTTCGGGCATGGGGCCGATGGACATGATGGAGCCGATGAACGAAGGCGGCGTGATGGACATGGTGCGCAATCCGCTGTGTTCCGAATATCCAAAGAATGAGATGTGCTTCAAGGATAACCGGGCCACACTGCACCTGCACGGCGGCATTACCCCCTGGATCAGCGACGGGACGCCGCACCAATGGATCACCCCGGCCAATGAGATGACCCCCTGGCCGCAGGGCGTGAGCGTATCTGAAGTGCCGGATATGGCGAACGTTCCGGGCGTGCCAGACTGCACGGCGGCGAATGATGGCTGTATGACGTTCTACTATACCAACCAGCAGAGCGCCCGCCTGATGTTTTACCACGATCACTCCTGGGGCATCACCCGCCTGAACGTTTACGCGGGCGAGGCCGCCGGCTACATGATCACCGATGCGGTTGAGCAAAGGCTGATCAACAACGGCATCCTCCCTGCCGACCAGATCCCTCTGATTATCCAGGACCGCACCTTTGTGCCGCAGGATGCGCAGTTGTACGGCGACCCGGCCAACGGCATTTATGGGCAAGACCCCACCTGGGACGCTCAACGTTGGGGTGGGTATGGCAACCTGTGGTATCACCACGTGTATATGCCGGCGCAGAACCCCGGCGACCCCGGCGGCATGAGCGCCTATGGGCGCTGGATGTACGGCCCCTGGTTCTGGCCGCCCGCTACTACCATCAAATACGGGCCAATTGCTAACCCCTATTATGATCCGAACTGCAATCTGAACGATCCCTCCACCTGGCAGTATCAGACGGAGCCATTCTGCGAGCCTGAGCTGATCCCCGGCACGCCCAATATCTCCGCGGGGATGGAGCAGTTCAACGACACGCCGGTCGTCAACGGCACGGCCTACCCAACGACCACCGTCGAGCCGAAAGCCTACCGCCTGCGCATTCTGAACGCCGCCAACGACCGCTTCTGGAACCTACAGTGGTACGTAGCTGACCCGCGCACCGGCACCGACAGTGAAGTGGCTCTGAAAGCCGCCGAATTAGAGGCCGCGCAGACAGACCCGACCGCCTTCCCCACGCCCGATACCAGCATCAGCCCGGCTGGCCCCAGTTGGATCCAGATTGGCAGTGAGGGCGGGTTCCTGCCGGCTCCGGTGGTGATCCCGAACCAGCCGATCACATGGATCACGGACCCGACCCGTTTTGATGTGGGCAACGTAGACCAGCATTCGCTGTTATTGGCCCCGGCAGAACGCGCGGATGTGATCGTTGACTTCTCGCGCTACGCTGGTAAGACGCTGATCCTGTACAATGACGCTCCGGCGGCCTTCCCGGCCCGCGTGCCGAGCTATGATTATTACACCGGCGCTCCCGATCAAAGCCCCATTGGCGCGCCGACTATCCTGCCCGGTTACGGGCCGAACACCCGCACCATCATGCAGGTGAAGGTCGCGGCGACTACCCCCGCCCCTGCCTATAACCTGACGGCGCTCCAGGCCGCATTCCGGCACCATGCCGATGGTTCGGGCGTGTTCGAGTCGGGCCAGCACCCCATCATCGTTGGGCAAGCCGCGTATAACTCGGCGTATGGGACGAGCTTCGCCGCCAGCAGTTGGTGCAATGCTCCCGGCAGCACCGTGACCCGCTGTGATGGCTTTGCCCGCATTTCGGATCAGGGCGGCGACCTGTTTGGGTTCAATACCCTGAGAACGCCCAATGCCAAATTTACCCTGCCCATCGAGCCGAAGGCCATTCATGATGAGATGAATTCATCCGCCTTCGATGAGTTCGGGCGCATGATGGGCAACTTGGGGTTAGAAAATGTTCCGGCGACGCCGGGGACGCAGAACGTCACACTGTACCCGTATGTTAACCCGCCGACCGAGCTGATTGACGCGACCAACCTGCCCAGGGGAATCAGCGTAACTCCAATTGCCACTGCCGATGGGGCGCAGATCTGGAAGGTCACCCACAACGGAGTGGATACGCACCCCATTCACTTCCACTTGTATGACGTGCAGGTGCTGAACCGCGTCGGCTGGGATAACATCATCATTCCACCGGATCCCAATGAACTGGGATGGAAGGATACGGTGCGGATCAGCCCACTGCAAGACACAATCATTGCCCTGCGGCCGATCATCCCCGTCCTGCCATTTGAAATACCGAACAGCATCCGGTTGTTGAACCCGATGATGCCCGCCGGTTCAACCGCCATGTTCAACCCCACCAATGCCAACGGCAACCCGACCAGCCCGGTGGTGAATCAACTCGTCAACTTTGGTTGGGAGTATGTCTACCACTGCCACATCCTAAGCCATGAAGAAATGGATATGATGCGGCCCGTCTCGGTGGCCCTGCCGCCCATTGCGCCAGATGGACTGACGTATACGTATGACGGCGCCAGCGTCACTTTGACCTGGAATGACAATTCCATCAGCGAAACTTCCTTTGTCGTCCAAAGACAGGAAGGAACCGGCCCGTGGGTGGACCTGGCAGTCAGCGACTCGCCGTTGGATCAACCCAACACGCACGGGACGCGCACCTATACAGATGCGACGGTCCAGGTGAATACCACCTACCAGTACCGTGTGGTAGCAAGGAATACCGTTGGCTATGGCGGCGAATTTATGAACCTGACCGTCCAATCGGTTTCGCCGGTGGTGATCGTCGAAACCCTGCCGGCCGCGCCAACCAGCCTGACGGCGAACCAGCCTGCCGGGTCACCGGTGCAGGTCAACCTGACGTGGGTGGACAACGCCGTCAATGAGACCGGTTTTGTGATCGAGCGCGCGGTGGAGAACGGGCCGTTTGAGCAGTTGGCCGCGGTGGGTGCTAATCCGGCCACCGGCGGCATGAGCTACACCGACACAGCAGTGACAGCCGGTAGTACCTACAGTTATCGGGTTATGGCCGTCAATCTGGTTGGGGCGTCGGGATATTCCAACACGGCCAGCGTAACGATCATTTCTCCGGCTTCTCCATTGGCCCCCAGCAGCGCCAGCGCCATTTTGCAGAATGGGCCGCGCATCCGCGTCACCTGGACTGACAACGCTACCAATGAAACCAGCTTCCTCTTACAGCGCGCCGTCAACGGCGGAGAGTTTGTGACGCTGGCCTCGGTGGCCGCGCGGCCCGGCACAGGGCTTGCGGCTTATAACGATACCACCGTGCTGCCGGGGCGGAACTACCAGTATCGCGTGGCGGCGGTGAACGCAGACGGCGCCTCGGCTTTCGCTGTGACCAATATGGTGGCTGTTCCGGCCCTGCCTGAAGACCCGGCCAACGTTCAGGTGACGGCCCGCCGCACCGGTGGAGCCAATGACGCGGTCCGCGTTACCTGGGTAGACACCTCGAATAACGAGACCGGCTTTACCATCCAGCGCGCCACCAATGCAACGTTTACAGCCGGCCTGGTCTCTTACACGATGGGAGCGAATGCTACCGCTTTCAACCAGGGTGCGCCGCGCGGCATGACCTATTACTACCGGGTGCGGGCCAATAACAGTGTTGGCTCTTCTGCCTGGGTGAATGCCACGCCTTTCCCGATCACTACACCTTAAACCTTAAGTAGATACAAGATGGTGGGGCCGCCGTGAGGCGGCCCCACCATCAATTATGAATCAGCCGCAGAAGCCGTTTCGCCGCTTCTGCGGCTGGATTTTCAGCCTCTACGATTTAGCGAAGTTGCTCCATTGTCATCGGGACGAACTGGTCCCAATAGTCAAACCAGTTCTGATCGGTCGTGCCGCTGGTCGCTAAAGTGGTTCGTAGGGGATTTCTGGGGCAGGTTTGGCGGGCGCGGGAGCCTGTTCGGAGATTTTGCGGTGGTCGAGGGTGCGGAAGGCGATCATGCCGAGGAGGAAGGGAAGCCAGAAGCTGAAGGCCCGGTAGGCCAGGGTGATGACGGCGGCGTTGCTGAGCGGAATGCCCAGGGTAGTGAGGGCTACGGCCAGCACGCCCTCAACAATGCCCAACCCAGAAGGGGTGGGAGAGATAATCAGAAATAACTGCGCCAGACTGAGGCCGGCCACAATTGCGCCCAGTTCGATCTGGGTTTTAAACGCCAGAAAGCACAGTCCCAGGACGACAATTTGCAGTAGTTTATTAAGCAGGGCATACAGGAAAGGCAGCAGCGCCCAATTGCGCCGGTAGCGCAAGATGGCAATGCCATCAGCAATGTCGTGGGCAAAGTTGTGGGCGTGTTCGACGTTAAAAAGGCGGCGGCGGGCAAAGGGATAGGCGATCACGTTGGCGATGCGGGCGGCCCAGGCCAGCACACGGCCCAGGGCTTTGGCCGAGTGCAGGCCGAGGTAGAGCAACAGGGTCAGTCCCAGGGCGAGAGCCAGCAGCAGCAGGGCCGCGGTGGTCTCAGCCCAATGTAGAGCGCTGCGCTTTTGAAGGTCCTCTAAGCCGAGAACCAGCAGCAGCAGGATGGTCCAATAATCGAACCAGACAAACAGCAGGCCGGCGATGGTGACGCGCGCCGTAGAACGCCCGCGCCGGCGCGCGTCGCTGATGAAGATTGCCAGCCCGCTCAGGCCGCCGGAAGGCGCGACGATGTTTAAGAAATTGGCCGCCGATACCAGCCGCAGCAGGTGAATGCGGCGGTCTATCATCCCCAAAATCGTGTATACCGACTGAAAAAAGGCGCTGAGGTTATAGACCCATAGAAGTTCTACCAGCAGGGCCAGTCCTAAAAAGAGCAGACTGCCGCGCCGGAGAACCTCGATAATGTGATTGATTTCTGCGAAACGAGCAATCACAAACAGGATGCCCAGCGTGAGCGCCAGGGCGATGAGGAATTTTCGCATAAAGGATTATATAACACAAAAAACGCCCGACCGGGCGTTTTTGGAAAACTGATTTGCACTCCAGGCGATTTGGGATTACTTGGATAGGATTTCAATGGCTTTGTCGAGCTGAGGGTCCTGGCCTTCTGGCTCGTCGCCGGTCAATTCAACGATGTAGTCGGGTTCCAGGCCCTGCCCATGAATCTGCCGCCCATTGGGCGTGATCCAGCGGGCCGTGGTGATGCGCACCGCGCCCTGGTTATCCTTCAGAGGGGTCCAAATCTGAACGGAGCCTTTGCCAAAGGTGGTAACGCCTACCAGCACGCCGCGCCCGGTGTCTTGAATAGCGCCAGCGGTGATCTCGGCGGCGGAGGCCGTGCCTTCGTTCACCAGGACGACCAGAGGAATGTCGAGCGCCAGGCCGCCGGGTTTGGCTTCGAAAGTGGTGCGCGTACCGTCGCCGTATTCTTCGTACATGATAGGGCCTTTGCCGATGAACTGTGAGGTGATCTCGATGGCCGTATTGACGTAGCCGCCGCCGTTGAAGCGCAGGTCGAGGATGAGGCCTTTCGGTTTTTGGGCCAGCAGGGTTTTAAGGGCTTTGCGCACCTCTTCCGTGGAGTTATCGCCGTAGTTCATCAGTTGAATATAAGCGATGTTGTTGTCGAGCATTTTGCTGGTGACGCTGGGAACCGTGATGAGCGCGCGCGTGATGGTGACATCGAAAGGCTCTTCCCCTTCGCGCAGGATGGTGAGGACAACGGTGGTTCCCGGTTCGCCCTTGACGCGCTGGAGGACCAGACTGCCGTCTATGCCGGTCATGTCTTCGCCGTCCACTTTAATCACTTTGTCGCCGGGCTTCAGGCCGGCTTTGGCGGCCGGGGTGTCGGGCATGGGACTGGTGATCACCAGGTAATCACCGGTGGTATCTACCCAGGCGCCAATGCCGCCGTATTCGCCCTGCATGGCTTCGGTCATCTGCTGATATTCAACCGGGTCCATGTAAGAGGAATGCTCATCGCCCAGGGCGTCAATCATGCCGCGAATGGCCCCGCGCATCAGTTGAACATCGTCAACGGGCTGGTCAACAAATTCGCTGTGGACCAGGTCCCAGGCTTCCCAAAAGGCAGAAAACAGGTCGCCGCCCTGTTTCTCGATTCTGCGCGACTCAGAGCCGACCTGTGGGGTCGGAGCGCGCGATGGGTTTTCAGAGAAGAGCGAGGTCAGGGGCCGGCTGGGAATGATCCACCCGATGATTAACCCGCCCGAAAAGGCCCCAATGAGCAGGATGAAGACGACCAGCGAGGCCAGGATATAGCGAAAAGAGCGCGACATAACCGTGTACTCCTAATGATCTCACCGAACTCACCGTTTTTGTTGACTGGCGCGGCGGCGCCTATTCCCTTCAAACCATCTAAAAAACAGGTTTCGGATAAAGTAAAGTCGGTTCCAAAGTGCAGTCTATCGTAACACAGAAAACTTAAAGGAAGATGAAAGCCGCCCGACAAAGGCGCGGCGGAAGCCGCGGTCATTCTTCTGGAGGGTGTTTTTTCAGTGCTTCTACCCGGCGCGAGAGCTCCTGAAGGTCCTTTCTTTCCTGGGCAAATGGGTCGCGCAGTACTTCGATAAACGTATGCAGGGTAGAGCGCGGGGCGCGGCCCGGTTTGGGGCGCAGTAAGCGATTAAGCGAGGCGGGGTCGCGATGGCGCAGCAGGGCCACCATCCACAGGTTGACAGCGACCGCGACCAGGATGATAACAACAATGGCGGCCCATGCGAGGGGAGAGATTTTATCCATCGCAGATCCTTTCTTTCTGAGGCGGCAGTACCTGGGGCAGGTCTTCCAGGCGGGCGATGCTGGCGTCACATATCGGGGGCGGCTGGTGAGAGCCGACGCAGATGGTGGTAAAGCCGAGGGCGCGCGCGGCGGCCAGGTTTCTCGGGCTGTCATCTACGAAGACGCAGCGGGCGGGGTCGGTTTCTCCGAGCAGGCGCAGGGCCGTCTCAAAAGCCTGGGGCATGGGCTTGCAGTAGGGGGCTATATCGAGGATGTCAATGATCGCGTCGAAGCAGGGTTCAATTTGCAGGTGGCGCAGAACGCGCCGGGCGTGGCTGCGGTCGGCGTTGGTAAAGATGACCTTGCGCTGTGGGTACATCTGAAGCACCCGGCACAGCTCTGGGTTGGGGCGGAGCAGGGCTTCTACCGGCACGTCATGGACGAATTGCAAGAAATCTCGTTCGTTGATGTGGCGCGTCATTTGCAGGCCGCGCAGGGTTGTGCCATAGGTCTGGTACAGGGCCTGGCGCGTCTGCGCCAGCTCTTCCGGCGGGATGCCCAATTTCTGACGCATATAGGTTTCCATGCGGTCAGAGATGGCATCCCACACGCCGCTGTCGGCGGGGTAAACGGTGTCGTCGAGGTCAACGAGGAGCGTGGTCCATTCGGGAGGGGGAAAGCCGGCCATGGGGTTAAGTATACCGTAAGAGCGATCAGTATCCTCTGGGCATGAGGAAAGTTGAGGTAATTTTAGAAAAAACGTTCTATTCGGAGAGGAAATGCAGCGAAAAAAAACAGTATAATGAATGCACGAAAGAGGGAGTATGCCGATACAAGTACTGACAGATGAAGTTGCGTCACAGATTGCGGCGGGTGAAGTGGTGGAGCGCCCGGCTTCGGTGGTGAAGGAATTAGCCGAAAATGCGCTGGATGCTGGCGCAGGTCAGGTGACGATCCAGATTCTAGAGGCGGGGCGGCGTCTGATCGAGATTCAGGATGATGGGACGGGAATTGCGGCTGGGGAGATGGAGCTGGCGGTGGCCCGTCACGCTACCAGCAAACTGCGCTCTGCTGAGGATCTGTTTCACATTCAGACGCTGGGGTTTCGGGGCGAGGCGCTGGCGAGCATTGCTTCGGTATCGCGTTTTACACTGCTTTCGCGCCACCGTGAGGCCGAGGTAGGGGCGCGGCTGCGGGTCGAGGCCGGGCGACTGCTCCAACTGGAGCCGGTGGGCGCGCCGGTTGGCACAGTGGTGAAGGTAGAGGACCTTTTTTACAATGTTCCGGCCCGCCTGAAGTTTTTAAAACGCGACCTGACCGAGCGCCAGTTGATTGACGCGCTGATTACGCGTTACGCCCTGGCTTACCCGCAGGTGCGCTTTCATTTGTTTCAAGACAGCCGCCCGGTGCTGCAAACTACCGGGCGCGGCGACCGGCGCGAGGTGCTGGCAGGGCTGTATGGGGTAGAGGTGGCCCGCCAGATGTTAGAAGTGACCTTTGAGGATGAATATCTCAAGGTGGAAGGATTTATCAGCCCGGTGGCGCTGACGCGCTCGAACCGCAAGGAGATCACCTTCTTCGTCAATGGGCGCTGGGTGCAAGACGGCGGGCTGGCTCAGGCGCTGTTACAAGCCTACCATACCCTCTTGATGGTAGGGCGCTACCCCATTGCCGCCTTGTTTCTGACGCTGGACCCGGAAGAAGTGGATGTGAACGTCCACCCGGCCAAGTCAGAGGTGCGCTTCCGCGGCCCAGAGCGGGTGTTCAGCGCGGTACAGCGGGCGGTGCGGCGCGCCCTGCTGGCCTATTCGCCGGTTCCGCCGGTTTCGAGCAACACCTGGCAGAGACAGGCCGCCCAAAGGCCGCCCTTACCCACTGACCTGGATTGGGACCTGGACGTTCCGGCGCGCGAGGTTGAGCCAGGAGAGGATGAGTTCACGGGCTGGCCGCCTCAGTCAACCGGCGGCCCGGCGGCGGCTCCGCGCGGGGCGTCAACAGCGGATTGGGACCGCTTTGGAGAGGAGTCTGCTCTGCCGGTGGAGGAGCGCGGTTACGACGCGCCAGAGGGCGCGCCGGCGGCCACTGCTGAAGAAGAAGCCGCGGCAGGCGAACCCGTTTCCGATCATCTCATGCCTGCCCCTGCCGTACCAGAAGGGCCGCGCCGGTTGGGAGCAGAACCGGCGCGGGGGGCCGCTCAACCGGGACTGCCGGCTGAGAGTCTGCCGCTGTTACGGCTGGTGGGGCAGGTGGGGGCGGCCTACCTGGTGGCCGAAGGTCCCGATGGCCTGTACCTGATTGACCAGCACGCCGCGCACGAGCGGGTGTTATTCGAGCGCTTTATGAGTCAGCGGTCGGGAGCGATTCCGGCCCAAACACTGCTGGAACCGGCCACGGTGCAACTGCCGCCGGCGGGAGCGCGGCTGTTACAGGCGCAGATGGATGTGCTGGCGAAATTAGGCTTTGAGATCGAGCCGTTTGGTCCAAACACTTTCCGGGTACGCGCCATTCCGGCGCTGTTGATGGGGGCCGACCCTCAGGCGGCGGTGCGGGTAGTGGTGGAAGATTTTGAGGAGGACGAAGCGCCCTTACAGGCCGAAGTCGAAGCGAAGCTGATCGCCCGGGTATGCAAGCGCGCGGCGGTGAAGGCCGGGCAGGCGCTCTCTGCGCCGGAGCAGGCGGCCCTGCTGCGCGATCTGGAAGCCTGCCGCTCGCCGCGCACCTGCCCGCACGGGCGGCCTACGATGATTCACCTGCCGGTAGACCTGCTGGAACGCCAGTTCGGGCGGCGCGGGGGCCGGTAAAAAAATCTGCGCCCCACCCTCACAAGCAGGGGGTGGGGCGCTGGCTTTAAAGATGAATGGTTCTACGGCAGGGTAAAGCGCAAGAGAACGTTGTTCGCGCCGTCTGAGACCCATACGTCGCCGTTGGGCGCTACCGCCACGCCCGAAGCCAGACCAAAGCCATCTGGCCCGGTGGAATATTCACCCCAGCCGCGGATGAGGCCGCCGGACTGGTCGAATTCCAGGACGCGCGGGCCTTCGGGGTCGGTGACGAAGAGGTGTCCGTTGGTGGGAGAGACGGCGATGTAGGGCTTGTTATCGAGGGATTGGCCGGCCCAGCCTTTGATTTCCCAGGCGGATACCGGGGTGAAGAACTGCGCGCCGGCGCCGGGAGCAAACTGCTGGATGCGCAGGTTCCAGGTGTCGGTGATAAAGACACTGCCGCTGACCGGGTCAATGGCAATATCCACCGGTTCATCGAACTGGCCCTGTTCCATGCCTTCTGTGCCGAACTGCGAAATAAAGTTGCCATCGGCATCAAAGACTACCACGCGGTCATTGCCGGTATCCATGACAAAGAGGTTGCCGCGGCGGTCAACGGCCAGTCCGCGCGGTCCCCAGAAGGCATCTGGCGCTTCGCCCTGGCCGAAGTAGCCCCACTCTTTGATAAACTGCCCATCCGCCGTGAATTTTTGGATGCGGTGGTTCCACGTGTCAGACACGAAAATCGAGCCGTCCAGGCCAATGGCGACATCCCAGGGTTCGTAGAACGTGCCGCCGGGGGCGTTACCCTGGGCGCGGTCTGCAAAAGTCCCCCACACGTGCAAGACCTCGCCGGTGGGTGAGAGGTGCTGGATGCGGTGATTGCGCGAATCGGCCACGTAGAGCGAGCCATCGGCGGCTACCTGCAACCCGCGTGGAGCGTTAAACTGGCCGGGTTCTGAGCCAGAAGCGCCGATCACCTGGGCCGGCTGTACCTGGATCAGTTTGGCGGCGTAGGGGTCCACTTCTTCTGGGCTGAGGCTCGTCGGGCTGACGCCGTAGTTCCAAATCTGGCTGACGATGTCGTTGCGGATATACAGGCGCATCTTCGCGCCGGGCGACCAGTCTTGCGGGGAAAAAGAGGCTTCTTTGCCGGTCAAGGCGGCGTAATCGCTGTAGTCGCGGTTAAACCAAATTTTGAAAACCGCCGCGCGCATTTGGGGGTCAGCAACTGCGCCCCAAATGCGATCCCAGGTGAGGTTGAAGTAATCCTGGTTGGGCCACCACAGGCGCATATAGTCGTAGCGGGTGTAGTTCGACCCGACCACAGGGTCAATTTTGCTAAATACATCTTCCCCGGCGATGATAATGGGATACTCGCGCAGTTCGCGGGTGGGTTTGCTCTGATACCAGAGCTTGTTGGGGAAGTCGCGCAGGTACCACCAGTAGGGGTAGAGGCCGTCATTAGAGTAGGCCACTTTCACCTGGTTGGGAGCGCCGGTGGTGCGGCGCGAGATTTCTTCGACCTGAGCGAGAACATCTTTGGGGCCGCGGGCGGCGTGGGCGTAAACCAGGTACTCCGTGGCCTGGTCGTAGTTGATAAAAGAAGCCCGGTACGCGGCCCGTCCGGTCAGCACGGCGAGGACGGCAAAAAAGGTCAGGCCGGCCAGTCCGGCCACGTGGGCCGGGCGCCAGGTATTTAACAGGTACAGGATGGCAGTGATCGAAGCGGCCAACGCCAGAGACGAGATCAGAAAGCGGCTGGTGGCCTGAAGCTGGTCGAGAGTGTTGCCCTGGAAGGGCAGCGGGCCCACCAGCAGCGGGCCGAGCGCGCCGCCGGCGCTGGCAACCACGACCGGCAGCAAAAGCAGGGCGATCAGCCCGGCGTTGGTCATCAGGCGCTTCCAGTCCACGCGATCTACTAAAACGCCTAGCCCCCAACCGGATGCCAACAGCATTGGCAGCGTGATGTGAACCGTGAGCCAGGGCATTTTTTCACCGGCAACGGTATAGGCGGCCAGAGCAGTGAGCGCCCAGAACAGCAGCAGGGCCACCACCGGGACGGGCTGCGGGCGGGCGTAGAGTTCGTTGAGCTGAGGCGTGGCTTCTTCGCTGGCGGGGATGAAGTCGAAGATGCTGTCTCCCTGGGCGGTGGGGCTGCTGTCAGCGTCTGGCGCGAGCAGGGCGGGGTCTTCATCCGTCTGTAAAAGCGCGGGCGCCGGCCCGGCGCTGGCCGGTTCTGGGGCGGACGGGTCGGCAGGGTAAAGAGCCGCGCCGGAGGGAATTTCTTCCACCTGGGGTTGGGTGAGCGGTTCTATCACTTCCGCCGGGGCCGCGCCAGAGGGCTGTGAGAAACGGTTCAGGCGGATGCCAAAATACAGGGCCAGGAGCGATCCCAGGAAGGGCAGGAATTCGTAGACGGAGACCTGGAAGAGGTAATAATACCAGGGCTGACTGCCGCGTTCCACGCCCTGCTGTGATAACCAGTAGCCCAATGAGCCGACAATGCCGGTGAAAAAGCCAAACCCGTTGGTAAAGAAGGTGGTGTAAAAGACTGTGAAGATCGAGTAAAACAGCAGGGCGTTGAGCAGCCACAGGCGCGGGTTCCACCACCAGCCCAGAGCAATGCTGAGCAAGAAGAAAGCGGCTACAAAAATGGCAGTGCGCGCGATGCTCGCCTGGGTGGCGTAGTCAATGGGGTTCCAGCCCAACATGCTGACCGGGAAGGGGCTGAGCATAGGCAGGATGAGCGTGCCGGTGAGAGCCAGCAGTGAGAAGGAGCGCAGCGCCTTGATCTGATGCCAGCCAATGTCTTTTGCCAGCGAGAAGAGGGCGGCCAGGGCGGCGGCCAGGGCAACGCCCAACAAGACGGCCTCTTCGATCTTCTGGAGGGTGGTCAGGCCGGTTGGGGCGGCTTCACCTTCGGCGGCGGCAGCGCCGTTCACCGAGGGGGTGACTTTAATCACTGCCACGGCCAGCGCCAGGATAACGGCGGCAATGGCAACGCCCATCAGCAAGAGGAAGCGGTTATAACGGTCGGGCTTGTGGCTGAGGATGCGCCGGACTTCGACCAGGAACATCAGCACGAGGAAAATCAGGGCCTGAGCGGTATAGATGAAGGAAGTTTCTTTGACGATGAAGTGCATGACCACGCTGAAGGTGAACAGAAACATGGCTCTGCGCTGTCCGGTTTCAAGGTAGCGCAGAATGGCATAGAGCATGATCACGCCTAATAATTGGATGAAGCCTTCGTTGCGGGTGTAGCGCCCATAGAACAGCATATAGGGCGAAATGACAAACAACAGCCCGGCAATCAGCGCGCCGGCGCGTCCCAAATAGCGCCGGTAGGCCAGCATCACAAAGGCGACGGCAGAGATGCTGAACAGAGCGGCCGGAATGCGTGAGGTGAAATCATTCGCGCCGAACAGGAAGTAGGTAAACGCCACGATATGAAACTGGAAGGGCCCATGCGTCACCGGATCGTGACGGTATCCTCTACCCTGGTAGAGATCATAGGACGGGACGACGTGGTTAACCTCATCATGGCTCATCACCCGCTCGCCTAAGATGGCAAACCGGCTGAGGATGGCGAGGGCCAGAATCAGGATGAACAGCAGGTTTTCGAGGCGGAACAGCCGCGCGGGGTCTTGGATCAGAGGGCGGCTTAACCAGCGAGAGGAAGGAGAGGGGGACACCATAGGGATTAAGTCGAAATGGCTTCCTTTATTAGAATATTAGCAGGGTGACTATACTTTAATCTTGGGTTTCTGACAAGGTTGTTTGGCCCGGCGCTATTCTGGTAAAATTTTGCATTGTGAGAAACCGCAGTGCTTTTGTTAGTTTACGTTTTGTCTCCATCCTATTAATTTTCATGGCGGTACTGCTGGCCGTATACCAGTTGATCGTATACAGCCGCATCCGCGCCAGCTTTCCACCGGGGATGAAGATCGCGGGGGTGCCGGTGGGCGGGTTAAGCCAGCAAAGGGCGGCAGAGCGTTTGCAGCAGGTTTATCTGGCGATCCCGGTGGAGGTGCGCTACCGCGACGCTGTGATCCATCTGCGCCCGCCGGTGGTGGGGTTTGAGTTGAATACCCAGGCGATGATGGCGGCGGCAGACCTGGAGCGGATGAAACAGCCCTTCTGGCCGGGTTTTTGGGACTTTTTATGGAACCGCATCCCCGCGCCGCAGGAAGTGCCGCTGCGGGCGGCGTATTCTGAAGACCGTCTGCGTGACTACCTTAAAAATGAAATTGCCGCCCGCTACGATCAGCAGCCCCAGGCGGCCCTGCCGCTGGCCGGAACTTCGTTCTTCCAGCCGGGGCGGGTGGGTACGGTGCTGGATATTGACCGGGCCGTTATATTGATTGACGCGGCACTGCGCTCGCCGACCAACCGGGTGGTGAACCTGTCGTTTCAGAAGATTGCGCCGCCGCACCCGCCCTTTCAGAACCTGGAAATCTTACTCCAGCAAAAAATTGAGCTTTCTGACTTCGATGGGATCATCGAACTGTACGTACAAGATCTGCAAACCGGGCGCGAAGTGCATTTTGCCTACCAGAACCGGCAGCGCGTACCGGCGGATATTGCCTTTACTGCGGCCAGCACCATCAAAATTCCGATTATGGTATCGGTGTTCCGGAGGGTGGGCGAGCCGCCGGGCGAGGAAGTGACGCAACTGTTGGGGCAGATGATCGAGCGGTCTGAGAATATCCCGGCGGATGCGCTGATGGAAACGGTGATGGATAAAAACCTGGGCCCGTTGAAAGTGACCGAAGATTTGCAGGCGTTAGGGTTTAAGAATATGTTTCTGGCGGGGTACTTTTACCCCGGCGCGCCGCTGCTCTCGAAGATTGCCACGCCGGCCAATTCCCGCGTAGATTTATCCGCCGGGCCGGACCCCTATAACCAAACCACGCCTGCCGAAATGGGGATGCTGCTAGAAGATATTTATCACTGCGCAGAAAGCGGGGGGGGGACCTTCGCGGCGGTGTTCCCAGGGCAGATCACCCAGGCGGAGTGCCAGCAGATGATCAACTACCTGGCAAGCGATAAAATCGCGGCGCTGCTTCAGGCCGGCCTGCCCGAAGGGACGCGCTTTGCCCATAAGCACGGTTGGATCATTGAAACCGATGGGCTGATGCACACCATTGGCGACGCCGGCCTGGTATATTCACCGGGTGGGAACTACGTGATTACCGTGTATATGTATCATCCGGTGCAGTTGCTGTACCCGCAGGCGAACCGCATGATCGCTGAAATCTCGATGGCGGTCTATAACTATTTCAATTTGCCGGGCGAACAATAGAGAGCGGCGCGGCGTGGCTTAAAGCGATTGGCTTTTAAAAGCTGACTGCTTGCTTGAGGCGGGCGAACAGTTCATCGGGGGAGAGGCGCAGGAGCGCGCAAATTTCATCTTGCAGGCGGAGGAGGTGGGGCTGACTGGCTTGCAGTTCGGCCTGAAAGTCTGGGTAGCGGTCCAGCAAGGCGGCGAAGCGTTCTGCGGGGGTGACGAGGCAGGCCCCTTCGGCCAGCTTGTCGGCAAAGTGGACGAGTTTTTCTTCCCAGGTGACGGGCGCGCGCCCGGCAGAAGGGTCACTAACAGGCATGTGACGGTCGGCGATGGCGGCCAGTTCGGGCTGGTTGCGGGCAAGCAGTACGTCGGCGGCCATGCGGGCATGGTCGCCGTGCACGCCGCGCTCGCGGCGCAGGTGAATAGAAGTGATCTTCGCCAGGTCGTGGAGCATGGCTCCGCGCTGGGTGAGGATTGGGTTGACGGGTTGACCGGCGGCGCGCAGCCAGATGGCAAGGAGGTAAGCGACGGCGGCGACCAGTTGGATGTGATTGAGGATATTAAAGGGGGTTCCGGTTTCGAGCAGCCAGGCGAGGGTCTGCGTATAGTCTGGCAAGGGGCGGCGGTTTAACACTTCTGGCAGGGCGCGCAGATGGAGGATCTCTTCATCGTGGAGCGGCAGCAGACCGGGGGCGGGCTGTCCGCCGGGGTTGTACCAGATGGCCTGCCAGCCGGCCTGTTTGGCTCCCAACACATCGGTGGTGTAATCATCGCCAATTAAGATCAGATGGTGCGGAGGGCGGTTTAAGGCGCTCTCTAACCGGCGGAAAAACGTCACCTGCGGTTTGCGGGCGTTCAGCTCGTGGGCTGTAAAAACCGCCTGAAAAGCTTTGTCTAACCCCACCCGGCTTAGAGCGTTCCTGACCAGGCTGGCGTCTGAATCACCGGCATTCGAGGCCAGCACCAGGGTATAGCGGCTTTTGAGGGCGTCGAGCACCGCGCTGATGCCATCCACTGCGGCTACTTCCGGCCAATGAGCCATTGGGCCGCTGTACTGCGGCCAGACTTTCATCACCGTATTGCCCCAATCAAAGACCAGCACCGGGTTTTGAGCGAGAGAGTCAGCGTTTGTCATAACCAGCAGTATAACATAGGGATAATTCGGATTGTAACAGTTATGTTATACTTACGTTAACCTCTGCATGAACGTACAGAAATTGCCTGCCCCTTCGGTTTTATTTGTGTGTACGGCCAACATCTGTCGGTCGCCTATGGCCGCGGCGTTATTCCGCGCTTTGATTGAGAAAACGTTGCCCGATGGGCACTGCTGGCGCGTTGAATCTGCTGGAACCTGGGCGGAGGACGGTCAGCCCGTCTCGGCGGGTTCTCTGGAGGTCATGCGCCAGCGCGGGATGGATCTATCACAGCACCGCTCGCGCAGGGTGACGCGGCAGTTGATCGGTCAGTTTGATCTGGTGTTAACGATGGAGCCTGGGCATAAGGAGGCGCTGCGCCTGGAGTTCCCAGAATACGCGGACCGAATTTATCTGTTAAGCGAGATGCTGGGGTTGTCTGTGCCGGTCCGTGATCCTTATGGGGAAGCGTTAATCGCCTATGAGGTTGCGGCAGAGACGATTGAAAACATGCTGTGCAAAGGGCTGAACCGGATCATTGCAATGGTGGAAGCGAGGCGCGTGAAAATCTAAGCGGATGAATGTACAACGGGCGATTTTCCCCGGTGTGATTGCCGGGATCTTTATCCTGGTGGCGGTGACTGGGATGCTGCGGGCCGCCGGGACGGGCGCCCAGGGGGATTTACCGGAAAGCCGTGTGGCCGCTACCGAAGTGAGCGGGGCGGACCTGCCAGAATTGCTGGAAGTGGGCAGTATCTCGGCGGCGGGGGTGTTGGATATTCAGATTATCCCAATGGCTAACCCGGCGCTTCCAGATGACGGGGTTTGCTCAATTAGCCCGGCTTACCCCGAAGCCATTCAACAGTGGTGTGGGATCATCGAACGCTACGCCGCTGAAAATGGGCTGGACGCTAACCTGATTGCTGCCCTCATCTTGCGCGAAAGCAGCGGTCAGCCCGATGCTTATTCAAAGAGTGGGGCGGTAGGGCTGATGCAGGTGATGCCCAACGATGGGCTGGCAAAAAAATTTACCTGCAAGGGGGGGCCGTGCTTTGCCAACCGCCCTGGCATGAAGGAATTGTTCGACCCGCAGTTTAATGTGGCCTATGGCTGCCGCATGTTGGCCGAACTGGTGCAGGAAAAGGGCAATATGCGCGACGCGCTGAAAGCCTACGGCCCGCTGGATGTGGGCTATCGCTACGCTGACCTGGTGTTGGAGACTTACCAGCAGTACCGCTGAGAGTCGGGCGGTGCGCGCGTTTTTTTGTGTATCTGTAGTATAATCTGGCCCGTTCCAGGGGGAATGGGCTGATTGCTTTTAAAAATTCAGCCAACCATTTTTGTTTTTGGCCGCCCGCGGTGCTTGACCCGAATCATTGTTTCTGATATAATCAACCTTTGCGTAAACTGCGCTATTGTTCCCTTTTGTGGGTCAGTACCGTTTTTTTGGTCGGTTTTAGTTCGTTTTCCAGGAGAAAAGCATGGCTTCAGATCTTCAGACAAAGAAGTCGTACGCTCGCATCCCTGATGTTTTTGATCTGCCCAATCTGATCGAAGTTCAGGCCGAGTCTTTTATGCGCTTAAAAAGTGAAGGATTGGCGGATCTGTTTGATGAAATCTCCCCTATCGAATCCTATAACAAGGGAATCAAATTGTATTTCCCCGGCAGGACCCCTGAAGCCCAGCAGTGGGGACTGAAGTATTGGTTTGGCGAACCCAAGCACCCCATCGAAGAGTGCGTGGAGAAGGACCTGACCTTTGCCTCCCCGCTGTATGTGTCGGTGCTGCTGGCTGGTCCAGAGGTTCCTGAGCCAATCAAACAGGAAATTTTCCTGGGTGACTTCCCGGAAATGACGGAGAAAGGCACCTTCATTGTTAATGGTACCGAGCGCGTGGTGGTTTCACAACTGATCCGTTCTCCGGGCGTGTATTTTGAAGCGCCGGTGGACCGCGCCACCGGCCGCCGCCTGGCGATGGCAAAGCTCATCCCCGACCGTGGGGCATGGATGGAGTTTGAAACCCGCAAAAATGATTATCTGATTTTAAAGTTCAACCGCAAGCGCACCGTGCCGATCACGATCTTCCTGCGCGCCCTGGCGGCTATTGAGGACGGCCTGGGCGATTCGCCCATCAAGCAGGGGACGGATGAAGAGTTGTTGGCGCTGTTCCAGGACGTGGACAACAACCCTGACCGGCTGTTCATCCCTTCGACCATGCGCCAGGAGCCGGTCTGGAATCTGGAAGGGAACCAGACGGTAGCCGAAGCCGCGCTCTTGGAGTTCTTCAAGCGTATGCGCCCCGGTGACCCGGCCACGCTGGATAACGCCCGCCAGTTTTTAGAGGAGCAGTTATTCGACCAGCGCCATTATGATCTGGAGCGGGTGGGGCGCTACAAGCTCAATCAAAAGCTGGATTTGCAGGAGCGCATTCCGGTTTCGCACCGCACCATCACACGCTGGGATGTGGTCAACCTGATCCGCCGCATGATTATGATTAATAATGAAGTCGAGGATAAGGACGACATTGACCACCTCGGCAACCGCCGCGTGAAAACGGTGGGCGAGCTGATCCAGAATAAACTGCGCATTGGCCTGCGGCGCATGGAGCGCGTGATTAAAGAGCGCATGTCCATCCGCGACCAGGATCAGGTAACGCCGGTGGGGCTGGTGAATATCCGCCCGGTAGTGGCGGCACTGCGCGAGTTCTTTGGCTCCAGCCAGCTTTCACAGTTCATGGATCAGACCAACCCGTTGGCCGAACTGCGCCACAAGCGCACCCTCTCGGCCCTGGGGCCGGGCGGTCTGCGCCGCGAGCGCGCCGGCTTTGACGTGCGCGACGTTCACCACTCGCACTACGGGCGCATTTGCCCGATCGAGACGCCTGAAGGCCCGAACATCGGTCTGATTGGCCGCCTGGCGAGCTTTGCCCGCGTCAATGAGTATGGCTTCATCGAGACGCCCTACCGCCGGGTCGTCAAGGCCCTTTCGACCAGTGACCCGCGCCTGGAAGGGCGGATGCTGCGCGAGACCCTGACCGATCCGCAGACGGGCGAAGTAGTGGCCCGCGAAGGCGAGCGCATTACGGCCGAGCAGCTTCCGGCGATTAAAAAGCTCAACCGCCCGACGGTGTTTGTCGTGCCGTTTGTTTCATCGGACGTGGAATACCTTTCGGCGGATGCAGAAGATAAGTTCGTGATTGCTCAGGCCAACTCGGTTTTGAATGAATACGATGAGTTTGTGTCGGACCGCATCTCGTGCCGCTATCACTCTGACTTCATCGTTTCTTCGCCCGACAGCATCAACTACATGGATATTGCTCCCAATCAGGTAGTCGGTATCTCGGCGGCGCTGATTCCATTCCTGGAACACGATGACGCCAACCGCGCGTTGATGGGGTCGAACATGCAGGCACAGGCCGTGCCGTTGATTAACCCTGAAGTTCCGACCATCTCAACCGGCATGGAGGCCTACGCCGCGCGTGACTCGGGGCAGGTGCTGGTGGCGGAAGAAGATGGCGATGTGGTTTCTGTGACCGGGCGGCAGATTATCATGCGCACCGCCAACGGCCTAAAAACCTACACGCTACGCAAGTATCAGCGCTCGAACCAAAGCACCTGTATTGACCAGCGCCCGGCAGTGGTGAAAGGTCAGCGCGTGCGCAAAGGCGATGTGCTGGCCGATTCTTCATCCACTGTAAACGGGGACCTGGCATTGGGGCAGAATGTGGTGGTTGCTTTCCTTTCGTGGGAAGGCGGCAACTTTGAAGACGCCATTCTGATCTCGGAACGGCTGGTGCAGGAAGATCGCTTCACCTCGGTGCATATTGAGAAGTATGAAGTCGAGGCACGCGATACCAAGCTTGGGCCCGAAGAGATTACGCGGGATATTCCCAACGTGGGTGAAGACGCCATCAAGGACCTGGACGATCACGGCATTATCCGCATCGGCGCTGAAGTTGGCCCGAATGACATCCTGGTAGGCAAGATCACCCCCAAGGGCGAGAAAGAACTAACCCCCGAAGAGCGCCTGCTGCGCGCCATCTTTGGCGAAAAGTCGCGCGATGTGAAAGACACCTCCCTGCGGATGCCGCACGGCGAGCGCGGCATGGTGGTGGACGTTAAAGTGTTCACCCGCGAGGATAATTCAGATCTGGCGGCGGGCGTGGATATGATGGTGCGGGTCTCGGTGGCCCAGCGCCGCAAGATCACCGCGGGCGATAAGATGGCTGGGCGGCATGGCAATAAGGGCGTGGTCTCGCGCGTGGTTCCAGTAGAAGATATGCCCTTCCTGGAAGACGGCACGCCGGTGGATATTATCCTCAACCCCCTGGGCGTACCCGGTCGTATGAACATCGGCCAGGTACTCGAAACCCACCTGGGGTGGGCGGCGTACCGCCTGGGCTTCCGCGCTATTACCCCGGTGTTTGACGGGGCCAACGAAGTGGAAATCGAAGCCGAGTTGGGGCGGGCCTGGATGATGGACCGCGCCTGGCAGGAAACAGCCGACCGCGCCTGGGAGTGGCTTAAGACTCAGGAATATTCGCCCGAATCAATCAAGGATGATGATGAGGTGCGCCTGCTGTATATGGAGCAGTGGCTGGGGGATCGTGGTTATGATATTTACGACCTGACCTCGAACCCGACAGCCGCCCGGCGGGCCAACCTGCGCGAGTGGCTGCGCGACAAGGGCTACGATCCGGATGAACTGATCAGCTTTGCGGATGTGGGGGCCAATGCCCCGGCGGTGCTTGACCGCGATAAGCGGGCGATCCTGGCGAGCTTGCGGCTGTGGCTGCAATACATGGGCGAGGATGTCAGCGGCGTAGCGGAAGATGAAATCCGCCAGTATGCTGAAGCCTACAGCGCGCGCACTGGTCAGCCCCTGCCTATCTTGGGTAAACAGGTGCTGCGCGATGGCAAGAGCGGCCTGCCCTATGACCAGCCGGTGACGGTTGGGGTGATGTCAATGATGAAACTGCATCACCTGGTGGAAGACAAGGTTCACGCCCGCTCCACCGGCCCCTACAGCCTGGTGACACAGCAGCCGCTGGGCGGCAAGGCCCAATTCGGTGGTCAGCGCTTTGGCGAAATGGAAGTATGGGCGCTCGAAGCCTACGGCGCGGCTTACACACTGCAAGAAATGCTGACGGTGAAGTCGGATGACGTTCAGGGCCGCGTGGCAACCTATGAGGCCATCGTCAAGGGCGAGCCGATTGAAGAACCGAGCATCCCGGCGTCGTTCAGGGTGCTGGTGAAAGAACTGCAAAGCCTGGGCGTGGCGGTGGAAGCTGTCATGGATAACGGAGAGATCATACGTTTTGGAAAAGATGAAGAGCGGGTGCGCCCTCCGAAGATCGAAACCGGGTTGTTGGGGATCGGGGAAGAATTGGATGACTTATCCTGACGGGGCGTAAGCCGTTGAGGGAGGGCCGTTCTTCTTTCTTGACCCTTCCTTGACTAAGCTTTTTGCGCGTGATATAATCACTCCCCGTTGTCCCGATACGAGGTAGCCTAAGGTGAGGCCATCTTTGCTCGTTGTGATGGCCTCCCTTCTTGACCTAACGTAATCGAAAGTTCTTTTATAGCACTTTTGGAGGCAAAAAACGTGCCAACAATTAATCAATTGATCCGAAAGGGTCGCGAATCAAAGAAGGCGAAGAGCAAGTCTCCCGCTTTCCAATTTATCTTCAATTCGTATAAGCAGCGCCGCATCCGGCAGGACGGTTCGCCGCAGAAGCGCGGCGTTTGCACCGTGGTACGCACGATGACGCCCAAGAAACCGAACTCGGCGCTGCGCAAGATTGCGCGCGTGCGTCTGTCGAACGGTATTGAGGTGACGGCTTACATTCCGGGCGAAGGCCACCAACTGCAAGAGCACTCGGTGGTGCTGGTGCGCGGCGGCCGCGTGAAAGACCTGCCGGGCGTGCGCTATCACATTGTGCGCGGCACGCTGGATACCACCGGCGTTGGCAAGCGCCGCCAGGGTCGCTCGAAGTACGGCTCCAAGCGCCCCAAATAGATCCGCAGTATTGATTTTGAGAAAAGATGGAGTAAGTCAGGATGCGACGAACCAAACCTGAAAAGCGGGAGATTTTACCCGACATTCGTTACAACAGCCAGATCGTAGAAACTATGATCCATCACATTATGCGCCGCGGTAAGAAGAGCGTTTCGCGCCGGTTGGTGTATGAAGCCCTGGAAGCCTGCCAGACCAAAAGCGGCCGCCCGGCGATGGATATTCTCGACCAGGCCCTGAAAAACGTTGGCCCGATTATGGAAGTGCGCCCTCGCCGCGTGGGCGGCGCTACCTATCAGGTGCCTATGGAAGTCCCCGCTGACCGCCGCCTGGCCCTGGCGATGCGCTGGATCATCTCGGCGGCGCGCTCGCGCACGGGCAAATCTTTCCCCGAAAAACTTTCGGCGGAACTGCTGGATGCTGCGAATAATCAGGGGACGGCCGTCCGCAAGCGCGAAGAGACCCACAAGATGGCTGAAGCCAACCGGGCCTTCTCTCACTACCGGGTGTAGTCCGTTACAGCCGAAGCGAGTAAGAAGGATTTGTACAGGTAAACTTCAAAAAGAGGGTATTGAATGGCACGCAATTTTCCGTTAGAACGGTGCCGTAACATTGGTATCATTGCCCATATCGATGCCGGTAAAACGACAACCACCGAGCGCATCTTGTTCTACACCGGTAAGACGTACCGCATCGGTTCCGTGGACGAAGGCACCACCGTAACGGACTGGATGGTTCAAGAGCGCGAGCGCGGCATCACCATTGTCTCCGCGGCTGTGACAGCCGAGTGGAAAAATCACCAGTTCAATATCATTGACACGCCAGGGCATATTGACTTCACTGCCGAGGTTCAGCGCTCGCTGCGTGTGCTGGATGGCGGTATTGTCGTGTTTGACGCGACGCAGGGCGTCGAGCCGCAAAGCGAGACGGTCTGGCGGCAGGCGGACCGCTACGGCGTGCCGCGCATTTGCTTCATCAATAAGATGGACCGGGTTGGGGCCTCTTACGAATATTCGATTGAGACGATCCGGCAGCGGTTAGGGGCCAACCCGATTGCCATGCAGATCCCCATTGGCGCAGAAAGCGCGTTTACGGGGGTCGTGGACCTGCTGACCATGCAGGCCATCTTCTGGGAAGATGAACTGGGCCGTGAGCCGCGCGTGGGCGAAATTCCGGCGGAGCTGCGCCGGGAAGCGGAAGAAAAGCGCGCCATTTTGGTAGAGCGGATCGCAGAATTGGACGATGAGCTGACCGTGCGCTTCCTGGAAGGCGAAGAGCTTTCGGTTGAGGCACTTAAAGCCGGTCTGCGCCGCGCGGTGCTGGCCGGGCGCGCTACCCCGGTCTTTTGCGGTAGTTCGCTGCGAAATAAAGGCGTGCAGCCGATCTTAGACGCCGTGATTGACTACCTGCCCTCTCCGCTGGATATCCCCCCCGTCAAAGGCACAGACCTGAACACCGGCGAGCTGGTGGAGCGTCCCGCCGACGATAATGCCCCGCTCAGCGCTTTGGTGTTTAAGATTGTCGCCGATCCTTACGTGGGCCGTCTGGCTTATTTCCGGGTTTACTCTGGCACGATTAAAGTGGGTGACACGGTCTTAAACGCTACGAAAGGCCGGCGCGAGCGCATTGGGCGCATGGTGCGCATGTATGCCGACCGGCGCGAAGATGTAACCGAAGTGAACGCTGGCGACATCGCCGCCGTGTTGGGGCTGAAAGAAAGCTTCACCGGCGATACCCTGTGCGACCCGCAGAACCCGATCGTGTTGGAGAGCATTTCTTTCCCGGAACCGGTTATTGACGTGGCAATTGAGCCGAAGACGACCGCCGACCAGGAAAAAATGGGCGAAGCCCTGCGCAAGCTGGCAGAAGAGGACCCAACCTTCCGCGTGCGCACCGATGAGACCACCGGCCAGACGATCATCGCTGGCATGGGAGAACTGCACCTGGACGTTTTGACCGATCGGATGCTGCGCGAGTTCAAAGTGCAGGCCAATATTGGCCGTCCGCGCGTGGCCTACCGCGAAACGATCACCCGCCCTGTTTCGAAGCTGGATTATCGCTATGTTAAACAGACCGGTGGGCGCGGCATGTACGGACACGTGGTCTTTAACTTAGAGCCGGTGGAGCGCGGCAACGGCGTGATCTTTGAAAACAAGATCATTGGCGGCGTGATTCCGCAGGAATATATTCCGGCAGTGGAAAAGGGCGTAAGAGAAGCTGCTGAAAGCGGCACGCTGGCGGGCTACCCCGTCACCGATGTGAAGGTGGAACTGATTGATGGTTCGTACCACGAAGTCGACTCCAATGAAATGGCCTTCCGCATGGCCGCCATTCTGGCCTTCAAAGAAGGCTTCCAGAAGGGCAATCCGGTGCTGTTGGAGCCGATCATGAAGGTGGAAGTCGTTATTCCAGAGGAATTTTTAGGGGATGTAATCGGCCAGTTGAACGCCCGGCGCGGCCAGATTCAGGGCATGGAAATCCGCCCTGGCAATGCGCAGGCCGTACACGCGCTGGTGCCGCTGGCTGAAATGTTCGGATATGCCACAAGTTTACGCTCTGCGACCCAGGGACGTGGTGTTTTCTCGATGGAATTCGATCACTACGCGCCGGTCAGCGAATCGGTGGCCCAGAAGATATTGAACCCATAATGCCGCTCCCGTCAGGAATGCGGCAGGTTATGTCGCCCCCGCCGAGACTGCGGGAAACAACAACGGAAATCATCTAAGGAGAGCTTTATCGTATGGCTAAGCAGAAGTTTGAACGGACCAAGCCGCATCTGAACGTGGGGACGATGGGCCACATCGACCACGGGAAGACGACGCTGACCGCTGCGATCACTAAGTACTGCAACCTGCTGGGACAGGCCGAGTTCAAGGCCTATGATCAGATCGACAACGCGCCGGAAGAGAAGGCGCGCGGGATTACGATCAACATTGCCCACGTGGAGTACCAGACGGCGAACCGGCACTACGCGCACGTAGACATGCCCGGGCACCGTGACTACATCAAGAACATGATCACCGGGGCGGCCCAGGTGGATGGGGCCATCCTGGTGGTGGCGGCGCCGGATGG
>DAOUAC010000061.1:0-5775 GCA_034434155.1 Anaerolineaceae bacterium
GGGTCATCCCCATCGCTGTAGACGCGGGCAATACCCCGCCTGTGGCACGCACTCCCGGCTCGCTCAACATCCTCACCCTGGGGACACTGCACTACCCGCCCAATGCCAACGGCATCCGCTGGTTTATCAATGAGGTCTTCCCGCTGGTGCGCCAATCAACCCCGGGCGCGACACTGACGGTGGTGGGCAAGAACCCGCCTGCCGACTTCCAGCAGGCCGCGCAGGCCTCGGGTGGAGCTATTGCCGTCACCGGATACGTCCCCGACCTGCGGCCCTATTTCGAGAACGCCGCGCTGATGGTCGTCCCCGTGCTGGCGGGGGGCGGAATGCGCGTGCGCATTTTAGAAGCCTTCGCCCACGGCATGCCGGTCGTCACAACGACCATTGGGCTGGAAGGCATTGACGCCCAACCCGGGCGCGATGTGCTGGTGGAAGATACGCCCGCAGGGTTCGCCGCCGCTGTCAGCCGCCTTCTGGCCCAACCAGAGGCACAAGCCGCCCTGGCGCGCAACGGCCGCGACCTGGTTTGCCGTAAATACGACTGGCGTGTGGTCCTTCAACAACTGGATGCTGTCTATCGCAATCCTTAACGCAAAGGAGTGGCAAAACCGCAAGACACCATGAAGTGGTTTAATAACGCATCTCAGCACCGCGTACTCCTGGCAGGCGTTATCCTGGTCGCGCTGGTTGTCCGCCTGGCGGCGGCCCTGTATATGGGCAACGAGATTAAAAATCTGCCCGGACTGACCGATCAGATTTCCTATCATACCCTGGCAAACCGCGTGATTGATGGGCATGGTTTTACCTTTGGCGAAAACTGGTGGCCGGCCACCCGCGCCGGGGAACCCACCGCCCACTGGAGCTACCTGTACACCTTTTATCTGATTGACGTATACACCCTGTTTGGCTCGAACCCCCTGGTCGCCCGGACCATTCAGGTAGTGCTGACGACGATTCTTCAAACCGTTTTAGTATACCTGATCGGCTCCACCCTCTTCAACCGCGCGGTCGGGGTGATCGCGGCGGCGCTCCTGGCGGGTTACGCCTACCTCATCTACTACGCCCCTGCCCTGCTGACCGAGTCGTTTTACATTACAGCGGTGCTGGCGACCCTGTATCTTTCAATCCAAATGACCCGCGACGACCTTGCCCCCATCGGGCGCGTTGGCCTGGCAGTTTCCTTGGGCCTGTGCATCGGCATCGCCGTCTTGCTGCGCCAGTTGTTCTTATTGACCCTGCCCTTCATATTCCTCTGGATTCTTTGGAGCGCATCCAGGCCAAAGGCCGCTGCCAATGAACCGCTCCCCAACCAGCCCGGTCCCGCTGCGCCGATCCGAAAAAGGGTAGGATGGACCCTGGCCCAACTGGCGATCAGCGCCGTCGTGCTGGCGCTGATGATCTTGCCCTTCACCGTCTATAACTACGCCCGCTTCCATTCGCTGGTGCTGCTCAACACCAACGCCGGGTATGCCTTCTATTGGGCCAACCATCCGATCTATGGAACCCAGTTTGAGTGGATCATCTCTAGAGAAAAGAGCAATTACCTGGAGATGCTGCCCAAGGAACTGATGTCGCAGAAGCTGAACGAAGCCGAACTAGAGCGGGAACTGCTCAAACGCGGCATCCAGTTCGTGTTAGATGATCCCTGGCGCTACGCGCTGCTATCCCTCAGCCGGATTCCTTCATATTTCACCTTCTGGCCCACACCCAGGTCATCGCTTCTGAGCAACCTCTCGCGGGTGCTCAGTTTTGGCATCACCTGGCCCTTTATGCTCTACGGCATGATCGCAGCCCTGCGGAAACTGAGCCGGAAAGAGTTCCTGTCTTCGCCCGTGTTTCTGCTGTTCCTGTTTTTTGCCATTTATTCGCTGATCCATATTCTCACGTGGACGATGCCCCGCTACCGGGTACCGGTTGATGCGGTGTTATTGATCTTTGCGGCCTACGCCCTGCGCGACCTGTACCTGCGCATCCGCGCGCGGTTAGGCCGGCCCGCGGCAGCCCCGGCTGTCCGCTAAACCACCGCTTATGAAGAGGTTGTTTACTGAATTATGTGTACACTACGAGTTACGCTCGCTATCTACACATAATTGGAAATCCCACCCATGAAGATCCTGTTTGTTGTCCCTTATGTACCAAACCTTATCCGGGTGCGGCCCTATAACCTGGTGCGCTATCTGGCCCAGGCCGGGCACCGCGTGACGCTGGCAACGCTGTGGTCTTCGCCGGAAGAAGCCGCCGAGCTGGATGCGCTGAGAACCACCTGCGAGTCGATTCTGGCGTTTCCACTGCCCCGCTGGCGCACTTTGTTCAACAGCCTGACGGCTGTACCAACCCGCGACCCCATTCAGGCGGCCTACTGCTGGAATCCTGCCCTGGCGGCCGCCATCCGCGCGGAGGCCGGGAACGGTTATGATGCCATCCATGTGGAACATCTGCGCGGAGTGCGCTACGGGCTGCACCTGGTGCGCCATCTACGCCCGCCCCGCCCTCCAGTCATTTGGGACAGCGTAGATAACATCTCGTACCTGTTCTTCCAGGCGGCGCGGCAAAGTCCCTCACGTTTGCGGCGCTGGCTGTTGAGCCTGGAAGCCCGGCGCACCGCGGCGGCTGAGGCGCGCCTGCCGGGCGCATTTCAGCGCGTGTTAGTGACATCGAAGGTAGATCAGGAAGAGTTTCACCGGCTGCTTGCCGCTCGAGGACAGCCCCCGAATGTAGACGTACTGCCCAACGGGGTAGACCTGGATTATTTCTGCCCAGATCCCGCCGCCGCGCGCGAGCCGGCCACTCTGGTGATCTCTGGCAAGATGAGCTACCACGCCAATATTCGCATGGTGCTGCGCTTTGTCAAAGAGATTATGCCGAGAATCTGGGCCGACCTGCCCGACGCCCGGCTGTGGATCGTTGGCAAAGACCCCGACCGCAGTCTGATTGAACTGGCCGCCGACCCGCGCATCGTGGTCACCGGCACGGTCCCTGACATCCGTCCCTATTTACAGCGGGCCACTCTGGCCGTCTCGCCGCTGGTGTACGGGGCGGGCATTCAGAATAAGGTATTAGAGGCCCTGGCCTGCGCCACGCCAGTGGTGGCTTCTGGCAAGTCGGTCGCGGCGCTCAATAACATCACGCCGGGGGTTCACCTGGAAACGGCGGACGATGATGAAACCTTTGCCCGCCGGGTAGTTACGCTGATCCGCGACCCACAGCGCCGCCAGCAGTTGGGGCAAGCCGGGCGCCAGTATGTGGAACAACATCATGACTGGCGCAAGATTGCCGCCGACCTGGCCCGGCTGTATCAGGAAGCGGCACAAGCTTGTATCATCTGAGTACAAAGCTCGTGAAAGTGGTTATAATTAAGAGCGTCGGATCAATGGAACCAAGGGGGGATGCTATGAAACAACCATTACAGGTGAGTCACTGCGGCAATGCGTTGATTGCCTTATATCGTTTTGAGAGATTGGAAGGGTGCTATGAGTCTCATTGATTATGTTGCGCCGGTTTTCCGCTGGTGGTGGTTATTAATCCTGGCAACTGTCGCAGCAGGCGCTTCCAGTTTTTACGCAACCAGCCAACAGCCGCCGTTATACCAATCCAGAACGACTCTGATGATTGGTCAATCCATCAGCAATCCCAACCCATCTTCCAATCAGTTTTACCTGGGGGAACAGTTGGCCGCCATTTATGCCGATATGGGCACGCGTGAACCGGTGCGCCGGGCAACGATGGAAGCCCTGGGCCTGAACTGGCTGCCCGAATACGTGATTCGGGCGCTCCCCGATTCACAGATGGTGGAAATCACCGTCACCGATACCAACCCGGTGCGCGCCCAGGCCGTCGCCGCGGAACTGGCACGACAGCTCATTAAGCGCACGCCGACCAACGCCAATCCCGAAGATCAAGACCGTCAGGCGTTTATTGACCAGCAGTTGGATCAGATCCAAAAGGACATTCAGGCCACCCAAAAAGAGATCGAAAACCTGAAGCTCCAGTTGGGCAGCATGACCAGCGCCCGCCAGATTGCCGATACCGAAAGGCAAATTACGGTTCTCGAAACCAAATTAACCACGCTGAACAGTAACTACTCCAGTCTGCTGGCAAGCACCGACAAGGGGGCGCTGAATACCCTCAGCATCATCGAAGACGCCGAGGTGCCCTCGCGCCCCATCAGCGGCAACCGCCTGTTTACGGTGGCGCTTTCGGCCATGGTGGGCCTGGTGCTGGCGGCGGGTTCGGCTTATGCCATTGAATTTTTCGACCAGACGATCAAATCGCGCAAAGAGGCCGAAAAAGTGATGAATTCGATGGTGCTGGCCGAGGTACCCCTGGTCAAAGAAAGCTCTGACCGGCTGACTTATATTCTCTCTGAACCCTACTCGCCCTTCGCCGATGCCTTTCGTTCGCTGCGGATTAACCTGGATATGGCCGGGCTGGGAACGACTTTTAAATCGATCCTGATCACCAGTCCAGGGGTTTCGGATGGGAAAACGACGATCTCAAGCAACCTGTTGTTTACGATGGCCGAAGCCAAGCGCAAAGTAGTCCTCGTTGACGCCGATATCTACCGCTCGCCGTTTGAAGAACGGGCCAGCAAAGAAAACGGTTTTGAGATTTTAGAGGACGGCAGTCTGTTCATCGAACAGCACAATCTGAGAATCCCGGTGGTCTCGCTGAAACGGAAGCTCTCGATGATTGCGCTCAATGAGGGTTCTCCGGCCAGCCCTACCGAACTGCTCGGCTCGCCAAATGTGAAGGAGATCATGGAGAGCCTGCGCGAAAATTATGATGTTATCATCATTGATAGCCCGCCCTTTATCCTCTCGGATGCAATGATCTTATCAACCCATGCGGACGCGGTTCTCGTAGTGGTGAAACAAAACCACACCCGCCGCGATATGCTCCAGCGGATGCAAGAACAATTGAGCCGCTCAGGCATCCGCCTGCTGGGGTTTGTGTTGAACAACGCCGTGTTGAAGGCCACTTCGCATTACCATTATTATTATCGGGGAATGAAAGGCCCCATGAAAGGCGTGAAAAAGTTCTCTCCCAAATCGCCGGATCAGGAGCAAGAATCCAAGGTGCGCATCACCAACCAGCCCGGCAAGGCGCCATGAGCCTGCACCCGGCGATTTTCCTGGACCGCGATGGGGTAATTATTCACAACCGAAAAGATTACGTGCGGTCTTTGGAACAGGTCAAAATCTACCCACAGGCGTTACGGGCCCTGGCGCGCCTGAAGGACAGCCCTTATAAGATTGTGATTGTCACCAACCAGGCTGGGATCGGCAAAGGGCTGATGACGCGCGCGGTCGTGGATGAAATCCACGCCTGCATTTTGGCGCGGGTGGGGCAAAGCGGCGGGCGGATCGATGGCATTTTTCTTTGCCCACACACCGCCGCGGACGGCTGCACCTGCCGCAAACCGCAACCAGGGCTGCTGCTGCAAGCCGCCAGAGAGCTTGAACTAGACCTCAGTCGGTCGATTCTGATCGGCGACGCTCTGAGCGACATCGAAGCCGGGCAGCGGGCCGGAGTACAAGAGACGATCCTGGTGCTGACAGGACGCGGCAGGCAGCAGCAGTACGGGTCTGCTCGCGCCCAGATGCGGCCTTTTTCCATCTACCCCTCTTTGCTGCACGCGGTGAAGGCCATTGAAAAAAATGCCGCCGAGTGTGTTTCAGTTTTTTTAAGAAGGGGGTAAGATAGGAGGTAGAAAGAAGGAGGAAGGCATGAAAACAGAGAACAACAAGCAGTGGGAAGAAATGGCAGCGGAAGTGA
>DAOUAC010000062.1:0-9439 GCA_034434155.1 Anaerolineaceae bacterium
GGGGTAGGGTAAAGGGGCGGTAGACTAGAAAACAATTTCTACTGCCCTCACGATCATCCTACCGCGCAAGGTGTGCAAATGTTTCGGGCAAAAAGCGCAAAATCAGCGGCCAGCTTTCAGCCGGGGGTCCATCATGGAATCGGAGTATGATTGGATGGTATGCTGAATCGGAGAAAATAAAATGGGGTTTTGACGATGCGCCGTCAAAACCCCATGGGGTTCGGTATCCTGCGGCTACCGGCTTACGCTCTGCACCAGACTGCCGTCGGGCGCGAACATCTCCACCGTGATGGGCATCTGGCCCACCGCGTGCGTGGAGCAAGACAGGCACGGGTCATATGCGCGGATGGCGGCCTCGACGCGGTTGAGCAGTCCTTCGCGGATTTCGGGGCCGGTGATGTACGTCTTGGCGACGCTGTCCACCGCCTGAGACATGGCCCAGTTGTTATGCCCGGTGGAAACGATCAGGTTGACGCGCTTGATCTGCCCGTTGGGTTCCGCCCAGTAATGGTGGATGAGCGTGCCGCGCGGGGCTTCGATCACCCCCACGCCCTCGCCCTTAAAGTCCTGGCGGGTGTTGAGGATGTCGGTGCTGAGGATGTCGGGGTCGTCTAACAGGACCTGCACGCGCTCGGCGGCAAAGAGGGCTTCGATCAGGCGGGCGTAGTGGTAATAGAGGGTATTTTCCACCGGCCTGCCGCCGTTGAGGGTCTTAAAGATCTTCAATTCGGCGTTTGCCAGCGGCGTATCAATCTGTTCGGCGATGTTCAGCCGTCCCAGCGGGCCGACGCGGTACACGCCTTGGGGCCAGCCGAGCTTTTTGTAGTAGGGGAACTTCAGGTACGACCAGTTTTCGACGTGTTCGGCGATGTAATCGAGGTAATTTTGCGCCGAGAACTTCTCTAACTGCTCGCCGGTCTTGCTGATCAGGCGGATGTCGCCGTGATACAGCTCCAGGCTGTTATTGGGCGTCACCAGGCCCAGGTAGCCGGTGGGGAAGACGGCAAAGCGCTGGATGTCTTCCATATTGCGCTCGGCCCAGTCTTTCATCACGGCGATGCCGGTTTGCAGGGTGGAGATGGTCTCGCCCAGGCCCGCCAGGATGGTATCACGCTCGGCGGGCTTGAGGGCCTTATTCACGCCGCCGGGGATGGAAAAGACCGGGTGGACGCGCCGCCCGCCCAGGATGCGGATGATTTCCTGGCCGTATTTGCGCAGGGCTACGGCCTTAACGGCCAGTTCGGGGTTGGCCTGGATCAGTCCAACGACGTTGCGGACAGCCGGGTCGCAGTCGAAGCCCAAGAGCAGGTCGGGCCCGGCCAGTTCAAAGAAGTGCATGCCGTGGCTTTGGATGACCTGGCCCATGTGCATCAGTTCGCGCAATAGTGAAGCCGGGCGCGGCGGCGGACAGCCCAAAACCACATCTCCGGCTTTGGAGGCCGCCAGGTGATGGCTGACCGGGCAGATGCCGCAGATGCGCGGGGTGATGGCCTGCATTTCAAAGACCATGCGGCCTTCGCAGAATTTCTCGAAGCCGCGGAACTCGTTGACGTGCAGATAGGCGCGTTCCACCTTGCCGGCATCATTCAGGTGAATGGTGACTTTGGCGTGGCCTTCGATCCGGGTGACGGGTTCAATCGTTACTTTCTGTGCGGTCATAGCTCTCTACCTTTATCTTCCGCGTTAGTGCCACTGGAGTTTGCCGTTTTCGAGGACCGGCTTGCGGCCCTGGGCCAGCTCGCTCAACACATAGAAGATCGTATCGGGGTCGGGCGGACAGCCGGGGACGTACAAATCTACCGGGACGACTTCGTTCAGGGCGCGCACCCGGGTTGGCACGGCCAGTTCGGGGTCTGTGGGGATCTTGCCTTGTTCGTCGGTGCTTTCGGTTTCGATGTAGGCGCGCCGCAGGGCTTCTTCGATGGTGAAGAAGTTGCGCATAGCTGGCACGCCGCCAAAGACGGCGCAGTCGCCCAGGGCGACCAACAGCTTACAGCGTTTGCGCATCTTGTGGGCCACTTCTTCGTTGAATGTGTTGTTGATCCCCCCTTCGAGGATGCCCACGTCCACGCCGCTTTCGTCTGGCTCTTTCAGGTCGGTGATGGGGGTAGAGCGGATGTCGGCCAGTTCGGCGACGGTCAGGATGCGCTCGTCAATATCCAGCAGTGACATGTGGCATCCGGCGCACCCGGCTAACCAATCCGATGAAATTTTGGGTTTTGCCATCTCTAAACTCCTTACGTATCCATTAGCCGAGAGCTACCGGTAGGGGGCGGGCGGCCAGTTCGGCCTGCCAGTCGGCGGTGAGGGTGGCGTTCATCTGCTCGGCCAGGGCTTGCAGCACCGCCAGGTTCGAGCGCACGCCAGCGGGGGCCTGAAGACTGCGGGCGGCCTGCTGGATGCGCCCTTCGAGGTTGAGGAAGTGGCCTTCTTGTTCGGCCCACATTTCCACCGGCAGGACCACGTCGGCCTGCTCGGTCAATTCAGAGGTATAGCTGGCCTGCACTACCAGGAAGGGAGCCTTGCGCAGTGCGGCGGCCAGTTCGGGGGAGGGGGCTTCGTCGCCCAGGGCCAGGTAAGCGGCCTGATGACCGTTCAGGGCGAAGGGGCGGTCCAGGCCCATTTGGGCGGCGGCGAGCATATTGGGCAGGCCCTTAATGCTCACCAGGGCGGCGTGGGTCGCGCCGGCCAGTTCCACCAGTTTGCGCAGGGTGGGGGCGTCTACATTTTCGCGGTAGACGAAGGCCGGGCGCTCGGCACTGCCCACCAGACCGGCGGCGGCCAGCAGATCATCCACCGTTACGCCGGCGGCCTGCGCGGCGGCGGTCAGAGCGGCCTCGGCCTGGGCGGCGTCGCCAGATTGCAGGCCCAGGCGCACCAGAGCGGCCTTAAGCCCGTCAATCACCGCGCCCACTGCGCCCGTCTTGAGGAAGACGTTGGCGCGCGCGGCAAATTCACCGTTTTCGCTCTCGACCAGCACCAGGCGCGTGCCTTGCGGCAGGTTGCGCTTGATAAAGAACCCCGCCACCATGTGATTATCATACAGCTTGGCCCCCAGGGTGAGGACGCAGTCGGCCCCCCGCAGGGCGGCCAGGCCGCTTTCAATGGGGCGGCCCAGTTCGTCGCTCACGGTCCGCACCGCGCCCGTCGTGCGCCCCTGATCTGTGCTGGTGACGATTTCAGCTCCCAGACAGCCGCCAAAGAGCTGTTTAAAGGCCGCCAGGGCTTCGGCGGGCAGACGCGGCGATGCCAGCGCGGCGATGCCTTTCTCTTTCTGCCCGGCCAGCGGCCGCAAGCGCGCCGCCGCGGTCTGCAGGGCTTCTTCCCAACTGGCTGGTTCCAGCCGCCCGTTTTTGCGCACCAGCGGCGTGGTCACGCGCTGGCGTTTTTCTTCTAAAGGAACAAAGCGCCCGTTCTTGCACAGCACCCCGCCGTTTACCGGCGCGTCCCAATCGCCGACAATGCGGACGATGCGGTTGTCGCGCGTATAAACCTGGATGCCGCATCCCATACTGCACGTCATGCAGATCGAGCGGGTGACGGTCATATTCTTTTCTGGCCCCTGGTAGGCGCTGTTGCGTTCGATCAGCGCGCCGGTGGGGCAGACGGCCACGCACGTGCCGCATGAGACGCAACTGCTGGAACCCAGCGGCACGCCGGTATCGGCCACCAGCATACTGCGCGCCCCGCGCTCTTCAATCCCCAGCGTAAAATTGCCTACCAGCTCTCCGCAGGCCCGCACACAGCGGTGGCACAGGATGCAGCGGTTGTGATCCATGACGAAATAGTCATGCGTTGCATCCACGGGATAGCGTTCCCAGTTGGGCGGGAAGTTCCAATGGCTCATCCCTTCGTCCAGGGCCGAGTTTTGCAGTTCGCAGTCGCCGCCCGTCACCTGGCAGTAGGGGCAAAAATGGTTGCGGTCGCTGAAAATCATGTTCAGGACGAAGCGGCGGGCCGCCTTGACCTTATCCGTGCCGGTGAGCACCACCATCTTGTCGCTCGCCGGCATGGTGCAGGAAGGCTGGAGCGTGCGCATCCCTTCCACTTCGACCAGGCAGAGACGGCAGCCCCCAAAGGGCTTTAATGCAGGGTGGTTGCACAGGGTTGGGATGTGGATTCCGGCTGCTTGGGCCGCTTGCAGCACGGTCGTCCCGTCTGGAACCTGCACGGGTTTACCGTCAATCGTCAGGTTGATCATGGTTGTTCCTTTCCATCCCGTAAGATGCCAACAATTAAAATTTTTTAAGCCAGGACGTTGATTGATCCTTTAAATCCCTGTCATTCTAAATTTTTGGAGGATGTTTCAACAAGTGACAAATTTCACGTATTTACCTGTCATTGACAACTTCTCCATTTGCGCCCATTGGGGCGGGCGGCAAAGGGTTTTGCCCCCCTGCGCCGCGCGGGGGCGGCTTGCGCAGGGTCATTGCATGGTATAATCTTATTTCAATTATTGAATTGAATCGAAGCGGGCCGCGCGGCCCACGCCTGCCGCGCGGCGCACGAAACCCAAGCAAAGGAGCGTTTTTTCATTGGCGCCAAATCTTCTTAACTGGCTGCTGGGCCTGTTTTCGCTGGATATCGGTATTGACCTGGGAACGGCCAATACTCTGGTGCATGTACGGGGTAAGGGTATTGTCATCAACGAGCCTTCCTGGGTGACGATTGACAAGCGCAGCCGCAAGCCGCTGGCGATTGGTGCTCCTGCGAAAGAAATGGTCGGGCGCACGCCCGCGAACGTTATCGCCGTGCGCCCCCTGCGCGATGGCGTGATCTCTGAATTTGAGATCACCCAAGCCATGTTGAACTACTTCATCGGCAAAGCCCATCAGCAGAGCATTGTCCCCATGCCGCGCCCCCGCGTGGTGATTGGGATTCCCTCCGGCGCGACGGAAGTGGAACGCCGCGCCGTCTACGACGCGGCCATGTCGGCCAGCGCCCGTGAAGTCTACCTGATCGAAGAACCGCGCGCCGCCGCCCTCGGCGCGGGCCTGCCCATCTCTGAAGTGCGCGGCAGTATGGTGGTGGATATCGGCGGCGGCACCACCGAAGTCGCCATCATTTCCATCGGCGAGATCGTCGTCTCGCGCTCACTGCGGGTGGCCGGCGATGAATTAGACCAGGACATCATCACCTACATCCGCAACAAATACAACCTCTTCATCGGCGAGCGCATGGCCGAACAGGTGAAAATCCAGATCGGCTCGGCCTACCCCCTGCCCGAAGAGCGCACCATGATGGTGCGCGGGCGCAACCTCGTCACCGGCCTGCCCGAATCCATCGAAATCTCTTCCGTCGAAATCCGCGAAGGGATTGCCGGATCGGTGCAGGTGATTGTGGATACCATTAAAGACGCGCTCGATGAAGCCCCGCCCGAAATCGTCGCCGACCTCATCGAAACCGGCATCTGCCTGGCCGGCGGCGGCGCGCAGTTGCACGGCCTGGTCAACCGCCTCAGCGAAGAACTCCGCCTGCGCGTGTGGGTGGCAGAAGACCCTATGACCTGCGTGGCGCGGGGGGCCGGCATGATCCTCGAAGACATTGACCGCTTTGGCCCCATCTTAGATCACGGCATGGAGCGTTCTGGCCCGCGCACCCGCCAGGCTTTTTCGTAACCATGTAAGTCCGTTCACATGAGTGCTTTCCTGCAAAAATATTGGCGTATCGCTTTCGCCACCCTGGTTGTCGCCGGGCTGTTGCTGTTGGCCGTCAGCGGCTACCTGGCCCCGGTGATCCGTCTGGTGCTGAACCCGGTTACGGCGGTGCAAAGCTGGTTTGGCACGCGCTACCTGGAACTGTACAACCTGGCGCGCTCGCCGGGCGACGTGAACGAACTGCGCCGTCAGAACGAACTCCTGCGCACCGAAAACGCCCTCCTGCGCAGTCAGCTCATTCAGCTCCAGGAACAGCAGAAAGACTTCACCACCCTCGATGCGCTCCTCAAAGTGGCCCGCTCGCGCGTAGGCAGTGATTTCCTCGCCGCCATGGTCATCGGGCGCGACCCCAGCCCCTTTATGCGCTACGTCTACATCAATCAGGGTTCCGACTCTGGCCTCAAGCGCGGCATGCCCGTGCTGACCGACCAGGGGCTGGCCGGGCGCATTGTGGCCGTCAGCGCCTCGGCGGCTCAGGTCCAGCTCATTACCGATGCCTCTTCCGCCGTCAACGTGCGCCTGCCTGATTCCGGCGCCGATGCCATGCTGGTCGGTTCCGTCACCGGCGATATCACCCTCGAAATGATCCCCCAGGAAGTTGAGGTCAAACCCGGCGAGCTGATCCTCACTTCGGGCCTGGGGGGAACCTATCCGCCAAACCTGCTCGTTGGGCAGGTGGTCTCGGTGCGCAAACTGGAGACGGCCCTGTTTCAGACTGCCGCCGTCCAGCCGGTCGTTGATTTCACCAACCTGCGCTGGGTGCTGGTCATCACCGACTTCGAGCCGGTGGATCTCTCCCCACTGCAGTCGGGCGTCCAGCCGTAAAACTACCGTGCCAACGCTCATTGCCTTTCCCGTCCTGTTCTTCGCGCTGATGCTTCAGACCGTGGTGGCCCCCACCCTGCCGCTGTTGAGCGGCTATGCCGACCTGGTGCTGGTGGTGCTGGCGGCCTGGGGGTTACAAGAGCGCGTCAAAAACGCCTGGGCCTGGGCCGTCATCGGCGCGGTGATGGTCGCTTACGTTTCGGCCCTGCCGCCTTACGTGCCGGCGGCCGGCTATCTGCTGGTGATGGCCCTGGCGCAGTTTGTCCGCCGGCGCGTCTGGCAGTCGCCCGTGCTGGCGATGTTTATGGTCACATTTGCCGGGTCGCTTCTCTGGCAGGGGCTGGCCCTGGCCGCCCTGCTCGTCCGCGGGGCCAATCTGAACCTCTCAGATGCTGTAAATTTTGTGATCCTGCCTGCTACACTGATTAATTTGATCCTGGCGCTTCCCGTCCACGCCCTGATCGTGGACCTGGCGCAGTGGATGTACCCGGAAGAGGTCGAAGTATGAATGACACTCCCCCGCTGCAACAGCCGGGCCGCTTAGAAGCCTGGCGCCTGTGGTTGGTTTATGGGCTGGTGATCGGCCTGTTCCTGTTCTACGCCTACCGCCTCTACAGCCTGCAAATTATTGACGGGCCGCTTTACCTCGAACAGGCCGCCGAGAACCGCACGACTTTAATCAACGAACCTGCCCAGCGCGGTATCATTTACGACCGCAACGGCGTGGTGCTGGCCCGCAACATCCCTTCCTTCAACGTCACCATCATCCCCGCCAACCTGCCCGGCAGTCTGCCGCTCACGCTGGAAGAGCCCGTCCCGGCGGAAATCGAAGAGGTGTACCGCGAACTCGCCCGCCTGCTCAACATGCCCGTCAGCCGCGGCACGGTGGACGAGAATACCATCTTTAAGCCCTGCGAGACCGATCTGGGCATCAAGCAGATCGTCTATATCGGCGATACCAACGCCCCCTACGACCCGGTGCGCATTCAATGCAACATCCCAGAGGCCGCCGCCCGCCAGATCCGCGAGCGATCCGCCGACCTGCCGGGCGTGTATATCGAGGTTGAGCCCGTGCGCGATTACCCCACCGGCGAGCTAACCGCTGAAATCATCGGCTTTTTGGGGCCGGTCCCCTCGACCCAAGAGCAGTACTACCGCGAAAAGGGCCTCGTGCCTGGCCGCGACCGGGTCGGCTATGCCGGGATCGAAAATTCCATGCAAGACGTGTTGGGCGGCCGGAACGGCATTCGCTATGTCGAGGTGGACGTGGCCGGCAAAGAACTGCGCGACCTGACGGAACCCATCCCGGCGGTCCCCGGCAATAACATCCGCCTGACCATAGACGTGCGCCTGCAAGCCGCCGCCCGCGATGCCTTAATTGAAGAGATGCGCTATTGGAACAACCGCTTGGGCGAAGAAAAGATGAACACCGGCGCGGTGATTGCCATCAACCCAAAGACCGGCGAGGTGCTGGCCCTCGTGTCTTACCCTAATTACGAAAACAACCGCATGGCGCGCGGCATTCCCTTTTATTATTACCAACAGCTCACCGAAGACCCGCGCACCCCCCTGGTGAACTGGGGCATCTCGGCGGAACTGCCCCCCGGCTCGGTGTTCAAGCTCCCCACGGCTATTGGAGCCTTAAACGAGCGCGTGGTCGCCCCCGATTTTGAAGTGGACGACCCCGGCATCATCACCGTGGAAGAAAAACCCCTGCCTAACTCCGTCCCCAAGGGCAAGGCCTATTATTGTTATTCCTGGCAGGCCGGCGGCCACGGCCGGGTGAACTGGCTGCGCGGCGTGGCCGAATCCTGCGACGTGTACTTCTACAAGATCGGCGGCGGCTACCCGGGCCAGGTCCCCAATGGGGGGTTAGGCATTTGGCGGTTGGGCGAGTACGCCCGCGCGCTGGGCTACGGGTTAGTGACGGGCATCGAACTCCCCGGCGAGATGGATGGACTCATCCCCGACCCTACCTGGAAGCGCATCTACCAGGGCGAAAGCTGGACCCTGGGCGATACCTACATCGCTTCGATGGGCCAGAGCTTTGTGCTTTCTACCCCCCTGCAGGTGTTAGTCTCGGCGGCCATCCTGGCGAATGACGGCAAGTACTTCCGCCCTACCCTCATCCGCGAGGTGATTGACGCCGAGGGCAACGTCATTCGGCCCTTTGAGCCGGAATTGAAGTGGGACATCACCAAAGACCCGGTCATCCAGATTTATGAAGACGATCAGCCGGTGCCGGGCAAGAAAAAGGCCGTCGAACCCTGGGTGGTGGATATGGCCCAGCAGGGCATGCGCCTGGTGGTGACGGAAGGAACCGCCTCGCGCCCCTTTGAGGGTTCGCCCATCCAATCCGCCGGTAAGACCGGCACCGCCGAGTACTGCGACAGGGTTTCGTTTAATAAGGGCATCTGCGAGCGCGGAACCTGGCCAACCCATTCGTGGTACTTTGGTTACGCACCCTACGACGATCCAGAGATTGCAGTGGTGGCTTTCGTGTATAATGGTGGAGAGGGAGCCAGCGTGGCGGCCCCCATTGTCCGCAAGGTCATGGAAACGTATTTTGAACTGAAAGCGATTGACAGCGAAAGGGGGCGCGGCCAGGGCGCGCCTTAAGAGGCATGGTAAACGAGCGGCGGCAGAACGTGCAGATTAAAGGGGTAAAAGACGGCCTGCTGGTCACGCTGGGCGAGGGCGCCTGGGCGGATCTGGAAGCCGCCCTGCTCCAACACGTGCAGGATCGGGCGGCCTTCTTCAAGGGGGCGCGCGTCGCCCTCGATGTGGGCAACCATGTCCTGCGCGCCGTTGAGATGGGCGCCCTGCGCGACAAACTCTCCGATTACGGCATCACCCTGTGGGCCGTCATCAGCGGTTCGCCGGTCACCGAACAGACCGCCCGCGTCTTGGGTCTGGCGACGCGCATCTCCACCCCGCGCCCCGAGCGCGCCATCCGC
>DAOUAC010000063.1:0-25439 GCA_034434155.1 Anaerolineaceae bacterium
GGCTGTTGGTGGGCTGGCCGGCCACCACCACATCGAACCGCCGGGATACAAAGCCGCCTGCCGCGATTTCCAGCGTATACGCGCCCTGCTCGATCCACCAGCCAAAGTGCCCGTCTGGGCCAGTATTCAGACTGCGCACCAGCGTTTCGCCTTTCCAGATCGTCACCTGCGCGTCTGCCAGGGGCGCGCCTGGCTGGTCGCAGTGGCTCAGGCCGTTGACCACCCCGTTGAGATGTCCCCACGCGGCCGGCGGGGTGACGTTCATCGTCACCGAAACCTTGAAAGGACCGTAAGGGCTGGAATTAGCCACCCACAATTCCGCGGCATACTCGCCCGGCTGTTCGATCTCTGCGACGCTGGCGTCAAAATGGACAGTAATCTCTGCCGCGCCGCCCGCGTCAACCGTCCCCGCCTGGGGGGATGGATACATCCAGGCGACATCACCTGAGCAGTCATCTAACCCCGGGTACACTTCATGATAGGGCGTAGGATACCAGCCATAATAAGGCGCGTACGCAAATCCGCCCACCCGGTTAAACCCGCAGGCACTGCCTGCATGATAGGTGGCATAGTTCGAGGCCGGACCATAAGACCACTGGTTGGTCAGGGCGTCGTACACCCAGGTTTCATTGGTGAGAGACCCGCTGGCAATGCCGCCGTTCAGGTACAGCTTACCCTGAGAGGCGACAGCCGCCGCCCCATAGACGGGTTCCGGCAGGTCGGCCAGGGTGGACCAGGTGTTGGTGTCTGGATGATAGGCATACAGCTTGCCGCTCGCCTGGCCGTTCCAATTATAGCCGCCCGCGCAGACGATCTGCCCTGTCAGCACGCCGCACGACGAATACGCCAGGCCGACGGGCATGTCGGCCAACTGCGTCCAGGTATCGGTTGGGGGGTCATACCGGAAGACGTGGTTATGGTAGCCATACAGCCACCCGCCCATTAAGTATAACTGCCCATCATACACGGCCACGCCAGGGGCCGCACCCGTCCCCGGCATAGGGATCGGCGCGCCAATGCTCCAGGTATTGGTGGCGGGGTCGTAAATCTCCAGCACGTCGGGTAGATTCCAATCAGAATCATATCCACCCACCAGATAAATCTTGTCGTCAATTGCCCCGGCGCCGGCGCTGTCGCGCAGGGTGGGTGGGTCGGCGATGGCCGACCAGCTATCCAGATCCGGGTCATAGACATAAGAGCTGGCATATTGAGAATAATAGCGGTCATTCACCCCGGTGAGCGAGTACACTTTGCCATCCAGCGCCACGGCCACATTCGCGGCAATGGGTTCCGGCAGGGGCGCCGCGTAGGCCCAGGGCAATTCAGTGGGGTTGAGGCTCAACTGCGGCGCCGGGGGCGGCTCTTCTGGCTTCGCACCGCGTTGTAAGAAAGGCGGACCTTCAACGGCCACCCGCCGCACAACCGCGCCCGCCGCAGTCGAAATGGGAGTTGGCCGGATTTCAAAGAAACGATACTCCCCCGTTATTGTGCCAATATTTTGGAGCATAAAGGTGGCAGAAGCGGTCGCGCCCAGCTCCACAGTCGCCTGAACTTCAGCCACATCGGCAGAGAAATCCGCCGCTGGCAGGGTGAACGTCTGAAATGCGCTCTCATCCGGCGGGATCACCACGCTGGTGGTCACACTGCCGTACCCCTGCGGACCCGAAACGGTAATATCCTGCGGGCTGTCCGGCGCAACAAACAGGACATACCAGCCATCACGCAGTTGAGGGTCGTCTGGGGTGGCAAAGGTCAACACGCCCGCTTCAGGGGCCAACTCACTGTAGACCGATGCGCCCACAACCCTTTCGCCCCGCGGACCCGAGACGTGCCCAACCACAAATGACCCATCCCTGGGCCGGCAGTCTCCGATCAACACATTGTCTACCTGCCAGACGCCAATATAATGCCCAAAGAAATTAAAGCGGAGCTGTACCGAAGGCTGGCCGGCCAGCGCTGACAGGTCCAGCACAGCGTGGTAATCTGGCCCAAGGCTGGTTGTCTGCATCCACACGGTCTGCCAGATCGGGTTCTCGCGGGGCCGCACTTCACTACCCGCCGGCGGAGCCTCATAGGTATAGGGCGGGGATGAAGGATAGGGATACGGGTTCCAGATCTCGCTCCAGGTGGTTCCATCCAGCGAGACCTCAATGCTGGCCTCGGACCAATCGCTGTTGTAGAAATAGGTATCGAAGCTCAGAGAGGGCCGGCTGGTTCCGGTGAGGTCGAACACGGGCGTCACCAGGCTGGTATCCATGGTGGCAATGTCGTTGTAGCCCAGGTCGGCGGTGGCAAATGAGCCTTCTCCGCCGGTCTGATTGCCCCGTGCAAAAGGATCATCAAAGCGCCAGACAGCCCCGGTCCCGGCATGGTCAATGATGGTCCAACCATCCGGCAGGGCGCCGCCGTCGAAATTTTCTTGCAGGAGCGGGTCAATCCCCCAACCGGGAGCCGTGCAGGAATCCAGATCGGCTTCCAGACCGATATTCAGCCGCCGGTCAGCGGTCAGCATGCCGGTCTGCACGACGGCCGGCAGGTAGCCTGGAACCAGAGCCTCCACCGTAAAGGTATAATCCATGCCTTCCGGCAGTTGCAGCCTATACCAGCCAGAAAGAGGATAGCTGAAACCCCGGTCGTAGGGCGGCGGGGGCGTCAGATTACCGACGCTCACCCGGATGCGCCCGTACAGCGGACGGCCAGCCGTCAGATCATAAATGGTGCCGCGGACGATGTACGTCTGAGCGGCTGACAGCGTAAACGACTGCTCTGTGATCTCTCCGGCGGTGATCACCACCCCCGACTGGGTCTGCGGCGCATAGCCCCACTTCGCCGCGCTGACCTCATAGGTGCCTTCCCAGACCGTCATGCTGTAAAAACCAGCGGCGTCGGTGGTGGCCCGGAAGGTGCGGCTGCCATCCGTCACTGTGATGCTGGCCCCTTCCAGGGGCGCACCATCCGCGTCCGTCACCGTGCCTTGCAGTGTGCCGGGGCCGCCATAGCTCATTGCCAGTTGATAAGCGGCGTAAGCATCTACGGTACCATCGCCCCAATCCTGGTTGGGGCCGACGGCATAGTCACCGCCGCAAGAAAAGCCCGTTTGCCCGGTGAGCGGCACGGCGGTGTCCTTAATAATTGTCGTTGTTTCCGCAATCATCCCGCGCAGGCCGGGATTGGCGCTCCACAACAACCCCACCAGCCCAACCACGTGCGGGCCGGCCATGCTCGTCCCGCTCCAAGATTCATAATCACCGCCTGGCACGGACGAACGAATATTTGAGCCAGGGGCCATCACATCGGGGAACGTGCCGCCGTCGAGGGAAGAAGGCCCGCGGCTGGAGAAATACGAAATGAACCCCGGCAGGCTGCCCGAGTACCAATCCACCGAGCCAGTGGTTAACACCTCGGCGTAATCGCCCGGTGAGCGCAGTGAATTACAGCCCAAATCATCGCCTTCGTTGCCCGCCGACACTTCCACTAAAATGCCCGCCGCCTGCAATGCGGCAATTTCGTCTCGGAAAACGCTAACCTCGCCGCCCCAATAGCCCCACGAGTTATTGATCACGTCGGGGGCCAGGTCTGGGCGGGCAGTACTGCGGTTGCCGGTCAAATTCCAGGGGGCCAGGTCCCACTCAAAACAGGTGGTGAAAGTGTAGTCATTGCCCGATCCCCCATCCGTCATGTTTTTACAGTGGATGGTTTTGGCCCCCGGCGCCACGCCAATCTGATTGCCCGCGCCGTCGTCGCCGACCATCGTACCGGTGGTGTGCGTCCCGTGCCCGTGACCATCTCCAGGAACGAGCGGATAGGTCTCGGTCGCATCCCACCAGTTGTAGTTGTGATCGGCGGCGGTCCCGTTCCAGCCGCGGTAGTGATTCCGGATGGCCGGGTGTTCCCAATCCAACCCCGTATCGTTGCCCGCCAGCACGATCCCCTCGCCCGTCACCCCGGCGGCCCATACGTCATCCGCGTTAATGAAGCTCAGGCTGCCTCCCACCGTAGTGATCGAACCGCCGTCTTCTTTATAGGGTTCCTCTAACTGGTAGGTGTGGTTGGCGGTAATGCGCTCCACGTCTGGCCGGTTTGCCAGAGCCATTACCAGCGCCTGACTGCCGCCGCGCACGAAGATTTTGTTCGCAATGTAAAATGAATGAAAGACCCGGCCCTCGCGCGCTAAATCACGCAGTACCCCGGCCTGGGTGCGCCGGGCCGTTTCCACCAGCGTATCATAAACAAACTGCCCCTTTTTCTCTTTATCTTTAAAGGCCCTGGCATTCCGTAAGTCAGCTTTTTCCTTCATCCAGATAAAGAACTCCACTTCCTCGCTTGAAGCCAACTGCGTCAGCAGAGCGGGTTCAATTTTATCAAGAGGATCCTGCCGCTCCGCTGGTTGCTGTAAACCCGAACCGGCCGCTGGAGTCACCAAGCCGAGAAGCAGGCTGATGAACAACACCAATGAGATCAGTTTCCGTGACAGGCTGTAGGCATGCATCAAGGGACCCCTCCAGGTGAAAAGCTATTGAATTGAGGCGCGGTTAGTGAAACAACACCAAAGAGATACGCGGACAAAACAGTAAATTTGATCAAACAAGACCTGATAATGAATTACGCAGTCTAACGACAAAGCTTATTTCATGTTAAAAAAATAAATTATATTGGTAGCTTTTATAAAGTATAGCACCTATATTCGAAAAAGCCAGTCACAAATTTTATATATTTACAAGGGCAAAACTGCCCTGACCCAGGCGTTTTCCGCAGTCTGCAACGCGCGCCTTGCGCCCCAAAACTTTGCGGGCGGCGCAGGTGCCCCCCTCACACCCGATCAAACCGGAAAAGATAGGGGCTGTCGGCCCGCCAGAACACCGGAATCCGGTCAATGGGAGCCAGGGCTTCGCCCAAACCCTCTCCGGTATATTTACGGCCCGTCCAGGCATCCACCCATTTTGAACCAGGCGGTAGATAGACATTGCGCGCGGTCGCCCCTGGCTCCAGCACCGGAGCGACCATCAGGTCTGGCCCCAGCATAAACTGGTCAGCTACGGCCTCGGCGGAGCGGTCTTGCGGGAAATCATAAAACAGTGGGCGCATCACCGGCTGGCCTTTTTCAGAAGCGGCGCGGGCCAGTTCCTTGAGGTAAGGCCGCAGGCGCTCGCGGATGAAGATCATGCGCCGCAGAATCTCATACGCCTCTTCGCCGTACGACCAGATTTCATTGGGCGACCCGCTGCTCCCGGCGCTGAAACCGGCGTCTCCGACAGGGGGCAGGCGGTTGCCGTGAATGCGGAATAACGGGCAAAACGCGCCGTACTGGAACCAGCGGATGAGCAGTTCGCGAAAAGCCGGGTCGTAAATATTACCGCCGTTAAAGCCGCCGATGTCGGTTGTCCACCAGGGGATACCGCTCAGGCCGATGTTCAGACCGGCCGTCACCTGGCGGCGCAGGTCATCGAAGGTAGAATGAATATCGCCCGACCACACCGCCGCGCCGTACCGCTGACTGCCGGCCCAGGCCGAGCGCGACAACGCCAGAATGCCCTCATCTTCTTGTCCTTCCGGGCGCAGATTCTCCCAAAAGCCCTGCTGGTGGAAAAGCGGATAGATGTTGCTGACTTCCAGGCCGTTGCCCAGGTAGTAGCGCAGGTTGCTGTGCGCCATCGGGTAGATTTCTGGCTCGTCGGCATCCAGCCAATAGACCCGCACCCCCAACTGATAATAATTGCGACGGATCTTTTCCCACACGTAGCGCCGCGCGCCGGGGTTCATCGGGTCGTAGTAGCAAACCGGGATCTGTCCAGGGGGGGTGGTATCCACCAGGAACATCTGCGTTTGAGGGCTTTTTTCGGCGCGCACCAGCCAGTTATTGCGCTTCATCTCTTGAAAGGCCGGGTTATTGGGGTTCACCGTCGGCCAGATCGAGACCATCAGACGGGTGCCCATCTCTGCCAGTTCCCGAATCATCGCGGCAGGGTCCGGCCAGCACTGCGGATCAAACTCCCAACTGCCCATTTGAGACCAGTGGAAGTAATCGGTCACGATGATGCTAAGCGGCACGCCCCGCCGCCGGTACTCGCGGGCCACTTCCATCAGTTCTTCCTGAGTGCGGTAGCGCAGCTTGCACTGCCAGAAGCCCAACGCCCACTCCGGCAGCAGCGGAGCATGACCAGTGACATCTGCATACCGCTGTAAAATCGCCGCACAGCTTTCACCCGCGACCAGGTAGTAATCCATGATGCGGGTTCCTTCGGCCACCCAGCGCGTGCCATTTTCTCCCAACTCCACCTGCCCAATGCCAGGGTTGTTCCACAAGAAGCCATAACCCCGGCTCGACAGCGCAAAGGGAATACATACCTCGGTGTTGCGCTGTTCCAGTTCGATCACACAGCCCTTCTGATTGAGCAGACCGTGCTGGTGCTGTCCTAACCCATAAAAGCGTTCTTCGGGGTTCGGCTCGAAGCGCACCACCAGCTTCGCCAGGTCGCCGCGCTCAAAGCGCCACCAACGCGCTGGCGGCCTGTTAAAGTAAGGTTCGGGTTCGGCCAGAAGCATTTCACCGCTGGCGGTGTTAAAGTAGCGCAGGCGGCCATCCAGTCCGATCTCAGCGCGCAGTAACCCGTTGACCAGCGCCGCACCCTGCCCGTGCCGTTCCACTGCCGCCTGGGGCGCAGAAGGCGGCGGGTCGAGCAGAGCGCCAGGCACTGCCGGAAACTCCGCCAGGGCCGTCGCCCGCACACGGATGCCGTCTGGCCCCCAGGGCTGAATCAACAGCGTTTCGCCATCGCACTGCCAGGTGATCTGCGGCCCCTCGATCTTGAGAATTCCCTCCATGGTTCAATGCTCCTTTGCCTGAAAATCTCGCCATCCGCTTAGGGGAAGACCGTGCTGACGGAGGCCCCGCAAGCAGTGGTTTTCAGAGAGAAACTACGCGCCGTCAGGCCGGCGGCCTCAAAAGCCGCCTTCATCACTGCCGCGACGGGGGCCGGGTCGCCGGGGGTAAAGGCGATCAGGCTGGGGCCAGCGCCCGAAAGGGCCACTGCCGCGGCCCCGGCCCGGCGCGCGGCGTGACGCGCCTCTTCAGCCCCCGGGACCAGCGGGAAGCGGAACGGCTGGTGCAGGCGGTCTTCCATGGCCTGCCCCAACAGTTCCAGGTCGCCGCTGCGCAGGGCTTCGATCACCAGCGCCGAGTGACCCAGGTTGAAGGCCGCGTCTTTCAGCGGGACCTGGTGCGGCAGAGCGGCGCGCGCGGTACGGGTAGGTAAATCCACCGCTGGCAGCACGTAAGCCACCTGTAAGACCGGAGCCTCAACGCGCCTCACCAGCCAGCCATTTTCGCCCGCCGCCACAATCGTCAATCCGCCCAGCAGGGCCGCGGCGGCGTTATCGGCGTGGCCTTCCATCTGCGCGGCCAGGGCCAGCGCCTCGTGGCTGTTGAGCGGCTGTCCCAGCAGTTCACCCGCGCCCAGCAAACCCAACAGCGCCGCCGCCGCGCTGGACCCCAATCCTGAGCCGAGGGGAATGCGGTTATGGCACGTTACTTTCAGCCCGCGCGGCAGGGGCAGACCGCGCTCTTCGCAGAAGAGACGCACCGCGCGGATCACCATATTGCGCTCGTCAGATGGCAATGCGCCGCTGTCTTCACCCTCCAGCTTGAGGCTCAGGCGCTCCCCTTCCAGCGCAAAAGTCGCCTCATTCCACAGGTCCAGCGCCAGACCCAGGCAGTCAAAACCGGGTCCCAGGTTGGCGGTAGTGGCCGGCACGCGCACGCGCACCACCCGGCTATCTGCCCCGCGCCAGACGCCGCTCATGGCCGCTCTCCAATGATCATTTTTTCCAAATCTTCCAGGCGCGCGGCAATCAACCGGGGTTTGGGCATGCTGCGCGCAATAATATCAGGGTCTTTCATCCCGTGGCCAGTGCAGATTGCCACCACGCGCTGACCCTTCACCTGCATCCGACCTTCGCGCAGGCGGCGCGCCAGCCCGGCCACCCCCGCCGCCGAGGCTGGCTCTACCCACACGCCTTCGGCGGCCAGGCGGCGCTGCATTGCCAGGATTTCATCGTCACTCACCGCCATAATCTCACCGTGCGATTCTTCCGCGGCCTCCAGAGCCTGCTCACCGCGCGCCGGGCGGCCAATGCGAATGGCCGTCGCCACGGTTTCCGGGCGATCCACCGGCCGCCCCAGCACCAGTGGAGCCGCCCCCTCGGCCTGCACTCCCAAAATACGCGGCAGGCCCGCATTGGCGCGCTCGTGCGCCTGTTTAAAGCCCATCCAATAGGCGGTGATGTTGCCAGCGTTACCGACCGGCAGGCACAGCCAATCGGGCGCGCTCCCCAGGTCCTCGCAGATCTCAAAAGCGGCCGTCTTTTGCCCTTCCAGGCGGTAAGGGTTTAGCGAATTAACCAGCGCGATGGGATACTGCCGTGAGATCGCCACCACCAGGCTGAGGGCGTCATCAAACGAGCCCTCGATCTGGATGACCTCTGCGCCATAAGCCACCGCCCCGGCCAGTTTTCCGGCGGCCACTTTGCCTTCGGGGATGATGACGATGGAGCGCATTCCGGCACGCGAGGCATAGGCGGCGGCAGAGGCCGCGGTGTTGCCGGTCGAAGCGCAGATCACAGCCCGCGCGCCGCGCCCGGCGGCCTCGCTGATCGCTGCCGTCATCCCCCGATCCTTAAACGAGCCGGTCGGGTTCATTCCTTCGAACTTGACCCATAATTCAAACCCGCCGCCCAGTTCCTGCGCCAGCGCGGGCATGGTAATCAGCGGCGTGCTGCCCTCTTGCAGGCTTATCGGAACTGTATGCGCGGGGAGATCCAACCAGGAACCGTAACGAGCCAGAACACCACTATTTTTCACGGCTTCTCCTAAAAATAAACACCATCGTAAGACCGAGACATACGAAAGCAAAAAAACAGCCCAAGAATCAATCTCAGGCTGATTATACTCAGAAACGCACAAAATACTGCTTGGGTTCGTGACGCCGCGTTGGGTGCGGGCGGCTAAGCGGGGATAATTTCAAAATCTGCGGTAATCTCAGCGGTGGGCCGCAGGGTGGCGGCGACGGAGCAATATTTCTCTTCTGAAAGGCGGATAGCCTGCTCTACGGCTTTTTCGGTCAGATCTTTGCCCTGCAAACAAAAATGCATATGGATTTTGCGGAACGTCCAGGGCGGGTCGCTGTCTTGCTCGGCGCTAACGGCAATCTCCATCATCGAAAGCGGCATGCGCTTTTTATTCAAGATTTCCACCACATCTACCGCCGAGCATGAAGCCACTGCGATTAACAGCAGTTCTGAAGGCTTGATGCCTACGCCCTCTGCCGGGGTCGAAAGCACGACCGAATGTTTGGTCGAATCTACGCCCACAAACTGCTGCCCACCGATCCACTTCACTGTTGCGTACGCCATTGTTTCTTCTCCTTTTAGGGGGCCTTATCGAGAAAATCAATCATTTCCCGGATGATCTTCGCTCTACGCGCACGCAGTTCGGGTCGGACGGCGGGCCCGCCGGCCTCTTCTTCGAGGTCGAGCAGGCACGCGCCGGCATATTCTTGCAGAAAAATGCGGTTCACCCCTTGCAGTGCCGAGCGAATCGCGGCTAGCTGTTGCATGATCTCGCGGCATTCGCGCTCTTCATCCAACATATTCTGCACGCCGCGCACCTGGCCTTCGATCCGCCGCAGGCGCTGTTTGATATTCTCTTTGGCTTCGACGCTTTTTAATTTCATGCGTCCTCATAAAACCGTTGATGAGTACCGGCACACGGCCGGAAGATGGCTAACCCGCTCAACTAAAGCCGCCGGAACCGCAACTACCGCCAGAATTGAAAGCGGCGCCAGTGGACGAACCCGCTGCGGCAACCCTGGAGACTTTCTTCTGCGTATCCAGGCTCTGACAGTTCGGGCAAACCTGAGCGCGGTCAGCCTCAGACCAACGCACCATTTTTTCAAAGGTCTCACCACACGTTTTGCAGCGATATTCATACAAGGGCATCGTGATTCACCTCATCTAAACATATACTATACTCCAGTATAGCATTATCAGCCAAAACTGTCAATCATTCGTTGAACCGATGAATTTCCTCTCATTCCCCCGTCCATTGTTACCGGAATGGAGCACGGGCAGCGGGAGCCTATCACTGCCTCCCCTGACCATAGTTTTTGTAGGGCCTGTCCGCCTTGCTTTTAACCTGGCTTTTCTATATACTCAGCGTACCTGAAGCATTACGCTGACGTCTCGCGAGATCGGACTGACAACCGCGAAAGGAGAACCGAGAATGGAATTCACTGTACGCGATTGGATGATGGACCTGGTGGTCTACGTCGAACCCAACACTCCCGTCACCGACGCGCTCGAAACCATGCGCCGGCGTTACATCAACAGCGTGATTATCAACAAATCTGAAGATAATCCCGAGTACGGCATCCTCACCTCCACCGATGTTTGCGACAAAATCGTTGCCCAGGGCCGCGACCCGGCTACCACCCGGGTGCGCGAAATCATGACCAGTCCGTTGATTACCGTGAGCGCCAACATGAGCATGGCCGAGTGCGCGCGCCTGATGAATAAGCATAAAATTCATCACCTGCCGGTCGCGGACGAAAAAGGCAACCTGGTCGGCATGATTTCAGCCACCGATTTCTTAGTCGTAGCAGAAGCCATGGGCCGCAGTGGAGAACGCGCTCTGCGTTAATTTCCTTGATTCTTGGTTTTTTTCAGGGGGCAGCCGCCGGGTTAAAGGCTGCCCCCTGATTTTTTCAATCCGGTATAATTCTTCCGCGAAGATGAACCCTTTACGAAAAAGCTGTTTCCTTCTGACCGTGGTAGCTGTGGTGATTGGCGCTGCTTTCTCGCTCTTTGAGGGAGCGCGCGCCCAGGCCGGTACAGCCGCCGACCTCATCCGCGCGGTGAACGAACTGCGCGCCAGCCTCGGCGCGGCCCCTCTGCAGGCCAACAACGCCCTGAACGCCGCGGCGCAGGCCCACGCCGAATATCTGGCGTCGCTCGGCTACCTCACGCATACCGGGCTGGGCGGTTCGCGCCCGCTCGACCGCGCCATCGCTGCCGGGTACGGCGGCCAAGCCGGGGGGACGGTATTGGTTGCTGAAAATCTCGCCGTGGGCCGCGACCTTGCGCCAGAATACGCCGTCAATACCGTCTGGGCAGATGAAGAACAGCGCAACAACCTGACCAATGCCCGCTATACCGACGTGGGCGCGGGCGTAGCCGTAGTGGATGGGATGGTGTATTACGTGGTCAATGTGGGCTACGTGGCTATTCCGGTTACGGCTTCGCCCACGCCGACCGATCCGGCTACCATCGGACCGGCCACCCACACCCCGGCCGCTTCGCAAACCAATACTCCCCAGCCCGATGGTTCGATCATCCATGAAGTGCAGCCCGGCGAATCGCTGTGGAGCATTGCCATAGCCTACAACATTAAAATTGAAGATATTCGCCAGTACAATGGGTTAGGGTCATCCGACATCGTTTGGGCCGGGCAAAAACTCTTCGTCGCCCCCACCTATACCCCTACCCCCATCCCCACCGTAACCGACACGCCCGTCCCCCCCACTGCCACGCCCCGCCCGACCCTCACGCCGCGCCCGCCCACGCTCGCGCCTTCTCCCACCGTCGCGCCGCCCACCCCAACGCCCACCCGCCAACCCCTACTGCCCGGCCTGGCCCCCGGAAGCGATATCCGCCGCTACCTGGGCATCGGCATGATTATCATCTGCGGGCTGGGCCTGGTTATTCTCCTCCTCAACGGCCTCAAACGATGAAAGAAAACCTTGAAATTCTGGCCCAATTCTGGCATAATGAAGCCACGACAATTGTATACTGCCTTAAAAGGCTATGACGGAGGAAAGTAGGCTGGCGAAAGCCGCCAGAGAAGCGAGGGCGTCCGTAGGGATACGGCGGCTGCGACCCTCACCCGGAATTAACCAGTTGAAGTTCCCTCCTGAGCCGTTCGGGGGAACGCGCCGCGCTGGCAGCAGGGCGACGCAAGTAGTTCGGAACGCAAGCCGGGCGTTATCTACGGCGACCAATCGCCAGGCACAGTTCGTGTGAGGCCGTTGGGGTAAGAGGGCGGCAGACTGCCGCCAACCAGGGTGGTACCGCGGGTATAATCTTCCCGTCCCTTGTGCTGAATTTGAATCAGCGGGACGGGATTTTTTGGTTAATCCGCCGGCAAGCGTGCCGGTTAAGCTTAGAGGAGATGGTATGACCACAGAGCAAGATCAACAGGTAAAGCAGTTAGAAGACATCCAGGCCAGGGCGCTGGCAGATCTGAGCGCCGTGAGCAGCGAGGCCGGCCTGGAAGCCTGGCGCGTGGCACACCTGGGCCGCAGCAGTGAAGTGATGCAGGTGTTCAGCCGCCTGGGGCAGTTTCCGAAAGAACTCCGCCCGCAGATCGGCCAGGCCGCCAACCAGGTCAAAGTGACGCTCGAAAAAGCCTTTGCCGAAAAGCAAGAGGCCATCAAAGCGGCTGTCCTAGCGCAGGCTTTAGCCACCGAAAAGCTGGATGTCACCCTGCCTGGCCGGCCCTTCCGTCAGGGACGGCTGCACCCCTCCACGCAGAACCTGCGCCGCGTGTTAGAGATCCTGGGCGATATGGGCTTTCAGGTGTATACCTCGCGTGACGTGGAATATGACGAATACAACTTCCAACTGCTGAACATCCCGCCGCATCACCCCGCGCGCGAGATGCAAGACACCTTCTACGTCGAATCGCAGATCGAAGATGACGCCTATTCGATGGTGCTGCGCACGCACACTTCCCCTGGGCAAATCCGCGCCATGCGCGAAAACTCGGCGGCCAACCCGCAGAACCCGCCGCCTATTCGCATTGCCCTGCCGGGCATGTGCTACCGCTTCGAGCAGATCACGGCCCGCTCGGAGGTGCAGTTCAACCAGGTGGAAGGGTTAGTAGTGGGTGAAAACATCACCTTCGCCGATCTCAAAGGCACGCTCGCCGATTTCGCCCGGCGCATGTTCGGCCAGCAGGTCAAAACCCGCTTCCGCGCCGATCACTTCCCCTTCACCGAGCCTTCCGCCGAGATGGACGTAGAGTGCTTTGTCTGCGGCGGGGCGGGCTGCCCGGTCTGCAAAAAGTCCGGCTGGCTCGAAATTCTCGGCTGCGGCATGGTTCATCCGGTGGTGCTGCAAAACGGCGGCTACGATCCCAACCGCTTCACCGGGTTCGCCTTCGGCATGGGCATCGAGCGCCAGGTTTTGCTGCGGCATAAAGTCAACGACATTCGCTATTTGTGGGGAAACGACATCCGTTTCCTGAAACAGTTCTAAGGAGGAGGCCAGCATGAAGTTACCCCTTTCCTGGCTCAAAGATTTCGTTGATATTTCCGGCCTGAAGGTAGAAGAACTGGCCTACCTGCTGACCATGGCCGGCCTGGAAGTGGAAAGCATTGAATACGCGGGCCTGCCGCTGCCGCAGAACGACGATCACGGCTTCAAAGTCTCTGGCATTGCCTGGGACCCCGAGAAGATCGTAGTGGCCGAGATTTGGGAAGTCAACCCGCACCCCAACGCGGACCGTCTGGTGCTGTGCGATCTGTATGACGGCAAAGAACGTCACACCGTCTTGACCGGCGCGCCCAACCTGTTCCCCTACAAGGGGCAGGGTAAGCTGGCACAGCCGCTGAAGGTGGCCTACGCCAAAGAGGGCGCGCGCATCTACGACGGCCACCAGCCCGGCAAGGTGTTAACCACCCTCAAGCGCACCAAAATTCGCGGGGTCGAGTCCTATTCAATGGTCTGCTCTGAGAAGGAGTTGGGCATCAGCGATGAACACGAAGGCGTCATCCTGCTGGACGCCGATGCCCCTACCGGCGCGCCGCTGGTGGATTATATGGGCGACGCCGTTTTTGAAGTCAAGATCAACCCCAACATGGCGCGCAACGCAAATGTGCTGGGCATTGCCCGCGAAGTGGCCGCCCTCACCCGCCGCCCGCTGCGCAAACCCCAATATGAGCTAAAAACCGCCGGGGAGAGCATTGAAGGCCGGGTAAAGGTTGAAATTCACAACCCCACCCTCAACCCGCGCTTCACCCTGGCGCTCATTCGCGACGTGACGATTCAACCCAGCCCTTACTGGGTACAGCGCCGCCTGCGTGCCGCCGGAATGCGCCCGATTAACAACGTGGTGGACGCCACCAACTACACTATGATCGAAATCGGCGAACCGCTGCACGCCTTTGACTATGAGGTGTTGACTGCCCGCGCTGGCGGCAAGCCGGTGGTCATCTCCACGCGCACCGCCAACCCCGGCGAAAAGCTCATCACCCTGGATGGCGTGGAGCGCACCCTCACCCCGGGCAACGTGCTGGTGTGCGACGAAAAGGGCCCGCTCTCGCTGGCCGGCGTCATGGGCGGGGCTGAGAGTGAAGTCTCCGACCGCACCCGCCACATCCTGTTAGAAGCGGCGGCCTGGAACTTCATCAATATCCGCAAGACTGCCAACCAACACAACCTGCCCTCCGAGGCCTCGTTCCGGTTCTCGCGCGGCGTGCACCCCAACCTGGCAATCGAGGGCCTGAAGCGCTGTCTGTACTGGATGGCCCAGTGGAGCGGCGGGACGGTTGCGCCCGGCATCATTGACAATTACCCCCTGCCGCCCAAAGCCTCGGTGGTTACTTTCTCGCAGGCCGATGTGAAGCGCCTTTTGGGCGTGGCTATTCCAACCGCTGAGGTCGTCGAAATCCTGGAGCGCCTGGAGTTCTGCTGTGAAGTACAGGGCGACCAGATCATCGCTCAATCCCCGCCCTTCCGCATGGATATCGGCGAGGGCGTGGTAGGCGTAGCCGATATTATGGAGGAGATCGCCCGCATCTACGGTTACGATCGCATCCCTGAAGCGCACCTGGCCGCCCCGCTGCCGCCCCAGCGCGGCAACCCTTCGCTCGAAGCCGAAGAGCGCGTCCGCGATCTGCTGGCCCGGTTGGGGCTGCAAGAGATTATCTCGCACCGCATGACCGCGCCGGAGATTGAAAACCGACTGCTGCCCAAAGGCACGCCGGCCCCTGCGGTGGAATACGTCCGCCTGGCAAACCCCATCGCCCCCGAAAAGCGCGTCATGCGCCGCAGTGTGCTCAGCTCGGTGCTGAATGCCATCGAGCGCAACGCCCGCCTGGAAGAAACCCTGGCAATGTTTGAAATCGGCTCGGTGTACATCCCCCAGCCCAGCGACCTGCCCCTCGAACCACGCCGGCTGGCAATTGCCCTCACCGGACGGCGCTACGAGCGCGCCTGGGACGTGCAAAATGCCCCCCGCCTGGACTTCTACGATCTAAAAGGCATCCTCGAAGCCCTGTTCGATGCCCTGCACCTGAACGTCATCTATGCCCCGGCGGAAAATTCCACCTTCCACCCCGGCAAGTGCGCCGCGGCACTGCTCGACGGCGGTTCTTTGGGCGTGTTTGGCGAACTGCACCCGCTGGTACAGGAAAACTACGATGTGTCCGGCCCGGTTCTCGCGGCAGACCTCGACCTTGAGGCGATTCTGAAAGCCATCCCCGCCAGCTATCCCATCCGCCCGGTCAGCGAGTTCCCACCCGTGCTGGAAGACATCGCTGTCATTGTGGATGAAGCCGTTCCTGCCGCGCGTGTGGAAGAAACCATCCGCCAGGGCGGCGGCAAGCTGTTAGTGGATGCCCGCCTGTTCGACATCTTCCGCGGCGAGCAGATTGGGGCCGGCAAGAAGAGCCTGGCTTACAGCCTCACCTATCAGTCGCCGGAGCGCACCCTCACCGACCAAGACGCCGCCCAAATCCGCCAGCGCATCATCAAGCGGCTGGATCAAGAGTTGGGGGCGAAACTGCGCAGCTAACTAAACCGCAAACAAAAAAAATCTATTCCCCGCCCTTACTGAGCGGGGAATAGATTTTACGGATCCGGTCTCACGTATATTCCGGCAGGTTCCCTACGATCTGCTCTATTTTTTCTAACATATCATCGGTCAGCAGTTCCCAATATTCTCCAGCGGCCACGTTTTCGTCCAGTTGTTCCAGGCGGGTGGCCCCGGTAATCACACTGCTGACCTCTTTGCGCCGCAAGATCCAGGCAATGGCTAACTGAGCGGTGGTCATCTCCAGGTCATCGGCCAGGGCGGTGAGCTGTCGGACGATCTCCATTCGCTCCGCTGTGATCTGATCGCGCAGCCAGCCCATTTCTGGCAGGGTGGCGCGGCTGCCCGCTGGAATGCCCTCATTATATTTGCCCGATAAGATCCCATGCGCTAACGGGCTGGAAGTCGTCAACCCCAAGCCGTATTCGCGGCAAATCATCGAGAGGTCTAATTCCACGCGCTTGCGGTGGAAGATGTTGTATTGGGGCTGTTCCATCGTTGGCGGGATCAGGTTATACTGGCGGGCCACGCTAATGGCCTGCATCACCTAAGCGCCTTCCCACTCGCACGTCCCCCAATACAAGACCTTTCCCTGATGAATGAGGTCGGTCATGGTGCGCACTATTTCTTCCATTGGGGTATCGGGGTCGTACCGCTGGCAATAATACAGGTCCAGGTAATCTACCTGCAGGCGGCGCAGCGAAGCATGAATCGACTCGGTGATGTGCTTGCGCGACAGCCCCCGGCCGTTTGGACCTGGCATGGTCGGCCAGAATACCTTCGATGAAATCACCAGGGCTTCGCGCGGCAGGTCGCGGATGGCGCGGCCCATCAGCACTTCGGCCTGGCCGTTGGCGTACATATCGGCGTTGTCAAAGAAGTTCACGCCCAGGTCGTAAGCGGCATGAACCAACTCTCTCACGCCGCTTTCGTCTAGCTGATTGCCAAACGTCACCCAGGCGCCCAGGGCAATTTCACTGACTTTCAGGCCAGACCGGCCCAGCCTGCGGTAGTGCATATTATGACCTGCCTTCCTCTGTGCCAATTCCCAGGGGTTTCCACTTGCTTTCGTCGGCGCGCAGGCGGTGAACGCCTCCACCCCGGTTATGGAGTTCGTCGAACCCTTCCGGCTTAATGAACATTGCGTCCCCTTCCAACAGGCCCAACACCCCCGTCTGCCCTGCCTCAACCCGGCGCTGCTGGCAGAATTTGCAGGTCTTGGGGTCGTGAAGCGAGTATTGGGTCGGCTCTTCATACGCCGTGATAAAGCCCTCATAGTTGCGCAGCGCCACCTTATGGTCTGAGGCGCTGATCAGGTAATTGGGCATCACCGGGATCTTGCCGCCTCCGCCAGGGGCATCAACGACATACGTTGGCACGGCATACCCAGAGGTATGCCCGCGCAGTCCCTCAATGATCTCGATCCCCTTGGCTACCGGCGTGCGGAAATGTCCGGCGCCTTCGACCAGGTCGCACTGATACAGGTAGTAGGGCCGCACCCGGATGCGTACCAGGTCATGCACCAGCTTGCGCTGCACGTGAACGCAGTCGTTTACCCCCGCCAACAGCACGGACTGATTGCCCAGCGGGATGCCCGCGCGGCTGAGTTTATCGGTGGCTTCGGCCAGTTCTTTGGTGATCTCATTCGGATGGTTAACGTGGATGTTCATCCACAGTGGGTGGTACTTTTCGAGCATGGCGCACAGTTCATCGGTGACGCGCATGGGCATAAAGACCGGCACGCGGCTGCCGATGCGGATGATCTCGATATGGGGGATCTCGCGCAGTTTGCTCAGCAGTTCTTCCAGGATTTTCGGGGCCATGGTCAGCGGATCGCCGCCCGAAAGCAGGACATCGCGCACCTGGGGCGTGCGGCGCAGATATTCTAACTGCATCTCGAACTCGGCCCGCGAGAAAGTCGCCGATGGGTCACCCACAATGCGCGAGCGGGTGCAGTAGCGGCAGTATGATGCGCACTGAGTCGTTACCAGCATTAAGACGCGGTCTGGGTAGCGGTGTACCAGCCCCGGAACCGGCGAATGGCGGTCTTCGGCCAGCGAATCTGCCATCATTCCGGTAAAGGGGACGATTTCTTCGGCGGTGGGGATAATTTGCTTGCGGATGGGGTCCAGTGGATCGTCTGGATCGATCAGCGAAACAAAATAGGGCGTGATCTCCACGCGGAACAAACCCTGCGTGTTGAGCGCCTTCTTCTCGCTCTCGGTCAGGGGCAGGATTTTCTCAAACTCTTCGACAGAATTCAGGCGGTGGCTGAGCTGCCAGCGCCAATCGTTCCACTTCTCAGCGGGCACGTCCTGATAGACAGGCGCCCGGCGGGAAGGAAAAGGCAGATTTGCCATCTTTCGGCTCCTTAAATAACACCAACACTTTTACCAATCGCTCGAACCAAGCGGGAATAGATAACCCGGCGGAAGATTCCAGGCTGGGCTGGAATCTGGCTTGTTTAATGCTGCGGTGCGGTAAAAACCGGCGGGTCGTGGTCTGCGCGGTAAAAACCGGCGATCAACCTCGTGTTCATAATGGTATTTTACGAAATTAACAGAGCAGGGTCAACGCTTAAGAGTCTTGACTGTTTCTTGATCTTGTACAATTTAGATTAATGATGAAATTAATAGACTTTTTAGGTATGATAAGTAAGAGAATGCATGAAACAGGATCATGCTGGTAAGTCATGGCTAAAGAAGCGTTTGGTCAACTCGATGTTCCTCATCTGCAGGCGGCTCAGGCGGAAACCGGTGAAAGCAAAGCCCGCCGGCGCGGCCTGTTCAAAGTGTTTCTTGGGTATGCGCCCGCAACCGGCAAGACGGCCGCCATGATCGAGGATGCTTACCGCCGGGCGCTGGAAGGGACACGGGTGCTGGTGGGATACGTTGACGAGCGCGGCGACAACCTGGCAGCGCAGATGTTAGAAAAGTTTGAGACCTGTCCTCACCTGCGGGTGAAGGGACCGGGGTTATCTTACGAGGGCTTGGACCTGGATAGCGTCCTGAAGCGGAAGCCGGAGCTGGCGCTGGTGGATCACCTGGCGTGCGTCAATCCGCCGGGGCTGCGCCACGAAAGGCGCTATCTGGAAGTCGAAGAACTGCTCCGCGCCGGCATTGATGTATACACGACCATCAACGTCTATCAGATTGAAAGCCAGGTGGACGCTGTGAGCTTTTTGACCGGCGTGACCGTGCGCGATACAGTCCCTGACCGCCTGCTGGACGAAGCCGACGAGATTGAAATGGTGGACCTGCCCCCCCAGGAACTGCTCAGGCGCTTCCAGGCCGGCAGGGTCGCTTTCCCTGCCAAAGTCGAACCTTGGATGGCGACGTTCTTCCAGCCGGGCAACCTGTTTGCGCTGCGCGAACTGGCAATGCGCTACGTCGCGCGCCGCTCCAATGCGCTCATGCACGCTTACCTGGTTGACCGCGGCCTGGCCGACAGCGGGCATCCTTCTGAGCGGCTGCTGGTATGCATTGGCGCCGACGCTTCGGGCGGGCGTCTGGTGCGCGCCGGACGCCGCATGGCCGACGAGACCCGCTCGGAGTGGACGGTCGTTTATGTGGAGACGCCAGAAGGTCAAGATGTGCTTCAACAGGAACAGGTAACGCAAAGCCTGCGCCTGGCCGATTTGCTTGGCGCGCAAACCGAGATTTTGACCGGCCGGACAGTGGCGGAAGCAATCCACAGCTATATCCGCGAGCATCACATCCACAAAGTGGTGGTGGGGCGCAGCGCTCCATCGGGGCGGTTGAATGTGTTTGGCCGCGCCTTATCCGAACAGCTTTTGCGCCTGGAGCCATCGCTCAGCGTGTACGTGGTTGGCGAAGATACCCTGGTTCGCCGTTTCCAAAAACCGCGTTTTGGCGAAAGCCTTAGCCTCTGGAAGTGGTTGAGCAGTCTCGGCCTGGTGATCGTCCCTACCTTCTTGGGCCTGATTCTGACGCCTTTCATAATCTCACGTTCTGCCAACCTGATTATGCTGTACCTGTTGGTGGTGGTGATCGCGTCAACTTTCCTGGGGCTGGCGCCAGCGATCCTCACAGCGGCCCTCAGCGTTCTGGCATTTAAATATTTCTTCGTGCCGCCGCTCTATCAGTTTAGCGGGTTTGCGCCAGAGTATGCGCTGACGTTCCTCGGCCTGTTGCTCATTGGCGTGCTGATCGGCACGCTGGTAGCGCGCGAGCGGGCGCTGAGCCGTTCGGCGCACCGCCGGGCCGAGCAGATGACGCAATTATATGAACTGAGCCGCGACCTGGCCGCCGCAGCAGATATGACTGTGATTTTGAAGGCTACTGTGGAGCATATTCACCGCACTTTTCGCCGCGAGACGGTCGTTTTGCTGGCCGAACAAAACCGGCTGATCTTGAGCGCCGCCAGTTCTGAGCAAACCCTCGACACCAGCGAGCTGACGGCGGCAGAATGGGCCTTCCAACAAGGGCGGCCCGCCGGAGCCAATACCGGCACTTTTTCTTACGCCAGCTTTAGCTATTTTCCGATGATGACCAGCCACGGCGCGGTAGGGGTGATCGGCGTTTGGTTTGGCGACCGCGAGAGCCTGCACCCCGAGCAGATGCGCCAATTGAGCGCGTTTGTCACCAAAGCGGCTATGGCGGTGGAACGCGGGCTGTACGCTGAACAGGCCAGTCAGGCCGAGGTACTGCGCGTCACCGAAAAGCTCCAGACTGCCCTGCTCAATTCCATCTCCCACGACCTGCGCACTCCATTGGCCTCGATTACCGGCGTGTTGAGCGGCCTGCGGCTGGAAGACGATCTAATCGACGCGGAGACGCGCCGCGAGCTGGTAGAAACTGCTTACGGCGAGGCCGAGCGTCTGAACCGCCTGGTTGGCAACCTCTTAGACATGACCCGCCTCGAAGCCGGGACACTGCGCCTTTCGTTACAGCCCTGCGACATCGAAGATGTCATCGGCTCGGCCTTGAACACCGTTGCAACGCGTCTGGAAGGGCGCCCTGTAAATGTAGAGATACAGCCGGGTCTGCCGCTGGTGCGTCTGGATTATGTGCTGATCACCCAGGTGTTGGTCAACCTGCTGGAGAATTCCGCCAAATATTCGCCGGAAGGAGCGCCGATAGGCGTCACCGCGCGCCTGCGTCAGGAAAGAAACGAGCAGAAGTACCTGGAAGTAGCGGTGGAAGACCGGGGGCCGGGCATTCCGGCGGAAGATTTAGAGCGCATTTTTGAAAAATTTTACCGGGTGAAGCGTTTTGAGAACGTGGTTGGAACCGGCCTGGGGCTGGCAATCTGTAAGGGTATTGTGGAAGTCCACGAGGGCGCCATTTGGGCAGAGAACCGGCCCGATGGCGGGGGATGCTTCACCTTTATTCTGCCGTTAAGAACGGCGACCCTGGAGAAATCTCATGAGCGAACTGTACAGGCAGTTAACGAGGAATGAAAAGGGCATGAACGATAAGGGGCTGCGGGTTCTGGTGGTTGATGATGAGCGGGCCATTCGCCGTTTTTTACGCACCTCATTGAGCGCCTATAATTACGTAGTCTACGAGGCGTCCAGCGGGCAAGAGGCGCTGACCGCTGTGATTGCCCACCGCCCAGATTTACTGATCTTAGACCTGGGCCTGCCAGACATGGACGGGGTGGACGTGATCCGCCAGTTGCGTGAGTGGACGCACCTGCCGATTGTTGTTCTCTCAGTACGCGAGCGCGAAACCGACAAAGTTAGCGCGCTGGACGCCGGCGCCGATGATTACCTGACCAAACCATTTGGCATCAGCGAACTGATGGCGCGCCTGCGGGTGGCTGTCAGGCGCTCGGCACAGTTAGAGCCAGAGCCGGTGTTTTCACTGGAGGGCCTGGAAGTTGATCTGGCCCACCGGCGGGTATCTTCTGTTGGCAAGGAGGTACAGTTGACCCCCACCGAATATGACCTGCTGCGCGTGCTGGTGCTGAATGCCGGCAAAGTGCTGACGCACCGCCAACTACTGCGCCAGGTGTGGGGGCTAGGCTATGAGGATGAAATGCACCTGCTGCGCGTGAACATCTCGAACCTGCGCCGCAAGATTGAGCCAGAGCCGAACCGCCCATACTTCATTGTGACGGAGCCGGGCGTTGGCTACCGCCTACGCGCAGCCGTTTAGGTGAGACAGGCATGAACAGCCCGGAGTGAGCATCTACGACGGCGACTCACCCGTTTTGTATCGGTTCTCTTGACAGGTTATTGATACAGCTTTTTCGCTTCTGTTTGGCCCATTGATTCTGGTCCGGTTAAGATGAGATGCAAGGGCTCTCTGGGTTCGCCGGGTAAGTATGGCAATTCCTAAAGAGTTAATTGAAGGCAACCTTTTCTTATCAGCCGGTGTGGTTATTTTTCAGAAAGTGGATGCACCAGGACCGCACCCCCTAAATCTACAGGGGAATGGAAAGGAACCGGAAAACGAGATGGGATGGAAAGAAGCTTATCAGGAAAAAGCAGATGCCCAACTGCAAGAGTGGCACACCAGGATTGAGCAGTATAAAGAGGAGCCCATCACGTTCCGCCAGGGCCGGGTGGTGGACAGACGGCGCTGTATTGTACGATTAGATGAGACTTACCGGTTGGCACGCTCCAGGCTGGATGAGTTAAAAGCTACAGGCGATCCTTATTGGGAAACCGCCAAAGAAGCTGTGGAGCTTGCCATGATCGAGCTTAAAAAGGCGCTGGATGAGAGCGGCGCGGGGCAGTCGGGGGGTGAACTGCACGTGCAGGCCCACCGCAGCGTGATCTATGAACCGTTTAACCGTAAGTCCTAGATCAGGGGAAAGCGTGGAGCCAGAGGAGCAGGAAAAACGCGCCGGGCCGCCGGCAGAAATCAACAAGGTTTTTGTGGTGTTAAACCCGGTCGCGGGTGTCAACAACCGCGATACGATACGCGACAGCGTGGAGAAGTTCTGCGCGGAAAAACGCTGGGATTTTGACATCCACGAGACGAAAAAAGACGAAGATTTGCACCGCGTGATGAAAAAGGCGCTGAAGGATGGCGTGGATCTGGTGATCGCAGCCGGTGGAGATGGCACCGTGGCGGGAGTGGTCAGCGGGATTGCCCAAAGCAGCGTACCGTTGGGGATTCTTCCGGCGGGGACCGGCAATGCGTTGGCGCGCGACCTGGGGATTCCGATCACCGCGGATGCGGCTTTGGAATTGATCGGCGGCGAGCATGACGTTAAGACGATGGATGCTATTCAGATCGGGAAGGATTATTATGCTCTAAACGTCAGCATTGGGATCAGCGCGGAGATCATGGAAAAGACGGCGCGTGAAGAAAAGCGCCGCTTTGGTTTTTTGGCCTATTTGTGGCGGGGCCTTCAAACGCTGACGCGCTCGCGCCTGCACCGCTTTTCGGTAGAGGTGGATGACCGCAAGGTGCAGTTTAGAGCCTCAGAAGTGATGATTGCGAATGAAAAGCTCATGGGCCTGCAACCGCGCATTGATGGGGTGGAGGTCAGCGCAGAAGATGGCCGCCTGGATGCGTTCATCGTGCGGGCACAGAGCCTGCGCGATTACCTGGGTGTGTTTACCCGGTTCGTGCGGCGCAGCCAACCAGCTTACGACTCCAATTTGCGCTACCTGCCGATCCGAGAGAAGATCGTCATCCATACCCTCAAGCCTGTGCCAGTACAGGCCGACGGCGAGGCAATCGGCGTTACGCCGGTAGAAATTCGGGTGGTGCCTCAGGCGATCCGCGTGATTGTGCCGCCATCTTCTGAACCCAAAGAGAACCGCTCTTGACTCGCGTTTTGTTGATTGCTATAATGAGTATAGAACAAAAGTACTAATCGCCTTTCCGGGTCACTATTCAGGCTTTGGCCGAGTAGTTACCTTGCTGAAAGCTCTTTGGGTGAAGTTTGGGCAATATGGCTGAAATCAATATCTTACCAAAAAACACCAGACTGCAACGCTACCGCCCGCTGCTGGTTCCCATCCCAGCGGGCGCTAATCTGTCTCAGCGCCTGGATTTACCCCGCTATCAACCGCCCAAACCCAAAGGCGAGCTGACGAAACAGACCAGGAAATCGTTTCAACAATCTCAGGGTGAAGCGCAGTTGGCCGCGAAGAACGGGCAGGCCGGGCAGGCAGGCATTTTACCCACACAGGCATCTGCCGGGCCGCTGGGCCGTTCTGCAACTCAGCACCAGACCGCGCAGCAGCCCCAAGCGGCAAATTCCAGCCAGCAGGGAGATTTGCCAGGCCGTCCGGCGGCCCGGCCGCCGCGGCCCAGGGTGCATCCACCGCCACAGGTTGCCAGCGCCGTCCAGTTTACTCAGGTGCGCATGCAGCGGCCACCCAACTCGTTCTCCCCTACCCCTCAACGCCCGGATGATGACGAAGAGCGCCTGCCGGCCCCACGCCGCGACGTAGGATTTTCGGATGAAGCCAATCCTCAGACGTCAGAGCCGGTCCGGTCTACTCCCAAAGAATCAGAAGAAAACCTGTCGCGGCGGCGTCCGCGGCCGGCCCCCATTGTGAGTCTGAGCGAACTGCTCTACAGCAACCCAGACCTGCCCGCTCACACGGCCATTTTGGGCATCTGCGAAGATGAGCTGCCGATGCTGCTCGATCTCTACGACCCGGCTCCAGGGGCGCTGTTGGTAATTGGCGATGAGCGCCAGCAGCAGTTAGATCTGCTGCGGACAGCGGTTGCCAGCGTGGCGCTGCGGAATACCGCGCGGGGAATGCAGTTTATCGTCTTTTCGCACCTGCCTGCCGCCTGGAGTGATTGGGTCAGTGAGCAAGGGTTTGATCGCTACTGCCTGGGGGTGGTAGGGGTTGATGGACAGGCCGCCCAAGATTGGATTCAGCAGCTAGCCGAGTGGGCCGAACAGCGCCGGATGGGCCAGCGCACCGGTCCGCCGGTATTGATGCTGATGGATACGTTAAACTTCCTCCCCAAATTAAGTTATGAGCAGCGCCTGAATTTTGAACTACTGGTTAAAGAAGGCCCGCAGGCGGCGATCTGGCCGATTGCGGCCATTTCCACCGCTTTGGCGAATTCTCTGGCACGTCATATCTCCATCTTCCAGACTTTCCTGTTCGGATATACGGAAGATCCGGGTGTCTACATAAAAATGGCCGGTCTGACAGACGGCGAGGCCCGATCTTTCGTAGAACCCGGCGAGTTTGCCGTAAAGGTAAACACTGAAGCAGGGGAAGACTGGATGCGCTTCCGGCTGCCATCTCCAGGATAAAGCCTCACCCAACGGGTAAGCGCCGCAGGACAAGAGACTATCCCCTACTTTTCCCAGGGGAAATGCGTCTCAATACGCCTGTAGCCATACGTATTCAAGATGGAAGTTTTACCCAATTGGGTTTCAACGGTCGTCTGCGGCGTATATACGTGGATATGCCCGTGCAGATGATACGCGGGCTGAAACACCTTCACCAGCCATAAAAACGCTTTAATCCCTTGATGGGGCAGGTCTTCTTGATCGTGGATTTTCCAGGGGGGAGCGTGCGTCACCAGAATATCCAGGGAACGGCCATAGATCAGGCGGTTGAGCAGCAGACGGGGGACCAGCCCAAACGCGAACATCCACATTTGCGCCTGGGTATACT
>DAOUAC010000064.1:0-72952 GCA_034434155.1 Anaerolineaceae bacterium
CCGCGCTGTGGCCGCCATTGCCCCCATTGACGGCCAGTACCGGCCCGCGCTCAAGCCCGTCTACCTGCAAGACGTCAATTACTTCGTCATGCACGGTTCGCACGACGCCGATGCGTTTACCTTCTTCGGCATCAATCAGTACGAGCGGGTGCGGTTCTCAGATGGTTTTGACGGGTTTAAAAGCGCCCTGTACATTTACCGCGCCAATCACGGCCAGTTCAACACCACCTGGGGCGATAACGACCTGGGCATGCTGGTGGCCGCCGGGTTTTTAAACCGGGGGGCGCTCCTGCCCCCCGAACAGCAGCGCCAGATCGCCAGCGTTTACCTGAGCGCCTTCTTCGAGGCCGCGCTGAAGGGCCAGACCGGCTACCTGCCTCTCTTTGCCGACGCGCGCGCCGCCCCTGCCGGCTGGCTGCCCGATACCCTCTACATCCACCGCTTTAACCGCGCCGGAGACCGCCTGCTGGCGGATTTTGAGGAAGACGTAGACCTGCTCACCGCCAGCCTGCCCGGCGGCCGCCTGACGGGCGAAAACTTAAAGCTCTGGCGCGAACAGCGCATTCACGCCAAAGGCGACGCGCAGTTCAACGCAGGCGTTTACCTCGGTTGGACGGAAGAAGCCCCGGCCGCCTACACCCTCACCCTGCCGCCCGGCACGCCCGCTCCTGCCGAAGCGATCATCTTCGCTCTGGCCGATGCCCTGCAAGACCCCACCCCCCAGGGCCAGACCCCCGCGCCGCCCGCCGGTCCCCGCCAGCCCATAGACCTCACTGTAACGCTGGTTGACGCCGCCGGGAACGAGGCCGCACTGCCCCTCAGCGCCTACCGCCCCATCCAGCCGCAGCTTCCGGCCCCTGTCTTCAAGGCCGCTCTCTTCGAGCGCCGCGGACCATCCGAGCCGGTTCTGCAAAGCTACAGCCTGCCGCTGGCCCACTTTACCGCCGCCAACCCCGCTTTCGACCCCGCCCGCATCGCCGCCATTCGATTTGTGTTTGACCGCACCCCGCGCGGTTCGGTGGTGCTGGATGAAGTGGGATTCCGTTAGGCGGTGATTGGCTTTCAGCTCGATAGGGCTTCTCAAAGCCGCTTGACTGTTTGAAAATCTCTCGTCTTGTAATAGGGGTGTGGGGCTTGGCGGCGCGAGTGCGCCGCCAAGCCCCACGAATCTTTGGTTCCCCGCCCCCCTTGAGGGGGGCGGGGCTAGGGGTGGGGGGATTTGAGAAGGCCCTGTTCAGCTTGGCGAGAAAGCTATCTGCTGAAAGCCAATCGCTGTTACAATTCCTTCATCTCACCTTAAACCACGAGCCAAATCCATGACCATCCACCTTCGCTTTACCGATTCCGACTGGCAGCGCATCGAGCGCGATTGGAACGCCTGGTGGGCCGGCGAACTAGACCGCCCCCTGGTCGTCTTAGAAATTCACGACCCCGTCCCCGGGGCCGACTGGTCGCAGTTTACCAAATTTGGATTAGATACCCCCATTGACGCAATCATTGACAACTGGCAGCGCATCCTCGAAGCCACCCACTTCCTCGGCGACGCCTACCCCAAGTGGTGGGTGAACTTTGGCCCCGGCGTAATGGCGGCCTTTTTGGGTTCGCGCGTCACCTGGACGCCCGACACCACCTGGTTTTGGCCCCTGGAGGGCGTAGAGTCGCTGTCTGACATCCACCCCACTTACGACCCCGCTAACCCCTGGTGGCGGCGCGTACAGGCCATCACCCGGCGGGCGGTGGAACGCTGGGGCCGTGAGGTGTTAGTGGGCATCACCGACCTGGGCGGCAACCTAGACATCCTCGCCTCTCTGCGCGGAACTGAAAAACTGCTCATGGACCTCACCGACGACCCCGCCAACGTGGACCGGCTGGTGGGCGAAATTACGGCGTTGTGGATACGCTATTACGACGAACTGGAAGCCATCACCCGCGCCGCCGGGCGCGGCAATGCCTGCTGGGGGCCGGTCTGGTCGCCGGGGCCGGGCTACATGCTCCAATGCGATTTTTCTTACATGATCTCGCCGCGCATGTTCCAGCGCTTTGTCATGCCAGACCTGAAAGCCCTCTGCGATCACCTGGAATACGCTTTTTACCACCTGGATGGCAAGGGTGAAATCCCTCACCTGGACCAGCTTCTCAGCCTGGAGCGGCTGAGGGGCATCCAATGGCAGCCCGGCGATGGTCAACCGATGGCCGAAGGCTGGCTGCCGCTGATTAAGAAAATCCGCGATGCCGGCAAACGCTGTCAGATTTACGTCACCCGCGCGGGCGCGCTGCAGGTGGCGCGCGCGTTGGGCGGGCATGGCTTCTTGATGCACATCGTCAACGACCCCATGACGGTGGAAGAGGGCCAAGCGTTCTTAGAAGAACTCTACCGCCTGTAAGGAACAGTATTTCAAATAGTATGTAACTTGCAGACTACCCCGCAGGTTACACACAATTCAATGAACGACCCTGTAAGAACATGACGGCCTCCCGCCGTCTTTACAGCCGGGGCGGTTTCCACGCGGTTCAGTGAAAAACCCGAATTGAACCTGTTTTGTGTTACAATAATCCCGATATTTTTTATGAAAATTATCGGGAGATAAGATGCTGACCCCCCAACTCGAACCCATTGCCGGCGTACATCACATCACCGGCATTGCCAGCGGCCCACAGCGCAACCTGACCTTCTACACCACCGCCCTGGGCCTCCGGCTGGTTAAAAAAACCGTCAATTTCGATGACCCCGGAACCTATCACTTCTACTTTGGCGACGCCGCCGGCGCGCCCGGAACCATCCTGACCTTTTTCCCCTGGAGCGATGCCCGCCCCGGCGCTCAGGGAGCCGGCCAGGTGACGGCGGTGGGCTTCGCCGTCCCGCCCGGCTCGCTGGGCTATTGGGCCGAGCGCCTGGCGCAGTATGGCGCTTCGCCCGGCGCGCCCCTGACCCGCTTTGACCAGGAAGTACTGCCCGCCCGCGACCCCGATGGCCTGCCGCTCGAACTGGTAGCCGAGGAAGGCGCGGCTCCCCTCCCCGCCTGGAAGGGCGGGCCCGTACCGGCGGCCTATGCCATCCGCGGCTTTGCCGCTCCCACCCTGATGGTCAGCGAAGGCTCGCCCACCCTCGACCTGCTCACCCGCGTTTTTGGCTTCCAGCCGCGCCAAGAAGGCCCGCACCGCGTGCGTCTGGCGGCGGCGGGCGAAAGCGCCTTCGCGCCGGGCCGGGTGGTGGACGTAGAAGCCCGCCCCGACCTGGCGCGCGGGCGCATGGGCGCGGGAGTGATCCACCACATTGCCTTCCGCGTCCCCGATGGCGAAACCCAACTGCGCTGGCGCGACCGCCTGATCGAACTGGGCTTTCAGGTCACGCCGGTGATGGACCGCCAATACTTCACCTCCATCTACTTCCGCGAGCCGGCCGGCATCCTTTTTGAGCTGGCGACCGACCCGCCCGGCTTCGCCCTGGATGAACCCGTGCAGGCCCTGGGCAGTGCCCTGAAACTGCCCCCCTGGCTCGAACCCCGCCGCGAGACCATCGAGCGCATCCTGCCGCCCGTCACTCTGGACGCTGTTTAAAAATCACCTGCCCACATAAGGATCAGAACATGGATTTAACCTACGGAGAACCGCTGTCACAGGCGCGCCTGGTCGTTATCCTGGCGCATGGGCGCGGCGCAACCGCCCAGGATATTTTGGAACTCGCCCGCGCCCTGGCTGTGCCCGGCGCGGCCTTTCTCTTACCGCAGGCCGAGGGCAATGCTTGGTATCCACAGCCCTTTATGGCCGCCCTAGAGGCCAACGAACCCTGGCTGTCGCGCTCGCTCCAAAAGCTGGCCGGCCTGGTAGCTCAGGCGGCCCAGGCCGGTTTGGGCCCAGAGCGGGTAGTATTGGGGGGCTTCTCGCAGGGGGCCTGTCTGACCTCCGAGTTCGCCGCCCGTCATGCCGATGGTCTGGAGCGCCCCTGGGGGGGCGTGCTGGCCTTTTCCGGCGGGCTGATCGGCCCGCCCGGCACGCCGCGCCGCTACTCTGGCCGATTGGAAGGAACCCGCGTGCTGGTCGGCTGTTCTGACCCAGACCCCTACATCCCCCGCGCGCGCGTCGAAGAAACGGCCCAGGTGTTCACAACCCTGGGGGCCGATGTTACCTTAAAAGTCTACCCCAACCTGGGGCATACAATTAATGAGGAAGAAATAACGCTGGCGCGGGAAATCTTACAGGCGCTTTTGACGACCCCTCACACTGCCCATACCCCCTAATCCCCCTTCTCATTCACGGGCGGGTTGACGGGCAGTTGCAAGTAAAACGTACAGCCAGGGAAGTTGACTTCATCGTGGCCGGCGCTCTCCACCCAGACCCTGCCGCCGTGCGCGCGCGCCACGCCGCGCACAATCGCCAGACCCAGACCGGGACCGCCCCCTTTATAGGTCGTCTTGCCAGATGAGTGCAAGGCCACCGAACCCACCTGGTAAAACTTCTCAAAGACCAGTTCGTGATGCTCCGGGTCCAGCCCAATGCCCGTATCTTTCACTGCAATTTCCACCCCCGGCCCCTTCTCATCCAGTTCCACCGGGCGGATGCGCACCGTCACCCTGCCGCCATCGGGCGTGTATTTGATGGCATTCACCACCAGGTGATACAAAGCCTTGTGCAGTAACGCCGGGTCGGCATTGATGTAGGGCGCGCCGGGTTCCTGTTCCACCACCAGGGCAATGCGCCGCTCCTCGGCGGCTTTGGCGAAACCGCGCACCACATCGCTCACCGTCTGCTTGACCATCACCGGCGCGAGGATCAGCTTAAGCGCGTCGCTGTCAATCCGCGACACATCCAGCATCATATTGACCACTTCGTGCATCCGGTCAGCGCCCTTGCCGATCCCTTCCAACACTTCTTGCAGTGCGGCGTCACCCTTCAGGCCGGGGAAAGTCATCAGCAGAGAGACGTAACCCTTCAACACCGTCAGCGGAGTGCGCAGTTCGTGGGCCGCCACCTGAATAAATTCCAGCTTGTTGCGGTCTAACTGACGCAGTACTTTGTTCGATTTCTGCAAATCGCGGATCGCCATCTGGTCGTTTTGGCGCATCCGGTCGAGGGTAGTACGGATGATGTTAATCGCCATGCGTGGACTGCGGATGAGCATGGCTTCAAAGTCGTCCTTGTCCATCTCTAATACGGTGCATGCGGTGATCGCGCGCACCGTAGCCGCGCGCGGCGCGTTTTGGATCAGCGCCATCTCGCCGACGAAATCTCCCCGCTCCACCACGCGCAGCAGGCGCTCGCCCTCCTGTTCGCCAATTTGCTTGGTGACCTCCAACTGGCCGTCGGCGATGATGTAAAAAATCTCCTCATTGGCCCCTTCCAGGCAGAGGATATGGCCTGGCGGATAAGAGCACAGGCGCGTCAGCGCGGCCAATTCGCGCAGTTCGGCGTCTTCCAGACCCTCAAAAGCCAGGCGCAGCAGGGAGATTTTATCGTAGGGTTGGTCCTCGCTCGTCGTGACGCTCATTGTGCTTAAGTATATCCACGGCGAGCGAGAGACGCAACCGATTTTGAAGCCGTTTTTATCTAGCGATTCACCAGCGGCGCAAAGGTCGTGCCAAACGGCAGGTATTCTTTGACGACGACGATGTTCGAGTTCCACCCGCCTGGGTCGATAATGGCATTATTAGCGGTACCATTGGCCGCGCGTACCCAAATGCTGACGGTATGCTCTCCGGGAGTCAGGCCCTGCCAGTATCCCGTAAACGTATTCGAGACATACGTGCCGGCCTCCGTTGAGCGCACCAGCCCCAACCCAGAGGGCTGGCCGGCGCGGACCTCCTGGCCCAAAGTATCATCAACGCGCAGTTCAAAGTACGCGCCTGTCGAGCCGGTGAACGACTCCACGTACAGCCGGCCCTGATGCGTCACTTCGATCAGCGAGGCGCCGTCTTCGACGGTAAACGTGCCTGCATCCGCGATTTTAACGGCCGTGGTTCCAAAGACGTCTGGGGTGGTGCTGGCATTGGGAACATCCATCAGGGTGACTTTAATGGGCGGGCCAAAAGCCGCCGCGGCGGCCTGCACCGCGCCAACGCGGCTGGCCGCATACCCACCCAACATGGCCGCTGCCAAAAGAGCCAAAACCAACAGCACACGCGAGAAAAGCTTCATAGTTCCTCCTCATAGACCAGTTGCAGTGAAGGCAGTGATGAGTAGATAGTTTGTATACTAAATCTACATTGATTACCCTGTTAATGTCAAGACGGGCAGGCGCGTTTTTTTAGAAATGCTCGTGCGGCAAAGCAGGAAGCTCAGGCCAAAACGACCTTCGGCATTCATGAAATCTGCCGCCGGCCGCGGAACAAGTGACACAGATCGTTTTGGACGAAAATCATTATTGACGAACTCAGAAAAAGCTGTTACACTGGACATATCTCCTTTATCTGTATGCATGTCCTAGTGTCCGTTTGTCCGTCCGGACCGCAATATCGGTAACGCAAAAATTGTGGATCGCAGACAAATTGCAACAGGTTTTGCAGTTTGTCGATTCTGAGGGATTTGAATCTTTATTCTTCGGGATGGATGCTGTGGCGACCGTACGAGAAATTGCGAGACAGGCGGGCGTATCCAAAACCACCGTTTCTATGGTTCTCAACAACCGGACGGGGGTCTCTGAGGCCACGCGCAAGCGCGTCCGCGACGCGATTGACAGCCTGACCCTGCTGGAAGAAGCGCGCGCCGCTCAAGAAATGGCCGAAGCCGCCGCCGGAGCGTTGAGCGGGGCCGCCCAGTCTGCCGAAGATGACAGCCAGCCGCAGACCATCCTGGTACTGCACCCCCAAAACCTGCGCACCTCCAAGGTCTTCCACGAGATCATCCGCGGCGTGCAGGCCGGCGCGGCCCTCTACCGTTTACAGCTTACCCTGGCCCTCAACGACCCCAGCCTGTTCGGCGATCACCTCGAAAACCTCTACCTGGCCGATCCGCTCCTCCACCCCAAAGGGGTGATCGTCATTGGCGCGCGCATTCAAGAACCGGTGGTTGACCGCTTCTGCCAGTTGGGCATCCCCATTGTGCTGGTGGGGCGGCGCGTCACCCAGCGCGGCGTCAGCTCCGTCGGACGTGACGAAGAACTCGTCTCTTATGAGGCCACCCGCCACCTGATCCAATTAGGCCACCGCTACCTGGCCTTTCTGGGCGGCAGTACCAAGTACGCCTACACCTTCGAGCGCCTGGCCGGCTTCCGCAAAGCCATCGAAGAAGCCCAACTGCCCCTGCGCGAATGCAACATCTTGCTGGGCTACGATGAACAAGCCGCCGCCCGCTTGCTGCTCGACTCGCCCACCATCACCGGCGTGGTGATCATCAATGAACTATTCACCACTCAAGTCATCTCACTGGTACAGGCCGCCGGACGCAAAGTGCCAGATGATTTATCCGTAATCACATTTGATGATACCGAAATCTCACGCAGTTTTAATCCACCGCTTACGTCGGTTTCTTTACCGTTATTTCAAGAAGGCTTCTGGGCTGTACGCGTGCTGATGGATCAAATCCGCCATCCGCTGATCTTAGGCTGTCAGATTACCCTGCGCGCCAGCCTGACTCAGCGCGAGTCGTGCGCGCGCCCGAAAATACTGGTGTAACCCCATTCCCCTTTAGCGGTATGCTCTGCCCGGCTGTACAGCCTGGGTGTGGACTTATTTTTAAATTTTTAATCTCTGACCGAGAGGACGATGACCATGACCGAGGTTTCTGAACCCAAACCCATCTTGCTGGAAGTCAAAAACCTGAAAAAGCATTTTCCCATCCACAAAGGTTTTGTGTTCACCCGGCTGGTGGGTAACGTGAAGGCGGTGGACGACGTCAGCTTCTTTATCCGCGAGGGCGAAACGCTCGGCCTGGTCGGCGAAAGCGGCTGCGGTAAATCCACCACCGGGCGACTCATCCTGCGGGCCTACAACCCCACCGCCGGCGAAATCTGGTTTGACGATAAAAAGATGGGCCGGGTCAACGTGCCAGACCTGAACCCTCAACAGCTCAAGCAGTTGCGCCAGAACATTCAGATGATCTTTCAAGATCCCTACTCGTCCCTCAACCCGCGCATGACCCTGCTTGAAATTGTGGGCGAACCCCTGCTGGTCAACGGTATTGCCAAAGGGCAAGAACTGCAAGACCGTGTGGCCGAGCTGCTGCGCGTGGTAGGACTGCGCCCCGAATATATGACCCGCTACCCTCACGCCTTCTCCGGCGGACAGCGCCAGCGCATCGGGGTGGCCCGCGCCCTGGCCCTGCACCCTCAACTGGTGGTCTGCGACGAGCCCGTCTCGGCGCTGGATGTGTCTATCCAGGCCCAAACCCTCAACTTGCTGCAAGACTTACAGCAAGACTTTGGCCTGACCTACCTGTTCATCTCGCACGACCTCAGCGTGGTGGAGCACATCTCGGACCGGGTCGCGGTGATGTACGTGGGCAAACTGGTGGAGAGCGCCAAAACCGAAGAACTCTTTGCCGATCCGCGCCACCCTTACACCGAGGCCCTGCTCTCCGCCGTCCCCCGGCCCGACCCGCGCCTGCGCACCGAGCCGCTGGTCTTGCAGGGCGAAGTGGCCGACCCCGCCAACCCGCCCAGCGGGTGTTACTTCCACCCGCGCTGCCGCTACGCCAAAGAAGCGTGTAAAACCGAAACCCCGGTCCTGCGCGAAATTTCGCCTGAGCATTTTGTCAGTTGTCACCGGGCCGAGGAACTTTCGTTAATGGGCATCACAGGCCTGGCCGCGCGCGCGGCGGCCTGAACCAACCGTTGGCCTCAGCCGGAGCCGCCAGCCCCGGTTGGAAAGGAGGTGGAACAGCCAAAAAACAAGCTTCTTTCGTGTGCCATGGTCTCACTGGCTTAACCGCCATGTTAGTACGCTCTGTTTGAGGAGGAATAAACCAATGATGCAAAAGCGTAAGATCACCCGGCGTGAATTTTTCCGCCTTTCGGCTGTGGGGGCCGCTGGCCTGTTGACGGCCTGCACCGCGCCCGCCCAGCCTACCACCGCGCCGCAGGAACCCGCCGCCTCCACCGCAACCCCCAAACCGGTTGAGGTGCAGGCAACCGCTACCAAGCCGCCCGTGAATATTGCGGCTACCGCTACCACAGGCCCCACGGCCACGCCGGTAAGCAAATTTAACGAAGCCCCCATGCTGGCCGAACTCGTCAAAGCGGGCAAGCTCCCGCCCGTTGCCGAGCGTCTGCCCGCCAACCCGGGCGTAATGGTCCCGCTGGAAAGCATCGGCAAGTATGGCGGTGCTATCCGCCGCGGCTTTAAGGGCGTTTCAGACCGCTGGGGCCCCACCAAGTTGGGCGACCGCGCCTGGGCCTGGTTCGACAAAACCCTGGCGCTCCAGCCCCGCCTGGTCGAATCGTGGGAAGTCAGCAGTGACGCCCGCGAATGGACCTTCTACCTGCGCAAGGGCATCAAATGGTCCGACGGCACGCCGCACACCGCCGCCGATGTTAAATGGCACTATGATTACCGCGTCAGCAACAAGGTCTTACAGCCGGGCTTCCCCACGGTCTATACTTCAGGCAAAGACCGCACCCCCGCCACCCTCGAAGTCGTAGATGACTTTACGGTGAAGTTCATCTTCAAAGACCCCAAGCCCATGTTCATCTACGGCCTCACGCGCAACACGCCCGCCTCTCCGGGTCACTACCTCAAGCGCTTCCACATTGATCTCACCGACGATAAGGCCGCGCTGGAAGCCGAAATGAAAGAAAAGGGCTTCGACTCGTGGGATAAATACTACCTCGACCGCGAAGTGCAGCTCTTCAACGCTGAATGCCCCACCCTCAGCCCCTGGGTCCAGACCAGCACCATGTCGGGCGAGCTCTTCATCATGGAGCGCAACCCCTACTTCTTCGCCACCGACCCAGAAGGCAACCAGCTACCTTATATTGATAAGATCCAGCACCGCCTGTTCGAGACCAACGACGTTTTCAACCTGTGGATCGCCAACGGCGAGATTGACTTCCAGGCCCGCCATGTTTCCTTCGGCGACTTCACGCTCCACAAGGAAAACGAGGCCAAGGGCGATTACCGCGTACTGCTGGGCATCTCTGCGGGTCACCTGGGCATGAACCCCAACCACTCCTCCAAGAAGCCGCTCCTGGCGAAGTTCTTCCAGAACCGCAACTGCCGCATCGCCATGAACCTCGCCATCAACCGCCAGGAAATCAACGACGTGATCTGGGATGGCATGCTCGTTCCGCGCCAGTACAGCCCCCTGCCCTTCTCGCCGCAGTATTATGAAAAGGCCGCCAAAGCCTATATCGAATACGACCCGGTCAAGGCCGAAGAACTGCTGGACGCCGAAGGCTACAAGAAAGGCCCCGACGGCGTGCGCACCTTTGAAGATGGCACTCCGATCGCATTCACCATCGAACACATCAACCCCACTGGCACGCGCGAAGACGATACCGTCAATATGGTCGTCGAGCATCTCAACGCCATTGGCATCAAGGCATCGGCCAAGTCCATCGAGCGCTCGCTGTATTCCGAACACTTTGAGGCCAATGAGATTGACGCTGGCTTCTGGGGCGGCGACCGCACCGTACTGCCGCTGGTTCCCGAGGCCATCATCTTCCGCGGCGTACAGCCAGACCGCCCCTGGGCGGCCGGCTTCGCCCACTACTATAACCGCGGCAAGGATGATCCCAACGCGGTGGAGCCGCCCAAGGATCACTTCATCTGGAAGATTTGGGAACTCTGGGATCAGATCTCGGTTGAACCCGATTTCGAAAAACAGAACGCCCTCTTCCGGCAGATCCTCGATATCTGGGCCGAAGAAGTGCCGATGGTCGGCGTGTTAGGCGAAATGCCCGCGCCGGCAATCGTCAAGAACGGCTTCATGAACTTCGTGGAAGGCTTCCCGATGGACGATACGACCGGTGATGAGAACGTCTACAACACCGAAACGTACTCATGGGACGAGCCTGAAAAGCACGTGCTGGCTGAATAACTTACCAGAGCGCCCGCCGGGCCATCCTGTCGGGCGCTCCATCACCCGCAAGCGGCGGTTGGGGCCGGCTAAAGGCCCCGCGGCCCTGCAAGCCGGCCCCAACCACTTCATCCCTTGACCGGCGGGAGCGGAGGTTTTGAATGTTAGGTTATATTTTGCGGCGCATTGCCATTATGATCCCCACCCTGTTCGTGATCTCGATTATTTCGTTCACGGTCATTCAACTGCCCCCTGGGGACTTCTTAACTTCCTACGCCGCCACACTGCGCCAGCAGGGCGACGTCATTGACGAAGCCCAGCTTCAGGGCCTGCGTGAGCGGTACGGCCTGGGGATGCCAGTTTACCAGCAGTATTTTAAGTGGATCGGCGGCATCCTCTTGCGCGGCGATTTTGGGCAGTCTCTGGAGTGGGGTAAGCCGGTGAAGGATTTAATCTGGGAGCGCATGGCGCTGACGGTCGTGCTGTCTTTTGCGGCCCTGCTAGTGGGGTGGTTTGTGGCGATCCCCTTAGGCGTATACTCCGCCACCCACCAATATTCCGTTCTCGACTACATCCTGACGTTCATCAGCTTTGTGGGGGTTGGCACGCCGGGATTCGTGCTGGCCCTGCTGGTGATGTGGTTCGCCCTCAACACCTTTGGGCTGAACGTGGGCGGCCTGTTTTCAGAGCAGTACATCAATGCGCCCTGGAGTTGGGACAAAGTGCTGGATATGCTCAAGCATATCTGGATTCCCATTCTCATCCTGGCCCTCAACGGCACGGCGGGGGGACTGCGCACCACCCGCGCCAACCTGCTGGATGAGCTGAATAAACCCTACGTCGAAACGGCGCGCTCCAAGGGCATCCGCGAGAGCAAGCTGATCTGGAAATATCCGGTGCGCGTGGCTCTTAACCCCTTCTTTTCCACCGTCGGGTGGGAACTGGCAAACCTGGTTTCGGGCGCAACGCTGATTTCCGTCGTTCTCAGCCTGCAAACCACTGGCCCCCTCATGCTGCGCGCTCTCACTTCGCAAGACATGTACCTGGCCGGCAGTTTCTTACTGCTGCTCAGTTCGCTAACGGTGATCGGCACGCTGATTTCAGACATCCTGCTGGCGTGGGTAGACCCGCGCATCCGCATGTAAGGAGGAGCAAGCATGGCAACCGAGGCTCAGGCAGCCAAGTTACCTGGAAAAAACCTGGAGGAGCAGGTATACGTTGCTCCACCGTTAAAAATGATGTGGTGGAAGTTCAAGCGGCATAAACTGGCGTTGTTCAGCGGCGTGTTTATCATTATCCTGTACATCGCCATGATTTTCTGCGAGTTTGTGGCCCCTTACGACCCCGACGAGTATTTCGCCCAATACAAACTGGCCCCGCCTACGCGCATCCACCTGCGCGACGCGCAAGGCAACTTCCGCGCGCCGTTTGTTTATAAGATCGTGCGCACGCGCGACCCTAAGACCCTGCGCAGTATTTACACCGAAGACACTACCACCGCCTACCCCATCGGCCTGTTCGTCAAAGGCACGCCCTATAAGATGTGGGGGCTGTTCGATATGGATATTCATCTGTTCGGCCTGCCCAATGTGCCCCACTCTGAACAGGGCCTCTTTGTGGTCGGAGCCGACCGGCTGGGGCGTGATCTGTTCTCGCGCATTGTCTACGGCGCGCGCATTTCCCTTTCCATCGGCCTGATCGGGGTGGTCCTCAGCCTCGTCTTCGGCATCGTCATCGGCGGCATTTCGGGCTTTTACGGCGGCCAGGTGGATATTATCATCCAGCGCGTCATCGAGTTCATCCGCTCCATCCCGCAGATCCCGCTGTGGATGTCGCTCTCGGCGGCTCTGCCGGTGGATTGGCCGGTGGTGCGCGTTTACTTCGGCATTACTATCATCCTCTCGCTGATCAGTTGGACGGGCCTGGCCCGGGTGGTGCGCGGGCGCTTCTTAGCCATGCGCGAGGAAGACTTCATCATGGCGGCGCGCCTGTGCGGTTCCAGTGAAATGCGCATCATCCTGCGCCACATGGTCCCCGGCTTCCTCAGCTACATCATCGCCAATCTTACCCTGGCTATCCCCAACATGATTATCAGCGAAACCGGCCTCAGCTTCTTGGGGTTAGGCCTGCGCTCGCCGGCCATCAGTTGGGGCGTCCTGCTGCAAGAAGCCCAAAACCTGCAATCGGTTGTGCTGGCCCCCTGGGTGTTCGCCCCTGCCATTGCCGTCATTGCGACGGTGCTGACCTTTAACTTCTTGGGCGATGGCCTGCGCGACGCCGCCGACCCCTATGCCCGTTAGGGGCAGGTTTGTACGGAACGCCAGATAGGAGTGAAGCCGTGCTAAATGACGACGTTTTGATTAAAGTTGAAAACCTGAAGACCTACTTCTTCCTCAACGAAGGGACGGTGCGGGCCGTTGACGGGGCCGATTTTGAGATCAAACGCGGCCGCACCATGGCCGTAGTAGGCGAAAGCGGCTGTGGCAAGAGCATCACCGCCCGCTCGATTATGCGCATTGTAGCGAAACCCGGTAAAATCGTCGGGGGTTCCATCTGGTTCCAACAGCGGCCCAAAGGCTCATCCGCCAATGGAGGGTCGGCATCGCTCATTGACCTCGCTACGCTCGACCCCTACGGCGACAAGATCCGCAGTATTCGCGGGGCCGAAATTTCAATGGTCTTTCAAGAGCCGATGACTTCGCTCAGCCCGGTGCATACCATCGGCAACCAGATTTGCGAGGTCATCACCCTGCATCAGAAAGTTTCAGAGAGCGAAGCCCGCAAGCGCGCCATCGAAATGCTCGATATGGTCGGCATGCCCTACCCAAGCCGCACCATTGACCGCTACCCTCATGAGCTTTCGGGCGGCATGCGCCAGCGCACGATGATCGCCATGGCCCTGTCATGCCATCCCAGCCTGCTCATCGCCGATGAGCCGACTACCGCTCTCGACGTAACCACCGAGGCCCAAATCTTAACCCTGATGCGCCGCCTGCAAAAAGAACTGGGCATGGCGATTATGTTCATCACCCACAACCTGGGCGTGGTGGCGCAAATGGCCGAGAGCGTGGTGGTGATGTACATGGGCAAAGTGGTCGAAGAGGCCGATGTAGACTCGATCTTCCACAACCCTCTGCACCCCTACACCCGCGCCCTGCTCCAATCCATCCCCCGCCTGGGCGAAAAGCGCCGCGGCAAGCGTCTGGCTTCGATCCGCGGCATGGTTCCAGACCCCTACTCTCTTCCCAAAGGTTGTCCTTACCACCCGCGCTGTGACTCGTTCCGCCCCGGCATCTGCGATGTCGGCGAACCGCCCTTTGTAGAGGCCGAACCGGGTCACGAAGTACGCTGTGTGTTGTACACCAAATGACAAAAATAGCGCTCCTTTTCCCACCTCAGTGGACGCCTGCAATGCCGCACCTGGCGCTGCCTACCCTGACGGCTTTCTTGCGCCAGGAAGGCTTGCAGGTGACGCAGCGCGACCTCAACATTGAAACTTACGACGTGTTTTTATCGCGCCGCTTTTTAGAGGGCGCGTTAGAACGGCTGCGCCAGGTGTATCACCCCAACGGCCGCCTGAAAGTGCCGCGCCGCGCCGCCGCCGACCCCCAAACCGTGCAGTGGGCCTTCGCCGAAGGGCCGGCCCTGGCCCGCCGGGTAGAGAGCGCCAAGGCCGTCATCCGCTCTGAAGCGTTTTATGACGGCCCGCACTGCCGCGATGCCTTCCTCACCCTGGTGGATTCCCTGCGCCTGGCTTCATTGCCGTTTTATCCTTCCAGCTTAGACTTCAATTCCTTCACCTCGGCTTACCCCGTAGACGAAAGCTCGCGCCTGCTTCAGGCCGTGCGCGACCCCGAACTGAACCCCTTCCTCGAAGTCTACCGCGCCGGGGTCATCGCCGACCTGCGGCGCGACCCGCCCGACATCGTGGGCATTTCCGTCCCCACCATGGGCCAGATGCTCGCCGCGATGACCATCGCCTATCTGGTCAAAAAGGCCGGGCTGAAGTGCCACGTCACGGTGGGCGGGCCGCACGTGACCATGCTGCGCGAGCAGATCGCCGCCGCGCCGCAGTTGTTTAACCTGATAGACAGCGCCGTAGTCGGCGCGGGCGAATACCCGCTGTTGGCGCTGGCCCAGGCCCTGGAAGCTGGAACCAGCCTGAGCGTCGTCCCCAACCTGATCTACCGCGACGCCTCCGCCCCCAATGCCCGCCCGACCATCCGCTCCACCCCACCCGATCACCGCTTCGATCACCGCGTGGGCGGGCCGCGCCAGGGCGGCGCTGAACCCCAGGAACTGCTCCCCGACTTTGACGGGCTGGACCTGAAGCGCTACCTGGCTCCCGAAGTCGTTTTGCCCCTGCTGACGGCGCACGGCTGTTATCACGGCGTGTGCGCCTTCTGCAACGTCGGTTACGGCTGGGATAACTCTTACCGCCAGCTCCAGGCCGAGCAAATCGTGGGCCAGATGCTCGAACTCCAGCGCAGGTACGGCACGCGCCACATCTTCTTTGCGGATGAGGCCATCACCCCGCGTAACCTCAAACATATGTCGGCCCTGTTGATCGAAAAGGGCAGCCCGATTGACTGGACGGGCTGTACCCGCTTTGAAAAATCCCTCTCCGATGACATCCTCGCTTCTTTGGGCCAGGATGGTTGCCGGATGCTGCTCTTTGGCCTGGAAACGGCCTCCAGCCCCATCGTCTCCGCGATGGAGAAAGGCACGCAGTTAGAGACCATCAGCCGCATTCTGCGCAGTGGAACTGCGGCGGGTATCTGGAACCACACCTTTTTCTTCTTCGGCTTCCCCGGCGAAACCATCGAAAACGCCCAGGATACCGTCAATTTCCTTTACGCCCACCAGGAATACGTCCATTCGGCCTCGCCCGGAACCTTTTTATTAGAACGCTACTCGCCCGTTCACCTCCAACCGGCGAAGTTCGGCGTCACCCGGGTGATCGAAAAGCCCGAAAAGGACCTGGCAATCTATTTTGACTACGAGGTGGCGCAGGGCATGGATGAAGAAATGGCCGAGACGGTCGTTTCGCACCTGGTGAGCGTACTGCCCGAAAAACAGTTTGGGCAGTATTACATCATAGACGCCTACAAGCTGCTCTACGCCAGCTATTTGAAGCGCCAGGGGAAAAAGCTCCCTCCCTGGCTCGTGCCAGAAACATCCACGGCCACATAGGGCGGTCCGCGGCCCGCCGCAGACCGGCGGCCAGCACGGCCGCCCAACTGTGGCCCGCCAACAAGGAACCGATGGTATGCATCTCAAACTACGCTCTTACGGCCTATCGGCCCTGGCAACGGCCCTCTCCACCACCGCCGGCCTGTTCCTGGGCCTGATCCTGGTAGCCGGGCGCGCCTCGCTGACGACGGCGAGCGTGCTGTTGGCTTCTTCCATGCGGATGGCGTGGCTGTTTCGCTTCATTGACCGTGTCTATCTGATCGTCTTTGGCCTATCCTGGCTGATGGCATGGCTCTGGATTGACGGCTACGTGCGCGCCGGACTGCCCAAAGGCGAGCTGTGGCCTCGTTTTCTTAAAGTGATCGCCGTTGAGTTAATCGCGCTGTTCTTCGCCCTCATTCTGGCGGCCCTCAAAGCAGATCAGCAGGTCAATTGGGCGCTGACCGCTGCCGCCGCCGCCGCGCTGGTGGGCGGAATTGCGCTTCTAGCGGCCCTGCGCAAGCCCTGGGGCGCGCCTCATTCTCATTAGTAGGGGTTGTTCGCCGACGAAATACGACCCAAGGAGGAAAAAACATGACCCCATCTCACCCCAACCTGGTGCGGAACGTCCCTGCCGGTGAGATCATCCAGCCCTGGCTCATCCTGGGGCCATTTTACGAAGATTGGTCGGCGCGGGTGCAGGGACTGACCTTCTTCGAGCGCCCCGGGGCGCCGGTGGGCCAGTCGGCCATGCTGGAAGTGATCGAAGACGCCCGTCCGGTGCTGACTGGCGCGCCTCCCTGCGAAGGACAGGCCGGTTCCTTCCGCGGCAGAAGCGCGCGCTGGAGCCTGGTGCGCAGTCCAGAGCAGTATTTATCGTGGGGGACGTACAACATCTCCAATCACCTCGGCGCGGCCTTCCTCGCTACCCGTCTCATTCCCGAAAAGCCGGGCCGGCGCGAACTGCGCCTCATCAGCCGCATCAGCCTGCGGGCCCTGGTCTACCTGAACGGCGTCGAAGTCTTCGACAGCGCCCGCCAGCCGGTGAAAAGCGTGGAGGGCGTCTATACGTATGTCTTCGAGGCCGACCTGCGCCCCGGCGAGAACCACCTCAGCGTGGGGCTGTTCCGCATGGCGCGCATGGCCCAGGTGGGTCTGCGGTTAGAAATGCCCGACAGCGCCGCGCTCGTTTCGGCAGGCCCGGCCCAAAGCCTCTCCACAGCGGCGCGCGCCGCTCTGGAAGAAGAAGTGACCAGCCTGCGCCTGGCGCGCGACGTGTTCTACCCCGAACACGAGGTTGCCGTCACCCTGGGCAGTGCCGGGGCCGGCGGCGCGCGCCTGATGCTCCAGATCCTCTCAGAACAGGGCGACGTACTGCGCGAAATTCACCCCCAGCAGGGGGGCAAGGCCGTTTTGTGCCAGGGAGCCGAGCTGGAAGACGGGCATTACACCCTGCGCGCCGTCTGGCATGGGCCAGACGACGCCCCCCTGACCGGCGTGACGTTTAATATCCACAAAGTGACCCCTATCGCCCCCCCGCCCGGTTATGAGCGCCTGGAAGAGCGCAAGCGCCTGGTGTTAGAGCATTACGCCAACAACCGCGAGCGCGAAATTCACGGCATCTGGACGGAAGTGGCCCGCTATGCCCTCGGCCAGTATGAGCGCGTGGATGTCAGCGTCATCCGCGCCACCTGCGAGTTTATCAACGCCCGCAAAGACTGCTCGGACTTCGTCATCCAGGGCATTCTGCGCCTGATGTACTGGGAGCGCGAAGAGCGCCACCTGAGCGCCGAAATCAACGCCCTGATGAAGGATACCGTGCTGAACTTTAAGTATTGGGTGGATGAACCCGGCGACACAGTGATGTACATGGGCTCCGAAAATCACCGCCTGCTGTTCCACGTGGCCGAATGGCTGGCCGGGCATCTCTTCCCGGTGGATACCTTCACCAACAGCGGGCAAAATGGGCTGTACCACACCCAAAAAGCCTACGTGTACATCACCGAATGGCTGCGCCAGCGCGGGCGCTTTGGTTTCGACGAATGGCATTCCAATTCGTACTACCCCATTTGCATCGCCCCGCTGATTAACCTGCGCGACTTTGCCACCCACGAGGGCTACTATAAACTGCGCCAGATGACCGATGCCATCCTCGATCAGATGTTCTTCTACCTGGCCGCCGACAGCTACCAGGGCATCTTCGGCACAACGCACGGGCGCAGTTACGGCATTTACGTCAAATACCCCGACTTTGAAGGCACAACCGCCCTCAACTGGCTGTACTACGCCACCGGCTCGCTGACCAAAGGGACCAGCGGCATGGCTCCGGTGTGCGCCGCCACCAGCACCTACCGCCCGCCGCGCCTCTTTGACCGCATCGCCAACGACGCCGCCGCCACGGTGGAAATGAAGCGCCGCCAGGGCATTCTGCGCACTTCGGCCCGTCACGCCGATTTCGTCGTCTACCGCACGCCCGCCTACCTGCTCTCTGGTCTGCAAGATCACCGCAAGGGCGAGTTTGAATCTTCGACTCACGTGGCCCAGGTGACGCTGGGCAACAAGAACGTCATCTTCTGGTCTTGCCCGCATACCACAGGTGAGGGTTCGGGCCTGCGCCCCGACTACTGGTCGGGCAGTACCACCCTGCCGCGCGTGGTGCAGGTGCGCAATGTGATGGCGCTCACCTGGCGGCTGTCGCGCTTCGCATGGATGAGCCACTGCTTTTACGAGCAGGAAAAGTTCGACGAGGCCCGCGCCGCCGGCGGCTGGTTCTTCGCCAGAGTGGGCGAAGGGTACGTTGCCATCACGGCCGTGGATCATGCCACCGGCGCGCTGGCGGCAGAATTGGGCGGGTTCGGGCAGTATGCCGGGCGCGAACTGCAGTGCCCGGCGCGCGAGCATACCTGGCTGGTGGAGTGCGGCTTACAGCCGGCCTGGGGCTCGTTAGATGCTTTTGTCCAGGCTGTCACCGCCGCCCCGCTGACCGTCGCCAACGGAGCCGTCACCTACGATTCCCCCTCGCTGGGCAAATTCACCACCGGCTGGGATGTCAAACCCACTCTGGGCGGGGTTCCCATTGCCCTGCACGGCTACCCGCTGATGGGCGGCGGCTGGGCCGAGTCTGCCTTTGGCTCTGGCGAGCTAGTCGTGCGCTATGAGGATGAGCAGGAAGAGTGGTGGTTTAATCAATAACGGTCTCAAGAAAAGGAAACGACAGCATTCATGTCCACCTATTTGCGCTACCCATTAGAAAACGGCTACATTCACAACTGGTTGGTGCTGGGGCCAGAAGCAGTGCGTGTGGCTGACCTCGACCGCTTCACCGGCGCGGACTTCAAGCTCCAAATCGTCCGCGCCTATACGCAGAGCGGCCCCGGCCTCTCGCCCGATTTCCCACCCGCCGAAAACGCCCCAGGTCAGGCCGGCGCCTACCAGGCCCAATGGCGCTACACCGCCTGCCGCGATGACCACTTTGTTGACCTGACTGCCTTTTACCACATCACCCACTACCTGCGCGCCTGGGCCTACGCCCAGGTCTACTGCCCTACCGACCGCGGCGCCGTCCCCTTTACCCTCACCACCAACGGCCCGGCCGATGTGTGGATTAACGGACAGCACGTCCACCGCCAGGAACACTTTTACCATCAGATCCCCTTCAGCGTTCCCTTCCAGGCTCCCCTGCGCGCCGGGTTCAACGAGATTTTGGTGCGGGTCGAGGAAGTAGCCGCGCGCGAATGCCCCTTTGCCATGGCTCTGCGCATTGACGGCCTCTCCAACGACGTCCCCGATGGGCAGAATGGGGCCGTCCGCCTGCCCACCACCATTGACCGCGTCCAACGCCGCATGGATTTTGAAAAAATCTTCGCCGCCGCTTACCTCACCCAAGACGTATATCACCGCATGGAGGCGATCACCGTGCGTTGGGCGGCAGACCTGATCCCGGCGGCCAGCGTGACAGCGCGGTTGCAAAGCCTCTCCAACCGCATCTACTGCGAGACCAGCAAGTTAGGCCGGGCCAACAACGAGGCCCCCCTCGGCCACGCCGTGCAGTACCCCGACGGCGAATACCGCGTTGTGCTGATGCCCCGCCCTAAAGAGTATTATGAAGGCAATATGGGCATCACCCGCACCCTGCCCGTGCGCATCATCCGCGCCGCCTATTCCGCCGCGCCCTACGGCACGCCCGAACAGCGCCGCCAAGAAGCCCTGCTCGACGCCGCCCCGCGCGAAGGCAGTATCTTTGCTGAGATCGCTAAAATGGCCCTGGGCCGCTGGCACCAGGTAGAGACGAAAACCATCCTCAAGCAGATTGACAGCATCAACCAGCGCGCCGACTGCTCCGACTTTTACCTGTGCGGCCTGCTGGGCATGCTCTACCGCTTCGGCGACGACCCTAACTTCCCCGCCGAACTGCGCGCCCCGCTGGAAGACTGCATCTTGAACTTTAAATACTGGCACGATGAGCCGGGTTCCGATGCCATGTGCTATACCACCGAGAACCACAGCATCCTCTTCCATACCTGTCAGGTGCTGGCCGGACAGCGCTACCCCGACCGCGTTTTCTCAAACAACGGCCAGACGGGGGTATGGCATCGGCAGACCGGCGAGGCCCGCGCCCTGGCCTGGCTGAGCCAGCGCGCCCGCTTTGGCTTTTTAGAGTGGGACTCAAACACCTATTTCGAAGAAGACGTGCTGGCCCTCACCCACCTGGCCGACCTGGCCGACAGCGAAGACGTGTACGAGTTGGCCGCCGTGGTGCTGGATAAGCTCTTTTTCATCATGGCCGTTAACAGCTTCAAAGGCACGTTTGGCTCGACCCACGGGCGCACCTACACCCCCTTTATCAAGGGCGGGCAGTTTGAATGTACCTCTGGAATGCAGCGGATTGCCTTTGGCATGGGGGTCTTTAACGACCGGATTATGGGCAGTGTCAGCCTGGCGTGCGCTCAGTACGAAGTGCCGGAAATCATCGCCGCCATCGCCGCCGACACACCCGACGAGCTGTGGAACCGCGAGCGCATCACCGCCGATGAGGACGATTTTCGCAGTTCTGGCTCGCGCGGCTCAGAAGTTAATAAGGTGACGTACAAAACGCCCGACTATATGCTCTGCTCCGCGCAAGACTGGCTTCCCGGACAGCCCGGCTACCAACAGCACATCTGGCAGGCCACCCTCAGCCCCGACGCGGTGGTATTCGTCACCCATCCCACCTGCGCCAGCGAGGAAGGCTCGCACCGCCCCAATTTCTGGCATGGCAACGCCATTTTGCCGCGCGTGGCCCAATGGAAAGACGTATTGGTTGCCATTCACAACTTCTCAAAAGATGACTGGATGGGCTTTACCCACGCGTATTTTCCAACCTACGCCTTCGACGAAACGGCCCTGCATTCTGGCTGGGCCTTCGCCCGCAAGGGCGATGGCTATCTGGCGCTGTGGGCGGCCAACGGCCTGCGCAGGGTAGAGCGCGGCGACAGCGCCTTCCACGAACTGCGCTCAGACGGCACGCCCAACGCCTGGGTCTGTCAGATGGGCCGCGCCGCCGTAGACGGCAGTTTTGCCGCCTTCCAGGAACGCGTTTTGGCTCAGGCCCCAACCTTTACCGATCTCGAACTGCGCTGGCAGACGGTCCGCGGCCAGGCACTGCGCTTCGGCTGGGAAGGGCCCTTGACCCTGGACGGGGTCGAACAACCCATCACCGGGTTTGAGCACTTCGACAATCCCTACTGCGTCGCCGCCCTGGGCGCGCCGTTCATGGAAATCCGCAAAGAAGACCAGATCCTGCGGCTGCTTTTTGAAAAGGAAAATGAAGAAGAATAAGCCAGGGTTGGGCTGAGGCACTTTAAAAAAAATCCATCGCGTTATAGCACAGCGGCCCCGGTGGGGCTGAAGCCCTGGATTGGAACACAGAAACCCCTGCGGGGTGACCATCGCAAGCCCCGCAGGGGTTTTCAGGTCGTGAGGCGGACAAGTCAGCACAACCCGCCCCCGGCCAGACTGCGCGATGGATGAATCGGCTGAATCAGACGGCAGTTCACCACAAGGTTCTTTTATGGAAAAACAACCGCTTCCTTTACCCGAAAACTTCAACCCACAGACCTTCATGCTGGCGAAGGTGACGGAGAACGGGGTCTTTCACGAGACGCGCGCCGGAGCCGGTCTGGCCGCCCGCCTGGTTGCCAACGGCACGCCGCCCGACCTGGAACTGGCCGAAAAGGTACTGAACGTGGTCCTCAACTGCCAGGAGCGCCGCCGCGGCCCCGATGGAACCCCCGACCCCCACTACGGCAACTTCTTCTGGATGATTGAGGATGACGTGGTCTTCGACCTGAACGCCGTTGAGTTTAACCTCGAACACCTCATCCCCATGATGATCCGCCACCGCGACCGCCTGCCCCCCGCCCTGCAAGAGCGGGTGCTGGAAGCCATCCGCCTGGGTCTGGCGGAGATTGCGCGGCTGGATGTGCTGATCGCTTATTCGAATATCGCCGTGCTGGACGTGGTCAACACCATTTTAGGCGGAGAACTGCTCGGCGATGAGGCGGTCTTCCGGCGCGGCTGTGATAAACTGCAAGCCTGGATGGCCCTGACCGATCAGCACGGCACACCCTACGAATATAACAGCCCCACCTACACCGCCGTAGTCATCCGCGCCTTGCACCGCCTGGTAGAACACGTGCAGGACCGGACCGTGGCGGCGCGGGCCCGCGCGGCGGCGGCGCGCCTGGGCCTCAGCGCGGCACTGCACATCCACCCGGCCACCGGGCGGTGGGCCGGACCGCACAGCCGCGTCTATCACCCCTCGGTGTTGTGCGAAACGCCCCCAGAGATCAACCTGCTGCGCGAATGGGTAGCCACTGGCGCCCTGCCGGCCTGGGTCGAAACCGCCCTGAGCGCCCGTCCCGCCGAACTGGAAGTGGCCGAAACCGCTTTCCGCGAGAGCGGCTACGGCATTTACACCTACCACAGCCCTTCTTTTGCCCTGGGCGTCTCGGCGCGTGAGTACGGCGGCCAGTCAGACGTGGTCATGGCCCACTACGTCCGCCCGGGGGCCGAGCGGGCCGGGTCGTTCTATACCCGCTACCTGCTCAACGACAAGTGGCTGGGCGATTTTTATCATCAGACCGACCGCACCAAATCGCGCAATTTAATTGAAGAGGGCAATTTTTACGGCGTGCAGTCTGGCCCGCGCGCCCTGGGGATGTACACCCTGCCCAACAGCCCAGGGGTAATCTCCAGCGCCAAAGCGGCACTCATTTGGGTGGGGCGGGCGCTGGTAGATGAAATCTGGGTCGGCGAAGAGCGGGTTGCAGACCTGCCCGCCGCAGTCCCCGCTGGAGCGGTGGTGGTCGTGGGCAGTGGGCTGGCCTGGTTTGCCGTGCGTCCGCTGGCGCGTACCCCCCTGGGCCGCGAGGCCCCCGCCCGTCTGGTGGAAAAAGAGGGCGACCTGGTGCTGGAGCTGTATAACTACCAAGGCCCGGCCAAACCCTTCTGGGAGCTGAACTGGCCCGGCGCGTTTTACCAGGGCCGCCCGCAGTGCGGCTTTTACCTGGAGATGGCCGAGCGTTCCGCGTACCCCGATGGCCGCGCGCTGGCCCGCGAGGTGGCGCGCACAACCTTTCGCGACGAGAGCGACCCGCCCTTTGTCTATACCGGGGCCGGCGAGCGCCGCTGGCGCATAGAAGCCTCCCGCGACGGCCATATTTTGGGCCTGGAAGTTGACCGCATGGCCTGGAAGCTCCAGCGCCGCTGGACGGAGACCGGCGAAATCGGCTGGCCGATGTTAGAGTCGGGCGTGGCGCGCCAGAGCCGCGCCGGACGGGTGGAAGTGGGCGGCGCCAGCCTGAGTTTTGGCCCCGGCGCGGGCTGGCTGTACGCCTGCCCCCAGCGCCAGGTGTGGGCCGCCGGCTTTAACGGCGAGGCCCCCGCCCCCGTTACCCTGCGGATGCCCGGCACGCGCGTGGAGATTAAGCAAATGCTCACCGGCGTAATCGTCTGGCAGGCCGGCCAGCTCTCTGTGGACGCAGTGGGCCTGCGCGGCGAGCCGTGCGTCTATCACGAAGCAATCAACCCTTCTCGATAAAAGGCAAGACCCTATACTTCATTCAGAGAGGTGTAACCATGGCTAAGTCGGTAAAAATCAGTGTGATTGGGGCAGGCAGTGCCCAGTTTTCTTTGGGGCTGGTGAAAGACTTGTGTCTCACCGAGGGCCTCAAGGGAACCCATATTTCCTTCATGGATATCCACGAAGGCCGCCTGGATACGATCTACAAGCTGGGGACCCGCTACGCCCAGGAAATGGGCGCAGACCTGACCTTCGATAAGACCACGAACCGCGCCGAATCATTGCAAGACGCCGATTTCGTCATCAACACGGCCTACGTGCTGGGCCACGAACATGAGGCCGAAATGCGCGACCTGGCAACCCGCCACGGCTACTATCATCAGAGCGTTGGCATCCCCCAGTTTTACCAGTATGCGCTCATGCTCTCCGTCGCCCGCGACATGGAAGAAATCTGCCCCGATGCCTGGCTGATCCAGGTGGGCAACCCGGTCTTTTCGGGCTGTACGTTAATGACCCGCCAGACCAGCATTAAGGTGTGCGGGTTGTGTCATGGGCATTACGGCTACCGCGAAATTGCCGCCACCATTGGCATTGACCCCGATCAGGTGGCCTGGCAGGCCCCAGGGCTGAATCACAACATCTGGCTGACCCATTTTATCTATGAAGGGAAAGACGCTTACCCCCTGCTGGATGAGTGGATTGCAACCAAGGGCGAAGAATACTGGCGCACGCACGTAGCCCGCTCCACCCACGACGCGCAGATGTCGCGCGGGGCCATTCACCAATACCACCTGTACGGCCTCATGCCCATCGGCGACACGGTGCGCCGGGGGGGGTGGTGGTATCACACCAATATCGAGACGAAAAAGTACTGGTTCGGCGAGCCATTCGGCGGCCCCGATACGCACATCGCCCGGCCCTATTTCGTCAAGAACCTTGAACAACGCCTGGCCGAGTACGCCCGCATTGCCAACGACCCATCGGCCAGCGTGTCTGAATACGCCGGCACTACCAAAACCCGCGAGCAAATTGTGCCGATCATTGACGGGCTGATGAACAACAACGAAGGGTACTTCCAGGTCAACGTCCCCAATCATGGGGCACTGCCGGGCATCCCCGATGACGTGGTGGTCGAAGTGCCGGCCATCGTCAACATCAAGGGCATCCAGCCGGTGCGCGTGGACCCACTGCCTGAAAAGGTGATGCTCGGCCATGTACTGCCCGAATGGCTGGATATGGAACGCGACCTGTATACCTTCCTCACCGGCGACCGCGCCTTCTTGCTGTATGACCTGCTCCAAAATCACCAGACCTGCTCGTACCGCCAGGCCGTAGACCTGCTGAACGAGACGCTCCAGATGGAATTTCACCAGGATTACACCGAGTATTTTGGGGAACACATCAACGACTTCTTCCAGTGGCCGGAAGGGATGAAAGTGGAATAAAGATAAGCCCCTTCCCGGCGGCGAGTTTTTCACCGCTGGGAAGGGACTCCCGCGCGCGGCAGGGCCAGCTCGGCAAAAAGCCGCGAAAATTCGCCCTTGAAAATCTGTTCAAAAGCAGATATACTCGATGAGTCCTTGCGCAAGGGCCTGTCGCTTCACGCCCATACACCTCACGGGCAGATTGTCACGAAGCGGCGGCCTCAACCACCTTAACAACTGAATAGCGTTGTTTCCTCTCGCTTCCCCTGCCAGTTGCTCGCTTGAGAACTTGCAGGGAGGGCCAGGCGTGGGAGAGGCCGCCATCCCTGTTCAGACAGGAGGTAGCCCATGTACTCACGACCACAGTCCGACGAAGCCCTGATTGACCGCCTGCTCCCCAGCACCAACCCCGACCGCGAAGACCGCGCGCGGGCCTGGGCCGAATGGCACAGCATCGCCGAATCCATCCTCTACCGCTTCATCCGCGCTCACAACAACACCGGCGAGCCAGATGATGATTTGGTCCAGGATGCACTGCTGACGGCCTACCTGGGAGTGGAAAGGGGTCAGTACCAGCCGCGCGCGGGAGCGCCCTTCTCCGCTTACGTCAAAGGGATCGCCCGCAACAAGATCCGCGAAGCCCGCCGCCGCCGCCGCTATCTGGTACACCTGGATGAGATCCCTTATCACCCCAGTGGAGACCTGCCCCGCCAGCCGGAAGAATGGCTGGAGCGCCGCGAGCAAGACCAATTGTTCCGCGCGGGGTTGGAAGAACTCCACGGCACGCGCCGGCAGGTGTTGGTCCGCTTCCTCAACGGCGAAAGCACCGAAGAGATCGCCCGGCAGATGCAGTTGAGCGAAGCCCTGGTGCGCCAGCATAAGTGCCGCGCCCTCAAAGCCATCCGTGCCCGCGCTGACGCACAGCACCCCCGCGGCCAGTATGGCATGGCGGTCTAGCCGCCGCAGATCAGGACTTCGAGGTGAGGGTTTCTGGGCGGGCAATCGGTTCCCGCCCGCCCAGAGATCATCACCGGGTTGGTATCGTCGCCGCGCATAGGGCGTTCCATGCGCCCCGGCGCTATCGCAAACCCGCCAACCTTCGATCTTTAACAATAGATTGGCACTGCTCGTCAGGCCAGAAGGCCTTCAGACGCGCGCAAAGCTGTTGACAGGCTTGCCCACTGCCCATGCAGTAATTTTTCCGCAAATGCGTATTGCTCAAGCGGAATGGAAGCTCCATAGGCAGTGCGAGGGCCGTGTTACTGCCCTTCAACAGCTTGCAGACTGCCCGCCAGGTGGAAATTGGCATTCATTACGCCAAAATTCCACGGGGATTTTTCCCCAGCCGCGCCGCGCTGTCCTTGTGGGAGATTAAATGACCCCACAGGCGCGTAATTTGCCCAAACCGGCTTCCGCGGGAATGCAGTTTGTGATCGAAAGCGGCGTTTTGCAAAAAGCGGTTGGGTGAATAAACTGCCCCACGCTGGCAAAACCGGCCTTCTCAAAAACCCCGGCGCGTTTTTTCGGATGAGTTTTTTTCGGAAAAGCCCGGACTCAGGAATATGGTGAGGAAATGGGTTATACTTTTGGGAACCGCACGCTCCACCCCAATTGGGTGGGGCGTGTTTATTTTTAAAACGGTGGGCCGCCTCTGCTTACGAGAGGCGGCCCCAATCCCTTTCTACCCGTAATGGTTTCGGTAAAACAGCAGTCAGGGGGAGGAGAAAGTCCACTGCTGACTGGAATTTTGCGCGTTCCGGCGCGCCTTATTCGGAGTTGTCAATCACCCCCAGCGTCAGTTGAACGGTCTGTTCCTTGCCGCCGCGCAGGATGGTGAGTTCCACCTTCTGCCCGACCTCGGTGTTGTAGAACAGATAGGTAGACAGCTCTTCAAAGTCGCGGATGGGCTGGCCGTCAATGGCGATGATCACGTCACCGCCCCGGTTTCTGCCCTGTGCGCCGCGCAGTCCGGCGCGATCCGCCGGCCCGCCGGCCGTCACGTCCATCACCACCACGCCGCGCTGGTTGGCCGGCAGTCCCAAAGCTTCCGCCAGGTCGGGGGTGAGGGTCGTCCCGGCGATGCCCAGGCGCGGGTGCTGGTAAGAACCTTCTTTAATCAACACGGGCACAACCCGCCGGACGATGTTGGATGGGATCACAAACCCAACCCCAGAGTTCGACTCGACCGCCGAGCGGATAGCCGTCGTTACGCCGATCACCTCACCCTGGGCGTTGACCAGCACGCCGCCGGAATTGCCGGGGTTGATGGCCGCATCGGTCTGGATAATATCAGGGATGGTGTAGGTCCCGCCGGTCGTGATCCCTCCACTGACGGGCAGGGAGCGCGACAGGGCGCTGACGATCCCGCTGGTCATGGTCCCCGCCAGGCCAAAGGGGTTGCCGATGGCAATGGCGATCTGCCCAACGCGCACCTTCGAGGAATCGGCCAGTACTACCGGGGTGAGTTCATCCGCAGGGCGGTCAACGCGCAGTACCGCCAGGTCGCTTTCGGGGTCGGAACCCACCAGCTTGGCCTCTACGATGGTTTCATCGGAGAAAGTCACCAAAATGCGCCCCGCGCCCTCTACCACGTGATTATTGGTGACGATATGGCCTTCCTTATCCCACACGAAGCCCGATCCCTCGGCCACCAGGCCGCCAAACGAAGGGCTGAAGCGCGAGGTCGGCCCGCCCAGGTCCATCTCTACCTGAATGTTGACCACCGAAGGGTTGACGCGGGTATACACCTCTTCAAACGTGCTTTCCAGGGCGGCCAGCGCGCCCGGAGCGTTCACCGGGGGCGCGGCATTGGCGGCGTCTTGCGCTTCCCCCATCACCACCGCGGTCGGCGTCGCAGTAGCCCGTTGAGCCGCCGCAATCTCCCGCCCCTGCCGGGCCAACTCGCGTACCGTCTGCATCCCCATGCTCACCACGGGTACACACCCTGCCGCCAGCAGGGCAAACAGCAGTACGAATATGACAAGAAACTTGGCGCGTTTCATGTTTCTCTACCTCCATGTATAAAAACAAAACTTTCTTCTTTTCGACCTGAACTATATCAAAAGAAGATGACAGGAAAATGAAATTTTTAAAAAAAGTTGGCTGTGGGCGGCTATCCACCGCTCACAGCCAACTTGTCAATCGTTTTTTAGATCAATTCTTAGTCGCCGGGGACCGCAGCCACTTCTTCAGCGAGGTCGGCGGTCTTGCGCTTGCTCTGGCCGATGGCCCAGATGATGCCGCCAAGCAGTACCACCGTCACCAGCACGATGACGATATTGAGGTTGCTCAGCCCCATCTTGATGATCGGCTGCTGCTGTACGATAATCGGCGCGGCGATCAGCGAGACCAGGTTGACCACTTTAATCATCGGGTTGAGGGCCGGGCCAGCCGTATCTTTCAACGGATCGCCCACCGTATCGCCTACCACGCCGGCCTTGTGGCGCTCAGAGCCCTTGCCGGTGTTGGCGGCGGGGTTGCGCGGCTCATCCTCGATCGCTTTCTTGGCGTTATCCCACGCGCCGCCGGCGTTCGACATGAACACCGCCAGCAACTGCCCGCACAGGATGACGCCCGCCAGGAACCCGCCCAGGGCTTCCACGCCCAACAGCAGGCCTACCACCAGCGGAGTCAGCACCGAGATCGTCGCCAGGGGGATCAGCTCTTTCTGCGCCGAAGTGGTCGAGATTGACACCACGCGGGCGTAGTCTGGCGTGCGCGTCCCTTCCATAATGCCAGGGATGCGGAACTGATTGCGGACTTCCTCAACAATCTGACCGGCGGCGCGGCTGACGGCACGGATGGAGAGCGAGCTGAACAGCCAGGGCAGTGCCCCACCCACCAGGAAGCCAATGAACACCGTTACGTCAGAGATGCGGATGGCGTCGAGCTTGGCGACGCCCAACTGAGCCTGCACACGGCCAATATCGGTAATGTAGGAGGCAAACAGCGATACGGCCGCGATCACCGCGGAGGCAATCGCCACGCCCTTGGTGATGGCTTTGGTAGTGTTGCCCACCGCGTCCAGGTCGGCCATAATCTGGCGGGCCCGGAGGGTTTCAGGATCGTCCATATCGTGCCAGGACATCTCGCCGATGCCGTTGGCGTTGTCAGAGATGGGGCCATACGAGTCCATCGCCACGTTGTTGCCGGTGTGGCTGAGCATACCAATGCCGATCATGGCGACGGCATACAGCACGTACAGCGGGTCCGATTCGCCGCCGTAGATCAACAGCGCGGCCACAAAGCTGACGACGATAACGATCAGCGCCCAAACCGACGATTCCATGCCCACCGAGAGGCCAGAGAGGATGGTCGTAGCCGGGCCGGTGCGCGTGGCCTTGACGATATCCATCACCGGAGGCTTCTTGGTGGAGGTGAAGTAAGAAGTGAGGGGGTTGAAGGCCACCGCCAAGCCCACGCCGACGGTCGTCAGCAGGCCCAGCCGCCAGTCACCCGCGTAGGCAATGGCGAGAACGAAGGCCCACAGGATGGTGTTGACGCTCGAAACTTCATACGAGCGGAACATGGCCTCTTCGGCGTCATGCGCGCGCAGGAACTTGATGGGGAACTTTTCCCAAATCGGGACGGTGAAGGTCCCCAGGATCGAGCTGATCACGCCAACCGCGCGGATGATGAGGGGGTAAACGATCCACTTCAGTTCGCCGCCGGTAGCGTTCACCAGAGCCAGGCCCAGGATCAGGCCGGAGACGATGGTCACTTCGTAGCTCTCGAAGATGTCGGCGGCCATGCCGGCGCAGTCACCCACGTTGTCGCCCACCAGGTCGGCCACCACTGCGGCGTTGCGCGGGTCATCTTCGGGGATGTCTTTTTCCACTTTACCAACCAGGTCAGCACCTACATCGGCGGCCTTGGTGTAGATACCTCCGCCCACGCGCATGAACAGCGCGATCAGCGTACCGCCGAAGCCAAAGCCCAGCAGGGCATCGGGCGCGGCCTTACCAAAGATGATGAAGATGATCGTGCCGCCGAACAGCCCCAGGCCGTCGGTGAGCATGCCGGTGATCGTACCCGCGTAGTAGGCGATGGAAAGCGCCTCGGTGAAGTCACGCCGGGCGGCGGAAGAAGACCGCACGCTCGCCTGAATCGCCATGCGCATGCCCAACTGACCGACCAACAGCGAGAAGCTCGCGCCCATGATAAAAGCCACCGTGCGGCCAATGGCAATGATGATCTGCGTGTTCTGCGGGAACTCTTCAAGGGCTTCAGGCGAGACCTGTACCACGTAAACCGACAAGAACATTGCAACGGTCAGCAGTAAAAGCGCGGGGATGATTGACCGCAGTTGGGTCCCCAAATAACCTTCCGCGCCGATGCGGATCGCGTTCCAAACTTCCTGCATTTTCTGCGAGCCTTTGTCCTTGTTCAAGACGGTGCCCCGCAGCAGCCACGCGTACAGCAGGCTAATAAACGCTGTAACCACTACGCCCAAGATGGCAATTTGCTCGAAACTATTCAAGCCATGCCGGGCCAAGCCAAGTAAGTCCATGGTGCCTCCTAGCAGTGTAACGGAAGGAATTAAAAATGGATGCTACTTCTATCTGCGCGTATTCTGGGAAAGAACCCTTTGCATTTTACACCAACACCTGTATTAATGCAATATAGGTGAAAACGGTGATCCGGGCCTTCTCAAAATCATCCCCGCCCCCTTCGAGGAGACGGGGAACCAAAGATTTAGCCCTCATGCAAGACGAGCGGCTTTCAAAACGTCAGGCACTTTGCGAAAAGCCCCGCTCCGCGACCGAATATTCAAAACAATACATTCCCGACCCCACCTCTACGCGCGTATCAGAGCCGGCCTGCGTGGGGTTGGCCGCGCCCACCATCTGCAAAAGCGGCACGCCGCTCTCCGTCACCTGCTCCAGCGCGGCTCCCGGCAGGTACACCACCGCCCGCGCGTTGGCCGGGATGGTCACGTTCAGACGCATGCGGCCATCTTCCAGCCGCCAATCCACAGCCACCCGCCCATATACAGACTCGTAGCCCGCCTGCGCCCACGTCAGCCCGCCGCCAGGGCGCGGTTGAATGCGGATGGTGCGGTAGCCCGGCTCGGCGGCGTTGATGCCGGCGACCACGCGGTGTAAGAAGTTGACCACCGCCCCAGGACTGTAATGGTTAAGCGACATCTGCGGCGTACCGTCTTCTTTGATCCCTTCCCAGGTTTCCCAAATGGTCGTCGCGCCTTTGGTGACGGCATACAGCCACGAAGGGATCGTCTTTTGGGTGAGCAGATCATAGGCCGCATCCAGGTGACCGTGTTCAGCCAGTACTTCGCACAGAAACACCGTGGAAAGAAAGCCCGTGCCAATGTGATTGCCAGCGGCGCGCACCAGGCGGACGAGATGCTCCACCAGGGCAGGCTTCAGCTTTGCGGGGGCCAGGTCAAAGGCCAGCGCGCGCACATATGAGGCCTGACGGTCAGGACGGATGCGCCCATCAGGGCCGATCATCTCGGCGGCGTAAGCGGCTTTGATCTGCTCAGCCAGGCGGCGGTAGGTCTGAGCGTCATCCTTTTTGCCTAAAATTTGCGCCGCCTCGGCCAGAAGGCGCGTGGAGTAGGCAAAGTAGGCTGTAGCAACCACGGCACAGCCAAACAGAACGCGCTTGAGCGTGTCCAGCATCAGCGCCCCCATGCCGCCGCCGTTCGGCTCCAGCCACTCACCCCAGTGATAATCATGCTCCCAGATCAACCGCTGGCGCTGGCGGTAGGTGAAGTCTAACCAGTAAAGGGGGCGCAGTTTAGTAGTCCACCGCACCCGGGCGGCCCGCCTGCGCATATACTCCACCCAGGCTTTCATGCTGGCATACTGTTCTTCCAGAAAGCGCGCGTCGCCGTAGGCCCAATACAGCGCCCAGGGGATCAGCACCGCGGCATCGCCCCAGCCAGCAGAGCCGTCTAAGCCTTTCAAAAAGCGGGCGCTCCCCCCCTGCTTCAACCGGTACGGGTTCGGCACAAAATTGCCCACCTTGCCATCTGAGAACTGCTCGATGCGCAGGTCGCCCAGCCACTTGCGGAAGAAAGCGCGGGTGTCCATCAAAAATGCGGCTGAAGGGGCGAAAATCTGTGCGTCGCCCGTCCAACCGGCCCGCTCGCGGGTGGGGCAGTCGGTGGGGATTTCGAGGAAGTTGCTCTTCATGCTCCATTCGACGTTCTGATGCAGCCGGGTGATCAGCGGGTCTGAACATTGGAAGGTCCCGGTCGGTTCCATATCGCTGTAAGTGGCAGCGGCGCGGAAGTTTTCGGGGATCACCTCGCCGGGGTAGCCCTCTACTTTGACGTAGCGAAAACCATGAACGGTAAAACGCGGCTCGTATTCCTCGACGCCTTCGCCCTTAAGGGTGTAGCGCACCACCTGGAAGGGGTTTTTCTCTGGGTCGTAGGGTTTCCCAATTGCCAGATGAGCCTGGGTGAAGTTGCCGTGTTGGTCTAAAGCTTCGCCGTGCAGCAGGGTAACGGTGGTCCCCCGTGGACCGCTGACTTTCATCCGCACCACCCCGGCCAGGTTCTGACCAAAGTCCAACACCGTCTCACCCTTGGGGGTTTTTAAGACAGCCTGGGGGGCAAACGTTTCTTTGCGGCGCACCGGCACGCTCAGCGAAGCAATGAGGTGATTCTTCGGGTGGGCGGCGATGCGCACCCCCTGCCACGCGGCGGCGTCAAAGCCAGGACTGCACCAGCCGGGCATCTCCAGGCGGGCGTCGTAGATCTCGCCGTCTTTCATGTCCGATTTGAGAATCGGGCCGGTAGCGCACTGCCAGCCGTCGCCAGTGGAGACGACCACCTGACGGCTGACATCCGTTTTGATAATCAACAGCGCTAACAGCCCCAACCGATCACCGTAAACGTTGCGATCGCCAGAGCCATACACCCGGCCCCGAAACCAGCCGTCGCCCAAAATGGCGCCCAAGACGTTCTCGCCCTGCCTCAGCAGAGCCGTCACATCATAGACCTGGTACTGCAATCGCTGGTCGTAAGCGGTGTAGCCAGGGGTAAAGACCTGGTCGCCCACGCGCGCGCCGTTGATCCAGGCTTCGTACAGCCCGCGCGCGGTGATGTACAACCGTGCCGAGATGGGCGGCGCGTCGAGGGTAAAGGCACGCCGGAAGTGCGGACAGGGTTTAAACGCCTGGGGATCTTCATCCCAACCAACCTCAATCCAGTCCGCCGTCCAATCTTTTTCTTCCAACAGGCCCATCTCCCACCAGGCCGGCTCGCTCCAGGGCGAAGGGCGGCCCAGGCCATCCCACACGCGCACGCGCCAGTAAACGCGCATGCGGCTTTGCGGGGCCGGCCCGCCATAGGGGATGGCCGTCTGCCGGTCCGAAACCACCTTCCCAGAATCCCACAGCAGGTAAATTCCCTGTGTCAGGTTATCGAGCAGCAGGGCAGTCTGCACTTGGTAGGCGCTCTGGGTTACGCCGCGCTCCGGCGAGGCAATCTGCCAGCTCAGGCGCGGCTTGCGCTCGTCAATGCCGAGCGGGTTCTCGAGATACTCGGCGCGCAGTTTCTGTACAGTGATCGGAGCAGATGAATTGCGCAGCATCTTATCCTCTTGAAAATAATCGCGCGTTAAGCAAAACGCCGAAAGTACTTTAATCAACCAGGTAATACTGCCAGGCGTTTTGCCCCAGTAATTCGCCGGGCATGTAAGTTTTGTTGTTAAAATTCTTTCGGCGAATTACCTATAACGCTTGCTCTGGCCTCTCGTAGAGGGTTAAAAACCCCACCTCAGCGCTCACAAGCCCCTGCGGGGTTGAAAACAAAACCCTGTAGGGGCTTGCACGTTTTACGCAGGGGACTGCGGCCCTACACGGTTATTTCACGCCGCCCGGCCTCGAATTTCTGCGCGGGGCGGCCTTCCAGGTCTAAGATGAACGGCACGGGCGAATCAACCACCACCTTACCGGCGGTTACTTCCACCGCCAGCAGGCCGTAGGGGGTCGGCACTTTGCCCCTGGCCCATTCCAGCCTGCCCAACCGCGGAGCTACGCGCGCGGTAGCGTAGCCCGGCTCGGCAGGGGTGACGCCCAGCGTGTAAAAGACCAGGTCTTTGGTGGGTGTACTGCTCCAGCCGTGCACGTGCGTCCCCCAGCCCCAGCACTCGCCGATCGTATCGTAGCCGTTCACCAGGAACTGGCTCCAGCGGCGGTAGAGGTCGGGCAGTTTGTTCGCCAGCCCGGCCTGGGCCACGGCATCATGCACCACGTAACTGATAAACGGCTCGCCAATGACGATCTCGCGTTCTACGTCCCAATCGGCCTCGTAGATGCCCATGAACTGCTTGCGCATCTTCTCAACAGAATACTCGCCCTCGCCGCCGCCCGTCCACGAGCGCACCACCAGCCGGGCCGGGTCGGTAACAGTTTCCATAATGCGTGCCCAGCGTTCTTGCGGAGCCAGCCCCGAAACCACCGCCAGCGCCCCCGCTACCTGACTGGCCGCCGGCTGACGGACCCCGTCTTTAATATGATCCACATAGGTCCCGCGCGCTTCATCCCAGAACATCTCAAACCCGGCTTTGGCTTTGGCGTACAGGCCCTCCGCCCAGCGGCGGCTGGCGTTCTCTTCCAGCCAGGCGGCCATTTCGGCGAACTCTTTCAGCCCGCGCGCCCAGATGGCCGTGAGGATGGAACTGGTATCTTCCACAAACAGGGCGGCCCAATCCACCAGGTTCCACTCGGTCACGTCTTTCAACACCCCGGCAGAGGTCTGAAATGGCACATACCAGCGCAGGATGCGCTCGATGGTGGGCATGAAGGACTTCACCGCGTCTTTATCGCCCTTGAAGCGGTAGAGATTGTAAACCCCATGCACCCAGTGCAGGCCCCAATCGGGGATGGTCATGCCGCCAGAAGCTTCGATTTCGCCCGCCACGCTCATCGGCAAGATGCCATCGGAGCGCGGCGAGTTGCCCAGGTTCAGGTACTGCCAGGCCAGCCGCCAATCGGTATTGGTCGCCAGGTGGACCATCTGGTGGACGACGCTGTCACCCACCCAGGCGCGCTGTTCGCGCGTGGGGCAGTCGGTAAAGGCGTCAAACGAGTTGAGGTTGACGGTGCGGATGCCCGCGCGGTACAGGGCGTTGAGTTCAGGGTCAGAGCATTCAAATTCCGCGCCCGGCGACCAGGGGTAAATCCTCTCGCGGACGGCCGCGCGCTTCACCGTCACCGCGCCGCTGGTGGGGTGGATGAGCAGGTAAATATAGCGCAGGCCGTTGATGTCGAAGACCTCGAAGGCATCCGCCGTGCCGCGCGCGATGTAACGACTGCCGTTGTGGGGGGCAGAGAAGCCCTGCTCGCGCCCGGTGATCGGGTCTTCCACATAGCACAGGTCAAAGACCGTCCCCGCCGGGGCGTTAACTTCTAACTGCACCAGGCCGGCCACGATGCGCCCGAAATCAAAGCGCAGGCGTGCCCCACCAGGACCAGGCTCCACGGCGATGGGCAGAGCTACCTCGGTGGCCGGGCCAGCCGGCAGATGGATAGAAGCTGTCACGCGGGCGGCCGGCAGGTGGATGGCCGCATCGGGCGCGGCCTGAAGCGCCTCGGCCTGTATCACAGCGGGGGCAACCACCTCACCGCCCAGTTGGGCAATCGGGCGGGGGTAAAGCGGGCCGTAGGGATCGGTGGGGGGTTGTGAATGGGCAAAACCGCCGATGTGAATGGCGCGCAGTACTTGGGCGCGTCCCCAGGCGCTGTCATCAAAGCCCAGCTCCCGCCAGCCGACGGGCAGTTTGCGCGCGTCGAGCATTTCTACCGGCACGCCCCCGCCTACAATATTATCGGTAACGCCAACCGGCTCCCAGGCGTCACAGCGGGCGGCCTGCCAGGTCTCATCCGAAACCAGCCAGCCAGCCGCCCCCAGGTTGGCCTCGAACACCAGCGCGCCGGTCTTGCCCAACCCACTGTTGGGAACCGCCGGAATGTAGAACGAGTTGGGACGCCCGTAATAGCGCACGTACACGGCAATGAGGTTTTCGCCCGCTTGCAGGTAGGGGGCCAGGTCCATCAGATCGTACATCATGCGGCGCGGCTGACTGCGCACCGGCCCGCGCGACACTTCGCGCCCGTTTACGTACAGGGCGTAGCGCGAATCGGCGGTGATGCGCGCCGGGGCGCGCTCTGGAACCGCCGCCAGGGTGAAGCGCTTGCGGAACAGCCCGTGCGACTCTTTGCGCGCCTCTCCGGCCATCCCCGGCAGAGCCATCCCTAATTCCACCTTGTCTTCGGGAACCCAAACCCAATGACCCTTCCAGCGAATCTCAGGAAAGTCCGATACACTTACGTTGGTAGCCATCGTTTCTCCTTATCGGTGTTGATTGATCGCCTCAACTTCAGACAGCCGGTCCAGATACCCCATAATCATCTCTTCAAATACCTGTAGGTGCGCTTCCAGCGGGATGGCCTGGTCGCTCCAGGTGAGTTCGCCGCGTAACGCCAGCTTTTCGAGGAACCAGAGCACGGCGCTCAGGACGGTGAGCAGGCGGTGGGCCTGCGGGTCTTTGTGCGCCAGGGTTTCGGCGGCAGTGCCGCGCTGTGCGATAGAGAGAAACCGGTCTTTCGTCCATTGGGCGCGGGCCGCATCCAACGGATTATCCAGATAGATACGGTCAAACATACCCATGTAGCGGTAGGCATCGCGCAGGGCTGGAAAATTACGGATCATGGCGCGGGCCAGGCGGCGGGCGCCCGCCGGCGAAAGCTCCTGCGCCTCCTCCCCCACCTGCGCCGCGATCCGGTTCCACATGCGCGCATGGACTTCCAGCGCGATCACGTCGCGGTTGGGGAAATAGCGGTAGAGCGTCACTTTGGTAATGCCGGCCTGCGCGGCAATGTCAATCATGCGGGTATTTTCCAGACCGTTTTTAAGGAAAAGCTGTGCGGCGGCATCGAGGATGCTCTCGCGCTGTTCCTCCAACTGATGCTTGCCAACCTGGCGATTGGATTCGGACTTGGATGTATTCATCGGATGGACTGCCGTGCATCCATGTTACCACGAGTTACATCGAGATACAAGTACCTCAGCGGCAGAGCCTGCGATATAATGTACAGGTCGGGTCCCCCGATCTGGCGGCTCGCTCCCCCAATCCGGCGGCTCGAAACAACCCACCCTACACACAAAAACAAAACCCATCGTTGTTCAGGAGGTATCCATGATTAAGCTGGAACGGTTAGGAGTCGTGTTGGCGCCAGAGAAGCCGGACATCAAAACCATCGCCAAGTTCAACGCCGGCATGGTGCTGGACGGCAGTGTTGTTCACATGGTTTTCCGGTACTGCGAATGGCGCCAGGGGTTCGACCCGGCCCGTCAGTCGAATTACGCCGTCAACGAAATCCGCTACGCCCGGCTGACGCCCACCGGCCGGCTGTTGGAAGAATCACAGCGCGCCCTGATCGCCCCTACCCATGTCTGGGAGGCTTCGGGCTGTGAGGATGCGCGCGTGGTCAAGTTTGAAGACGCCTTTTACATCACCTACACCGCCTGGGATAAGGACTCGGCCCCTCTTGGGCAAGACCGGGCCCGGGTGGGCGTGGCGCGCACCGAAGATTTTAAGACCATCGAGAAGCTTGGCATTATCAACCACGATCATTGGGATAAAGACGCCTTCCTGTTCCCAGAGCGAATCGGCGGGCGCGTGGCTTACATGCACCGGGTAGAGCCGAATATCCAGATTGATTATTTTGATTCCATCGAAGAACTGCTCGACCCGCAGAGCTGGCAGAACTATGCTCAGCGGGTAGAAAGCTCCACCGTACTGCGGGCCGCCTACCCGTGGGAATGCGGAAAGGTGGGAGGCAGTGTGCCGCCCATCCGCACCCCTAAGGGCTGGCTGGTGATCTACCACGCCGTAGAAAAGCTCTCGCCGGCGCCGCTGGATTTTGTCTACCGCGCCGGAGCCGCCCTCTTAGACCTGGAAAATCCTTCCAAGGTAATTGCCCGCCTGCCCTACCCCATTTTGGAGCCAGAGGAAGACTATGAGCGCGTGGGCGATGTGAACAACGTGGTCTTTCCGGTGGGGGGATATATCTATCACGGCGATGTGTACATCTCGTATGGGGCCGCCGACCGGGTGACGGCTCTGGCGAAGGTGCGCCTGGCCGACCTGCTGGATGAACTGGCAAAATACCCGTTCAACGCTTAAAAACAAGAAAATTGCAGGGTATTTTCAGCTCAAAGCGCCGAAAATACCCTGCCATCTGATTACGGCTTACCGGCCTGGGCAAACAATTCAGCGGCAAACGCGGCGATTTCCTGCTGTTGGGCCTGGGTGGGGGGTTGCGTCCCACTGCCGGTGAAGACCAGGGTTTGGGTCATGGCGTCGGCGGTAGCGGGGTCTTTTTCGATATACTCAAAGCTGGCAAAACTGCGCACCCAACCAAAGAGCTTCTCCTGCTGTTCGGCGCTCATCTGAAAGCTCCCCACCGCGGCGGGCGCGCCGCCCTTGCAAGAGGCGGCTTCCACGTCGCCCCCGGCGTAGACCGTCAATTCGTCGCACAGCCCGGCAATGCCTCCCTCGCGCCGCCAGGTGAGCAGGATCAGATCAGTGGGGTGATCCTGCGGCATACTGCCCCCACCCCCCAAGTTCGGCCCGGCCACGCGCACCTGACTGCCTTTCTGGTCGGTGCGGACTTCGTACTGCTTGCCATCCACTTCCAATACCAGGCGGTAGCCGGGGGTAATCGCCAGCAGACAGCCCTCATCGGGCCGGCCTAACCCCAAACAGCCATCGGGCCATTCTTCGGCGCTCGCATCCACCAGTCTCACTTCGCGCGGGCTAACGCCTGCCTGCTGTGCCAGGACCTCGATGGCTTTGGCAAACGGCCCGGCCAGCGGACCAGGGGTCACATTCCCCAAGCTTTGTTCGTTCACGCGGGCATAGGTCCCTGCCGCATCGGTACGGACTTCGTACTGCTTGCCATCCACTTCCAGGGTAAAGCGGTACCCCGGCGTAACCGCCTGAGCGCACATTTCATCCGGGCCGCCCAATCCCAGACAACTATCGGGCCAATCCACGGCCTCGGTCTTCACCAGCTTCACCTGGGCGGGCAGGGCTCCCAATCGCTGGGCCAGGGCCGCGGCGGCCTGCGCCAACGCGGCGGCTTCGCCCTGGCCGCCCGTCTGAGCGGGTTCGGCCACGCGCGCGGTCGAGCCATCGGCCGCTACGCGCACTTCATACGTCTGCCCGCCGGCGGTGAGCGTTAAGCGGTAGCCGGGGGTGATGACCTGCAAGCACGATTCCGCCGGGCCGCCCAACCCCAGACAGCTATCGTTAAAATCAACGGCTTCAACGGCCTGCACCTCAATTTCACCTTCCGATAGGCCCAATTTTTCGGCCAATGCCTTCACGGCGCTCATTCTCGCCTGTTCCATTGCTTCGGTCTCCTTGCCTGTCTCCGCTGTTGGCGTCGCGGGGCCGCCCTGAGGGGGCGTGGTTGACGTAGGCTGTGCTGGCGCGGCGGGGGTACAGGCCGCGGCGATCATCACAACAATCAGGGCGATCCAAACCCATAACTGGCGTTTCATCGTTACGTTACTCCTATCCTCTCTATACGCATTAAGGACTTTCCAAAACATGCGGCTTGAGACTGCACCGCAGGGGCGGAACCGTCCGCGCCGCAGTTCTTCCGTCCTCCCTTTTTGTTAGACGCTCTCAGCCTTTAAAAGTTCCCGCCCTGGCTGAGAAGCGCCAGAGAGCAGCATTATATCGAGATAAGATTTTCTACGCCTACCAGGATTTCCCTACAGGATGCGATCTTTCCCCCACCCCAATGCTTTCAGCTCTTGTAGGTCGGGTTCAGGGCTGAAGAAATCGCCGCGGCTGTTCACAATCTCCACCCCCCGCCCGTGCGCCGCCCTGAACCCGACCTGCCAAACCACTGCTATACGGCGTGTCCGCTCAACTCTGGGAATTTCGTTGGCCCAAAGGCCACATTGACGTTGACCTGTACCTTGACCTCACTGCCGGCAAAGCAGTTGGTGATCGTCCAATAAAACGGAGTGTGGACGTAACGCACCGTCAGTTCCAACACGTCTTCGGCCTTCCAAACGGCGCAGGTCTCGGCGGCTTCTTCGCGGTCCGCGAACAGGCGGCTCGACCCCTTCAGCCAGGAACCCAGGCCAAAGGTAGTCGTGACCGCGCCAAACGGGCCGGTCACCGTCAGACGGCAGGCGTCATCTGTAAAATCGTAGCTCAGGCCGGTCAGCTTCTGCTCATTTTCGGCCAGCGCGTAAGCGCGGCTCATCCCCGGCTTTGCCAGCGGCGAGGACACCTGCCCTGCCGGCAGAGGCAAAGCCAGCGACGCCAGGCGCGCGCGCAGTTTTTCAGCCAGAGCGGGGTTTGCGGGCAGCGCGCCGGGCCGCATCCCCGGCAGTAGATGATCCCAAACCAGGTCTAAAACCTGCTGCATGTTCGCCACCCCGGCGGTAATCGCCAGCACCGCGTCTTGTTCGGGCATGATGATGCAGTACTGGCCGAAAGCACCGTCACCCCGGTAGATGTTGTGGCGGCAGCGCCAGAACTGATAGCCGTAGCCCTGATCCCAATCACTTTCGGGAATACAGCCGTTCGAGACCTGCCGCGCGCTGGCCTCCGCAATCCATTCCTCAGCCAGCAGGCGCTGACCGTTCCAGACGCCTTTTTGCAGGTAGAGCTGACCAAACTTGGCAATATCTTCGGTCTTGAGGCGCAGTCCAAACCCGCCGGTGTTGATCCCGCGCGGGCAGGAATCCCACGCAGCCCCTTCAATGCCCAGGGGTTCGAACAGGCGCGGCGTCAGGTATTCCAGCAGGGTTATGCCGGTGATCTTCTGCAGGATGGCCGAGAGCATATACGTGGCCCCGGTGTTGTAGAGGAAGTGCGTGCCGGGTTTGAACTTGACCGGGCGCGCCAGGAACGCCCGCACCCAATTGCCGTCCTTGGCCTGGAAGAGATGCAGGGTTGTGTCGTGGTCATGGCCGGTGCACATGGCTAACAACTGACGCACCCGCATCTGGGCCAGGTTTTCACTGACCTTTCGGGGCTTGAATTCCGGGAAAAAGTCAATCACCCGGTCGTTGACCGTCAGCAGTCCTTCGGCCACCGCCATGCCGATGGCCGTGGAAGTGAAGCTCTTGCTGAGTGAAAACAACACGTGCGGATACTCCGCGCGGTACGGAGCCCACCAGCCTTCGGCCACCACCTGGCCGTGACGCACCAGCATCACGCTGTGTAGTTCGCGCACGCCGCTTTCGACCGCGTCAATAAAGTTCAATAGGGCCTGGCTCGAAACGCCCTGGGCTTCAGGAGTAGAGCGGGGCAGTGCAGTATTGGGGTTCATGGTATTTTCTCCGTTGGCAGGCAAAAAAAGGGGGAACAAAAGGAAACGAAACGGCGGCCTCAAAAGGTCAGCGCCCTTCTCAACCACAGCCGCAGACGCCAGGGCAGCCAGGCATAGAACAGCCGCCGCCCTAACGCCCGCAGGTGCAGCCACGAGATGCCCTTGCCCATCTCGCGCTCATACACCTTAATCATATCCGGGTAACAGCGGTCATCGTTCTTCACGCTCTTCCCCAGGTCGTGCATCCTGAAGTTGGCCCACAGGCGCGGCGTATAGGCCACCCGCGAGACCTTCGCCACCTTCACCCAAAAGTCATAATCAAAGGCAAAGAAGAGGTTCAGGTCCAGCGGGCCGAGCTGCCGCCACAAATCGGCGCGAAAGAAGGTCGTCGCCTGGGGAATATGCACCGAGCCGCGCAGCATGGCACGGTAATCGGTCTGTTTGGCGGCGAATTTGTCAATAAAGCGGCCCTCTTCATCAATCCAATTGGCGTCGGCATAAACCATGCCCACGTCGGGGTGGGCTTTAAGGTAAGCGACCGCCTCGGCCACCGCGCCGGGGAAGTAAGTATCATCCGAGTTCAACCAGGCCAGGATTTCGCCGGTAGCGCGCGCAAAGCCCTTGTTGAGCGCATCGGCATGGCCCCGGTCTTTTTCAGACACCCACCAGGCCAGCCGGTCCTGGTATTTGCGGATGATCTCGACGCTGTTGTCTTTCGAAGCCCCATCCACGATGATGTATTCGATGTTGGGGTAATCCTGCGCCAGCACCGATTGGATGGTGGCCTCTAGAAAGCGCCCCTGGTTATAAGATGGGGTGATAATCGAGACTTTCGGTTGGTCAGAGAGCGGATTCATCGGTTCATCTCAGGCGGGTGGGGTTTATGTGCTTGCGGTGAATTATACACCAGGAACGCGCCAGCCTGGTCCGGCTTCAGAATACCCCCACCCGGCCCGCGCCGCTCCACAGGGCCATTGGCAAATGCATTAAATCCGGCTTTAACCTTAATCGCCGGTAAAATTGTATTTGTTTTCTCCATCTAAATTATCTATAATCTGTATTTAATCGGATTTATCCAGAATATCGCAGGCGTTTCGCACCCGCACTGCCTGAAAATTCAACCGGATAAGGATGGAGCGTATGACAACAGAGGCAACCAAAGAAAAAGAACTCTACCAACCACCGCCAGGCGTTTTAGAAGCCGCCTACATCAAAGACCGAGACGCGGTAACGCGTGAGGCCGAGCGAGACCTGACCGCTTTTTGGGAAGACCGGGCCCGCGAATTCGAGTGGTTCAAGCCCTGGGATCAGGTGTTAGATGATTCCAATGCACCTTTTTATCAGTGGTTTGTGGGCGGCAAGGTCAACATCGTATACAACTGCCTCGACCGCCACGTGCAGAGCTGGAAGCGCAACAAGCTGGCCCTGATTTGGGAAAGCGAACAGGGCGAAGTGCGCACATTCTCTTACCACGCCCTGAACCGCGAAGTGTGCATGTTTGCCAACGTCTTACGCAGTATGGGGGTGCGCAAAGGCGACCGGGTGACGATCTATATGGGGCGCGTTCCAGAACTGCCCATTGCCATGCTGGCCTGCGCCAAAATCGGAGCCGTCCATTCGGTGGTTTACGGGGGGTTCTCGGTCGAAGCCCTGCATGGGCGCATCGAAGACAGCCAGTCGCGGGTGGTGATCACCTGTGACGGCGGCTATATGAACGGCAAGATCGTAGAATTAAAGCAAATCGTTGATGAGGCTCTGAAGCGCAGTCCAACGGTTGAACACGTCATCGTTTACCGGCGCACCGGCCATACCGTCAATATGGAATCGGGGCGCGATTACTGGTGGCACGACCTGATGGGCCTGCCGGTCGCCCGCTCGATGAACGGCGGCTCGCGCTGCGAAACCGAAGTGATGGACGCCGAAGACCCGCTTTTCATGCTCTACACCTCCGGCACAACAGGCCGGCCCAAAGCCATCCTGCATACGCACGGCGGCTATATGGTCGGCATCGCCACGACCCTCAAATGGGTGTTTGATGTTAAAGAAGAGGATCGCTACTGGTGTACAGCCGATCCCGGATGGATCACCGGCCACAGTTATGTGGTCTACGGGCCGCTGTTATTGGGGGCCACCAGCTTTATCTACGAGGGCGCGCCGACCTTCCCCTACCCTAACCGCTGGTGGAGCATGATCGAAAAATACGGCGTAACCATCTTCTACACCGCCCCTACGGCCATCCGCGGGCTGATGCGCTTCGGCGAAGCCTGGCCCAACCGCCACGACCTGTCTTCACTGCGCCTCTTGGGGTCGGTGGGCGAGCCGATCAACCCCGAAGCCTGGCGCTGGTATTATGACGTGATCGGCAAGAACCGCTGTCCAATCATGGATACCTGGTGGCAGACCGAAACCGGCATGTTTATGATCACCCCCCTGCCGTGTACGCCGCTTAAGCCCGGCAGTGCTTCCTTCCCCTTCCCCGGCATCGAAGCCGATGTGCTGGACGAGAACGGCAGCCCGGTCGCGCCGGGCGAAGAAGGCTACCTGGTGTTAAAGAAACCCTGGCCGGCCATGCTGCGCACCATCTACAAAGACCCCGACCGCTACGTACAGCAGTATTGGAGCAAGTACCCTGGGGTTTACTTCACCGGCGACAGCGCCCGCCGCGACGCGGATGGATACTTTTGGGTGATTGGACGCGTTGATGACGTGATCAAAGTCTCCGGTTATCGTTTAGGGACGGCGGAAATCGAAAGCGCGCTGGTGAGCCACCCGGCGGTGGCCGAAGCCGCGGTGATCGGCCTGCCCCACGAAGTGAAGGGCAATGCCATCCACGCTTACGTGATCTTGAAGGCCGGGCAAGAAGCGTCTGAGACACTGGTCGAGGAACTCCGCCAGCATGTAGGCCACGAAATCGGCCCCATCGCCCGCCCAGAGAAGATCACCATTGTCCCTTCGCTCCCCAAGACCCGCTCCGGCAAGATCATGCGCCGCGTTCTCAAGGCTCGCGCCCAGGGTCTGCCCGAAGGCGACCTGACGACTCTGGAAGAATAATACGGGTCAGGGTATCGCGGCGGCCAAACCCTCCGGCCTTGGTGATCACCCACAGCCCGGCGGCGCGGCCATCGCGCATCACGCCCAGGGCCAGGCCCGCCTCTACTTCATCCACCAGCCGGATGTGCGTACACTCCAACCGGCGGCAGACCGCCGCGGCGGTCTCGCCGCCGGTGAGAATCAACAGAGCCGGCAGGCGCTCGACCGCCCGCAGAGCCGCGCTCGCCGCCCATGCCAGCGCGCCGGCCACCTGCGCCGCCGATCCGGGCAGATGAGGCAGGCCGCGCGCGCAGATCACCACCGTTTGCCCGGCGCGGAGGCCATCCGCCGCGGCGCGGGCGATCAATTCGCTGTCGCCGGGCAGTACGCCGGTCAGCGAAAGCACCACCGCGCCGCACGCTTCCAGAGCGGCCACCTGCTCCAGTGTTTCCATACTGCGGCTTCCAGCCACCACCAGCGCCGGCCCCTGTGGGAACTTCCCGGCTTGGGGCGCATCTGCGCTTTTGAACCCGGCGGCCAGCGCCCGCGCCAGCCCCGCCGAGCCGCACCACAGGGCAACCCCTGCCCTGCGCCCGGCGCGCGCCAGAGCCGCCAGGTCTGCATCGGTTTCGGCGTCAGCAACTACCACGCCGCCCCCCTGAGATAACAGCGCAGTCAGGGCCTCTTCCCCGGCGCGCACCTGCTCCAGCGCGAGCAGGCGGCAGTCTGACAGCAGGCCCAACGCCCGCGCCACCTCTCCACCGGGCGCTTCACGGGCAAAAGCGGTATCTTCCAGAGGCACGCCGTTCACCCACACCCGCCCGGCGCGCACCACGCGCCCCTGTCCTGGGAACGCCGGGCAGACCAGCGCGCGCGGATGCCCCAATGCCGCCATCACCGCGCGCAGTTCGGCCCCGGCATTGCCCCGCAGGGTCGAATCGATCTTTTTATACACCAGCACAGCGCCGCCCACCGCCAGGCCGCGCAGGACCTGCCGTACAACCTCAGCGGCCTGCACTTCAGGCAGGTAGCGGCTGTCTGTGGAGATCACCACCACCCCGTCTGCTGGAACAGGCGCGGCAGGGTCTAACCGCACCACCGTATTCAACCCGCGCCGCGCAAAGACGGCCCCGGTATCACACGCGCCGGTCAGGTCATCTGCAAGGATTAACCCAGAGAGCATCTCATCCTTCCGCGCCGCGGCCGCCCGGCAGAGGCAGGGTATCGGGCGCGTGCGTCAGCACCAGGATCTTCGCATCGGGCCCGTGCTTTTCCAGCGCGGCAGATAGAGCCGCGTCAACGGTGGCATACGGCGTAAACCCCAGAGCGCGGGTTTCTTCCGGCGTGATCCCATCCGAAACCAGGCTGACCCCTGCCCGCTCGCGCACCTTAGCCCAGGCCAGCGCCAGCGCCCCAGAAACCAGGTCCGTGATCGTCCCTTCCTCGATAAAGCGTTGAATGCGGGCCGCATCCTGAGCGGTAAATTCCAGCATCGGCGCATGGGTGACCGAAACCCCTTCGGGGCAGGGCGTCACCACAATAATCGTCCCACCCTCTTTCACCACCCGATCCGCCGGGTACAGCGATTTATGCGCCTGCCAGAATTCCAGATCACACGGGTGCGACCCCGCCACCACAATATCCGCCGCTCCCGGCACGGGAACGCCGTACACCTGCCGCGCGACTTCCACCCCCGCCCGGTGAGCCTGCACCGGGTCGCCGTAAAATGCCTGCACCAGCTCGCCGGATGCATTCAGCACCCCGTTTAAGATCGCCTTCAGGCCCACCCGCGCCGCGATGGTTTCCATCTCGGCGCGCACCGGGTTTTCAACCACCCCCAGGTAAGAACGGCTGGAGCGCGTGCTTAAATAATGCGTCGCACCCGTGGTCGCCGCCCCGGTAATGCCCGGCTGGACGATCTTGGCCCCACCCGAATACCCTGGGATGTGATGCGGCGTAATACTGCCCACCCCCAACAGAAAATCGGCCTCCAGCGCCACCCGGCTGACGGTAATGGGCGTGCCGTTGGCCGTCACCCCCAGGTCCACCATGGCGGCAGGGTCCTGCCAGGGGTTATTGATGATTTTCACCCGCGCGGTCACCTCTGGGCCAAAATGAGCCTCAATCTCCGCTGGAGTCATCGGGCGGTGCGTCCCCAGAGCGATGACCACCGTCACCTGCTCATCGCGCACCCCGCCCGCGTTGATCGCATCCAACAGCGCCGGCAGGATGATCTCCACCGGGGTCTGGCGGGTGAGGTCATCCGCCAGGATGACAACGCGCTCCGCGCCCGCTACTGCATCCTGCAACCGCGCGCTCCCGATGGGGTGTTCCAGGGCGCGGCGCACCTCGCCAGACGGGTCACCGCAAGGGGCTACCGGGTTAGGCGCAACGACTGCCAGCAGATTGGCCTCTGGCACGCGCACGACCCGCTCACTATCGCCGTAAGGGATGGAAATTGCTCTCATTTTTCACCGTAGAGGACCATCTTAATCGCCACGTCCATAGCCGCCAGCAGACTGCGCTCGCTGGCCCGCCCGCTCCCGGCAATGTCAAACGCCGTACCGTGATCCACCGATGTGCGCACGATGGGCAGTCCAATGCTCACGTTAACCCCTTCCTCAAAACCCAACAGTTTCATGGGGATATGCCCCTGGTCATGGTACATCGCCACAACGATGTCAAACTCGCCCTTCACGGCGCGCAGAAAGACGGTATCCGGAGGCAGAGGGCCGCTCACCTGCCATCCACGCGCGCGCGCCGCCTGCACCGCCGGGAGAATTTCTCGATCTTCCTGGTCGCCAAACAGACCGCCCTCCGAGGCATGGGGGTTCAGGCCGGCCACGGCAATGCGCGGGCGCTCCACCCCCAACGCCCGGCAGGAACGGTGCGCCAGGTCAATGACGGCTTCGACGCGCTCGCGCGTCACCCGCCGGATGGCTTCCTCTAAAGAAACGTGTGTGCTCACATGCACCACGCGCAAATTGGGGGCCGCCAACAGCATCGTCACCCTGCCCGCCCCGGTACGCTCGGCCAGCAGTTCGGTATGACCGGCATAGGCATACCCGGCCAGGTTCATCGCCGCCTTATTCAGCGGAGCCGTGACGACCGCATCCACCGCCCCCGCCAGGGCCAGGTCGCAGGCGCGAAAAACGTATTCCACCGCCGCCCGTCCGCTGGCCGCGCTCACCTGCCCAACCGGGCAGTCTGCGGGGCTGGCATTTGCCAGGTCCAACAGCGGCAGTGTCTCTGGCGCGTAACAGCCGCGCGCCGGGTCGGTGATGTCTTCAAAGGTCAGCATCTCACGGCCCACGAACTCCCCGGCCCGCTCTAAAATGCGCCGGTCGCCGATCACCAGCGGACGACAGACTTCATACACCTCTGGGTGATGGGTCAGAGCCTTCACCACAATTTCCGGCCCCACGCCCGCCGGGTCACCCAGGGTGATTGCCAAAATGGGCCGCTCTGCCGGGCGTTTCAAGCTGTTTGCAGACATCGTAGTAGTACCCTCCTGTGTTGGTGTTCCGAGCGGTGTTCGCAGAGATAAATTCCCTGCCAGGTCCCCAAACTGAGCCGGCCCTCGTCAATGGGAATCGTCAGGCTGACCGGCAGTAACAGCGCGCGCAGGTGCGAAGAAGAGTCATCCGGCCCCTCCACCGTATGGGTATACCAGGGCTGATTTTCGGGCGCGAGCCTCTCCAGAAACGCTTCCATATCTACCCGCGCCGTAGGGTCGTAACTTTCGTTGACGGCCAGCGATGCGCTGGTGTGTTGAATGAACAGGTAGCACAACCCTTCCCGCACGCCCCACGCGCGAATCTGATTCTCCACCAGGTGAGTGAATGGATACATCCCCTTGCCGCTCGTGCGGATAACCAGCGTTTCTTTTAACCAGTTCACAAGTCTTGGATCTCCTCGCAGACAGGATTGCAGACGCCCCCCTCCCTGGACTTTTATTATAGATGAGCAGGTTGAAAAAAGCCTATGAATTTTGAAAAATCACCTATTGACTTACCCGAAAAATACCTTATAATTCTTCAAGGTCTATGAAGCACATCTCATTATCCTTTCTGCCTAAGCGACGACCCACCCAACCAGCACCTACCGGGATGTGGGTCTTTCGTGCTTGAGTAGCCAACGCCAGCCGCATGGCGGAACCGATCAGGCCAGTGTGTAAACAAAGCCCTCTCTCCCGGAGGGCTTTTTGATTATCTGTGATTTGTTCATTTTGTGGAGGAAAACATGTCGAAAACAATCGTAGCCCACTGCGCGGAATGTGACGCTGAACTGACCTTAACCGACGTGGTTGAAGGCGAAATTGTGGTTTGCTCAGACTGCGGCGTTGACCTCGAAGTCGTCAGCCTGGACCCGCCCACCCTGGAGTTGGCTCCTATGGAAGAAGAGGATTGGGGCGAGTAAATTGTTGATGGTCTAGCGGAGGCGCTATATGAAAGCAGGCATGTTGTTATCGCGGGTGCGGGTCGAAGAAAAGTGGCTTCTAGAAGCCATGGAAAAGCGCGGCGTGGAATTTGAGCGCATTGACGACCGTGAGGCCAACTTCGACCTCGACCAGGCGGAAAAGTGGAAGCGTTTCGATGTCGTTTTGGAGCGCAGCCTGTCGTTTATGCGCGGGCTGTATTCTACCCAAATCCTGAACGCCTGGGGGATCCCGACGGTCAACATGTCGCACGTGGCCGCCACCTGCGGCGACAAGCTGGCGACCTCTACCGCGCTCACCCGCGCGGGCATCCCACAGCCGCGCGTGAAGGTAGCCTTCACTCCTGAAGCCGCCATCGAAGCGATTGAAGAAATGGGCTACCCGGTGGTGCTAAAACCCACCGTTGGCTCGTGGGGCCGTCTGCTGGCAAAAATCAACGACCGCGACGCCGCCGAAGCCATCCTCGAACACAAAGATACGCTTGGCTCTTACCAGCATTCCGTCTTTTACATCCAGGAATTTATCCAAAAACCGGGCCGCGACATCCGCGCTATGGTCGTCGGTGATATGACCGTCTGCGCCATCTACCGCTCGGCCTCGCACTGGATCACCAATACCGCACGCGGCGGGCAGGGCGAAAGCTGTCCGGTGACGCCGGCACTCAACGACCTGTGTGTGGCAGTGGCGAAGGCCGTCGGCGGCGGCGTATTGGCGATTGACCTGCTCGAAGACCCCCACCGCGGCTACCTGGTCAACGAAGTGAATCACACCATGGAATTTCATACCCTCGCCCCGATGACCGGCGTGGACGTTCCCGGCATCATCGTTGATTACACCCTGGCAGTCGGCTCCGGCAAGATTACGCCGCAGTTGCCCACTCCAACCGCGCCCACCCTGCCCAATGGGTTCTTTGGCTTTGGCCTGCCGGCCTTTGCTCACGCCGCCCCCAACAGCCCCAACGGCAAAAACGGCCACGTGGAGGTGACATTGTGATTAGGGCTTCCATCGTTGGCGCTTCGGGCTATGCGGGCGGCGAACTGCTCCGCCTGCTGCTCGACCACCCAGAAGTTGAAGTTTTCCAGGCCACCTCAGAAAGTCACCTCGGAGAGTTCGTCTACCAACAGCACCCCAATCTCAGAAAGCGCACCACCCTCAAGTTCACCTCGCGCGAGGTGCTGGAACCGTGCGACGTGCTCTTTCTGGCCCTGCCGCACGGCGAAAGCCAGAAACACATTGAGAAGTACGCCTCCCTGGCCCCCAAAATTGTAGACCTGGCCGCAGATTTCCGCCTGCGCGACCCCAAGCTGTATAAAAAGTTCTACGAAGAAGATCACGCCGCGCCCGATTGGCTGGGCCGCTTTGTCTACGGCCTGCCCGAACTGCACCGCGAAGAAATGAAAACAGCCTCGTACATCAGCGGGGTGGGCTGTAACGCCACCGCCGCCAACCTGGCCCTGCTGGCCCCCCTGCGCGCGGGCCTGCTCGACCTGGATAAACCCGTGATCGTAGACATCAAAGTCGGTTCGTCCGAGGCGGGGCAGTCGCCCAACCCCGGAACCCACCACCCCGAGCGCTCCAGCGTCATTCGCACCTTTTCGGCTTACGGCCACCGCCACACCGCCGAGGTGATGCAGGAACTTGGCCTGCCATCCGTCCACCTGACCATGACCTCGGTAGACCTGGTGCGCGGCGCGCTGGCGGCGGCCCACGCCTTCGTGAAGCCGGGCGTGGCCGAGAAAGACCTGTGGCGCGCCTTCCGCGCCTGGGCCGAGGCAGAGCCGTTTATCCGCGTGGTGAAAGACAAACGCGGCATTTACCGCGTCCCAGAGCCAAAAATCCTGGCCGGAACCAATTACGCCGACGTCGGCTTCGAGCTGGACCCGTCCAGCGGGCGGGTGGTGTTGATGGCCGCCATTGATAACCTGATGAAGGGCGCATCGGGTTCTGCCGTACAGGCCATGAACCTGATGTTCGGCTTCGCCGAGACCGCCGGCCTGGAATTCAGCGGCCTGCACCCCATCTAAAGTTGGCAAGTGCGCGCGGTAGCACAACCACGCGCACCTACCAACCCTTTTTATTGTTATGTGGAGGCAAGATGATCGTTGTAAAAATGGGCGGCGCGCAGGGCGTCAACCTGCCCGCCGTATGCGCGGATGTGGCCGAACTGGTCAACGCTGGCAAGCCGGTGGTGTTCGTGCATGGCGGCTCGAACGAAACCAATGAACTGACGGCCCAGTTGGGGCTGACGGCGCGCTTTATCACCACCGTCACCGGCTTTACCAGCCGCTACACCGACCGCAAAACCCTCGAAATCTTCGCCATGGCAACGGCCAAAGTGAACCTGATCCTGGTAGAACAGCTTCAGAAGGCCGGAGTCAACGCCATTGGCATCTCTGGCGTAGATGGCCGCCTGCTGTGCGCCAAACGCAACGACGCCATTAAGATCGTCGAGAACGGCAAGCGCCTGGTGATCCGCGATGATTACACCGGCAGGATCGAGACGGTCAACGCCGGTCTGCTTCACGCGCTTCTCTCCGCCGGGCTGACCCCCGTCATCCAGCCGCTGGCGATCTCAGAAAGCGGCGATGCGCTCAACGTAGATGCCGACCGGGCCGCCGCTATGGTCGCCGGGGCGATGGGCGCAGAACAGCTCATTTTGCTCACCAACGTCCCCGGCCTGCTGCGCAATTTTCCCGACGAAACCAGCCTCATCCCTCACATTGACCGCAGTGCCGTCAACGCCGCGCTGGAACTGGCCGAAGGCCGCATGAAAAAGAAAGTATTGGGCGCTATCGAAGCCCTGGAACGCGGCGTGGGAAAAGTCATCTTTGCCGATGGGCGCGTGGAACACCCGCTCTCAGGCGCTTTAGCAGGGAAAGGAACGGTGATCTCGTGACCCTCTCGACGCTTGCCATTCAAGAAATCGAAGATCAACATACTTCTGGGCTGTACGCCAAGCGCCCGGTCGCCATTGTGCGCGGGCAGGGCGCGCGCCTGTGGGACGCCGACGGAAAAGAGTACATTGACTGCGTAGGGGGGCAGGGGGCCGCCAACATCGGCCATGCCAACCCCCAGGTGGCCCAGGCCGTTGCCGAACAGGCCGCCCGGCTGATCTCTTGCCCCGAAATGTTCTACAATGACCGCCGCGCCGCCCTGGAACAACGCCTGTGCGCGCTCTCTGGCTACCCGCGCGTGTACCTGGCAAACTCTGGCACCGAAGCGGTAGAAGCCGCCCTCAAGTTCGCCCGCCTGACAACCGGGCGCAGTCAGATCGTCGCCGCCATGCGCGCCTTTCACGGGCGCACCATGGGGTCGCTCTCGGCCACCTGGGAGAAGAAATACCGCGAGCCTTTCGAGCCGCTCGTCCCCGGTTTTACGCACGTGGCCTATAACAACCTCGAAGCCCTGCAAAGCGCCGTCACAGACGCCACCGCCGCCGTGATTCTCGAAGTGGTGCAGGGCGAAGGCGGCGTTCACCCCGGCCAGGCCGATTTTCTGCGCGGTGCACAGGCCGCCTGCCAGGCCGCGGGGGCGCTGCTGGTGGTGGATGAAATCCAAACTGGCTTTGGACGCACCGGCCAAATGTTCGCCTACCAGCATTACGGCTTACAGCCCGACCTGGTCTGCCTGGCAAAGTCCATTGCCGGAGGACTGCCCATGGGAGCGGTCTTATTGGGCGAGAAGGTCGGCAAACTCCCGCCGCAGGTTCATGGTTCGACCTTTGGCGGCAACCCGCTGGCCTGCGCCGCCGCCCTGGCAGCCCTGGACGTGATCGAGCAAAATGACCTGGTGGAACGCGCCGCCGAGCTGGGAGACTGGTTCCTGGCGCAGTTAAGAGGCATCCGCTCGCCCCTCATCCGCGAGGTGCGCGGGTTAGGGCTGATGGTCGGGATCGAGCTGAAGCAAAAAGTCACCCCCTATTTGCAGGCGCTCATGGCGCGCGGCGTGCTGGCACTGCCCGCCGGCCTGACGGTGATGCGCTTCCTGCCGCCTTTGGTGATCGAAAAATCCGATCTCGAAAAGGTGGTCCTGGCCGTCCGCGATGTACTTGCGGAGAATCGCTCGGATGGATGAAGCCGCCCAGGTTGCGCTGTTAGAGGGCCTGCTGACGCACTACAGCCCCACCGGGCAGGAAGGCGCGGCGGTTGATTACCTCGTAGCCCAAATGCGCGCGCTCGGCGGCGATGCGCGCGCCGATGCCATAGGCAACGCGGTAGGAACGTGGGGCGCGGGTGAGCGCGAGATTCTCCTGCTGGGTCACATTGACACCGTCCCCGGAGCCATCCCCGTGCGCCGCGCGGGTGATACCCTGTGGGGGCGCGGCGCGGTGGATGCCAAAGGCCCGCTGGCCTGCTTCACCGCCGCGGCGGCCCTGGCCGGGCAGGCCGGCCTGGCCCCTGGCTGGCGCATCACCGTGATTGGCGCGCTGGCCGAGGAAGGCGACTCACGTGGAGCTTTATTTGTGAAAGACCGCCGCCCGCCCTACGCCTGTATCATCGGCGCGCCTTCCGGATGGGATAAAATCACCCTGGCCTACAAAGGCAGTGCCTGGTTTGAATACACCCTGCGCCTGCCGCTGGCGCACACCGCCGCCGCCGCAGAGAGCGCCTGCGACGCCGCCGTGAGCTTTTGGAACCGCTTTCAGGCCGCCCGCGCCGCCTTCAATGCCGGCCGCGAGCGCGCCTTTGAGCAGTTGGGCGCTTCGTTACGCAAAATGGAATCGAGCCAGGATGGCTTTTACGATGCGGCCCAACTGCACTTCAACCTGCGCCTGCCGCCCGACCTATCTCCCGCACAGGCCGATGCGCTCATCCGCCCGCTGGCCGGCGAGGCCGCCCTGCGCCTGGTGGATGGCATCGAGTGCTACCGCGCCGATAAAAACACGCCCCTGGTGCGCGCCCTGCTGTCGGCCATCCGCACGCGCGGGGGCCAGCCCGGCTTTTTGCTCAAAACCGGCACTTCCGACATGAACATCGTCGGCCCGGCCTGGCGCTGTCCCATCCTGGCGTATGGCCCCGGTGATTCAAAGCTCGACCACACCCCCGACGAGCATATTTCCATTGCCGAATACCTGAAATCTGTGCAGGTGCTGTTTGCGGCTCTGCAAAATCTAATCGCGGCTTCCTAAAATCCCGATCAGAATCCCCGTGATAATCAACGCGGCGGCCAGGTAATAGGGCGGCCGGGGGATTTCGCCAAAGAAGATCACTGCCATAATGCCCGCAAACACCACCTGCCCCAGGTTGGCAATGCCCACCACCTGCCCGCGGAAAAACTGCAGTGAAAAATTCAACAGCGAATGCCCGATGACCGTGGGGATGATCCCCAGCCCCAGGATGAGCAGGATATTGGACAAAGTATAGGTTTTGAGCGGGTTAACCAACGGCAGCGCCGCCAGCAGGATGAAGACTCCGGCCAGGTAGTACAGCGGCACGATGTACAGAAACAGGCTAATTCTGGCCCCATTTTTGCGTCCCAGGGCAATATAACAGGCAAACGCCAGCATGGACCCCAGGCAGATCATATCTCCCACAAAGGTCTGCATGCTCAGGCGCACATTGGCCGCCGAGAGCAGCACCACCCCAGCCAGGGCAAAGGCCGTGCCGATCACCTCGGCCCGCGTAATCTTCTCGCGGAAGAATATCCATAGGAAAAACGGCAGTGCCAGCGGAACCATGTTCACCAGCAGTGAAGCGTTAGCCGTTTGCGTCATGCGCGCCCCGTACACCCAAGATGCAAAGTGGACTGCCAGCGCCAGGGCCGGCCCTACCGACCAGGCCGCCTGCCGCCAGGTGTAGCTGCCCCCTTCGCGGCGCAGACGCCGCAGGTCACGCACGAAGAAGGGCGTTAGCACCAGCGCGGCGATCAACAGCCGGTAAGACGCAACCAGAAAAGGGTGTTCAGTGCTGGCTTTAATCAGAATGACGGCGCTGGAACCGGCAAATACCGATAGCAGAAGCAGCAAACTGCGGAAGATCACCTGCGCCGAGCGGGCCGGCGCGCTCTGAAGGGGAAGGGCAGTCTGGAGTGTTTTCATGACCGCCAAGTGTACCACCAAAAGGTACGGATCAGGATATAATTCATTTGCCCTCCCATCAGATACGGCGTCGTATGCTTTTCTCAGGCGGCGCGCACGTCCAACGCACCTCACGCCCGGCGAGTGAACAGCTAAAAACCTCAATCCTTTCACGAACAAGCCGTTTAAGGCCTGGGGCATTGAGACGATCCCTGAATGACCCCATATCATCAACTCATCCTCTTTGTTTGCGCAGAAGAAGGAGAAGCCATGCAAAGCAAGACCAAAAAGCTGTACATGATCGGCAATGCCCATCTCGACCCGGTGTGGCTGTGGCCGTGGCAGGATGGCTTTCACGAGGCCAAAGCCACCTTTCGCTCGGCCCTCGACCGCATGAACGAGTATCCCGATTTCGTGTTCGTCGCCAGCCAGGCGGCTGTGTATGAATGGGTCGAAGAAGCCGACCCGGAGATGTTCGCCGAAATCCAACAGCGCGTGGCCGAAGGGCGCTGGAAGGTCGTGGGCGGCTGGTGGGTCGAACCAGACTGCAACATCCCTTCCGGCGAGTCGTTCGCCCGCCAGGGGTTGTATGGACAGCGGTACTTCAAAGCCAAATTCGGCGTGACCGCCAAAGTGGGCTACTGCATAGACAGCTTTGGTCACAATGGCATGCTGCCGCAGATTTTGAAGAAAAGCGGAATGCCCTACTACGTCTTCATGCGCCCCTCTCCGCACGAAAAAGGTCTGCCGGGCCGCTTGTTTTGGTGGGAATCAGACGATGGCTCGCGCGTGCTGACCTTCCGCATCCCCTATGAGTACTGCACCTGGGGCCAGGACCTGCGCCGCCACATTCATATCGTGGCTTCTGAACTGAAAGAGCCGCACAACGCCCTCATGTGCTTTTATGGGGTGGGTAATCACGGCGGCGGGCCCACCAAAGAGAATATTGACAGCATTCACAACCTGCAGGCCGAGCCGGAGATGCCCGAACTGGTGTTTTCGTCGCCGGATGAATTTTTTGCCGACCTCGAAAAACAGCCCCACCATCTGCCGGTGGTTCACGAAGATTTACAGCACCATGCCAGCGGATGCTACGCCGCGCACAGCGGCGTCAAACGCTGGAACCGCATGGCCGAAAACCGCCTGCTGGCCGCCGAAAAGTTCTCGGCAATCGCCCGCCAGGTGGCCGGGCGGCCCGCCCCCGATTTCGCCCGCGCCTGGAAGAACGTCCTCTTTAATCAGTTCCATGACATCATGGGCGGAACCTGCCTGGAAGAAGCCTACGATGATGCCCGCGACCAGTACGGCGAGGCCCTCTCCATCGCAGACCGCGCCCTGAACCACGCCATCCAGGCCATCACCTGGAAGATCAACGTAGACCCTGAACCTTTCCTGGTTCCCATTGCGGTCTTTAACCCGCACGCCTGGCCGGTCAGGGCCAACGTTGAACTGGAAATCAGCACGCCGCGCAGTAACGAAATCCTCGTTGACGACAAAAACCGCGAAATTCCCTTCCAACTGGTGCGCTCACACGCCGCCGCCGGTGGGCGCGCCCGGCTGAGTTTTACCGCCGACCTGCCCCCCATGGGCTACCGTCTCTACCGCCTGGTGGGCCAGCCCGCCACCCGTGAGTTCACCCCCCTGACGGCCAGCCCCACCAGCATGGAAAATGACCACTACCGCGTGGAGTTCGATCCTGAAACCGGCTATATCCGCAGTCTGTTCGATAAGGCGCGCGGCTTAGAACTGGTCCTCTCCGCCGCCGCCGTGCCGGTGGTTTTGGAGGACCCTTCGGATACCTGGAGCCACAACGTCTTTAACTTCAACGGCCAGATAGCCGGCTATTTCAAAGCCCGCCGCGTGGAACTGATCGAACAGGGGCCGGTCAAAGCCGTTATCCGCGTGACCAGTGAGTTTGGCAGTTCGAGCCTGACCCAAGACTTCACCCTGTACCGCGGCCTGGACGGCATCGAGGTCAACGTCACCCTCGACTGGCACGAAAAGCAAAAAATGCTCAAACTGCGCTTCCCGGTCAACATCACCCAGATGAAAGCCACGTACGAAATCCCCTACGGACACATCGAGCGCATGACCAACGGCGAAGAAGAGCCCGGCCAGAGCTGGATTGACCTCTCTGGCGTGTCGCGCGCCACCGGCGAGCGCGTGGGTATCAGCATCCTGAACGATGGGAAGTACAGCTTCGACGTAAGCATCCGCGACATCGGCATGACCGTCTTGCGCAGTCCCATCTACGCCCACCACGTGCCGCTCGTCCCCGATCCCAACGTGCAGTATTCGTACATAGATCACGGCATCCAGCGCTTCCGCTATACCATCCTGCCGCACGGCGGCAGTTGGGACGAGGCCAATACCGTCCGCCGCGCGGCGGAACTTAATCAGCGCCCCGTTGCCCTGGTAACGACCCTGCACGCTGGCCCACTGCCTCACTGTGCTTCGTTCCTCTCGGTGGACCGCGACAACCTGATCGTTTCGGCCCTTAAGAAAGCCGAAGACAACGACGACCTGATCGTCCGCTGTTACGAGACCGCCGGAATGACCACCACCGGGACCATCCAACTGACGGCCTGGAACCGCGTGATTGAGGCGCAGTTTGGCCCGTGCGAGATCAAAACCTTCCGCGTCCCCGCCGACCCGGCCCTGCCGGTAGTCGAAACCAATTTGTTGGAGTGGGAGGAATAAGTTTTTATCTATCGGCGCGGCGGATGTACCGCCGCGCCGATGGATAACCGTTTTACTTCTGTTCGAGAGTGGGCGTGCTGTGCAGGTGAACCGGCTCGGCCTTGTGTTTACTGCTGGCCCGCAGGTTAAAGAACTCCACCATCACCGAAAAGCCCATCGCAAAGTAAATATAACCCTTGGGGATGTGCAGGTGCAGTGACTCGACTACCAGCGAGAAGCCGATCAACAAGAGAAAGCTGAGCGCCAGCATTTTGACGGTCGGGTGGCGGTTGACAAAGGCACTGATGCCGCCCGAAGCGAACAACATAATCCCCACTGCCACCATCACCGCCACGATCATCACCCACAAGTGGTTCGCCATGCCCACCGCCGTGATGACCGAATCGAGAGAGAAGACAATATCCAGCAGGGCAATCTGGATGATAACCCCGGCGAAGGTCGGGCCGGCTTTTACCACCCGGCCGGGTTCTTCGGGGCCTTCTAACCGCTCGTGGATCTCGCGTGTGCTTTTCCACAGCAGGAAGATGCCGCCGATCAGCAAGATGAGATCACGGCCCGAAATTTCAAAATTCCAAATGTTGAACAGCGGCTCCGTCAGGCCGATGACCCAGGAAATCGAAAGCAGCAGCAAAATGCGCGTGAACATGGCGGCGCCCAGGCCCAACTGCCGGGCGCGGGCCTGCTGCTCTGCCGGCAGTCTGCCCGCCAGAATGGAGATAAAGACGATGTTGTCGATCCCCAAAACGATTTCCAGGGCAACCAATGTCACCAGCGCGATCCAGATTTGCGGGTCTAATAGTTGTTCCATGCTTGCGGTAGCCTCGATTAATGAGAATGAAAAGGTCGTACATCTCTTGATAGGCGCGTGATTGCTAACTTCCCCATGACTACAACCTCGCGCGCCGTTATCTTATCATAGGGGAGAAAAAAAGTCCAAAACTACAGCCCTCCCTCCATACTGCGCGCGTACCCAGTCAGTTCCACGTACCCGTACCCCGCAACCGGGCCGCCGTCACGGGTTCCCGTCACCCGTACCGCGCCCTCCCAATAGCTGTACGAAAGATTTAGCTCTTGGTCGGCCAACAGCGGCTCCACCTGCAGAGAAAGATTTAAGGAAGGAACGCTCACCCGCCAGCCTGCCGGGTATTTGCCCCCACTGTGCGGACTGGTCCAGGTGGATTCTTCGGTAATCTGGTAATCTTCCAGCTTCAGCGGGTGTGGAACGCCCTGCGGGTCAATCCAGGTTCCACTCGAAAACGGGTCTGGCGAGCCATCCTTCCGCCGGATGGTATACATCATGATCTCACTGCCGTCATCGAGCTGTAAAGCAAACCAGTTCCAACCCACCTGCCCCTGGCTGAGCGCCGAGGTGCTGAATTCGCGGTCCATCCAGCTCAGGCCGGTCACGGAGAAGGACTGACCCCCTACCTGCACCGTGCCGCTGGTTTCCAGGCGCGTCTGGCTGTAATAGTAAGAAGCGTTACCGGCCTCTGGCCCCTTGCGGCTGTAGCCGCGCTCACCGTGCAAGACGGGGCCTTTGCGGTCCAGCAGTTCCAGATCAACGGCGACCCCTTCCTGAAGGGCGCGCAGGCGGTAGCGGTCTGCGCCGGTCTGCTCGACCGACCAGTCATGCAGCCAAACGCGCAGGCCGCCATTCAATTCCGCTCCTGCCAAACCGGCGGCCCCGCGCTCTAAACGCTCAAAGGCCCAAAAACGCCCGGCGGCCGCATCGGTGACGGTAAAATGGGCCAGGTAGACCTGCTCTACGGCCCAGGCCGAGGCGCGTGCCTGCCGCTCGCCGGGAGACAGTGCCGCCCGCCGGAAAAACGTGAGTTGAAAGCCAAACCGCCGCCCGTCCGCGGCCTGCAAATTGCCGGTGTAATACCACCACTCGGTTTGAAAATCGGGGTGCGGGCCGTGATCGCGCGGGAAGGTCAGTTCACGCGGCCCATCCGCGCGGGCGAACCCTGCCGTGCTCCCCTGAGCGGCCAGACCCACCACGCTGGCCTGGGCCGGCCCCACCGGGCGCGGCCACAGTGCCGCCGCGCCCCCCGCCGCCGCCAGGATGATCGCCAGCGCCGCCAGCACGCGCAGTGCGGAGAAGTTCTGGAGCTTACTCATAGCGGATCGCCTCCGCCGCCGCCATGCGGCTGAGCCGCATAGCCGGGTAAATGCCGGCCAGCAGAGCGGCGGCCAGGGCGATGGCCGCCGCTTGTAAGAAAACCTCCGGCTGGAGCGCCATTTGCAATGTCCAGCCGAAGGAACGCCGGTTAATGACGAACACCAGAATCAACGCCAGCGCGTAGCCGGCAGGGATCGCCAGCAGGCCGGCGGCCAGGCCCATCAGCCCGGTTTCAATCATCACCAGCCGCCACAACTGCCGCCCGGTCAGGCCCAGCGCCCGCAGAATGCCCACCTCGCGCTGTTTTTCAAACTGCAACAGAAGCAGAGCGTTGAGAATGCCAATGAACGCCACCAGGGTCGCCAGCATCCGCAGGGCTACGGTGATGGCAAAGGTACGGTCAAAGACCGCCAACACGTCGCGGCGCAGTGCGGCGTTGGGGCGGACGAGCAGGTGCTGGCGGCTCCCCAGGGCATCTTGCAGGCCGCGCGCCAGTTGGTCGGGATCGGTTCCCGGCTGTAAGTGGAGCGATAGGGCGGTGAGAGCGTCATCCTGCCAGTAAGAGCGGTAAACGTCCAGGGCCATCATCACCGTTCCCTGGCTGGAAGCGTAATCGTAGTAAATGCCGGTCACCGGAAAAGCGCGCCAGGCGGCGCCCATCCATAACTCCACCTGCTCGCCAGAGCGCCCGGTTAACCCCAGGCGGTTGGCGAGCGGCTCAGAGACGATCACCGCGCCGGCTTGCAGTGCCCCCCACACGCCGTCCGGCGCGCCCTGCAGGTGGGCAAACAGCCGCTCGCGGCCAATGCGCGGGTTTTCAGTAGCCGCCAGGTTTACCGGAACGGCCCGCCCGCCAGAGCGCGCGTCCGCCGTCACGGCGCGCAGGCTGTCCACCTCCGCCACCCCCGGCCAGGATCGCACAGCTTTCACCACCGCCGGGTCGAGCGCCACCGAAGAGCGCGTGGCATTGAAATTCGGCACGCTGATGTACACATCGCCTTGCAGGGTCTGCTCTAGCCACACGATCACCGTATGGCGAAAGCTGTCAATCATCAGCCCTACGCCGATGATGACCGCCACAGCCACCATCAGCGCCGCCACCGCCACCGCGGTGCGGCTGAGGGCATTGACAAGGTTCCGCGCGGCCATGCGCCCGATCAGCCCAAACAACCGCCCGCTGAGGGGCGTAATAATGCGCGCTAAAATCACCAGAAAGGCCGAAGACAACAGCGCAAAGCCCAACACCACCGCCAGCGTGCCGCTGAACCCCAACGCCAGGCTGTTTGAAGGCACGCTAAAGATCGCCAGACCCAACGCACCGCTCCCCAAACCGGCCAGCGCCGCCAGGCCGACGCGCGAGCGGGCCTGCGCCTCTAAGCCAGAGCGCAGCAGCACCGCGCGCGGCGGGGCAGAGGCCGCCTCCCAGGCCGGCAGAGCGGCGGTGAGCGCCGTCGCCAGCAGGCCCAACGCCGCGCCTTTCAGCAGGCTGGCCGGGTCTATGCCCACCGCCTGCACGGTAGTGGTGAAGTAGAGATCGTTGACCGTCTGCGTGACCATGCGCACCGTCACCTGCCCCAACAGCAGGCCCAGACCAATCCCCACCAGACTGCCGATCACGCCCACCGCCAGGGCCTCGCCCAACACCAGCGCGAACACTTCGCGGCGGGCCACGCCCAGACAGCGCAGCATCCCAAACAAGGCCCGCCGCTGTACGACCGAGAAGGTCATGGTGTTATAGATGAGGAACAGGCCCACCACCAGGGCCAGCAGACTGAGGGCCGTGAGGTTCAGTTGAAACGCCTGGGTCATCTCGCGGATAGAGCCAGCGCGCGCCGAGGCTGGCTCTAAGCGGCAGTCGGGGGGAAGCCACGCCTCCAGCCGCGCGGCGGCCTGGGGGTCGGCGGCGGGCAAAATCAGGTCAATGCGGGTCAGATAACCGCTTTGGCCGATTAACTCTTGGGCAGTGGCAATATCGGCCAAAATCACCCCCTCGAGCGCGCGCCTGGAGAGCGCATCGGCGGGGCGCAGCAGTCCGGCGACAAAGACGCTCCGCTCTCTGCCGCCCACCACCAGCGAGAAGACATCACCGGCGGCCAGGTGATAACGCTCGGCCAGCGTCTGCGCAATGAGAACCGCCCCTGGGCGCGTCAGAAAGGCCGTCAGCGCCGCCAGGTCTGGCCCAGCCGCGCCCGCCCGGCCCCAATAACTGCGGAAGGGCGCATCGGAGAACGGGTCCACGCCCAGCAGTTGTAGTGGGCGGCCTCCGAGGCGCGGCGAAGAGACCATCTCGCTGATCACCGGCGCCGCCGTCACCGCCGGGACCTCGATTCGCAGGCGGGTATAGACGGATTCTTCCACCCCGCGCGGGCCACCCGTCACCTGGTGCGTCGCTCTGCCGGTGATGGCTTCGGTCGAGAGATCAAAAGCGCGTCCGGCGCTGGCATTCGCCAAATCAATGGATACCACCACCGCCACGCCCAGCGCCACCCCTAAAATCATCATCAGGCTTTGGCGGCGGTGAACCAGCAGGTAGCGCCATCCCACATTCCACAGGGCTTTTGAGGCAAACATCGGCGCGCCCTTTCAGGTTCTGCGCTGAGCGGCGCGCGCCGCCCCCGGCGGTTGGGGGCTTTGCTCTATCAGATGGCCCTCGCGCAGGGCCAGCACCCGGTCGGCAATCGCGGCGGCCTCGGCTGAGTGCGTCACCAGAAGCATACTGTTCCCTGCCCGGCGGGTCAGTTGTTCCAGCAGGGCCAGAATCTGGCGGCCGGTATCTTCATCGAGGTTGCCGGTAGGCTCATCGGCCAGCACCAGCGCCGGGCCATGCACCAGAGCGCGGGCGATGGCGACACGCTGTTGCTCTCCGCCAGAAAGCCGGTCTGGGAAGGCCGTTTTGCGGTCGGGCAGGCCCACCGCTTCTAACAGCGCCCCGGCGCGCTCAAAATCGCCGGGGGTGGTCAGGCCGTTTAATTCCAGCGGCAGAATCAGGTTCTCCCACACGCTCAAGGTAGGGATGAGGTTAAAGAACTGGAAGATAAACCCCACCTTCTGGCGGCGGAACAACGTCCAGGCGCGCTCATCCAGCCCGGTGAGGGGCCGGTTTTCCAGGTAAATTTCGCCCGCGTCGGCCCGGTCAATGCCGCTCACCAGGTTGAGCAGGGTGGTTTTGCCGCTGCCGCTCTTGCCCAAGATGGCGACGATCTCGCCGCGCGCGACTTCCAAACTGGCGTTCTTCAACACCACGCGGACGCGCTCGCCCTCGCGGTAACTTTTACTCAGGTTCACCAGGCGCAGATACCCGCGCCCATCTACCCCGCTGGAATGCCCGGCGGGCAGTCTGGCCCGCCCATTGTTCGATCTCACAATCGCAACTCCCTATTCCGCGTTTCGCAGGGTCGTCTCGCGCAGTACTGCGCCGCCCCGGATAAGGCCGATTGTACCAGCCGGTCCACCCATTGTAAAACAATTGTACAATCAGGTCGGGTTTCGCCGATCTCACTCCATAGGGGGATGGAAACCGATCGTGAAAAATCGTTGGGCCGCGCGCAGAGAACGACCTAAAACCAATCCTTACGCAGGAAGACGAGAATCACCACGCCGGAGATCAACAGCGACGCCGCCAGAATGCCCAGGAACATATAAAAGTTATCCTGAGCCGGGATCGGCACGTTCATGCCAAAGAAGCTGTACACCATCGTGGGCAGGCTGACCACCACCGTCGCCGAAGCCAGGAATTTCATCACCCCGTTCAGGTTATTGGAGATGATCGAGGCAAAGGCGTCGAGGGTGGAGCTGAGGATGTTGGTGGAAATGTTGACCATTTCGATGGCCTGCTGGTTTTCGGTGATGACATCTTCCAGCAAATCCTCGTCCTCTGGGAACATGCGGAACAACTGCCAGCGCTGCAGGCGCTCCATCATCAACTCGTTAGAACGCAGCGCAGTGGTGAAGTAAACCAGGCTCTTCTGATACTTGAGCAGTTCCAATAATTCGCGGTTGCGCTGTGACGCCTGTAACTGATCTTCGAGCGAGTCCACAATACGGTTAATCTTGCGCAGGTGGTTGAGGAAGCGCCCGGCCGTCACCAACAGCAGGCGCAGGATAAAGCGGTTGCGCTTGCCGGTCTCCAGACCGTGCACGCGGCCCGAAGTAAATTCCTGTACAACCTCATTTTCGCGCCGGCATACGGTAATGATCCACTTCTTGGTCGTGATAATTCCCATTGGAATCGTGATGTAAGGTACATCCACCTGCACGCCCTGAAAGTACGGGATGCGCAGCAAGATCAACATCGAGCCGCTGTCTTCCCGTTCCGAGCGGGCGCGCTCATCCAGGTCTAAGGGGTAAGTAAGAAAATCAGGGGGGATTTCCCAACTCGCCAGGAGCTCGATTTCTTCAGCAGAAGGATCGACGACGTTAATCCAGCAGTTATTTTCCGGTTCAGCGATCACATCGAGGCCGGTTTCGCGAGTCTTATAAATGGTAATCACGGCGCCTCCTGGGGATGAAATTGGCAGCGGAAAAGGCAAGGCCCTGCTGCCAGTCTATTTTACCCCCGTCAGCCGTATAATAGTTAAACTATAAGGTTATACTCAGAACAGGTGAATGCGAATCGTCACACTGCCTGTTACAACCGTTCAAGATAAACTCTATTGGAGAAGGTCATTAAGCTTGAGCTTGGCTTGCCCCATTTTTAGTAAGTTTCTGTTTTTTGAGGAGGTAATAAGGATTGTAACCATTCCTAATTTTCATTCGTTGAGTCGTCTCGGTTCAGTTTTTGGCCTCTGATTATTCATAACCGTTTCTAGTTTTTAAAACGCACTTCAGTAGTTAAAATGCTCTTCTCAGATTATTGTTCACAATTTGTGGACAAAGTTTCAAATTCTCTTATAATAATGTCTTAGTTTAATTACATTATTGGGGACAAAAACATGGATCACGAGAATGAAATAAATCAAGCGATCGAATTGATAAAATCAGGCCAAGCTAAAACAGCAACCAGATTGTTAATTAATCTTCTAAAGATTGACAGGAAAAACATTAATGCCTGGCTATGGTTATCTGTATGCATGGAAAGAATTGAAGATAAGAGACGATGTTTAGAGGAAGTATTAATAATAGATCCGGAAAACAAAAAAGCACAGATAGCCCTAGAAAAGCTAAAGGGAGCTGCAAATCCGAGTGTTGAGGAACTATTTTCTTATCGAACAAGGGGATTACCGAAAGACGAGACTAGTGAAACAAGAAGTAATACCTCAAGTATTAATGTTCTTCATATTCACTCTACAGATCAGATTGGAACGACTAAAAATAAAAAGTTGGACATAAATACTGTATTAGATGGCCTTGAAGCGCAACTCTCAAATACAAAACTTTTTATAGTTGGATTATTTATAACGATTTTATTTATCATCTGCATTGGTGGGGCTTTTATTAAAAAAAGGAGTTATCAACCTTCTGTTGTCTCTAATCTACAAATAGCCACCTTGGAAAGAACTGTAATACGTAAAATGCCATCAACTTGGACACCTTCGCCGTCTTCATCTCCTCAAAAAGTTAATCCTACTTCTACTCCAGGAAACAATAAACCAAAAAAATCAATTTTTACTGGAGAGGCTAAAAGTTATCTCCCGAATGATACTGATATACCCAAGTTTTATTCTATTCAAACAGCTGCATCAGGACCTTTCAACCCACATTTTCCTGACGGCGTTTTGAGTGCTTATGCTCTAGCCCTTCAAAATCCTAATGTTGATGATTATTTTAGCAAAAGTATGGCGGTTCTGATGCAAGTGGTAGTATTTGAAACAATAGAACAGGCTGATAAAGAGTTTGAATATGACGCTAGCAACCTGGATAGGGGAAAAGATCCACCTCTGGTTTCAGTTAAAAGATATGATGATATGCCCAACGCGGATGAAGCTCAGCTTCTACTCGGCAACAAAGATGAGGGACCTTATTATACACTTGAGGTAAGGTTGATTTTTAGAAAAGCGAATGTAGAAGTGATGGTCATTGTTATTGGTGGTGTGGAAACTGACGCCGACTTCGAAAAAGTTGGAAGGGATAGAGTGCAAGACGCTAAATATTATGCCGACTTAATTGCTGCTAAAATAAAATGAGAAGTGTGCTTAAACTGTATCCCTAACTACCTCTCATGTCTGAATTATAAACCCTTTAACATTCGCCAGGAGAGATGGTTAGGGATACAGGTATTGAAAAAGCCCCAAAAAACAGGCCATAAAATTTGACATTGCGCCCCTGGTCTTGTATAATAATGGTGCAACCGGGGATGATCGGCTTCGACGGGAGAGGCTGGTCCCGGGTGGCGAGTCGAGAGGAGCCGACCTCGTAAAATCAGCTCAAAAAATCAAGTGCCAACACTCGCACTTACTCCGCTCTCCCCCTCGCTGCCTAACGTAGCGAGATAGAGCAACTGGCTCATCGTAGCCACGTCTGCCGGCAGCGTTCTCTGGCCGCTCGCAGGACAGGCGCAACAAAGTCAGAGTGCCGCGCGGTAGGGCCGCGAGCCGCGCGAATAGAGGGCTTTCGGGTCTGAGCGGCTGGTTGAACGGGCGTTGTGTTGGTCTCGGCCGTTCAATAAGAGCAAAGACCAACTACACTCGTAGAAGCTCGAGGATCGAATCTTTCGGACGCGGGTTCAATTCCCGCCATCTCCACCTGAGCCAAAGGCCCGCCAGTACGCGGGCCTTTGGGTTTTTATTCACCGGCCCGAAACAAGGCCGCTGTTCTGACGCTCTCCACCGGGTTGGCCCCAATGGCCGTCTCATCCGAAAGCACAAACCCCCGGTAGCCCTTTTGGAGCGCATCCCACAGGTAGCAGACCTCTGAGCGCGTGGGGGTGGGGCTGGCGGTCATATGCTCCAATACCTGCCCGGCCATGAGGACCGGCTTTGAGAGCGCCCCTACCTGCGCCCCAACATCCGCTACAGCGCGGGCCATGGCCGCCAGGCCGATTTCTGCGCCCAGGTCGCCGCGGCACACCCACAGCTCATCGCAGGCCTGGGCAATGCCTGGGACGGCCTGCATCGCCGGGCCGCGCTCCAGCTTGGCAATCAGACGCGCTTCAGGGCCCATCCACTGCCGGTAGCGGACCATTTCGGCGGCGTCTTTGACGTAAGAGATGGCGTAGCGCACCCAGGGCAGGCCGCGCGTGCGCGCGACAACGGCCTGGTCTTTGGCGCTCAGGGCTTCCTGGCGGTAGGCACAGTCTACAAAGGTGATGCCCTTGTGCGGCGCGATCCTCCCCCCCTGCACCACCCGGGCCGCAATGCGCCCCTCACCGGCGGCTTCGATGCGCAGGCGGCTTTTGGCGTCGTTGAGAACAATTTCGCCGTTCGAAAGCGCCGCGGCCCTGAAAAAATCGGCGTGCGGCACGGGCAGGGTCCCCGCCCGCTCAACCGCTTCGCCTTCGATCAGCTCCACCCTCTGGCCGGGAACCAGTTCAAACGGCGTAAACCGGCCCAACCGCCACTTACTGCCCTGCAGGTCCAGGACTACGTCCAGTGGAGACGCCAGCGCGGCGGCGAAAGGCTCCAGTTCCTCCAGCCAGTCTTCCAGCCCTGCCAGGGTGAGGTGCGAGGTATTTAAGCGAAAGGCGCTTGCACCCGCGGCCAGCAGTGCCTGCCAGATGGCGGGCCGGTCGCTGGCCGGGCCTAACGTAGCGATAATGGCATACTTCATGGCGCGGCCCCCGCGAATGGGCGCGTCAGCAGGTAAATGCGCGGGTGCAGTCCGCTGATTGTAATCGGCACAATCTCTTGCAGTTCCCACTCGGTGGAGACGTTCAGCACCGTTTCCATCAAGCGGACTTCATGGGTCAGCAGGGCGGCGCGCGCCCCAGGGCGGGCGACGCGGGCCGCCTCTTTGAGAATCTGCGGGTAGAGGATCAGGTTGGCTTCGTGCGAGCCAACGTCGTGACCGAACGGCAAATCCGCGCACACCACATCCACGCTGGCATCGGCCAGGGGCAGGCGGCGCGCATCCCATGGGAAGACCTGAATGCGGTCCTCGTAATGGGCCGCGCGGATATTCTCGCGCGCACAGCGCAGGGCTTCGGGGTCCAGGTCACACCCGATCAGCATTTTGGCCGTTTGGATCGCGGCGCGCTCGATCAGGATGGAGCCAGAGCCGCAGGCGATATTTAAAAAGACATCCTCGGCCTGCGGGCGGGTAAAGCGCGCCAGCGCGTGCGCCACCACCGCGTTGAGCGCGCCGGCATAGTCGCACACCCGCCAGCGCCGCACCGAAAGAGGGCGCGGCGTCATGCGCACCAGCACTTCCCAGCCCTCCGAGCCATCCACAGGCCGGCGGACGCGCACCAGCAGGTCGCCCTCGCTGTGCGCCACGCTGAGGTTAAAGTGTTTTGCCAGTTCTTCGGCCAGCCTCTGCATCACGCTGGTATCTGATCCAGCCGCCGCCAGATAGAGAGAGCGGTAAGCGCCCGCCACCGGCAGGCCCTGGTGCGCCAGCTTCATCACCTGTTCCACTTGCTGAAGCAGATTTTGGAAATTCTCATGCCCCAGCAGAGCGCGCGGGCGGGGGACGGCGAAACGCTGGCCTGTAAAGAGCGATAGGGCCATCTTAAGGCGCAGTAAGTTGCGCGGATTATCGCCATAGGTAAACTGCACCACGCCCGAATCCGCTTCCAGCGGGCGCAGTAGTTTGGCGCGCTCGCCGTATTTGCCAGAAATTTCTTCCCAGGCGGCGGCTTCCAACCCTTCTGGGACATTGATTTCGTAAAAAACCTTATTTTTCACTGCCATGCACCTCAGGGATGCGCCCTACTTCACACAGCAAATCAGCCCTTTCAGGTAGGCTCCCTCTGGGAAGTTGAGGGCAACGGGATGGTCTGGCCCCTGGGCCAGATGTTCAACGATGACAGCGTCCACGCCGGCGTCCAGCGCCGCGCCAGAGACAATTTTTTGGAACAACTCGGTGCTGATCCCACCGGAACACGAGAAGGTGAACAAAATTCCCCCGGGGCGCAGTAGTTTAAAGGCCAGCAGGTTGATGTCTTTATAGCCGCGCGCGGCGCGCTCGGCCTGGGCGGCGGTGGGCGCAAACTTGGGCGGGTCGAGGACGATTAGGTCGAAACTGCGGGCCTGGTCGCGGAAGGCACGCAGGGCCTGAAACACATCGGCTTCCAGCCACTCCACCCCGGCGCGCTCCAGGCCGTTGCGGGCCACGTTCTCGCGGGCGGCGGCCAGGGCCTCGCCCGAAGTATCAATAGACAGCACCGAGCGCGCGCCCCCCGCCAGGGCGTAGACGCTGAACGCTCCGGTGTAGGCAAAGCAGTTCAGCACGTCGCGCCCGGCGCACAAGCCGCGCAGGCGGGCACGGTTGCGGCGCTGGTCAATATAAAAGCCCGTCTTCTGCCCATGAATCGGGTCCACCCAAAAACGCAGGCCGTGTTCGACAATTTCTAACGGTTCAAATGGGCCCGGCCCCCGCAGAGGCCCCGCCCGCTCGGGCAGTCCTTCCAGGCGGCGCACGTCCACATCTGAGCGTTCATAAATGTTCTCAATGCCGGTGAGTTCGGCCAGCAATTGAGCCAGGGTGGCCCGCCAGCGTTCTGCCCCTGCCGAAAGGCACTGCATAACCAACAGATTGGCGTAGCGGTCTACCACCAGCCCCGGCAGTCCATCCGACTCGGCGTGGACCAGGCGCAGAGCATTGCTTTCATCCGCCGGTACCAGCGTCCGGCGCAGTTCCAGGGCCTGGGCCAGCCGGCGGCGCAAAAAGGCTTCGTCCACAGTTTCCTGCGGGTTCCACGTCCACATACGGGCCTGGATCTTCGAGGTTGGGCTGTAGGCCGCCCAGCCCAGGCGCTCGCCGCTGGCGGCGCGCACCTCAACGGTATCCCCCGGCTGAGGGTCGCCGCTCACCTGCCGGACTGCGCCCGAAAAAACCCAGGGGTGGCGCAGCAGTACCGACTTTTCGCGCCCAGGGTGGAGAATCAGAGAAGGTAGATGCTCAGACATAACTCACGCCGACTTTTCACGGATCAACTGCAGCAGGCCAGCCTCATCCAGCACCGGCACGCCCAACGCGCGGGCCTTATCCAGTTTCGAGCCGGGGTTCTCGCCCAGCACCAAAAAGCTGGTCTTTTTACTCACGCTGTCGGTCACTTTGCCGCCGTTCTCTTCGATGAGGGCCTTAGCCGCCTCGCGCGAGTAGGTGGGCAGTGTGCCGGTAATCACAAACGTTAACCCATTGAGCGGCTGGGTCTGCGCGGCGGCGCTCTTGGGGCGTGAACTGGGCCATACCCCGGCGGCGCGCAGTTTGTTCACCACCATCTGGTTGGCCGGGCGCGCGAACCACTCTACAATGGCTTGGGCGGTATTCGGTCCCACCCCTTCCACCCGCTCCAGGTCTTCAACGCTGGCGCGGCTGAGCGCGTCTAGATCGGGGAAGTAGCGGGCCAGGTCATTCGCCAGCACCTCTCCCACCCCGCGGATGCCCAGAGCGTTAATCAACCGCCCTAACGGGCGCTCGCGCGAAGCCTGGATGGCCTGAATGAGATTCTCCGCTTTCTTGTCGGCAAAGCCCTCTAACTGAAGCAAATCTTCTTTCTTTAACAAATACAGGTCTGCCAGGTCTTTCACCAGCCCGCTTTCGACCAACTGCTCCACAATGCGGATGCCCATACCGGCAATATCCATCGCGCCCCGCGAGACGAAATGCTCCAGATTGCGCACCAATTGGGCCGGGCAAGACGCATTGACGCAGTACAGGGCGACTTCGCCCTCGAACCGCTCTACCGGCTGGCCGCAGGCCGGGCAAAGGGTGGGCGGCGTATAGGGCTGTTCACTGCCATCGCGGGCATCCACCACCGGGCCGATGACGTAAGGGATGACCTCGCCGGCCCGCTTGACTAACACGCGGTCGCCGGGGCGGATGTCTTTCTCGGCGATATAGTCGAAGTTGTGGAGCGTAGCCTGCTTAACGATCACCCCGCCGATCTCCACCGGCTCTAACACGGCGTAGGGCGTCAGCACCCCGGTACGGCCTACATTCGTGCGGATCTCTAACAGCCGGGTGGTCTTCTCTTGGGCCGGGAATTTAAAGGCAATCGCCCCGCGCACGTCTTTGCCAACGTAGCCCAGGTCTTCGGCCAGGCGCAGGTCGTTGATCTTAATCACAATCCCATCCGCCTCAAAAGGCAGTTCGCGCCGCAGTTCACGCCAGCGCTCCACCGCCTGGATCACCGCTTCGATGTTCTGGCAGTATTCGGCGTGTTCGCTGACGGGCAGTCCCAACGCCTTGAGGTACTGCAGAAGCTCCCACTGCGTTTGAGGGGTGGGGCCATCGGCAGTGACTACCTGGTAAACCAGCAGACGGATCGGGCGCGAAGCCGTCAGATTCGGGTCTAACTGGCGCAGTGAACCGGCGGCGGTGTTGCGCGGGTTCAGGTAGGTGCGCTCGCCGGCTTCCAGAAGCCGCTGGTTAAGCTTCTCAAAATCGGCGATGTTGATAAACGCCTCGCCGCGCACCACCAGGTTGGCGGGGGGCTGTGGGCCGCCGCCGTCCACCGGAATGCGCAGGGGCAGTGCCCGCACGGTGCGCAGATTGGCGGTAATATCCTCGCCCACATCGCCGTTGCCGCGCGTGGCCCCCAGTACAAACTGCCCATTGCGGTAATGCAGTACCACCGACAGCCCGTCAATCTTGGGTTCGATCACAAAATCGGCGGTGCGCACGCGCTCATCCAGTTTAATCATCCGCTCGTACCAGGCGCGCAGTTCGTCCAGGGTATAAGCGTTGCTCAGGCTCAGGATCGGCGCCGGATGGGGGACCTTGACGAATTTTTCCGCAACTGCGGCGTTCACCCTCTGCGAAGGCGAATCGGGCGTCACCCATTCGGGGTGCTGCCTCTCGATCTCAAGCAGGCGCGCCATCAGCGCGTCGTACTCGGCGTCGCTGATGACCGGGGCATCGAGTACATGGTAACGGTAATTGTGATAGTGGATCTCGCGCCGGAGCTGTTCCAACTCCTGTAAAAGCGGGTCGGTCATATGGTCCATGATGCTCCCAAAGGGTGATGGAGATGGCCTGAGAGCGGGTACATCATCCAGGTGATTTTAGATAGATTGATATTAAGTATACTCGCTTTTAAGAGGGTCGTCAGTTGCCCCAATCGAAACATGATGCTACACTCAAAGATATTACGGAGGATTTCCCATGAGTGCTGGACGCATTGTTGCCGCCATTGGCGCCGCGATTCTGATCTTTTTCGGCGTTTTGTTCATCATTGCCACCTTTGGCCCCCAGGGAACCACTCTGGGCTGGCTGATCGTCGGCATCATCCTGGTGGGGGCGGGGCTGGCCCTGGTCTGGCTGGTCACGCGCAAACCCAAACCGCAGACCCCGGTAAACGTCACCTACAAGGTGGACCTTTCGGGTGACGTGAACCTGGAGACGCTCAAGTGCAAGTCCTGTGGGGGGACGCTCACGCCGGAGAACGTGAAGATGGTGGCCGGCGCTCCGGTGGTCTCTTGCCCTTACTGCGGCACGACGTACCAGTTGGCCGAAGAACCCAAGTGGTAAGCAGGCCGCCGCAGGCACAGGGCTGAAATCTCTGCTCAGAACACAGAAGCCCGGTGGGGTTGAAGAGATCCACCCACCGGGAGGGAGGGAGTTATGCAGGTAAAACAGTTGTGGCTCTGGCGGGGGGTGTCTG
>DAOUAC010000065.1:0-18933 GCA_034434155.1 Anaerolineaceae bacterium
CGGGCGCAATATTCTCAACCACAAAGCTCTGTATGAACTGGGGTTCAACGTGTACGCGGTCGGCAGGCCGCCGCTGACGCATTTCGTCAGGAATAATCATTAAAACTTGCAGGAAACAACAATCAGCGATCAGCCCCAAAGCTGATCGCTGATTGTTTTCGGCTGAACGCCGCCCGTTCTACTTCTGGGCGAAGCGCTTCTCCACCGCGGCCCAGTTGACCACGTTCCACCAGTTGGTCAGGTACTCGGCGCGGCGGTTCTGGTACTTGAGATAATAGGCGTGTTCCCACACGTCCACGCCCAAGATCGGGAACAGCCCTTCCATCAGCGGCGAATCCTGGTTGGCGGTGGAGTGGATCACCAGTGAGCCATCGCCCCGGCGGCTGAGCCAGGCCCAACCGCTGCCAAAGCGCCCCAGCCCGGCCTTTTCGATCTGTTCCTTAAAGGAAGCAAAACTGCCAAAGGCCGATTGGATGGCCTGCGCCAGCGCGCCGCCCGGCTCGCCCCCGGCGTTGGGCCCCATAATGGCCCAGTAAATGTTGTGATTGTAGTAGCCGCCGCCGTTGTTGCGCACCACCGTGCGGATGTCTTCTGGCACAGCGTTGATATCGCTCAACAGTTGTTCGATGGAGCGGCCGCTCAGTTCGGGGTGCTTTTCCAGCGCGGCATTGAGGTTGTTTAAATAGGTGACGTGATGCTTGGTGTAGTGGATTTCTACGGTGCGCGCGTCAATGGAGGGTTCCAATGCCGCGTAATCATAAGGGAGAGGGATCATTTCAAAAGCCATGGTAATGCTCCTTATTGTGGTAGGTTCGCAGACCCCCTGGTCTGACTCATCTCCCTAAATTTACCGATAACGATAACATTTGTCAAATATAATTCGGGTTTTGCCTAAAGTTTAAACGGCGGGCGCTTTGGCGACATGGAAGTCTCGTTGTTCAGCCGCAGGGCGAGGTTTCCTTGCTCGCGCGGGTATGAGACAATCTCCAACGCGGGTTGGGAGACCCAACCCCTACAAACCTGCAATCGCTGGCGGGGCCGCCTCCCCGCCGCCCGCGTACCGAACCCAATGTTTTGGGCGGATGAACGCGCCCCTCCCACTGCCATTGACAGCCCCCACCGCGCGGCCTATAATGTTTTATGTGCGTTTGACAAATTTTGTAATAGTAATCTAAAAATTGACCCGGATTTCGCAGTTCCCAGGGGGGGAAGTCGTCATCCGCCATCCATTTTCAGCGCGCTGCCCCTTTAAACAGCCGGCGGATCGCGAAAAGCCGAACAGGCCGTATCTTTTTTTTACTTTCCCCGTTAATCAGGTTCGGTACAGACATGAATCTACGCAACTTCTTTCGAGCCGATTCAAACCGTCGCGAAGCCCTGGTAGTGGCATATGTCGTGCCAGAGTCATCGCGCTGTGTGCAGTGCGGGATTTGCTCGTACAACTGCCCGCAGGGCATAGACGTGCGCCGGCACGCCTGGCAGGGCGAACCCGTGCGCGACAGCCACTGCCTGACGTGCGGCGAGTGCATCAACCGCTGTCCGCGCGGGGTGTTGAGCTTTGAGCGCACCCACCTTTTTAAAGAAGAGGGGACGCGATGAAGACCGCTCCGCGCCGCTACGTCATCATCGGCTCTGGCGTGGCCGGCATTGCCGCGGTGCAGGCCATCCGCGCCCAAGATGCCGCCGGCGAGATCACCGTCATCAGCGACGACCCGTTTGGCTTTTACTCGCGGCCCGGCCTGGCTTATTACCTGACCGGCGAGTTAGAAGAAAACCTGCTCTTTCCCATCACCCATCAAGAGTTCCGCGCCTACAATTTGCGTTGGGTGCAGGGCCGGGCAGGGCGCATTTTGCCTGCCGAACACCGCGTGGAACTGGAAAACCGCGCCTCTCTGCCCTACGACCGCCTGCTGTTGGCGACCGGCTCATTGGCTTCGGCCCTGCCCATCGAGGGGGCGGCCGGCTGCCAGGGCGTGCATAAGCTCGATAACCTCGCAGACGCGCGCGCCATTCTGGCTTCGGCGCGGCGGGCGCGCGCGGCGGTGGTAGTGGGCGGGGGCATCACCGCGCTGGAGCTGGTCGAAGCCCTGCTGGCTCAGGGGTTACAGGTGCATTTCTTTTTGCGCGGCGAGCGCTATTGGAACAACGTGCTGGATGAGACCGAGTCGCAGATTGTGGAGCGGCGCTTACAGCACGAGGGCGTGCGCCTGCATTACAAGACCGAACTGGCCGATGTGCTGGCCCACAAAGGGCGCGTGGCGGGGGTGGTTACGAAAGACGGGCGGCGGATTGCCTGCGAAATCCTGGCCTTTGCCATTGGAGTGAAGCCGCGCATGGAGCTGGCCAAAGCCGCCGGGTTGAAGGTGGATCGCGGCGTGCTGGCCGATGAACACCTGCAAACTTCTGACCCCGACATTTTTGCCGCCGGCGACGTGGCCCAGGTATATGACCCGTTCAGCGGCAAGAGCGCCCTCGATACGCTGTGGGGAACCGCCCGCGAACAGGGTCACTGCGCCGGGATGAACATGGCCGGGCACAGCGCGGCGTATGCCAAGCGCGTGCCGCTGAACGTCACCCGATTGGCCGGGCTGACGACTACCATCATCGGCACGGTCGGCAGTGGGCCAGACCCCTCACTGCTGGGCATTGCGCGGGGCGACAGCGAAACCTGGCGGCAGTTGGGCTTATCGGTTACGGCAGAGAACACGTTTGAGGTCAACCGCCTGCGCCTGCTGGTGGGCGAAAAGCACCTGCTCGGAGCGGTGGTGATGGGCGATCAGAAGTTATCGAAGCCGCTGCAAGAGCTGATCAACCAGCGCGTAGATATTACGCCCATCCGCGCGGCGCTCTTTCAAACCCCTAAATTGGGCGATATGGTGGCGGCATTCTGGACGCAGTGGAGGGAACGAGAACATGCTGGCGAAAAGTCGTGAGTTGTGGCTGGCGGCTCTGGCAATCGGCCTGATTTCGCTGCTGTACCTCAGCGTGGTGTATTACTATGGCTCCATTCCAGCCGCCCGCGAATTTTTTGGGCATTCGCTGGGCGTGATCGGGTTCATCCTGATGGTGATGACCGAGACGCTCTACTCAGTGCGCAAGCGGCGGCGCAGTGCGCGTTGGGGGCGGATGGCCTCGTGGCTGCAATTCCACATTTTCACAGGACTGGTGGGGCCTTACCTGGTGCTGCTGCACACGTCCTGGAAGTTCAACGGGCTGGCCGGCATGGTGCTGCTGCTCACCGTCATTATCGTGATCAGCGGGTTTGTGGGGCGCTACATTTATACGGCCGTGCCGCGCACCGCCGATGGGGTCGAACTGCAAGCCCGTGAGATCGGCGAACAGATGCGGCTGTTAGAAGAGGCGATTGCCGAATGGGCCGCCGCGCACCCGCCCGCGGTCCAGGCGCTGAGTGAACAGCTAACAGTTCCGGCAGCAGCGCGCGCCAGCGGGGCGCAGGCCGTGTGGGGCCGGGCCTTTAGCGACCTGGCCTACCGGCTGGCGGTGTGGCGCGAACAGCGCCGCTTAGACCGCGACCTGCGCGCCCAAACCGCGCGCCTGGCCCAATTAGAACAGCAGCGCCGCGCCCTGCAGCGCCAGATGAACTCGCTGGCCGCCGCCCGCCGCCTGCTGGCAACCTGGCACGCAGTGCATATTCCCATTGGCATGGCGCTGTTCACCGCAGCGCTGGTGCATATCATCGCCGCCGTGTATTACGCCACGTTGATGAAGTAGTGGGGCTGTAAGAACGGGATTGCCCCACCTGCCAACTACTGACCACTAAAGGAAGGCCGACATGCGCGTGCAACGATTGGGCTGCCTGACTCCGCTGGGAATGTTAGGGTCGTTTCTGGCAATTGCGTGGATGGGCCTATCGGCCTGGCTGCAGGGCGGGGCGATGTTCTCTCCGGGCGAACTGAGCGCGCGCAGTGGGCCGGCCCTGCAAGGCGTGACTTCGCACGCCGAACTGGCCGATGACTGCGCCGCCTGCCATGCGGCTCCGTGGTCTGGCGAGACGATGACCGACCGCTGTCTGGAATGTCACACAGCGGTACGAGATGAACTGAATGACGAGGCCACCCTGCACGGCACGCTGACCGCCGATCCCCAACAAGTCAACTGCCGTGACTGTCACACCGAACACCGTGGGGCGCAGGCCGCCCTGACGAACATCCTCGAAGCCGGGTTTCCGCACGAGGTGGTGGGCTTTTCACTGCGGGCGCACACCACCCTGGCAAGCAGCCCGCTGGCGTGCGCCGACTGCCATTTGGATGGCTACGCGCAGAACCCCCTCCCGCAATGCGAAGCCTGCCACGCCCGCCTCGACCTGCCCTTCACTCAGGCGCATGTCACCCTCTTTGGCCGCCAATGCACCGCCTGCCATGATGGCAGTGACCGCTACGGCGCAGATTTTGACCACGACCAGCTTCTCTTCCCTCTCAACGGACGGCACGCCGCTCTCGAATGCCAGAGCTGTCACGCCGGCGCCACCACCCTGGAAGCCCTGCGCGCCACCCCCACCCAATGCGTGGCCTGCCACGAATCAGATGACCCCCACGCTGGCAAATTCGGCGTGAAAAGCTCCTGCGGAGCCTGCCACACCCCCGACGGCTGGGAACCCGCCGAACTGGATCACAACCGCACCGATTTCCCCCTGGTGGGCCAGCACATTGGGCTGGCGTGCGAGTCTTGCCACCGCGATAAAATGTTTAATCAAACGCCCAACAAGTGCGCGGCCTGTCATGCCGAAGACGATGAACACGCAGGGCGCTTTGGAACCGACTGCGCCGCCTGCCACGCCCCCACCGGCTGGGAACCGCCCCTTTTCGATCATGCAAAATCGGCCTTCCCGCTGACGGGCGCACACGAGACGGCCCGCTGTGAAAACTGCCACCGCGACCGGGTGTACAAGGGCACGCCCGCCACCTGCGTTTCCTGCCATCAGGAAGATGACCATCATCAGGGCAGTTTGGGCCAGAACTGCGCCCTGTGCCACGCCACCGACCGCTGGGACCACCTGCTCTTCGATCACGCGAAGTCCGCCTTCCCCCTCAGCGGGGCGCACCTGAATACGGTGTGCAGTCAATGCCACGTCAACGCCGTCTTTAAAGGCACGCCCACCCTATGTTCCGCCTGCCACGCCGAGCCAGAAGTCCACGCCGGGCTGTTTGGCACAGACTGCGCCGCCTGTCACACTACCACCGCCTGGAAGCCCTCTACCTTCGATCACAACCGCGCCACCCGCTTTGCTCTGACGGGCCGGCACGCCGCCGTGCAGTGCGCAGACTGCCACACCAACCGGCGCTATAAGGGTACCCCCACCGACTGCGCCGCCTGCCACGCCGGAGATGACGCGCACAAGGGCGAGTTTGGGACGGGCTGCGCGACCTGTCACAGCACAGCGGGGTGGAAGCCGGCCAGTTTTGACCACAACCGCAACACCACCTTCGCGCTGACAGGCGCGCATGTCAACGTCAACTGCTCTACCTGTCATGTCAACCGCGTCTTTAAAGGCACACCCAAAGACTGCGTAAGCTGTCATGCTTCGGATGACGCTCACAAAGGGCAGATGGGGACCAACTGCGCCGCCTGCCACTCCACCTCGGCCTGGAAGCCCTCCACCTTCAACCATGCCAGCACGGCCTTCCAACTGACGGGCGCGCACGTGAACGTCAACTGCTCCGCCTGCCACCAGAACGGGGTCTTTAAAGGCACGCCCAAAGACTGCGTAAGCTGCCACGCCTCAGATGACGCTCATAAGGGGCAAATGGGGACGAACTGCGCGGCCTGCCACTCCACCTTGGCCTGGAAGCCCTCTACGTTCGATCACAATACAGCCGCTTTCCAACTGACGGGCGCGCATGTGAACGCCAACTGCTCCGCCTGTCACCAGAACGGGGCCTTCAAAGGCACACCCAAAGACTGCGTAAGCTGTCATGCTTCGGATGACGCTCACAAAGGGCAGATGGGGACCAACTGCGCCGCCTGCCACTCCACCTCGGCCTGGAAGCCCTCTACCTTCAACCACGCCAGCACGGCTTTCCAACTGACGGGCGCGCACGTGAACGTCAACTGCTCCGCCTGCCACCAGAACGGGGCCTTCAAAGGCACGCCCAAAGACTGCGTAAGCTGTCATGCTTCGGATGACGCGCACGGGGGGCGCTTTGGGACCAACTGCGCCGCCTGTCACTCCACCTCGGCCTGGAAGCCCGCCAGCTTCGATCACAACACTTCGGCCTTCCCGCTGACGGGCGCGCATGTGAACGCGGCGTGCGCCGCCTGCCACCAAAACGGGGTGTATAAAGGCACGCCCACCACCTGCGGGTCTTGCCACGCTTCAGACGACGCCCACAACGGGCAGTTGGGAACGGACTGCGCGGTCTGCCACAGCACTTCTGCCTGGCGGCCTGCCACCTTCAACCATGCCAACACGGCCTTCCCACTGACGGGCCGACACGTCAGCGTGAATTGTTCCGCCTGCCACGCCAATAACGTCTATCGAGGCACGCCGGCGGCCTGTGCCGCCTGCCACGCCGAGCCGGCCTACCACGCCGGGGTGTTGGGAACGGACTGCGCCGCCTGCCACTCCACCAACGGCTGGCGGCCGGGCAGTTACAACGGCCCGCATACTTTCCCGATGGATCACAAGGACGCCAACACCTGCCGCGACTGCCACACCTCAACGCTGGCAGACTGGACGTGCTACGGTTGCCACGATCAGGCTGAGACGGTAAAAAAGCACGAGGAAAAGGGCTTCGGCGATTTCTCCAACTGCATGGAGTGCCACCCCGACGGGCGCAAGCACGACGATTAAGGGGAACAGTCAGCAGGCGGCAGTCAGCTTTAAGAGGCTATCTGCTGAAAGCCGTCTGCTGAACGCTGTTATCGGATCTCTGCCAAAAATGCGCGGACGGCCTGCATAAAGGCCGGGTAATTCTCGCGGCGGATGTTGTGACCGGCCCCCGGCACGTGAACCACGCGGATGAAGGCCGAGAGAGCCTGGGCTTCAGCGGCCCCGGCAGGGGTGACGATCGCGCCTTTTTCGGGGTCGGCGGTGAGCAGCAGGGCGGGGACGGTAATACCCCTGGCCTGGTCGCGCCAATCCATCCAGTTGCCGGTCGCGCTCAAGACGTTGAGATCGAGGCGCTTTTTCGACTCAGCCCAGGGGCGCATTTCGATTTCGTCCCAGGTGGGGTTGTCGGCGCGGCCTTTCGCCATCACCTCTTCGACCGTCTGCGTTGAGAGCGATTGGAGCCACTCGAACCAGGGGTTGCGGGGCGGCTGTTGCGCCTCGGCCTGCTGGGGGGGGCGGTCGCGCCAGCCGGGGTCTTCGAGGATGAGGGCGCGCGCCAGGCCGGGGAAGCGCGCGGCAAGCGTAGCGGCAGTGTTCGCGCCCATCGAATGCCCGCCGACAATCGGGGCCGTCAGGCCGAGGGCGGTGATCAGCCCGGCCAGGTTGGCGGCATGATCCACAGGCTGACCGGGAACAATGCGCTGTGAGCGGCCATGGCCGAGCGCGTCTGGCAGGATGATATCGTACTCGCTTTCCAGGTCACGGGCGACGGGCAGCCAGCACAGGCCGTCATCCGAAAAACCGTGCGCCAGCACCAGAGGGGGCTTATCTCCCTGACCGGTGCGGACGTAATGCAGTGTGACGCCGTTCACAGCGATGTCGTTGTGCGTCCAGTGGGGGAGCATAGAGATCGGTTCCTTTCGCGGGGAATGTCTTGCAAATTAATTATACAGCGATCCGCTTTAAGGGATTGATCTTTAGCCCTTCAACCCGCTCGCCACCAGGCCCTGAACGAAATAACGCTGCAGCAAGAAGTACACCGCCGCCGGGGGCCACGTCGCCAGGAAGGTACGCACCATCACCGCCGGGTAATCGGTAGTCCCTACCGGCGACCAGTCCGAGAGGATCACATATTGAATGCGCAAAGCAATGGGGTAGTAATCGGGGTGGCCGGAGATCGTCAGGCTGGGCCAGAGGTAATCGTTCCAGACGCCCAAAAAGGTGACAATCGTCAGCGCCACCAGGGGGGGCTTGAGCAGCGGCCCATAGACGCGGAAGATGATCGTGAACATCCCGGCCCCGTCAATCTTGGCCGCATCAGAATACTCGTTGGGCAGCATGTCGAAGCTCTGCTTCAGCAGAAAGATGGCGAAAGGCGGAACCCACCCATAAATGAACAGCACCGGCCACTCGCCGATAAAGCCATGCCCGCCCCGCCCCAAGATGTTATTGCCGCCCACCAGCGGAAACCACGCCATCATCAGGTACATTGGAACGAGCATGAGGATGCCAGGCATGACCATGCCAGAGAGGAACAGCAAAAACACCCTGTTTTTGCCCGGAAAGCGCAGTTTAGAGAAGATGTAGCCCCCGATCAGCCCTACCAGCAGGGTGACGGCAATGTAAAACAACACCCGCGTCAGGGTGAAGACATACGAATCCCACACGCCCGCGCCAAAAGCGCGCTGGAACAGGCGCAGATTGAGCGTGTTCGGAATGGGCAGGATGGTGGCGTCTAAAAACCGCTCGTTGGTGGTGAAGGCCCCCAGCGCCATGAACAGCACCGGGTAGATCATGACGAAGCTGGAAATGCTTAAAAAGACGTAGCTGAAAATTTTAATCAACAACCGGCGCTTTTTCATGGCTACACCCCGTACTGCCTGCGGTATTGGTTGAGCTGCCACCCGATGAACACTAACAGCATCACAAACAACACCAGCGATTGAGCCGTTCCCAGGCCCATTTCGAGCGCGGCGAAAGAGTCGTTTTGGATGCTGTACACCAGGGTATAAGTCATATAGCTTGGCCCGCCCGCCGTGATGATTTTCGGCACCTCCCACATCTGCATCGAGCCGATGATGCCGGTGACGGAGATAAACAACAGCACCGGGACCATCTGCGGGATGGTGATGTACTGCAGCAATTGGAGATCATTGGCCCCGTCAATGCGGGCCGCGTCGTAGAGGTTCTCGTCAATGCCCTGCAAGCCGGCCAGGAAGAAGATGACGGTGAAGCCAATGCCCATCCACACCACGAACAGCACGGCGATGATGGGCATCCAGGTGGTGTTATTGATCCAATCCACCGGCGGAATGCCAAACTTAAACAGGATCATGTTCAACACGCCTTGGGTGGAGCCGGCCAGGTAAATTCTAATCAGCAGGGCCACCACCGCCCCCGAAAAGACCGAGGGTAAATACCACATAGTGCGGAAAATGCCCTTGCCTTTAATCTGCTGGTTGAGCACCAGGGCCACAAAAAAGCCGCCTACGATGTTTAAAAACAAAATCGCTACCGCGTACAGCACGGTGCGCCCGATGACTTTGGGGTAAAACCAGTCTTGGAAATCCGAAAAGATCAGCTTAAAGTTCGAAAAGCCCACCCAACGCGGCGGGGTGATGATGTTCCACTCGGTAAAGCTCATCCCCAACAAAAAGGCCAGGGGGACGAAGGTCATAATCACAAAATAAATCACCATGGGGGTCAGGAAAGACCAGGCAATGATGGCTTCGCGGTTGCGGCGGAACCAGCGCCGCAGCCGGTGAGGCCAGGCCATGGGTTCATCTACGGATGAGGCCGGCCGAGAGAAGGTATTCTCCGTCATGGTTCTCCTGTTTCATTTTTTCGAACCGCCGTAGGGGTCGGGTCTCTTCAACCGTCAGCTTTCAGCGACCCGCCCTTCAAGCAGATCGCTGAAAGCTGTTCGTTGACTGCTGACTGCTCCTTAGCCTGTCTTGCGCACCAGGCCCTCAATCGTGGATTGGAGCGTATCCAGTTCCTTCTGGATATCCTCCTTGCTCAATTTTCCCTTCCAGATGCGGCCGTACATATCGTTCCAGGCCGCCCAGATGCGCGAGCCGTTCTTGGGCCAGCCGGGCAGTGGGCCGGCGCCGCCCTCGAGCAGTACCCGCATCGTTTCGCGAACCATCGTCTTGGCGGTGTCGGTCTTATAGCCGCCTAAGCGGTCGTAGGTGGCGTACTGCTCCAACAGCGACTTCTTAGCCGGAATCCAGATACCGGCGTTATCGGCCAGCCAGGCCTGCGTCTCATCGCTGGTGAGAGTCTCTTCCACCAGGGCAACCGCCAGGTCGGGGTGCTTGCCGCCCTTGAGCGGCGAGTTGATCTGATTGCCGATGACGATGGTGGCCGGTTTGCCGCCGGGCGGCAGGGGGAATTCGATGGCAACGGCGTCAATATTGCCCGCGCCGACCGAGGTAGCATCGTTGTTCCAGCCGGGTTTAATGGCGATCACGCCGTCGTTGAACAACTGGCCCGAACCGGCTTCCGACTCGGCCTGCAGGATGAGGGCTTCGGTGGAGGTCCACATCAGGTCGTTGTGGAAGAGCCAGGTATCGGCGGCGCCTTCGACATTGGCCGATGGCTTGCCCAGGTTATCGCCCAAGGGAGCGCCCTTCTGGTTGAACCAGTGCAGGATGCGCATGGCCTGCCCGTAGCTGTCGCCGCCGGGGCCGTAGGTATAGTAGCAGGTGTTGCCCCACTTGGGACTGCTGTTGACCTTTTGGATGGCCCGGCAGGCTTCCACCAGTTCATCCCAGGTCTTGGGCAGAACGGTGCGGTCGAGACCGGCCTTCTCCCAGAGGGTGAGGTTAATGAAGAGCACATCCGCGCCAGAAGACATGGGCAGGCCAAAAACATCACTGCCTACGGTAGCGCCCGCGGTAGTGCCTTCGGGGAATTGGGCGGCGGCCTCTGCCGAGACCGGGGCGAATACGCCCAACTGCACAAACTCGTTGACGTAAGCCTCGCCGTAGGTCACGTCGGGGTAGATACCGGCGGCCAGGGCCATGAGTTGGTTCTGGCGCAGGTCCCAATCCCAACTGTGAGCGGTGATCTTAAGCGATACGCCGGGGTGAGCCTCGAGGAAGGGCGGGTACATCACGCGGGCCAGGCCGCCCCAATACCAGGTCTTCTTAAACTCTTCGTTCTCCGGGTCGGCCTTCCATTCGGTCGTCAGGTCGGGGATGTCGGCGTTCCACCAGACATCCAGCACAGCCGGTTCCGGAGGTTCGGTGGGTAAGGGCGTGGCCGTCACCACCTTTTCCACTTCCTCTTTCACCGTGACGACGGAGGTCTCCTTGACGACCTTCTCGACCGGCACTTCAACCGTCTGAACGATGGTCTCCGGCGTTGGAGCGGTACAGGCCGCCAGCAGGGCCGCGCCGGCTACCGTACCGCTCATCCGAATAAAGTCACGTCTGGAAATCTTCTTTTTCTGCATACACTCCTCCGAAACCTTGGCTTGAATGCGGGTAACGCTTGCAGATCAGAGCGACAGCCGCCCTGGAAATGCCCTTGACGCTATAATTAAGTACAACAACCGCAGAAACCACTGCTGCGGCCAGCCGTAAATGGGGCCTTTAAAAATGATTTCGTATCGATTGGTTACGAATTACTTTCTAAAAGAAAGATTTTGTGCCTCAATGTGATACGAACTATCTATGATATTATAAGAATATGCTTCGAATGTCAATAGGAATGAAATTTTATATTTATAGTAAAACTACTTAGGGGAGAGTGCTTCTATGTTTAAACCACCTCCTGGCGTTGCCATCCCTGGTCGCCCTCAACCGCCGCGCTTTCCACAGCCCAGACCGCCGGCGGTGGTATTCCAACCCAAGACCTACCGCGCCCTGTGTAAGGGCGTCAACCTGGTAGCCGATGCCATCCGCCCCACCCTGGGGCCGCTTCCGCGCCTGGTGGCTCTGGAACGAGTGAAGCGCACTGAAGCGCCGGAACTGCTGGACGACGGCGCTACCATCGCCCGGCGGATCATTGCCATCCGCCCGCGGAGCTGCGACGTAGGCGCCATGCTCCTGCGCGGGGCGCTCTGGAAAATGCACAACGAGGTCGGCGACGGCACGGCCACCGCCGCGGTGCTGTTCCAGGCCATCCTCAACGCCGCCACGCGCGCCGTCATCCAGCAGGGATATAACGCTATGCTGCTGCGCGCCGGGCTGGAAAAGGGCCTGCAGGCCGTCTGCGCGGCCCTGCAAGAGCAGGCCGCGCCGCTGGCAGGCGCGGGGGCCATAGAGACCATCGCGCGGGGCATGTGTCAGGGCGACGCCGCAATGGCCGCTCTGTTGGGTGAGATTTTCGACATCGTTGGCCCAGACGGCATGATCGTGGTGGAAAAATGGAACCGCGCCGGGCTGGAACGCGAATACGTGGAAGGGACGTATTGGGAGCTGAGCGGGTGGGCTTCGCGCCAGTTTTTGGCGGCCCCCACCGACCGCCAGGTGATCCTGGAAGACGCCGCTCTGCTCATCACCGACCTGAAGCTTAAAGACCCCCATCGGCTGATTCCGGTCTTAGAGCGCAGCGTAAAAGCTGGCGTGAAGAGGCTGGTGATCGTCGCCGCCGAGTTCTCCGATGCCGTCATCGGCCTGTTGGTCAATAACAACCGGGCCAAAACCATTCAATCGCTGGCGGTGCGCACGCCGCGCATCGCCGAGTTTGACCGCGTGGCGGTGATGGAAGACCTGGCAGTGCTGTCGGGCGGGCGGGCCTTTTACACCGCCGCCGCCGACAATGCCCTGGACGATTTTGCTCCCGCCGACCTGGGACGCGCGCGCCGCGCCTGGGCAACCGAAAGCCAGTTCGGCATCTTCGGCGGCCAGGGCGACCCGCGCCAGGTGCGGGCTCACCTGGCGCGCGTGCAAACGCTCTTGCGCAGTACCAACCCCAAAGAACACTTCCAAAAATCGGAACTGCAAAAGCGCGTGGGCCGCCTGCTGGGCGGCACGGCCATTCTGCGGGTGGGCGGGCTGACCGATACCGAAGTGGAAACGCGCAAAGAGGCCGCCAACCGCGCAGTGATGGGCCTGCGCCACGCCCTGCGCGGCGGGGTACTGCCCGGCGGCGGGGTGGCCTTCCTCAACGCCCAGGCGGCGCTGGCCGCCTGCGCGGCGGAGAGCGAAGAAGAAGCCGCGGCCTATCAAATCCTGGCGGCGGCGCTTGAAGAACCCCTGCGCGTCATCGCGCACAACGCCGGGTTTCACCCGGATGTGCTGTTGGAAAAGGTGAAGGCCGCGCCGCCCGGTCATGGGTTAGATGCCATCAGCGGGCAGATCGTGGAGATGCGCGCCTGCGGCATCCTCGACGCCGCCGAGGTGATGCAAACCGCCCTGCGGGTGGCCGTATCGGGCGCGAGCATGGCCCTTACCACCGATACCATTATTCACCATGCCGAGCCAGCGGAGACGGTAGAACCATGAGTACCTGGTCCATTCAACCTTTCGGCGGCCCGCCCGCAGGGACGATTGCGGCCGTGACTCTCGGACAGCAGGCCGGGGGGGGCACTGCTGTGTTTGTGGGGTCAGAGGTGGGAATATTCCGCGCCGCGCCTTACCAGGGGGGCGGCGCGCCCGCCTGGGAACGTCTGCCCAACGCCCCCGGCGGGGTGATGGCGCTGGCGGCCGCGCCCACCTTTGCCGCTGACCCAACGCTGTTGGCCGGCACACATACGGGCGTGTGGCGCTCGACAGACGGCGGCGAAACCTGGTCGCCGGCGCGCATGCCGCTGTCCAACGCCACGGTGCTGTGCCTGGCCTTTTCGCCCGACTATGCCAACGACGGGGTCGTGCTGGCGGGGTCGCTCCAGGATGGCATTTTTTACTCCAACGACCGCGGCGCAAGCTGGACGACGCGCAACTTCGGCGTGCTGGATTCAGCCGCGCTGGCGCTGGCCTTTTCTCCGCACTTTGACCGTGATGGGGTGGTCTTTGCGGCCACCGACACCGCCATTTACCATTCGTACAACCAGGCGCGCGCCTGGAAGGCCATTTACCTGCCGGAAGACGCCGCGCCGGTCTTAAGCCTGGCCGTCTCGCCGAATTTTGCGCGCGACCATACCCTGTTTGCCGGGACGGAAAGCGCCGGGCTGTACCGCTCGCGCGACCGGGGCCTCACCTGGCAGCGCCTGGGCCTGCAAGCCGCCAGCATCAGCGCGCTGGCCTTTGCGCCGCGCGCGGGCGGGTGGGTACTGCTGGCGGCTACCGAGAACGGCGTCTTTGCCTCAACCGATGGCGGCGCAAGCTGGTCTGACGAACTGATTGTAGATGGAGTCCTCTGCCTGGCAGTGGGGGATGGCGTGGTATTGGCCGGGACCGCCGACGATGGCCTGTGGGCCTGCCACCGCGCCTGGGAGCGCCTGGCGGGGCCGCCGTCGCGCGCACTGGTAGGGCTGACGCTTCCCGCTGGCTTTGAGCGCCGCCGCGTGGCCTTTCTGCACGGCCCCAATGAGGGCATATGGCAGACGCGCGACGGCGGCACGGCCTGGGAAGACCTGTCTGAAAACCTGCCCACCCTGGCCGTCTTCGACCTGGCCGCCCACCCTCACTTTGACCACGCCCCTCACCTGGCCGCGGCGACGGATGCGGGCGTGCTGACCAGCGCGGACGGCGGGGCGGGCTGGCAGGTGGCCGCGCCAGATGAAGCCCGCCTGGTCTGCTATTCGCCCAATGGGAAAATCCTGGCCGCCAGCTTCACCGATGGGAGCGTGCGTTATTCTGAAGACGAGGGCCGCGCCTGGCAGACTCTCCCCGGCCCGTGGGACGCGGGTGGGTCCACGCTGGCGCTGGCCGTCTCGAACCTGCGCCATTGGATCGTGGCGCACCTGGAAGCCAGCGGCGAGCAGATCACGCTCTGGCAGGGCCGGCCCGCGCAGTGGGAAAAGGTCCTCAGCCACCCGGCCACCCCCAACCCGGTGGCGGCGGTGTGGGTTCCCACCGAGCCAGCGGCAGGGCGGCCCTGGTACGTTGGAATAGGCCAGACGGTCTACCGGTGCAGTGGGCGAACTGGCAGCCCGCCTGTTTCTTCCCCCTTATTGACCGGAGATCACCCCGGCGAGAGGATCCTCAGCCTGGTGGGGCTGTCGGGCGAGGGCGAGCCGGCACTGCTGGCCTGCACCGGGCAGTATCTGTACTACTCGGCGGATGGCGGGACCGCCTGGGCGCTCGCGCACGATTTTGGCCGCGAGCGCGCGCTGAAGCTTGCCCCGGCAGATGGGTCGCCCCGCGCCGTCTACGCGCTGATGCTGGGCGGAACGCTGGTGAAGTTGACGATGAAGAAATAGAAAGGAGAAGCCATGGCGAAAAAGGAGAAAGACGCAAAGGCGAAGAAGCATAAGAAAGACGAGAAAAACGGGCCCGTCCAGGCCGCCAATCCGCCGCTCCGGCCCGTAGAGGTGCATCACCCGGTCGTGGAGCGGCCCGAACAGCCAACCCACATAGATAAAAAGGAATATAAAAAAGAACTGCGCCGCTTGCAGATCGAACTGGTGAAAATGCAGGAGTGGATCCGCGCCAAAGGCCTGAAACTGGTGGTCATTTTTGAAGGGCGCGACGCCGCCGGTAAGGGCGGGGTGATTAAGCGCATCACCGAGAGCCTCAACCCGCGCGCCTGCCGGGTGGTGGCCCTGCCCACCCCCACCGAGCGCGAAAAAAGCCAATGGTACTTTCAACGCTACGTTGCCCACCTGCCCGCCGCCGGCGAAATGGTGCTGTTCGACCGCAGTTGGTACAACCGCGCCGGGGTGGAGCGCGTGATGGGCTTTTGCACCGACGAGGAATACCACGAGTTCTTGCGCTCCGTGCCAGAATTTGAACGCATGTTGATCCGTTCTGGCATCATCCTGATTAAGTACTGGTTCTCGGTAAGCGACAAAGAGCAGGAAAAACGCTTTCAGGCGCGCATCGCCGACCCGACCAAACGCTGGAAGCTCAGCCCCATGGACCTGGAGTCGCGCAGCCGGTGGGTGGAGTATTCAAAGGCCAAAGATGAGATGTTCGCCCACACCGACATCAAGCAGGCCCCCTGGTACGTGGTCAACGCCGACAACAAGAAATGCGCGCGGCTCAACTGCATCCGCCACCTGCTTAGCTGCATCCCCTACGAAGACCTGACGCCCGAACCCATCGTACTGCCCCCGCGCCAGCCCGAACAGGGCTACGTGCGCCCGCCGATCACCGACCAGACCTTCGTGCCAGAATATTACGTCCCGGCGGAGGAAGAGGAGTAAGCTGAGCGGCAGTCTAACCAGAAGCAGGAGGGTTAAAAAAGATAAAAATTCGTATTGATCTTTTGGTGCAGACAGTGTTATAATTTTTTCGTATCGTATTGACATGCGACAAGGACCAGGAAAAGAAACCGTTATCTGCCGGCCCCGAGGATGCATGAATTAGCTATACTGGCTGACCGCCAGGGTGGGAAATCTGATGAATATTTATGTAGGCAATTTGTCGTATCAGGCGACCGAGGACGAGATCAGGTCGCTGTTTGAGGCTTTTGGGCAAGTCAGTTCTGTCGCTTTGATCAAGGACAAAATGACCGGGCAGCCGCGTGGTTTTGGTTTTGTCGAAATGCCAAACGATAGCGAAGCTCAGAAAGCCATTCAGGAACTCAACGGCAAGGACATGAAAGGGCGCACCCTGTCCATCAACCCGGCCCGCCCGCGCGATGAACGCGGCGGCGGCGGCGGTGGCTATGGCGGTGGTCGCAGTGGCGGCGGCGGCTACGGCGGTGGTCGCAGTAGCAGCAACCGCGGCGGCACGGGCGGCGGCCAGCGCCGGCGCGACTATTAAAGTCTAATAACAGGTTGTGGGCGGCTGTGCCGCCCACAACAGATACGCACAACCATAAAACTCACCCCTTGGCTCAGGCAAGGGGTGGAGCTTTTTAATCCACAACAGCCTGGTTGACCAGGGTGCGGAAGTCTAGCTGTACCGGGTACTTTGCGCCGGGCAAAATCTGAAGCATGATGATCGCCAGCAGGTCTTCGCGGCGGTCCACCCAAAACTCGGTGCCAGCGGCCCCGCCCCAGCCGAACGCTCCCGGCGAGGCCAACAGCATGGCGCGGGCGGGGTCTGTGACGACCCCCAGGCCGTAGCCCATCCCCACGCCCGGGGCGACTTGCAGTCCTTCTGGCAACTGGTTGAGGGCCATATGCGCCGCAGTCTGGCGGCCTAAAATGCGCACTCCATCCAGCTCACCGCCGTTGAGCAGCATACGCGCAAAGCGCAGATAGTCGGGCAGGGTCGAAGTCAGCCCCCCGCCGGCCGAAAGAAAGGTGAACGGCTGAGCCTTGTCAATATACGGCCCCTGGACCTCATCACCGGGGTTAAGTTTGTCAATCGCGGCGCGGCCCTCACTGCCAGGGGGAGATTGCAGATCAATCAGCCGGCCCTGCTCATCGGCCAGGTAACAGCGCGCCACGCGCTCCAGTTTGGCCGGGGGGAGGTTAAAGGCAGTATCCACCATACCCAGCGGCTCGAAGATGCGTTTCTGGAAAAACACGTCGAGCGTCTGGCCGGAAATCACCTCGACCAGATACCCCAACACGTCAATTGCCATGCTGTAGGAGTAATTTGTCCCCGGCTGATAGAGCAGAGGGAATTGAGCCAGGCGCTGTATCTTGTCGGCCAGGGTCTCATCTGAGCGTAACAGCCGCGCGCGGCGGTAGAGGGTATCCACCGGGGTCGCTTCGTCTAACCCATAGGCCAGCCCGGCGGTGTGGGTCAGCAGGTCGTGGATGAGCATGGGACGGGTGAGGGGTTGGCGGTCGGAGCCGTTTTCGGCAGGGACGGCGAAAACCTGCAGGTCTTTGAAAGCAGGGATATACGCCGCGACCGGATCGCTGGGGCGCAGGCGGCCTTCTTCCCACAGCATCATCACCGCTGTACAGGTGATGGGCTTGGTCATCGAATAGATGCGGTAGAGGGTGTCTGGCCGGGTGGGGCGGTGTTCGGCCAGGTCCACTTCGCCGTAACATCCCCACTGAACCACCTGCCCCCGCCGGTAGACGAGGGTTTGAATGCCTGGAATTTTGCCTTCGTCAATGTAACGCCGCATCACGTCATCTATGCGGCGCAGTCTCTCGGTTGACATGCCCGACTTTTCAGGAACTCCAATGTCCATAGATGCTCCTTAACCGGATGATATTTCAATGGCGTGTAAATTGCGGGCGCAGATCCGCTGACAGCTCTTCCCGGCCTCTACGCCCAAAATTAGCGCCCCACTCGGTTAATTGTACGACCAATGCGCGGGGGAGAGGGTGCGATATAATCAACTCAAACCACGCAGACGAGGTGCAGGATGACTACAACCCAACAACTTTTTGACCTGACCGGACGCACCGCCCTGATTACGGGGGCCAGCCGCGGGCTGGGCGAGATGTTCGCCCAAACGCTGGCCGCCGCCGGGGCTGACGTGGCCGTCACCAGCCGGAAAGTGGATTCACTGGCCGGCATTGAGCGCGCCGTGCGCGCCCTGGGGCGGCGCTGTCTGACGCTGGAGCTGGACGTGCGCGATTACGACAGCATCCAGCGGGCAGTGGGCGAGTGCGCCCGGCAGTTCCAGGGGCAGATTGACATTCTGGTCAACAACGCCGGGTGCAACATCCGCAAGCCAGCTTTAGAGATCACCTGGGAAGACTGGAACACGGTGGTAGATACCAACCTGCGAGGGGCTTTCTTCGTGGCCCAGGCAGTGGCCCGCTATATGATCCCGCGCGGGTACGGGCGGATCATTAACATCAGTTCCGTCACCAGCGTGTTCGGCATGGCCGGGCTGACGCCCTACGGGGCCTCGCGCGGCGGGGTGAAGCAGATGACCATGAGCCTGGCCGACGACTGGGGGCGCTACGGCATTACGGTCAACTGTCTGGCGCCGGGGTGGTTCAAGACGGCGCAGACGGCGGCGCTGTATGAAGACCCGGAATGGGTGGAATACCTGAAAGACCGCATCCCGTTGGGGCGGCCCGGCCAGCCCGGCGACCTGGACGGGGCGATCCTGTTCCTGGCGTCCGAATCGAGCCGCTACGTGACCGGGCAAACCCTGCTGGTGGACGGCGGAATCACCACCGGGGCGGTAAGGATTTTGAAGCGGAAATGAAAAAGCCTATCCTG
>DAOUAC010000066.1:0-12266 GCA_034434155.1 Anaerolineaceae bacterium
GGGCTGAAGCCCCTGCTTAGGACGTGAAAGCCCCTGCGGGGCTGAGGAAGAGAACCCCGTCAGGGGTTTGCAGGTGCTGAGGCGGGGGTTGGAAACCCCCGCCGATCCCCGCCCGCGCGGACGGGTGAACGCGGGGCTGAAGCCCCTGCTCAGGACGTGAAAGCCCCTGCGGGGCTGAGGAAGAGAACCCTGTGAGGGGTTTGCAGGTGCTGAGGCGGGGGTTTCAACCCCCGCCGATCCGCCGTGACCGGAACCCAACCTACAAGAGTAATCCGTTCAATCTGTTCCCGAAATCCGTTGACAGCTCTCCCCCCGCCTACGCGGATTGGGTGAACGCGGGGCTGAAGCCCCTGCTCAGGACGTGAAAGCCCCTGCGGGGCTGAGGAAGAGGACCCCGTCAGGGGTTTGCAGGTGCTGAGGCGGGGGTTGGAAACCCCCGCCGATCCCCGCCCGGTTACGCCTCTCGGCCGAACCAGCCCCGGCGTAACATCCACTTTGCCAGTTCCAGCACCGGCGAGATGGTCAGCGCCGCGCCGATTGCAATAGCCCAATCTTCCCACGGCAGGGCGTAGGTCTCAAACGGGCCCTGTAAGAAGGGCAGGTACACCACCGCCGCTAACAGCAGCAGGTCGAACAGGATCGCCAGGTTGAGCCAGCGGTTCGAGAAGATGTCGGTGAAGATCGAGAGGTGATCCGAGCGGTAGTTGTACGCCTTGAAGAACTGAATCAGCACCAGCGAAACGAACGTCATCGTCATCGCTTCCGACAAACTGCGCCCCGATGCCAGCGCCCAGGCGAACAACAGCAGGTTGATGAGCGCCGACCAGACTCCGCCAATGCTCATCAGCGTGACGACCGGGCGGGTGAAGATGCCCGTGCGCGGGTTGCGCGGCTTGCGGAGCATCAGGTCTTTCTCCGGCGGGTCTACCGAAAGGGCAATAGCGGGCAGGCCGTCGGTGGCGAGGTTGACGAACAGAATTTGCACCGCGCTGAGGGGCAGGGGCATGCCCAGCAGAGCCGCCCCGGCCATCAGGCCGATCTCTCCGATGTTGGAAGAGAGCAGGTACATCAGGTACTTCTTGATGTTGCCAAAAATGCCGCGCCCTTCTTCCACCGCCGCCACAATGGAGGAAAAATTATCGTCTACCAGAGTCATGGCGGCGGCTTCTTTGCTCACGTCCGTGCCGGTGATGCCCATCGCAATGCCAATATCAGCTTTTTTGAGGGCGGGGGCGTCGTTCACTCCATCGCCCGTCATGGCAACGACGTGACCGCGCTCTTGCAGGGCCGTGACGACGCGCAGTTTATGGGCCGGCGAGACGCGCGCGTACACATCAATACTTTCAACCTCGTTTTTAAGGGCGGCTTCGTCCATGGCTTCCAGTTCGGCCCCCGTCACCACCCGGCCAGATTTGAGCAGTCCTAATTCCTGCGCCACCGCCCGCGCCGTCACCGGATGGTCGCCGGTAATCATCACCGGGCGGATGCCGGCCTGCTCGCAGACCTGGATGGCCTGTTTGGCTTCGGGGCGGGGCGGGTCAATCATGCCGATCAGGCCCAGGAAGGTCATATCGTTCTCGCCCGTTTTGACATTCTCGGCCGGTCGGGCGGCCACGGCCAGCACGCGCAGGGCCTGGCCGGCCATCTCTTGAGCGGCGTCTAAAATGCGCTGACGGGCGGCTTCGTCCAGCGGGCGCTCGCCGTCTTCGGCCTGATAGCGGCTGGACGCCGCCAAAATCACCTCAGGCGCGCCTTTCGAATAGGCCCGCTTACCGGCGGGCGTGGCGTGCAGGGTGGTCATGCGTTTGGTTTCAGAGGTAAAGGGGATTTCTTCGAGGCGCGGGTACTGGCGGTCCAGTTCCATCTTGTGCAGGCCGGCTTTGGCCGCCGCCACCACCAGCGCCCCCTCGGTCGGGTCGCCTTTAATATCCCAGCGCCCATCCACCTGCACCAGCCGCGCATCCGAGACCAGGGCAGAGGCGCGCAGAAGTTCCGTCAGCGGCCCGTGCAGTTCCACCCCGCGCGCCGAATTGCGAATCTCGCCGACCGGCTCGTAGCCCGAACCGCTGATCTCGAACCAATGCCCGGCCAGGTAAATCTTGCGCGCCGTCATCTCGTCTTTGGTGAGCGTGCCGGTCTTGTCGGAGCAGATTACCGAGGTAGAGCCGAGCGTCTCCACGGTGGGCAGACGGCGCACCAGGGCGTTGCGCTTCGCCATGCGCTGAATGCCAATCGCCAGCGAGATCGTCACCACCGCCGGAAGCGCCTCTGGCACCACCGCCACGGCCAGGGCGATGCCGAAGATGAACATCTCTAACAGCGGCTGGCCGCGCAGTACGCCCAAGAGGACGATCACCAGCACCACCACGAAAGCGGCTTTGGCGAGCGTCTTGCCTACCCGGTCCAGGTTCTCTTGCAGGGGGGTCTGACCGGCCTCCACCGACTGAAGCATGCCGGTGATCTTGCCGAACTCGGTGTTCATGCCGGTGGCCGTCACCACGGCCCGCCCGCGCCCGTAAGCGGCGGCGGTTCCGGCATAGACCATATTCTTGCGGTCGCCCACGGCCAGGTCTTCGCCGGAGATGGGGGCAGTGTGCTTCTCCACCGGCAGAGATTCACCCGTCAGCGCGGCCTCTTCGATCTGCAAATTGACCGACTCGATCAGCCGCGCGTCCGCCGGGATGCGGTCACCGGCCTGGATGAGAATCACGTCGCCGGGGACCAGTTCGCGCGCGGGGATTTCAACCTCTTCGCCATCGCGCAGGACGGTAGCAGTGGGGGCGGCCATGGCCCGCAGGGCTTCGATGGCCCGCTCGGCGCGGTATTCCTGCACAAAGCCCAACAGCACCGAAAACAGCACAATCACCGCAATGGCGATGGCCTCCACGCCGTGATCCATCACCGCCGAGATGCCCGCCGCCAACAGCAGGATGATGACGAAGATGTTCTTGAACTGCTCGACGAAAATCTTCAAGGGCGTGGCGCGGCCGCCGGCCTGGAGTTCGTTAGGCCCGTACTGGAGCAGGCGTTCTTCCGCCGTCTGGCGCGTCAGCCCTGCCGGCGACGACCCCAGCGCCGCTAACGTATCTTCAACCGTTTGGGTATGCCAGGAATTTGCTGTGTTCATACTCCCTCCAAATGATTTAATAAAAAAAGACCACGCGCAACCCATTGTTGCGGTGGTCTTGCTTTTTACACTTGTGGGGGCCGGGAGCTCTCACTCCGTAATGACGACTACCCCACCCTGCTTGCGCAGGAAGCTACTCCCTCACCGAAGCAACCAGAGTATACCGGGTTGGGCGGGGCGTGTCAAGGTGGGGATTGCAGTAGTATAATTTTTGAGTGCAAGTGAACTCCATGGTTAGAGGAATGACTCATGCGCCTTTTTTTCCTCGGAACTGCCGCCGCTGAGGGCTATCCCGGCATCTTTTGCCACTGTCCCAACTGTAACGAGGCCCGCGCCCTGGGCGGGCGCAGTCTGCGCCTGCGCAGTGCCCTGCTCGTCAACGACGACCTGCTGATTGACTTTGGCCCCGACCTGCTGGCCGCGGCCACGCGCTTTAACCGCAGTTTAGCCCGCGTGACGACCGGCCTGGTCACGCATGCTCACGCCGATCATTTCATCCCCTTTAACTTCGAGATGCGCGGCCCGTCCTTCACCGGGCGCACGCCCATCCCCACCCTGCGCCTGTTTGGCCCGCAGGAAGTGGCCCAGACCCTGCACGCCGCCTTCTCAGACCTGGAGCGGCTGAGCTTAGAGGTCCATACCGTTCATGCATTCGACCGCTGGCAGGCGGGCGGGTATGCCTTCACCGCCTATCGTGCCTTCCACGCGGTGGGCAGTCTCGAAGCGCTCTTTTACTCGTTTGACGATGGCCGTCACGCCGTCTTATACGCCACCGATACCGGAGCCTTCCCCGAAGATACCTGGCAGGCCCTGGCCGGTCAGTCGTTTGACGTGATTATCCTCGAAGAAACCCTGGGCGACGGCGACTATTCTCAGCACATGGGCTTCAACACCTTTTTAGAGCATGCCGCCCGGATGCGTGCTCAGGGGATGCTGCGCCCCGGCGGGCGGTTGATCGCTCACCATTTTTCGCACTCTGGCAACCCCACCTACGAGAAGCTCGCGGCGATCTTAGAGCCGCATGGGGTAGAAGCGGCCTATGACGGGTTGGAAATCCGCCTGGGAGAATGAAGAAGGCGAAAACCCAAATCAACCCGGATAAAAACGGATATACTTAGATATAGTACTTTTGCAGTTGGAAGATGGATGGAACCACAGATCCACACAGATCAACACAGATGAAAGACAAGGAAATCTGCGCGGATCTGGGTTTATCCGTGTTCATCTGTGTTCATCTGTGGTTAGAAGGTTGACAGAACCACAGATCAACACAGATGAAAGACAAGGAAATCTGTGTTCATCCGTGTTCATCTGTGGTTTCTCAAATTCTTGAAAGGAACAGGAATGGCGCGCGAGATTGAGCTTTCAACGATGTTCCCCGGCCCGCTGCTGCGGCTGGATGCCTTTGAAGCCGCGACCTTCATTCGAGTTCGCCATCAGCAGTACCCCTGGGAAGATGCCTGGATGCGCATTATGCAGGTGGGCATTTACCAGAAGGGGCCGGATGTCTCACAGATTGGCAACACCTGGCTGGAAAACCTGGTGGAGATGTACGCCCTGCGGCCCTTCCAACGGCAGGAAATCGAACAGTTGGGCGGGCAGGGGGCTTTTTTGCCCGCCGCCTGGGGCAACGAACCAGACCGCAGTGGAATGGTTTACAGCATTCCCTGGCTGATGGACCCGCGCGTCGTTTTTTACCGTCAGGACTGGTTCGCTCAGGCCGGGGTGGAGCCGTCCGCGGCCTTTGCGTCTCCGGCGGGCTTCCGCGAGGCGCTCACGCGCCTGCGCGCCGCCGGGGCGGCCCGCTACCCGCTGGCAATGGCAACCGGCGGCCTGACGTGGCACAACCTGGCTTCGTGGGTGTGGGCCATGGGCGGTGATTTTCGCTCGCCAGACGGCCGCAGGATGACACTGATGGAGCCAGAGGCGCGCGCCGGGGTGGTGGAGTTTTTTAAGCTCTTTGAATTCATTGATCCGGCGGTGGCGTGCAAGGGGAGTTACGAGAACGATCAACTTTTCCTGGCAGGGGGCGCGGCGGTGAACGTCACCGGTCACTGGCTGGCTACCCGGCTGAGAGCCGCGCCCGATGCGGCCCTGCCGGTGGTGCGCGAACACCTCGGCCATGCCCTGCCGCCGGGAGGCGTACCGTATGTGGGAGGGTCGCACCTGGTGGTGTGGCGGCACTCCCTGCACGCCCTGGAAGCGTTAGAACTGATCCGTCACCTGCTGAATGCGGAAACCCTGACTCAGCTCGCACTGGCGGGCGTGGGCTTCCCACCCCTGCGGCAGGTGTATGCCCGCCCGGCCCTGGCCGGCGAGCCGCTCTTTGCCGGGGTGATCGCCAGCCTGGAACGGGGCCGCTCCATCTTTTCGGGCCGCCGTTGGGCGGCGGTGGAGGTGCGCCTGAACGATTTTATTGACCGCCTGTGGGCTGATCTGTTCGCCAACCCCACCCTGGACGTCGAAAAAGAGGTCGAAAGCCGGTTAGGGGCCTTGTGCAGCCGGCTCGAAAAGACCCTGCTGGCCGAGTGGTAGCCGCAGGGCTTTGGCCCCGCGCCGTGAAGCCGGTCTGGGGCGCAGATCAGCTTACAAACGTACCGTTGCGCAGGTCGGCCAGGGCCTGCTCGATCTCGGCGCGGGTGTTCATCACAAAGGGGCCGTAAGGGAAGATCGGCTCGCGGAAGGGCGCGCCGGTCATCAGCATAAAGCGGGCGTGGGTTTGAGGGCCGGCCTGGGCGCGGATGCGGCCGCCGTCGCCAAAGACGATCATGCGCACAGCCTCGACCGGCGCGGCGGTGTCGCCAAAGCGGGCGGCGCCTTCAAACAGGTAGGCAGTGGCGGTATGCCCCGGCGGGACGGCCAGGTCAAAGCTGGCGGAGGGGGCCAGGGTCACGTCCATGTAGCGGGGTTGCGCGGCGATCTCCGTAACGGGTCCGCGCACGCCCTGGTATTCGCCGGCCACCACGCGCACGCGCGCGCCGTCCGCCTCAACCAGCGGGATGCTCGCGGCGTTCACTTCCTGGTAGCGCGGGGCGCTCATCTTTTGAGCGGCGGGCAGATTCACCCACAACTGAAACCCCCGGATATTCCCATTTGGCCCGCGGCGGGGCATTTCTTCGTGTAAAATGCCGCGCCCAGAGGTCATCCACTGCACGTCGCCCGGCCCGATGACGCCCATATTCCCCAGGCTGTCGCGGTGGCGAACGCTGCCTTCCAGCATGTAGGTAACGGTTTCGATGCCCCGGTGCGGGTGGGTGGGGAAGCCCAAGATGGGCCCTTCGAGGGGGTCGTTAAAGGCAAAGTGATCGAACAGCAGGAAGGGATCGTAAAGGTTGGCGCGGTTCGGCCCAAACGAGCGGCGCAGGCGCACCCCGGCGCCTTCCATCACAGTTTGGGGGGCAATCACCGCCTGGATCGGTCGTGGTTTGGTCAGTAACATCCATCCTCCATCGTGGACGCGCCGGGCCCGTCTCGGCCTGGCGCGGTAATTCAGGTGTTTTGTATTATATCGAATATTTCGATGTAAAGATATATATTTGGAGAAAATGTATAAGATTTTACTGTTACCGCCAGATCCGCCCCGGCCCAGCCTTTGGCAGGGGAGATGAGCCGCCGCACCTTTTTAATCATTCCGATCCTGTATAGTATTGACTTTAGAAAAATCTGATATAATGTTTTTTGGAACAAAATCATCAAATTGTCCAAATTTATTTTGTATTAATTTATCCAAATAAATAGGATGGGGCGGCTTCTGCCGCTCCTGGGCCAATATAGGTCCTCTCTTCGTGTCCTTTCCAGGCGCGCGGCGCCTGAGGGAAAATATTAAAGGAGCTTTTTCAACTATGTCTCGGCATCACCGCAAGTTTTCACCGTTGTGGCTCGTGCTGCTTGCGGGCCTGGTCATATTCACCAGCGCTTTTTCAGCGTACGCCGCTGTGCCGCCCCCGGTGGGCGCCAGCGGCTTATCTTTTGCCTATCACAGCACGTTTGGCGAGAACGGCAGGCCCTACCTGGCCGATACGGTCCACCTGAACAGACCTCACGGCCTTTACCGCGACCCGGCCACCGGTGACCTGTACGTGGTGGAGGACGGAGGCGCGCGGGTGTTGAAGTTTAACGCCGCCGGCCAGTACCAGATGCACATTGGCATCGCTGGAACGCACTATCAGGGCGAGGGGGTCTTAGACAATCCCGCCGACGTGACGCTGGACGCGGATGGGAACATTTGGGTGGCAGAGTGGACGCACCTGAGCCAGTTTGCCCAGGATGGCAGTCAGATGCAGAACCTTCCCGCCGATCGCCCCTGGGAGCCGGGCAGTGAGCACGGGCGCTTTGATGGCATTCGCGGGGTGGCCTTTGATCAGGCCGAGGGCATCCTCTACGCGGCCGACACGAACAATCACCGCGTCGAGGTTTTCACCATAGACCCGGTCACCAAAGCCCCGGTGTACCGGACGACGATCGGTGTAACCGGCGAGGCTGGAGCCGACAACCAGCACTTCAACCGGCCCACCCGGCTGGCAGTCGCTTTGACCCCTCCCTCCTTGCCCTTCGACAGCACGCTCCTGGTGATAGACGAGGGCAACCGGCGCGTCCAGTCCTGCATGATTGAGGTGACGGCCTATACGTGGGCGTGCGCGCAGGCGGAACAGCGCGCCGACCGCCCCATCGGCGTGACCGTAGACGCTAACAACCACATCTATCTGAGTTACGAGGGCCAGTCAGGCATCCGCAAATGCATCGGGACGCTCTGCGCCCCATTCAGAGAATATGCCTTTGTGGACGACCTGGCGGTGGATGGCGAAGGCAATGTGTACGGCACGCGGCCTGACCGGGCCAGCGTGGAGAAATTCGCGCCGGACGGCAGTCCGTCAGGCACGTTCCTGGGCGTGTATGATGTTCATTACCTGACCGACAGCCGCCACTATTGGACTCCTACCATTGGTTTAGACCCTGCCGGAAACCTGCTGGTGGTGGAAGAGAGAGGCCAGCGCCTGCTCAAGCTCTCGCCCTCCGGCCAGCCGGTCTGGTCCTTTGGCGGACCGGGGATTGACTACCGCTGGTACGAACCCGATCAGATCAACCGCCTGGCTTATCCAAAAGCTGTCACGGCAGATGCCTCTGGCAAGATCTACACTGGCGAAAATGGGCGCATTCAGGTCTTTAGTCCGGTGGGCGTTCTGCTCGAGACCTGGGACCTGAGGATGCTGGTGAATGACATCCGCGGGCTGGCAGTCGCAGGGGACGGAACCATCTACGTTTCAGACAGCAGCCATCACCGCGTGTTGATCTTTAACGCCCAGCGCCAGCTCATCGGGCAGATCGGCATTACCGGAGAATGCGGGTTAGACGGCGGCCGGCTGTGCTGGCCCAACGGCCTGGCGCTGGACGGTTCTGGCAATCTCTACGTGGCCGATACCTACAACCGGCGCGTCTTGCGTTACAACGCCAGCCGCAGTCTCACCCTCACGCTGGGAACCCCCGGCCAGTGGGGCGACGACAACGCCCATTTCTCTGAACCTGCAGACGTGGCCGTAGACAGCAGTGGGCGCATTTACGTGGCCGACCGCTGGAATCAGCGTGTGCAGGTGTTCGACGCGCAGGGGCGCTACCTGGCGGCCATCCTGGGCGTGTACGGCGGCGGCCCCTTCCGCGCGCGCGACACGAACTCGATCGAAGTCGCCGCGGACGGTACTGTTTACATCAGCGATGGAATCAACTCCACGATCCTGAAGTACGTCCCTGGCCCGCAGGGTTGGACGCAGGTGAACGTCTCTGGGTTTGGCGAGCGTTGGACCAACGGGGTGACGGCCTTGCAGGAATACAACGGCAGTCTGTATGCCGGAACGGCCTATTGGAGAGATGGCAGTGGGATGCGCGTCTGGCACAGCAGTGATGGAAGCACCTGGCAGGCCGAAACCACCCCTGGGTTAGATGGCTCCATCAACGGCGTGCTGGCAGATTTTGTCGTCTTTAATAACAAACTCTATGCCACCGTTGCTTACGGCGGCAGGATCGGCCAACAGCATACCGTGTGGCAGTATGATGGAACCGCCTGGCAGCCCGTCCTGGCCCAGCCCTACAGCAACACGTTCTTTGGCTTTACCGGCCTGGCCGTATATCAGGGCAGGATCTACGTTTCAGACAGCGTCTCTCCGAACGTTGGGTTCACCCTCTACCGCTCCGCCAGCGGCGCGGCAGATACCTGGCAGCCGGTGGTGACGGGGGGGTTGACTTCTACGAAGAATGAGCGCATCAACACCTTCGCTGAATTCAACGGCGCGCTGTACGCCGCCGTGCTGAACAGCGAAACCGGCCAGCAGATCTGGCGCACGACCAACGGCACGGATTGGACGGTGGTGATAGCGGACGGTTTTGGCAGTCCCGATTCTTATGACCCCGGCGGGATGGCGGTCTTTAACGGCTACCTGTACGCCGGCGCGCGCAGTACGGGCGCGGGCGGCCAGATCTGGCGCACGGCCAATGGAACTGACTGGACCCCGGTGATGCAAAACGGCTTCGGCAACCCGGATAATGAGAAAATCGAAGGCCTGTTTGCTTACGCCGGGTCGCTCTATGCTTTTACCCTGAACAGGGCAACCGGCCTGGAAGTTTTTGAGAGCCGTGACGGCCTCAACTGGCGGCAGGCGGCCGGCCAGGGCTTTGGCAGCGGCCAAAATATCGCCACCTTGTGGAATCACGCCGCGGCGGTTTTCCGGGGCAAGCTGTACCTGGGAACCTGGAATGAGGCGGTTGGCGGGCAAATCTGGCGGCTGGAACGGGACTTTAAGGCATTCGTCCCCTTCCTGATGCGGCCGTAAGCTCACAGCGTTTGGCCCAATCTCCGTTCCTCGCCCCTTGAGGGACGGAGATTGGGATGCGGGCGCAAACCATGCGGGCGCAAACCCCTTTCGGCATCCTCTGATACAATTGTACATATGTCGAAAACGGGTTTGCGCCTCACCATGAAGGCAGGCCCGAAACCGGGCCACAAATACCCCCTTCAGCAAGATCGCCTGATCCTGGGCAGTAGTGAGCAGGCCGATATTGTCATTCCGGTAGAGTCGGTAGACCCACAGCACGCCAGCCTGACGTTTGAGGGCCAGCGCCTGATCCTCGCCGATCTGGACAGCCGCGGGGGAACCTTTCGCAATGGACAGCGCCTGTTGGCCCCTTTGCAGGTGTTCCCCGGCGACCGCATTGGCCTCGGCCCCGACGTGGTGCTGATTTTGGATGGGCAGGACCCGGCGGCGCAGAAAGTGGAAGGCGGCGAAGGCGAACTGGACCCCGGCCTGGCCGGCAGTGAATTAAGTTAGGAGGGAAGGGCAATGTCTGCACTGAAATATGGCGTTGTACTGCCTTACGGCGACCCGCGCGCAACGGCTGAGCAGGCCCGCATGGCTGAAGCTGGCGGGTGGGACGGCGTGTTTGTGGGAGATGCTATCTGGTGTTTAGACCCGCTCATTCAATTGACCGCCGCCGCCATGACCACTACCACCATCCGGTTGGGAACTCAGGTGCTGGCGGCGCCCCTGCGCGTTCCGTGGACCCTGGCGAGCCAGACGACCGCGCTGGATATCCTCTCCGGCGGGCGGCTGACCCTGGGGCTGGGGATGGGGGCTGTCTGGATGGGCTGGCAGGGCTTCCCCGATGTCGTGACCGATACGCGCGGGCGGGCCGAGTTATTGGATGAGACCATTGACATCCTCACGCAGATGGCCCGCCGCCAGCCGTTTGACTATGACGGCAAACACTATCATATTAAGCTCACCCGGGTAGATGCCATGCACTACCCGCCTGCCCCGGTCCAACAGCCGCGCGTGCCGATCTGGGTTCCGGGGGTATGGCCGCGCATGAAATCCATGCGGCGCGTGCTGAAATGCGATGGCCTCTTCCCCGTCAAGATGGATGCGGAAGGCAAGTTTGTGGACGTGACCCCCGCCGACGTGCGCGCCATGAAGGAGTATGTCGCCGCACACCGCACGCTGGATACGCCCTTTGACATCGCCGTGGATGGGCGGGCGGCGGGCCTGGGGCCGCGCGAGGCACAGGACAAAATCTTGCCCTGGGTCGAGGCCGGCGCTACCTGGTGGATCGAGGCGATTTGGGGGGTAGAAGGCGAAGAATTGGAGAAGATCCTAAAGGACGGTCCCCCTGGGGTGTAGTGGGACTTAAGAATGTTGTAAGTTGTGTTGGGGGGCGTTCTATGGTATTTAATAACTACAACTTACCAGGAAAATACCTTAAACAAACGCAGAAGACGGGGGACGCTCCCCGTTTTCTTGTTTAAAGTACCTGGTTGAAAGTATCTGAACGCTAATCATCAAGGAGATCCATGAAAACACTACTTAAGCGCCTTTTGGTCATTCTGGCGTTACTTACTGCGGGCTGTCAGGGGCGCGCACTGCCGATCACCGGCGTGAATCCCCAGACGAACCCCACGCCTATGGCCAACGGCACGAAAGTTTATCTTCCATCGGTAACACAGCAGGAGAGTACGGCCACACCCACACAGCGCCCGACGCGCCAGCCCTCGCCGACGCCTACGCTGGCCGCTACCCAGGCTCCGACACAGCGGCCTACTTCAACTCCGGCCCAGCCCACCCCCACCCGGGTTGGACCGACGGCTACGCCCACGCGGGTTGGACCAACCGCCACGGCGCGGCCCACCATCCCACCCCCGGCGGACGCGCAGGACTGGAATATGACCGCCGGCAACCCAGAGCGCACTTCCTGGACTTCTACCCAGGTGACGGGCGCGCTGAGGGTGGAATGGTACCGTCCCATTGAAGCCTACATTCCTCAGAACGCCCAACTGATCGCCGCCGACGGACTGATCTTCGTCCCTACCTCGCGCGGGCTGTACGCCCTCAACGCCGCCAACGGCGACCTGGCCTGGCGCTTCGACACGGCCCTGCCCATCGGTAATTCGCCCACCGTGGTGGACGGCGTGGTCTACGTGGGCGGCTACGACCGCCAGCTCTACGCCCTGCGCGCTTCAGATGGGGCCCTGCTGTGGGCCTTTGGCGGGGCGGGCGCGGGCTACTCCACCAACCCCCTGGTGGTGGATGGCCGCGTCTTTGCTGGCAACCGCGACGGCTTTCTGTACGCCATCGGCGCACACGGCACGCCCCAGCAG
>DAOUAC010000067.1:0-240710 GCA_034434155.1 Anaerolineaceae bacterium
CAAGCCGATGGACAGGAAAATCCAGGCCACCAGCGTCCAGCGCCGGGTCGTGCGGATCCACTGGTCACCGGCAGATTTACCCGTAATAAGCGCCGCCATTGCGTAGGCAAAGGGGATCACAAAACCGGTGAAGCCAATATAGGTGGTTGGCGGGTGGCCAATCATGCCAAAATGGCGGAGCAGCGGGTTGAGCCCTGAGCCTTCCGAGGGAATGTACTGGCGGGCATTTGCCGGCTGGAAAATCGCCATCACCAGATTCTGTTCGCCGGGTACAATCCACATCTTGGTAAATGGATTGGTAATGAACAGCACCACGCCGATAAAAAATGTTGTCGTAAGCATCGCCACGAAGATGACATACGGAATCAGCTCGCGATCCGCGTCCCATTTCCGCCAGACGACCGCCGCGACAAATCCGGCCATGATCCAGGCCCAGAACAGAACCGAACCCTGCTGCCCGCCCCAAATCGCGGTGAGCCGTAAGAACGGCGACATGGCCTGGCTGGACACATCCGCCACATAGGCCTGTGAAAAATCGAGCGTGTACAGCGAAAAGGTAACCGACAGAACCGAAATGGTCAGCAGAGCAAACACGACCAGACATGCGTTGCGGGCGCTGGCGATCCAGGATGTGCGGTTTTCCAATCCGCCGTAAACGGAAATAAGGGTAGCGTACAACCCCATCGCAAAGGCAATGATTAGGGCAATATATCCGATATCGGGGATCATGAATTCTCCTTACGGCTGGGAAGGATACGGTTCTGCCAGCAGTTCCTCAATTTTGTTGTCCAGCTCTGGTGCCTTGAGCGGGCCGATTTTGTTTCCGCGCAGGGTTCCATCTTTTGCAACATAGTAGGTCTCCGGAACACCTTTGATGTTGTAGATCTGCGAAATACGCGTACCCAGGTCCGGGCCGTTGAAATAGGTGATATCGAACTCGTCGATGTAGGCCAGCGCGGGTTTCTCCGCATCGGCATAGTCTACGCCGATGAAGATCACATCCTGATCTTGATACTTGCGCCAGGTCTGCTCCAGATATGCAGCCTCCTCCCGGCAGGGAGGGCACCAGGAGGCCCAAAAATTAATAATGACCACTTTCCCACGCAGCTCACTCAGCGTGTACGTCTGGCCCTCAAAACTGGTTAGGGTGAAATCCGGCGCCATGCCCTTTGCCAGCGGCTCTTTTTGGACCTGGTACAGCCCCCAGCCGAGCAGACCAATAAAACCAAGTACGCCTAGAATGACCAGAATACGTGCGCCGGTCGACCATATCCGGGCTTTTGGCTGGTCCACCGGCAGAGGTTGGATTACCGGAATTTGTTCAATATCCGTCATGCAGACTCCTTCGAAGCACTTGCATATCGATTATGGGTAAAAGGTTAAGATTTGCTGAAGCGCAAGATCAGCCAGATCAATGGTTGTTGCCATCCAAACCAGGTACTTCTCAGATTGAAAATAAAAATGCTTTTGCCCCATCCCATCCAGCGCAAATATGGTTCTGCCCCTTTCCTGGCTGCTGCCTGTAGTGGTAAAGGGTGAGTTGCCCTCAGCAATTTTGTCACGCATGGCTTCCAGCAGCTTTTGGGCGTCGGCAGTCGAGGCTGTTGAGGCCACCCAGAGCGTCACTTGACTTCCGCTTCCGTAAGTGGCTTTCGCGCCGGCAAGGACCGGGAATGATTTTCCATGCAGCCGCGTAAACTCCTGCAGCGCCGCACCACCGGTCACTTTACTTTCCAGGGAGTATGAGCCAACCTGGTTGGGTACGGGCACTTCACCAACGTCACTTTTTGTTTTCGAGAAAGCCGGAAATGCAAACGCTGCTATCACCAGCGCAATCCCCGTAATGATGAGGATGATCGGGAGCCGTTTAGAAGAGGCCAACATCGCCACGTTTCAAGAACCAGACATAGCCGATGATACCGCCAAGCAGCAGTCCAGCTACGCCCGAGACCCAGTGCAAGGGATGCGTGGACACAAAAAAGCGGCTTCCGATATATCCGAATAACCCAAGTCCAAAAGCCCAGTAGATCACAATTAGCGGAATGCCTTGCGAAGTTGCAGCTCTTTCCAGACCCGTCCGGTGGGAAGTTGCTTTTTTCTTTATGTTGCTCATTTCTACCTCTTCTTGGGATTAATACAGAACCTGAAACTGCCCAGATGATCAGCGCAGATGCAGACCTGCCTGATTGAAGTATATCGACTGGTTTTCCATTCAACGACCGCTAAATCATATATTCTGCGCTAAGCAAATTTGCGTATGAGAGAAGAGACCGAAAGCGACCCATGAATAAATGGGCAAAAATGCGTATTTTTCCAATCGGCAAAATCCTAGATAATGTAAGAAAGCTCTGTTGTAACTGATCGCCGAAAGAGCATCCCTTTCATCGACTAAGTGGGAGAAGGAATCGAATGCAGAAAATTCAACTGCCTGATCGTTATTTTTTGGCTGTTTTGCTCAAGAAATGGATGTCCGTTCGCCTTCTCCTGCTATTCATCTTTCTAGCATCCATCCTGGTCATACCACAGCCAGAGCCTGTCGTCGCGGGCAGTTTTTCGCCGGCAAACGAAGGGAACCCAACCAACCCAACGCCCACGCCTACCGATCCTGAGCCTACCAAAGTAACATCCCCGATTGTGGGCGTTTTGGTTTTGCTCGCTCCACTGGTATTGATCGTCTGGAAGTCTCGGGGGCTGAAAGAGCCGAAAGTTACCGCATCCTGCTGTGCCCCAGTGATTGACGAAAATAAACGGCCTTTCCGGATCGAAGAAGATTAAAGCGTGGCTGCAAACCCTAGGTTTTCGCCCGGCCCCCAGTAGGTTGCAGCCATAGATTAATCTGACCCCCGGTGAATGACCTTACCGCTCAGGTATCCGACGTATGCTGGAACCAGCGGCAGAACACATGGGGAGAGAAACGAGAGCAGGCCTGCCAAAACCGCAATAATGTACGTTGGCTCCGCAGATTTACCAAAGGGCAGATCCAGGAACAGGCCATTTCGCTGCGCCCAGATGGAAATCCAGATCATCTTGTTGGTCAGCATCAAGAGGCCGATACCAATCAACAGCAGCCCGTTGATTTGCTCAAACCTTCGAATGTAACGACGAAACCGGCGAATAAAATGGGTGGCTTGATCCATTCCAAAGCCGATCAGCAGGAAAGGGATCCCTAATCCAAGCGCATAACCGCTCGTCAGCAGCATCGCCTGTCCGCTTGTGTTTTGGCTGACACCCAGGGTTAATATAGCTGCCAGGGTTGTGCCAATACATGGCGTCCAACCTGCCGCAAAAAATACGCCCATCATCACCGATGATAAAGCAGGTCCTCCGCGGCCCGGCGTCCACTGTGGGCGGGTATCCCGATAAACCATCCAGGGCAGGCGCAGCAGGCCAAGCGTAGAAAGGCCAAGGAGAATAACGACGATTCCTCCAATTCGCCCGATCCAGCTCTTGTAAAATCCAAACAACTGCCCAGCCAGGGTTGCTGCCCCGCCCCATCCGATAATAAAAACAGCCGAAAAACCGAGTACAAACAACATCGCGTGAAACAGCGTTATCATGCGCCTGTTCAAGGTTGGCGAATAACTGGCATTAGAGGTTTCTTGCATCATTTACGAATGTTTTCCTTTCCCTTGCAGGGTTTGGCCTTTCCCAGCCTACTGCATGATAGAAAGGAAATGGGAGCATGACAACCGTAGGATCATGTATAGAGGAATAAGCAAATGTGCTTATTCAGAAATACGCCACATGACGCTAACAATCCTCGTACAGAACCGCTACACTAGGAGGCGAAATCAATTACCAGCAAAGGATAATGTATGCCTCGTTACAGCACGAAGTTGAAACCCAAAACCAAGAAGAAACAGAGTTTAGCGCCGCTCTGGCTGGCGCTGGCCGGCCTGGGGTTGGTGTTGATCGCCGCCTGGGCGTTATTCGGCAACAACGCGCAGGCAAATGCAACGATCGAGGTGAAAGGTTCTCCGCGGGTGAAGGTGGAAAAAGATTCCATTAACCGCGGTGACATAAAACTTGGTACGCCCATCCGGGATGATATTCGGGTGACCAATGTCGGCGACCAGCCCCTTCGATTTGTCGAGGCGCCGTACGTTGAAGTCCAGGAGGGGTGTTGACCGCCCACACCGGCCATCGGTTCGATGGTCATCAAGCCTGGTGAAAGCACGGTTATCTCCCTGGAATATATGATGCATGGGGATATGGGCGGGAAACACGACTTCCGCCTCGTACTTAAGACAAACGATCCGGCCGAACCCACGAAAGAAGTTCAGATCCTTTCAAACTGGGTTCCGTAAGAAAAAGCATTTCCATCGATGGTGTGTGGTTCCGTTCAGATCCACACACCATTCCTTTATAAGGGGTTCAGTCAATGTCTGAAGAAGAGAAAATCCAAAATCTTGCTCAAGAGAATTCTGATGAAGACTTCGCCGTGTTGGATGCGAATATCCAAATGCCTGGTAATGTTTTCCCTGCGAAAGCCAAACGGCGTTTCCGCCGTTCCCATGCCCTTTGGGCGCTTGTCATGCTCGTTATCTACCTGTTTGGTTTAGGCAGCGGATATGGGCTGTGGGGGTTGCCAACCCCTGAGGAACAGGCTGCGCAGCGGCAAGAAACGGTGATGGCGGAAGTTATGGCTCAGGTGAATCCAGCGGAGGGCTATACGGTTCCGGCCCATTTTGGTCACATGGGTCCCAAGATGGCCGCGGCAGGGGTTTTTGATGTAGCTGAATTCGAACAAGTGTACCAACAGGCCAATCAGCCATTGACCCAGGAACAACTTACGATTCTGAAGGAAGGCAGCGACAACCCGGTTGTCTTTAATAAGCAAAATGCCTATTTCCTGCTCAATTACTTCTGGGCAGTGGGGCTCTCGAATAAAAACCCGCTTCTCGATAACGGTCCTATCCAACAATACAGCGAGGGGAAAGTGGAAAACTTTGCCTCCACAGGTGGCTGGTCACTGGCCAAAAAACCGCTGGCTGAGATTTACTCAGCCCTTCCATTGATCACCCTGACCGAGGCACAGCAAAAGAACCTGGAAGAGGCGGCTCAGGCAGTTTACCGCCCCTGCTGCGATAACCCGACCCATTTCCCCGATTGCAATCACGGCATGGCGATGCTCGGCCTGATGGAACTGATGGCTTCGCAAGATGCAACCGTCGAGCAAATGCTGGAAGCAGCTAAGTACGCGAATGCCTATTGGTATCCTGCTCAAACGATTGAACAGGCAATCTTCTTCAAGAGCACTACGGGCGAGAACTTTCAAGACGTCGATGCTCGGCAGTTGCTCGGTCCGCAGTACTCTTCCGGATCCGGATTCCAGGCACTGCACGCCTACCTGATTCAGAACGATTTACTTCCCCAGGCGCCCAAGAGCAACAACAGCTGCGGCGTGTAATACCTTTTCCTGAATACTTCCACTCACGAACCGGACGTCCATGGAAAGATGTCCGGTTCTCATTTCCGATATCTTACTCGAAGAAGCTCGAAAAACGCCGAGAGCCTCATCGTTTTCCTCAACGGTCTATCGTTAAATGAACCCATAAGCAAAATTGCCTACTGGTTTTACCGGGTTTGTCCTCCAATTGCTAGAAACTATCCCTTTCCGGAAAAGGCGAATTTAGCACTTTCCCAATAAAAAGCGCATTTGTATCATAAACCTACTGATCCTTGCGAATTGCAAGGAAATTGGATCAAGACAAAAGGCACGTAAAGGAGTGGTACAAAATGCAAATGGAACAACGATTCCAGGTGGGGAAGATGATGGGCGAAAAAATGCAGGAATGCATCTCGGCATGCAACACCTGCCACAGCGTTTGCATTGAAACAGTGCAGCATTGCCTAAAAATGGGTGGAAAACATGCGGAACCTGCACACATTCGCATGTTATTAGATTGCGCGGAAATCTGCCAGACCAGCGCGAATTTCATGCTGCGAGGGTCGGACTTCCACGGTTACACCTGCGGTGTGTGCGCAGAAGTGTGCCAGCGCTGCGCCGAGGACTGTGACCGCTTTGAGGGTGATCAGATGATGCAGCGGTGCGCGGAAGCCTGCCGCATGTGCGCTCAGTCCTGCAACGAAATGGCGCAGCATTACAACCGCTCTCACATGTAGAACGTCGAAGTACTCATCGTATCACCAGGCCTCCTGATTTTCCAGGAGGCCTGGTGACTTAACTGGATCTCGTTTTCAGCTGGTTGCGCATCAAATCGTTCTTGCCATTCTCGTCAATCACGATTCGAAAGCGATGATCTTTCATACTACCGTAGGGGCAACAGGCATCATTCAATCGAAGAGCTACAAAGAAGCTATTTTGCTTATTACGAAACACGCCATCCGACGGTTCCTTGTGGGACGGGATCGTCATAGAATTTATTCTGTTCATGTTCTTTGGTTCAAGCACTGATCGATTCTTTCACATAAATTATTGGAGACATCATGCGTAAACGCTATCGTTTTCTGTTCCTCTTTGTCTTGCTACTTTCTGCATGCACTGCCGTGCCCCAAGGAGCGCCTGCTGCGCCAACCGAGGACCGTGCCGCTACGCTTTCGGCGATGGTTTCCGCCACAATGTCAGCTATCAGTACAGAAGCACCAACCGCGACAGAGATCCCTGAGCCTTCCGCTACACCCACTGTTGTAATCACAGAGCAGAGCAGTTCGACAGGTCAAAACCTTACACGCACGGATGAACAAGGGGCGGTCATGGTAGATGTAACCCCAGGCAAACTTTCCAACCCTGTCGATTTAATCGAATTTGAGGTAGGCATGAACACCCATTCGGTTGACCTGAGCATGGATCTGGCAGCACTGGCAACGCTTAAAACAGATACCGGAAGGACAGTGGCTCCACTTTCATGGGAGGGGATGGCGGGAGGACACCATGTATCTGGAAAACTCGTGTTTCCCGCTCAGGTGGACGGGAAACCGCTGCTTGAAGGCGTCCGCACCCTGACCCTGGTGATCCAAAATGTGGACGTACCGGAACGAACATTCACCTGGGAAATCGGTTCATAACTCGAACCCGCTTTTCGATCATACTGTTGCGTATTCCATCAAGTAAGCAGAAAAGCTTATCGCTAGTCAAGTATTCTTACGCATGACGAAATGTTCCAGACGAATTAAGATAAAAGGGATGTCTTTCCAATGTTCCGAGTTTCGAGGAGCGATAATTTGTCACGAACCATTCTCATTTCACTGCTACTGATTACTCTGTTGATGTCTGTGTTCACTTCCGCAAACGCGCAGGATGCCAAACAAGCTGAGACCGTGCACGTATTCTTTTCAGCTGGCTGTGCAGACTGCTGGCCGTATACTGAGGATGTATTGCTCCCCACTCTAAAGGCTAGCGGAATCGATCTTCCCAGCGAAGTTCATGACTATACAGTACCGGAGGAGCGCCAGCGCATGTCAAGCATGATTGACGCCATTGATATGCCACGCTCGATTGCCGATTCCCTGTATGCGTTTATCCCTACCGCAAAAGGAACGCTGGTCGTGCTTGGACATGTACCGGCCAACCTGATTGAAGCGGCTTTGAATTCACCTGGTCTGCCAGAAAAGTTGGTGTTATGGCAGCCCAAAATGCACGGCGATCCTACCGAGTACAAGTTATGGGCGTGGAAAGGGGAAGTACAGACGTTCCCCATTCAAACCCCAATGGAGGATGCCTTGCAGTCTGTGAGTGGAGCCGGCGGCGCGCTGCCAGTCGGTCTGGCCAACCTGCCCGAGCTGCTCCCGGCGGTGCTGGTAACTGGTCTGGTTGACTCGGTGAACCCGTGCGCATTCGCAGTGATCTTGCTCCTGATCGCCTTCCTCTTCACGCTGCGCCAGTCACGCGCGCGGATTCTACAACTGGGTTTTGTGTACATTGCGATGATCTTCATCGTGTATTTCGGTATCGGTCTGGGGCTGCTGCGCGCCGTGCGGTTATCAGATGACCCGCACTTTGTCGCTCGCGCTGGCTCCTGGCTCCTGATCGGTCTGGGTGTGCTCAATCTGATTGAATACTTCTTCCCGAAGTTTCCGATCAAGCTGCATATGCCTTCCTTTGCAGGCGACAAAACGAACCAGCTTATCAAGCAGGCGACCTTTCCCACAACGATCATGGCCGGTTTTTTGGTCGGCCTGTGCACCTTCCCGTGCTCTGGCGGAATCTACGTTTCCATAATCACCCTGCTCAACGCGAAAACAACCTACTCCTGGGGCTTAGTGTACCTGTTCCTGTACAATCTGGTCTTTGTGCTTCCGCTGGTCGTCATTCTGCTGTCTCTGGGCAACCGCCTGGTCGCAAAGCGGTGGGCGAGTTGGGAGCGGGAGCATTCTCTGAAAATTCGCCTGTGGTACGGAATCACAATGGTTGCGATGGGGGCTGTGATGCTCCTTTGGGTGATCTAAGATTTCCTTCTGAAACCCATGAAACGCTACCGGCGCCTGTTCCTTTTTTTCTGCTTGCCATTTTTGGGGGTTATCCTCTATAGTCTACCGCCTCTCAAAGAGCGGGTCGACTGGCGGTTGATGGAATGGCGAGCAAAAGTTCAATATGCGCTCTTTCCACCGGAGGAAGTGGTTTTTCAGCCCAATCCATCTGCGGTAGCTGCGGTGGTAATTTCAACGTCCGCAGCGGAGAAAACGTCAACACTTCCGTTTCCAACGAAGACGCCGATTCTAGAACAAACCGCCGCACCGACCGCTACTGCCGCTCCTACCTTAACGCCCACACCCCTACCTGCTGCTGTCCAACTGGTAGGGATAACCTACGAGCGCCAGGGATGGAATAACTGTGGACCAGCCACCCTGGCAATGTCGCTGTCGTATTGGGGCTGGTCAGGCGATCAGTACTCCATTGCCCCATATACAAAGCCAAACGATCGCGACAAGAATGTCATGCCATACGAAATGGTTGATTATGTTAACACGCAGACGGAACTGCGTGCAATCAGCCGGCTGGCCGGCAACGTGGGGCTTCTCAAGCAGTTCGTCGCGGCAGGTTTTCCTGTTGTCATTGAAAAAGGATTGGAAGGGCCCGATTTTGATGGCTGGATGGGACACTATGAGCTCATCACGGGCTATGATGATGCGGTCAGCCAATTCACCGCTGAGGACTCCTACATGGGATCTGGCCTCAAACTTCCTTATACGGTGATCGAATCCTACTGGCGCGCCTTCAACGGCACCTATATCGTCGTTTACCCCATCGATCGCGAACAGGAAGTATTCGCATTGCTGGGGGATCATGCCAATGAAGCGTACAATCGCCAGTTTGCAGCGCAATTAGCCCTCGAAGAAAGCACAATACTATCTGGCCGGGACCAGTTTTTTGCGCTGTTCAACCGTGGATCCAGCCTGGTTTCGCTGCTTGATTATGCTGGAGCGGCTAGTGCATACGATCAGGCATTCGCCCTATACCCTTCGCTTCCTCAGAAAGAGCGTCCCTGGCGCATGATGTGGTATCAAACAGGACCGTACTGGGCGTACTATTACACAGGGCGTTATCAGGATGTCGTGGATCTTGCGACGAAGACACTGGATAATATGAGCGAGCCAGTACTGGAAGAAAGTTATTACTGGCGCGGGCTGGCATATAGCGCGTTGGGGGACCGGCAAAAGGCAGTTGAAGATCGGCGGATGAGTCATACGGTCCATCCAGAGTTCCCTCCTGCAATTGAACAGTTTCGGCAGCTAGGAGTCGAAGGGATACAAAATTAATAGTCCCAAACGAGATCGTAGCTCTAGCAGAAAATCCTTGAAAAGCAGTCCTGCATCCTGCATTACCATTTCGACCGATCGGCCAGTTCATCTAGGCCATGATCCAAACATGGATCATGGCCTAGTTCTTACCACGAAAGGAGAAAAAGTACAGCGCTGTTGATTTACTCGCATCAAGAAGGAAAGTTTTTGAAATCTTAGAAAAATAGGCAATTTTGCTTAATAAATTCATGACATTTCCCCCATGAAAACGGAGGAGGCTACCTAGTTTTTTAGACGTACCGATTAGAGTACATTCATCACATAAGGAGGTTCACGCTGAATGGGGGATTATCGAAAATTGAGAAAATCACCGTGTAAACCAAAAGGAATTTAAAGGAAGATCAACGCATGAAAAACACGTTGTTCCGAACGATTTTGGTCCTGACGATGCTCGCAGTTATGTTCTCCGTGACCGCCCAGTCGGTATCCGCTGAGGCGCCGGCACCCGATAAGCAAACGGCGAAGTTTGAAATCACCTTTATGGAAGGCATGATTGATCACCATATGATGGCAATCATGATGGCCGAGATGTGCACCATGAAGGCTGTGCATCCTGAGCTGGTCGCAACTTGCGAAGACATCATTGCTACCCAGTCCGCAGAAATGGAAATGATGATGATGTGGCTGCAGGACTGGTACGGCATCACCTATGAACCCAAGATGATGATGGGGGAGATGCAAGGGCACATGATGATGGATCCCGCCCAGTTTGAGGAATGGTTCATGAAGCGAATGATCAGCCACCATGCGACGGCGATCAAAGAGGCGGAAGAGTGCCTCGAGGAGGCCTACCATCCTGAACTTCTCAATACCTGCCAAAACATCATCACTACCCAATCACAGGAAATTGATATGATGCAAACCTGGCTGTGCGAGTGGTACGGCCTTTGTAACTATCGCAGGAACCTATAAAAAGTAGCGAAAACTGAAAAGGAGCAGACCATTGCCTGGTCTGCTCCTTTTCTGCTCCAAAGTAGTTCAATGGTCCATGCTTGGAGACGCTTCCTCTCCCTCATGCTCTGGCATCGGAAGCTGCACTTCTTTGGCAACCTCGCCCGTGGGAAGAACCCCGGTGAAGCTAATCCCATTCGGGCCTTCTCCCGTTGGAATGGATGTGATGATCTTCCGGTAATTGAGATCCAGGACGGATACATTATTTTCATAGATGTTGGTGATATAGGCATAACGGCCAGTTGGATCGATCACGACCCCATGCGCGCCGTCACCGGTTTCGATGGTTTCAACCACGGTAAATGTTGCTGTGTCGATCATCGAAACCGTGGTACCTGGGTTCTCTTCCGTTCCCTGGTTCGCTGCAAGAACCGTTTTATTGTCTGGTGAAACAAACACCTGGATCGGACCATTCCCGACCTGCACCTTTCCTATGAATTTCTGGGTTTCGACATCCACTCTTCCTACTGCATTTTCCCCTTTCAATGAGAAGTACGCAGTTATACCATCCGGAGAAAAGCCGACCTGAACCGGGTTTTCACCTACTTCGATGTCAGTGACTTTTTCATTGGTTTTTGCATCGATAACACTCAACGTCGTTCCCTTGGCGTTGGCCACATAGATCCATTTGCCGTCCGGGCTGGGCCGCAAGCCATGCGGGTATTCGCCGACAGGGACTGTTTTCACCGCTTTCATTGTTTCGACATCGATAACTGTAACCGTGTTCTCATCGCCATTGGTGGTGTAAGCCGTTCTACCATCCGGGGAAAGAATAATATGGGCTGGGGATTTTCCAGTCGGAACGGTTCCATGCAGTTCAAACGTTTTCGCATCGATCATCAAAGCCAGCGATTCATGCCCGCTAACCGCCCACACCGTGTTCCCATCCGGTGAGGCTTGCAAATTGTGCGGCCCTTCCACCCCAGTCAGCTGGGTAAGAACCTGATTATTCCTGGCATCAATCACGGTGATGCTGTTACCGTGCTCATCCGCAACCCAAACCGTTCCACTAATGTTTGATTTTGTCGATGGTTGGTCGCTGCAAGCAGCCAAAAGGAAGGCGAGCCCGAAGAGTAAAGACAGCTTAAGAAGCGTAAATCGAAAGGTAGGGAACAACACGTTTTCCTCCTTGCTGAAAGATCAAGTGTGGTTGACTGACAGCGCTTTTATTCGGATATTTTTTCTGTTATTTATAATAATAAACCAAAATATGATCTATGCGCAATACGCATTTTTACCTGATTTTTTAGCAAATTTTCCCCCGCCAGTTATCACTTCTCGAAAATCCTGCGAATGAAAAACCATCCGCATTTCACCGAAGGTTCTTGTCTCTTTGTTCCTTTGTCAGCTTCCAGCCGCATACAACCCAACAAGCAGCCATAATGACCACTAACAGCGCTAGTGAAGTAACAATAGCTACCCTTGAACCAAACAGGGGAACAACGACAAAGGCGACCAGAGGTAAAGTGCAAAACCAAATCACGATAGCCAGAGCCATATCTTCAGAGTAGAGGTTAGATAACTTGAACATACCTGCTCCTTTCAAAACAGCACCAGCGTAAACCTCCATGAATAAACCCGTTATCGTTGAGCAATGTGCTCTATGATTATTTTAATGACTGGAAATTCCAGTCACAAGCGCCGCTTTGCCTGATCTATTCAGAGCATATTTACTCATTTTTTCATGTCGCGCACCTGTCAACACGCAACCGGCGAAGTCAAGTTCGAAAGAAGTAGAAATACCTGTATGGAATCGCGTAAAAAGGCGCTTTTCCGGAAGAAGATTGGGTTTTATACTCATTGAAAATACGTTTCCTTTCCAATAAGCGAGTGCTGTTATCAGGGGGACATTAACGGTGCTCCACGAGAGGGAAACAATTATCTGTAACATCAGCCAGGTTCGCTCATTTATGAGCAAATCTGGCTGATTTCATTTCTAGCGGATTGAGAAGCAGTTTCCCCTGCTTTGGTATCTCTTTGACCATACGACAACGGGTATGCGCAAAAATGCTTACAATAAAAGAGGCATTTCCCCACTTGGATGGACACACGCCCTTCACTATCCTTAATTCACAATACTTGATATGGAGGAACCTTTCATGGCTAAAGATCCCGTTTGTGGTATGGATGTCGACCCGAAGTCGGCAGCAGGGAAATCTGAGTATCAGGGACAAACCTACTACTTCTGCTCACCAGGATGTAAGCTGGCTTTTGATAAAGAGCCTGAAAAATATGTAAAGAGCACCCAATCTGGGCAGCACCATCACTAGGTCGGACCAGGTAATAGAAGACACCCTCGTTTGGCAGTCACCAAACGAGGGTGTCTAGTTTTTCTATGGTAAAAAGTCGACCGGATCCAAAAACGCTCCATCCTCTCTCCGGATACGGAAGTCGATATGATCGCCTGTCGATCTTCCGGTGCTGCCCGATTCGGCGATCTGCTGCCCCTGGAGTACCCCTTGACCCACCTGAACCAGGTTGGCTTCATTGTGGGCATAGTACGTCCAGTACCCATTTCCGTGATCGATAATCACGAGGTTCCCATAACCAGTTTCCGACCAACCTGAAAAGATGACTGTTCCACTGTCAGAAGCAAACACAGGCTGGCGATTATAAGTATCGATATCGATTGCAGGATGCCCAGACCAAAATGGTTGAGTGATCACAATTGGATATACAGGCCAAAGGAAGACCCCCGTACCCATCGTAACCAGAGGACCATCAAAAAAACCTTTTGACTTACGGCCTTTCCCTGGCTCGACTGCTGGCCCCGGCTCTACCCAGGTAACCGGGTTACTTCCGCCCGGTACAATAACTACCTGACCAGCCAGAAGAGTGTAGGGCGGCTTTTCCGGTAAATTATTCCCGAGAAAGTCAGTGATATCTTCAACCCGTACGCTGTGCAGACGCGCTACCCGTTCCAGAGTATCGCCTTCCCTCACAGTATGCAGTACCCCATCCACAGGCAAAATATTGATCTCTTGCCCAATAATAAGTCCGCCAGCATTTGCGCTCATCCCCTCATTGCCCCACAAAATGCTCTCGATATTCAAACCAAATTTTTGAGCAATCGCCCAGGCAGTATCCCCCTTTTGAAGCGAGTATTTTGTTACTCGAATCGCTGAACGGTCCACCCGTTCGGTAGACAGCTGGGCAAACCGTGTGATGGAACGAACTTCTGCCTTTGATTGAAAAGGCGGTAGAGCAACTGCTTCTGAAGGCACAGTTGGTGTTGGCCGGTTCGTCAACTGCTCTTCCTGCTCTTCAGCGGAAAAAACATGCCAACTCAAAATGATCAATATACCGGCAACCAACAAGGTGAACAGGTTTGATCGGACCATAGAATTTTGCCATGACCGAATTTATAAAGTCCTACTCAGGCACTACTGCCGGGTAGGTAACAACACGGTTTGATCCCGCGTCTACAATCCAAATCTGGTTGTCCTTTCCAATCGCAATCCCGACTGGCAGAGCAAAAGCATCATCTTTCGCTTCACCAAATTGGCCAAATTCAGCCAGGATATCTCCCTGGCTGGTAAAGACCAGGACGCGATACCCTTCCGGATCGGTGAGATACACCTGTCCCAGCTGGTTCACGGCCAGATAGGGCTTATTGTCAACAGACACGCTTTCCCATGCCTGGACAGGCCAGGCGTGTTCTAATTTTCCATCCAAAGTAAACACGGCCACCCGGCGGTTCCAGGTGTCTGCCACATACACGCGGTCATCCATCCCAATGGCAATGCCGACTGGCTCGTCGAGCTGTGCTTCGCCCGTATTTTCGAAGTCGAACAAGAATGTTCCTTGCGGATCAAACACGGCAACTCTGCGGTTCCCTGTATCCGTAACATACACTCTACCATCGCCCGCAACGGCTATGCCGCGTGGGCCCCAAAATCGGTCAGACCCTTCAGCAGACAACCCGCCGGTTCCCCAGGCGGTCAAAAAATTGCCATCCTGATCAAATTTCTGGATGCGGTGGTTCCAGGTGTCCGCCACATAAACACTGCCATTTGCGTCAACGGTCATGCCCCAGGGTTCATTGAACGTGCCTGGTGCATCAAGAGGTTCTACCATCGGTACCCCTTCTGCTGTGCGCGTCCCCCAGGTGTTCAAAACACGCCCTTGCGCGTCGATTCGAACGATACGTGAATTCCCAGAGTCTGCCAGTAAGAATGAACCATCCGGGGCAGCCGCGATGTTCCGAGGCAGGTGAACGCCCTCCGGCTTGAAAACGTTCAGAGGTGCCACCTGAATTCGTTTGGCGGTATACGCATCTTCCTTCTTTTCAATGTCCGGAAGCTGGCTGGACTGGAGTGCCAGGCCAACCCCCTCCCCAGCCAAATCCTTTCGGACATAAACGCGCATGCGATCTTCTAGCGACCATTTTGCCGGCGGGTTGAGTTCCTGCTGCGTGAGCTGTCCGAACAAGGTGTAATCGCGCGACCAAAGAATGTTCCAGACGGCTCGCCGCATTTGTGGGTCGGCGACCGCGCCGCGAATCCGCTCCCAATTCATGTCCTTGTAGCCTTCCATCGGCCACCACATACGGATGACCTCATAGCGGCTGTAGTCCGCACCCAGGTAGCCTTCGACCTTCTGCCAGTTCTTCGGCCCAACGACCACAACCGCCGCGCCGTCGACCGCGCCCCGGTTGGGAGCATCGCCAAAAAAGCCTGGATAATCCCGCAAATACCAGGTCATCGGCCAGGAGACCTCGCTGTCATAGGCGACTTTCATCGCTTTTCCCTCACCGGTTCTGCGAGCAATCTGCTCGATCTCTTCCATTGCCCACTTCACGCCTGGGGCGCCGTGAGCATAACCGATGAACTCCGTGGTGTAGTCATAATTAACGTAATTGACCAGGTACGAGGTACGCACCGTCAGCAGGAACAGTACCGTGATGGGCAGTCCAACCGCCAGCATTCGCCATGAAAATCTTATTTGTCTTTCTTTCCATATCCAGGGCAGCAGCTGCGCAACACCCCAGGCTGCCAGAAGGATAAACGGAACCGCGATATGCGTCGACAGCCAGGGCATTTTTTCCCCAGCAATGCTCAGGCCAACCAGGATCAGGGCCGTCCACCAGGCAACAAAGGAAACATACTGCCGGCTGACATCTGAAAATCCGCGCCGCAGGGCAAAAAACAGGAAGCCACCTGTTCCAACCATCAGCGGGTAGTATTCGTAGATGGGAAAGACGATAAAGTAGAAGTACCAGGGCTGGCTGCCTCGAGCAACATCTTGCTGCGAGAGCCAATAGCCCAGCGAACCGATAAACCCGGTTCCCACCCCATTCAGGTTTGTAAAAAAGGTCGTGAACAGCGTCAAGGTGATTGCTAAAAACAGGCCGGCCAGTTTTAACCACTGCTTTCCGCGCCACCAGAGCCCCAACCCCGCCGCCGCGGCCCAGAAAAAGGCCATCAGGCCCCAAAGGCGCAGGCCGCTTGGGCCGCTCGCCCATTCGGTTCCGTAGCTGTTGAGAACGTTGAGATCCACAAACGGCTGACCGGTCAGACGGGACCAGACGGGATTTAACAGGAGCAGCGCAATTGGGGAAGAGAACAACGCGCCCAGCGTTACCAGGACCATTAAGATGTCCCACTCAGCCGATTGCCGCATGAGCTTCCAACGCAACCGGTACTGCGCCAATATACGCAGGATCAGGTAAGACGCGAAAATCGCCAGGTAGATAAAGCTGATTTCAAAAGTGCTAAGCATCAGGGCCAGCGCGATGGCAAGCAGCGTGAGCCGGCTGTCTTTCCGCTCGCGCAGGTACGCCAGGATGGCAAAGGCTGCCAGCAGCAACCAGGTAATCACTTGGATATCATGCCGGTTGTAGCGCGAGTAGTAGAGGACATACGGGGAAACGAGGAAGAACAAAGAGCATAGCAGAGCGCCAGTGCTTCCCAGCCAGGGGCGCAGAAGCAGCGGGATCACGATGACAATTCCTATGCCCAGCAGCGCAGGCACCAGCCGAGACGTAAAATCGTTCGCTCCAAACAGCGCGTTGACCAGAGCGGTGGCCTCAAACAGGAAGGGTCCATGCATCATCGGGTTGTGCGCAAAACCGCTGCCTTTCGAAAGCAGCCAGGAGTAATAAACGTGCAAGCTTTCATCGTGGCTCATCACCCGAGCGCCCAGGTTCCAGAAGCGGGTGAAAAGGGCGGCTGCCGCCAGCGTCCACCAGAGTACTTTCTCCCAGTTAAGGGTAATGGTCAGTGACAGCGCCTTTCCCGGATTGAGATCGGTTTGCGTGGCGCCAGGCATGGGCTGCGCCTGCCCATATTGAATTTCCTCTTCAACGGTTGTCATAAAGCAATATACTCTTCCTATAAATTAAGGTTTTCCAATGCATCATATCGCTCCTTGTCAGGAAAGGCATCCGCGATCTTACCCGTTTGGTTGTGGGCAAAATTACGCATCAAAACAAGCAGCCTGTTTGCTCATTCATTGGACGATCAATCTCAACTGAATGGCAGGCACAATGAATCTGCTATCCATTCCAACCAATGAAGAGCAGGATACGGTTCAACAGACCTCCGACCAGGAAGGCAAAGGGGAAGATGAAAATGACCATACCCAATGCGGTTCGCGTGCCCCGCTCTTTTGCGATCATGATGGCGCTGGCGATGCAAGGAATGAACAACGTAATGGTTACCATAGCCACAACCACCTGCACCGGTGTAAGCAGGCCTTGATTTTGCATAACAAACAAGTTGGTTGCAGCAAAGTCTCGACGCAAGAAACCAATCAGGAATGCGGCACTGGTTTCAGCCGGAAGACCTAACCAGCCAGATACAAGGGGCTCGCCCAGGCGGATCAACCCTGGTAAAAGACCCAGTTTATCTAACGTGAACAGCAGAAGGGTTCCGATCAGGAAAAGAGGCACCACTTCTTTCACATACCATTCCAGCCGCGACACGGTTTTAATCACCACGTTTGACATCTGCGGGAAACGGAGCGGGGGCAGTTCAATCATCAAAGGCGTCCGGTCACCAGGCGTCAGTCGAGCTGCCAGCCAACCTACCAGAACCAGTACCAGGAATACAATTCCAGACCAAATCAGGGAAGCAGTGAAGGAGATGCCTGCGAGCATACCCATTACCACCCCCAGTTGTGCCGAACAGGGAACGGCAAGCGCCAGGAGCAGTGTTGCCAGCATTCGGTCACGTTTGCTTTCCAGAATACGCGTTGTCAGGGTTGCCATCGTAACGCAGCCGAGACCGAGCACCATTGGCAAAACAGCCTTTCCGTTCAAACCCAAACGAGTAAACAAACGGTTGGAGAGCACGGATAAGCGTGGTAGATACCCAGAGTCTTCTAACAGGCCAAACGCCAGGAAAAAGGTTGAAACAATCGGCAGGATCAAGGCAACAGCATAGGTCACGCCCATTGTCCACAATCCATAGGGGCCAACAATCAGATCGCGCAGGAGCGCAATGGGCACAAATCGCTCAACCAGGCTGGTAAACCAGGGATTAATGATATTCTCCAGCAAGTCCACCTCGAGAAGACCCACCAGCGTTCCCGCCCCGAAGACGCCGACAAACCAATAAACACTGTACAAGACAACCGCCAGAATAAGCAATCCCCACCACGGATGGGTGGTCAGCCTGCCAATTCGCGCGCTCAACCGCCCTGTGGTTTGACCGCTATTTTCAATTACCCCAACGGCAATTTTTTCCGCCAGCGCATGGCGGGTAGACTGAATCAGCACAGCAAGCGGTTCAGCGTTTTGGGCATTAAAACCTTCCCGACTGGATAACAAACGCTGGTAATTTTCTTTTGAAATCCGCTCCCGCAGCCAATCTTCGCTAAGTGGATCTCCACTTAACCAAAGCAAAAGAGCGTGCAGCAATCGGCATATCCTCCGGGAGATTTGGAACGATGGAATTCAGTGCTTGCTCTACAACATCAGGATATTCAATGGAAAAGCCAGGCCGCCGAATTTGCTTCAGTTGAGCGACAATCCCGTCCACGCCTGTGCCTTTCACGGCAATCGTCGAGACAACTGGCAGGTTCAACTGCTCACGGAGGGAAGCGATGTCCAATTCTATGCCACAAGACTTCGCTTCGTCATACATATACAATACCAGGAGTATAGGAAGGCCCATTTCAGCCAGCTGCACAGTTAATAGCAGCGTCCGCCTGATATTTTTTGCATCGCCAACCTGAATGACTGCTTTCAGGGGTTCATTCAACAAAACGCGAGCGGTAACTTGTTCATCTTCCGACCGCGGGGGAAACATTACGATTCCTGGCGTATCAACCACCGCTGTGTCAGGATAAGCGACCAGGTTCCCGCGAGAAAGTTCTACGGTCGTGCCCGGATAATTGGATACGATCACCCGCTGGCCGGTTAGTCGTTGAAAAAGCACCGACTTCCCCACGTTCGGATGCCCGACAAGTGCGACACTTCCTCCGCTACTTGGAACAGCAACCTGAGCGCTACTATGACAGGACGACATTATTCTCTACCTCATGTTTTTTTGCAAATGACTTGCAATAACAATTTCATATAAAGGGATGGGATCCAAATCCCTTCCATTTTAGTTTTCTCCTTGATGAATTGCATCCGGAGAACGGCGTATTTCTTTTTAAGCAAATTCACTTATTGATCAGGGTTACAAAACGCGTATGAATGCGCATGACAAAACAAAATTTTGTTTCTACAATGAAACCGGCTTTCTCGACTAATTAGAAAGGTGCTAATGATGAAACGAGACCGGTTTTTTCAGTTTGTTCGCTGGCTGTTGGCGATCCTCATTCCGATCGGCCTGCTGATTGGCGCAGTGAGTATCCTCACCAGTAACGCGTATGTATCCTTCGAATACGCCAAACCAGGTTTCCCTGCGGATGCTTTTGGCTTTAGTTCAGCAGATCGCTTGCGCCATGCCATCGATACCATTCAATATCTTCGCAATGGGTATCCAGCCTCATTTCTAGCTGAACAATATCATGATGAAACCCCGCTCTACAGTGAACGTGAAATCAGCCATATGGAGGATGTGCAGGCTGTCTTTCAGGGCACATGGACTGCTGGCCAAATAGTTCTTTTTCTCGCCCTGATCCTGGCTGGAATATTATTCGTCTACCGGCCATACCGGCCGGTCATTTTTGCCGCGCTTGAATTGGGTGGCACCATTGCAGCAGCGGCTGTCACCATCATTGGGCTGCTTGCCGTTCTCGGTTGGAACCTGTGGTTTACCACATTCCACCAACTTTTCTTCCAGCCTGGCACCTGGACGTTTGCCATGTCCGATACATTAATTCGCCTGTTTCCGATGAACTTTTGGTTTGACAGCGCGCTCACGGTAACTTCGATAACACTGATCAGCGGACTGATTGTTTCAATGATAGGAAGATATTTCCGGCGTAGGACCAGCCTGTTATTGCCATCTACAGCAGCAGGACAGTCGTAACCCAAATGAACGAACAGGGCCTCCGTTATTATCCGGAGGCCCTGTTCATTACTCACCTCGCTTTCATCGAGCTGTCACGCAACAACCTTGAAATTACGCATCATTCCTGCATCCTCGTGCTCCAAGTTATGGCAGTGATGGAGAAACAGGCCAGGGAAATTCTCAAAATGCACCAAAAGTTTCACACGTTCACCTGGCATGACCAATACCGTATCCTTCCAACCTACATCGACAAAACCTTCACTGACGGTTTGATAGGCCCTATCAAACGCTGGAGCGATCTGGCGTTCAATGACCTGAAACTGAACACCGTGGATGTGCATGGGATGCGGCATTTGCATCATGCCGCCCATCATGCCCATGCCCCCTCCAGATTGATTATCGTATACCCAGGTTTCCAGTGTGTTCAGCTTCATCAGCTCATCATTCGCTACCTCTTCCATTTCAAATGTGCGTCCGTTGATCGTCCACCGCATACCGCTCATCATGCCGCGTCCCATCATCCCCCTCATGCCGCCCATGGTGAGAGCAAAAGTGCGTGGTTGGTTTCGATTCACCGCATCGATTTCCCGGTGATATACAATGGAAGACAACTTTTCTGGGAGAGGTTTTTGGGGCTGACTTGCGGCCCGGTCAACCCGCACTTCCAGGATCGAAAACGGCCCGCCGTTCGCCAGCGTGCTGCTTCCGCCCATCATTCCACCCATCATGCCCCCGCCCATCATGCCGCCGCCACGCATGCTAGACGCGTAAGGCAGGCTGATTAACCGCATGGTCGAGCCAACGGGTCGTGTGTGAAAATCTGCCCAGATCTCGACACGTTCGCCCGGGCTTAACATGAGATAGGGCCGGTTGACTGGTTTTTCAAGCAAACCCCCGTCTGTTCCAATTACAGTCATTGGCGTGCCGTCTTCCCAGCCAAGTTTGTAAATACGAGAGTTTGAGCCATTGAGAAACCGCAGCCGGTAAGCCTGGGCGGCAACGGGCAGCAGGGCGTTGGGCTGCCCGTTGACCAGGATCCGGTCACCCAGCATGCCCGTCATGCTGCCCATCATTCCACCCGCATCGTAGATCCATTGATTATTCTGATCAACGGCCCGGTCCTGCAGGACCAGCGGCACGTCGAAGTCCGCTTCAGGGAGTCCCGCCTGCTGCTCCTCATCATCGCTGACCAGGAAGAATCCCGCCAACCCCTGGTAAATTTGGGGGCCGGTCGCCCCGTCAGGATGCGGATGATACCAGTATGTACCGGCCCGGTTTAAAACCTGAAAGTCATATTGGTAAGTTTCTCCAGGCTGAATGACATACTTCGGGTGAGCGTCCATCGCTTCACTCAGGTGAAGTCCATGCCAGTGAATAATCGTCTCGCCATCAATTTGGTTGGTAAGGTTGACACGGATCCGCTGGCCCTTCGTTACCCGAAACGTTGGTCCGATGTAGGAGCCGGGAATGGTTTGTAAACTGTCCGAGTTTCCACGCACTACCTTCCCCTCATATTTCCAAACAAGGGTCTTGGCACCTGGAAAAACAGCGTGTTCCCCTGGCGCTGCCACCAAATTCACTTCCAAGTCAGATTCTGCTTTTGCCTGAATAACAGAAACACTCGAATCAGCAGGTAAACCTTCACTCCCCCCAACACATCCGGTAAAGATACTCGATCCTGCCAGAGTTGCAATCGCGCCTGCGGCTGCCTTCGTACTGGCGCGAAGGAAACCACGTCGCGAGAGTTTACCTTTCTTCTTCATCCTATCCTTCCTCTCTATTGATATCCCCTATCGGATATCGAATCTGTTTCTCAGGCAAGTAGGGAGTCATCGGCATGGAATCATAAGGAAACAGAGAGGCCTTCCTCTTTCCATGGCAATGTACCCCTCTTCCCATGTTATGGAAAAGATTTGAAAGAAATGTGAAGAATATATGAAGGTTTGATAAAGAACAGCTACTTGAGGATTGAAACCCGATTTTCTAAATTATTGCTGTACAAATGAATGATATGCGACCAGTATACAGAAGTAAAAAAACCTCATTCACTTTTTTTGCTTATCCTGCAAAAACTCGACCGTTAATCGTGTTCCTTCGCCTGGCGACGACTGCACCTGCATCTTTCCGCCGATAAGTTCCGCCCGTTCATACATCCCGAGCAGCCCAAAATGCCCGCTCGGGGCGAATTCAGCAGGGCTATTGGGCACGTGAAAGCCTTTCCCATTGTCCGTGATGGAAATTTTTAATCCTTTTGAAACAAAGGAAAGGGTCACAGATGCATAAGATGCTTCTGAGTGACGAGCGATATTGTTCAACGCCTCCTGTACAATCCGATACAGCGCCAGTTCTACTGGGGAGTCCAGCCGGTGCTCCTTGCCCTGACGATCAAAGTCGATGGAAACTCCAGAAGCCTGGCTCGTCTCTGTCACCAGCATATTGAGAGCAGCCACCAGGCCCAAATCTTCCAAATAGATCGGACGCAGCGCGCGGACCATTCGCCGGACATTTTCAATCGTCTTTTCAGCCACATCCTCTAGTTTGGATAATGCCTGAACCACCGGCTGGTCCGCGTAATCCATCTCGACCAGCTGGATGTGCTGTTTGAAGGAAATCAAGGATTGGATTGTTTCGTCGTGCAGCTCACGCGCCAGCCGGCGGCGTTCTTCCTCTTGCCCGGAGGTGATGGCGCCAATGTAGCTGTGCAGACTCCGCTGCGCAGCACGGACTTTCTGAGCCATATGGATTAGTTCTAATTGAAGGTAACGGATCTCGTCAATTCCCCCTACGGAACGCTCAATTGCGCTGTAATCCCCCCATCCCAGACTGCCCGCTTGTTTGGCCAATGCTTGCAGCGGGCGGATCACTTGTCGATAAGCGAAGAGCAAAGCAAACATCGATAGAAGCAGAACAGGGATCATTGCCAGCGGCGCCAGGTGGGTGGTTTCCAGGACGGGCGAAGCGACCTGCTCCCACGGCTCTTCGATCAGCACTCCCCAGTTCATCCGTTCCACCGCTGTGTAGGCGACGACGTGTTCAGCAGGCTCTCCGGTGGTATAAACCCTGCCCGTTTCTCCTCGCAGCGCTTCCTGAACCCCAGGATGGTTCAACGCATCGGCTTGAGATAGTGAATCCCCTTGTTGATACAATACAACCCCATCTGGGTCCACCATGAGAACCGATGCTTCCTGGCCAGGCGAAAAAGCACCTTGTAGCGCTTGCTCTGCAAGCGCATTCACAGAAAAAGCGCCACCGATCAAATACGCTCTATTCTGGGTCGGAGCAAAAACAAAACTGGCGGTCTGTGCAGTGCCGGCGAGTGGAAGTGCAGAGGTTACAAATAATGACAGATTCTCATCTGCTTGGAAAGCACGGATTCCATCAGAAAAAACGCCTGCTTCGTTCTGCAGTATATTCGCAACAGAGCCGCGTGCAGCCAACACATTTCCCTGCATATCCATCACGATTATGCCAGTATCAAACAATGGATCCAGGTAAGCAGAATCCTCTAAAATGCTTTGCAGTTCATCCTCTCGGCTCGCCCCGCTTTCAAGCGCATGGCTGATATGTAGTGCCAGTCCACGCGCTGCAGTTTCTCTTGCAGTTACCTGATACTCGACCGACCGAGCTGCCATTTGAACAACGCGTTCGTCACGTTGCCCCACCAGATCCCGCATCGCATTTTGATGCAGCGTTGTACTTCCCACGGTAATTGCCAGAACGATAATGGTCAATGGGAGAACAATCAGGGAGACCAGTTGGACGGTAAGGGAACGCCAACCAGCCCTCCGGCCGTTATTTCTCATCATACGATTCGTCAAAGAAGTCCCTATACACTATGCGTTTTCAACATCGTTTTGCGCGACCAACCCTAACGAAATGGCGCGCATGACCGCCTCGGTCCGGTTGGATACGTTCATTTTGCCAAAAATGTGCGCAATATGCCCCTGCACCGTCCGATCACTGATCCCGAGCTGGACAGCGATCGCCTTGTTGGTGCTGCCCTTGGCCAGCAACCGCAATACTTCGAGTTCCCGGTCGCTCAATGCCTCGACAGGGGTTTCTTCTTTTTGCCGGGTTACATAAGCAACCAGTTTCTGGGCAATTGCCTGGTGAATCGCGGACTTTCCAGCATGCACATCGCGGACGGCCTGGATAATTTCCTTCGGCGAGGCTGTTTTGAGCACATAACCGTTCGCCCCAGCCTGCAATACAGCAATCACGTACGGGTCGTCATTATATGCAGTCAGGATCAAGACACCCGTCTGGCGGGCATTGGCGCGAACCCAGCGCGTCACATCAATGCCGGTGGCTTTTGGCATCTGGATATCCAGCACGGCAACATCAGGCTTGTGTTCGAGGATCAAAGCCTGCGCCTGGGCGCCATCATCCGCTTCGGCAACCACTTCAATATCACCTGCACGTTCTAGAAACTGCCGAATACCCTCTCGTACAACGGCATGGTCATCTGCCAGAATTACCCGAATGCCCTTCTCCGTCATAAATCCTCCTGATTTTAAAACAAAGGATACCAGCGCCATCTATGAACGGCGCAGGTATCATAAATGGATCATTCCATATGTTACTCGATATCGAGATTAATTTCCTCTTTATGGTTCAGGTTCTCTTTTTGCACCTGAACCGTGAGTTTCCATTTCCCGGACATGCTGAAGTCCGCATTGATCGCATACTGTCCTGCTGTTTGTTCCGATGCCTTCCCATGCATGGTCATTCCGCGCATATCGGTGTGATCGGCAATGACGTCAAAATCCGCTCCTGTCACTGGCTGGCCAGATGAATCGGTTACCTTAAAAATGACCTCTACGTTCCCTGATTTTGGCGGCGATGGGTTCGTCGTCAATTCAATCTGTACCGGGGCCGGGGTTCCTTCCGTTGAAGCACCCGCACCTTGACCTGATGTTCCAGCGCATGCAGTTAGCAGAAGCGCAACGACAAAAAGAACTGTGAGAATTGAAATTTTGCCTTTCACCTTATTTTCTCCCGGCTGCATATTCCTTACTCGATGACATTCACCATAAGCATCAGCCCACCAGGTTCGACATTGTCATTGGTGACATGATGAAGGATGTGGCAGTGTAGCATCCACTGTCCTGGTTCGCTGGCAATAAACTCAATATCGTACCGTTCTCCTGGGGCAACATTGACCGTGTCTTTCGTTAGCTGGGCTGCCTCCGGTACCGGATGACCATCTGTCGCTACGATTTTGAACGGCATACCGTGCAAATGCATCGGATGCGCAAATTGACCGGCGCCTACCAACCGCAGGCGTACCCGCTGTCCCTTCTTTACGGTGATCGTTTCGGTCGATGGGAAGACTTTTCCATTGATCGAGAAGTAGTTGGGCTCCATTCCAGACATCGGCATCGGAGCATAGGTTTTCCCGTCACGGACAAGCCACTCACCTAGCATCAAGGATGCTTCGACGTCCGGTTTCTCTTCCCGATCTTTTGGCTCTACAATAAAAGGCGCATACAGGCCGGCAGATACCTGCACGTCACTTTCAAAATGGGAATGGTACCAGAAGGTGCCGGCCGGCTTTGCTTCGAACTCATAGGTAAAGGTTTCTCCTGGCTGGATGGCTTTCTGCGTCACATCTGGCACGCCATCCATCGCATTCGGCAGCTCAACACCGTGAAAATGGACCGTTGTCGGTTCATCGAGCGCATTCTTTACCACCACGCGCACCTGGTCGCCCTCGGTGACGCGTATTTCTGGTCCGGGGACAGTCCCATTGTAGGTAAGCGCCGTAACCATCACCCCCTCTGTCAAAGTCCACTGAACAGCCTGGGTGGTAAGTTCAAATACCTTCACGCCGTTTTCTTCTTCGAAGGTGAGCAGCTGCCCGCCCTTCGATTCGACGGCCTGCGCCACATGCTCACCGCCGATCGGCTCCATCATGTGACCGCCCATTCCCTCCGAAGACATACTGCCAGGAGTGGCGGTTGGCATAACGGATCGACTGGTTCCAGAACCGGATTGTGCCGGCGCACAGGCAGTAAGAATAAGGGCCAAGACGGTCAACAAGACGATTAACTCGTGCTTCATTACGCTGTAACCTCCCTCGATGAAAAGCATTTTTAAAAAACCACCTTCGCAAAATCACCTGCCGAAACCTATGTAATCCGATAAAGTATAGTGTCTTTCGTCATGTTGTACATGCGCAGAAAAGCCTGTTCTCTCAGTAAGCATTCTTGCCTATCAACAAAACAAGTGCTTCCCTGCTTGCGCAGGGAAGCACTTGTAACAATAAAACAGATCCCCGTTGGGATGGATCAAAAGATGCAAAACAACTACTGTTCTGACTGCCGCGGAGCTGGATTCCCTGCGCCATGGACATGCTGATCATCTTGCGTGTGGGCCTTCGAATCGTGCCCATGCACCATAAACTTCATCATCAAAAGATGCGAAAGCGGGCAAAGGAGGATCAGGAGGCCGGTAAAGACCCGGTTGATCGGGACGCCAAAGAACAGGATTGCAGCTGCGGCGCCCATACCAACCAGGCAGCACAGCAGCATCAAAATGGTATGCTTTTTCGACATTCAAACCTCCAAAAAACAGGGTGTGGGAAAACAAATTGAATTTCCTTCATGCTACAGGGTTCCTCTTGGAATAACATCCGCAGGATTACTCGAGTCGCGGTAGGCACTATTGCGTAAATTTAGGAGTAAAATAATCTAATTAGTAATTCTATAATTTCGACAGGAAGGGAGAAATACCTTGAAAAAGACCTTCACAATTGGTTCTAGCACCATTCCTGGGGAGGTTATCCTGCCCCATGTTCTACCAAAAATCCTGAAACGAGACAGCAATTGCACTTTCAAAATTGATGTTTCGAACAGCCATGATACATATGAAAAAGTCCGGCGTGGCGAAGTGGAAGTGGGCATTATTGGGACAAGGTATGCCAGCGAAGAGGTGGATTACTATCCAGTAATTCACGGCGACCGTCTGGTTGTTATTGCACCCAAGGAGCAAACCCTAAGCACAAGTGGGCAGATCACTCTGGAAGAATTGAAAAGACAGCCGTTTATCAACCGTGAAAGCGGGTCGGGCACACGTGCTACATACGAGCAAGCATTCCAAAGCGCGGGACTGGCGCCAGAAGAACTCAATGTCGTGGCCGAAATCAGTGACACGGAAGGTGTAATCCAGGCTGTTGCAGCCGGAGCGGGACTGGCGATTGTGTCAGAAGTTGCAGCACGGCAGTCTGAGTGCTGTGGCGATTTGGTCATCTTAACGCTGCCATTTGAGATCCATCGCGACTTCTATGTGATTACCAATAAAACCAGCGCATCACCGTTCGCGAAGGAGGTAGCCCAGATCTTGATCGACTCAATATCCTGATTGCCAGATCGGAATCCGCATGTTATTCGGGTACGAGGACTTCTACCAGCGTACCGCCTGGCCAGCCTACCGTGACATCCCCTGGATCATACGGGACTTTTGGCAGCGCCCACCGGAAGATCCATTTGGCGTCCTCCGGCCGGCAGTTCACGCAGCCCTGTGACATAGCTTCGCCAAAGTTGTTATGCCAAAAGGTAGAGTGAATTGCGACGCCGTTTCCTTCAAACAGCGTCGTCCAGCTTACACCAATCAAATCGTAGCCGCCGCCGGTTGTGCCGCCGGTCATATGAACAGATATGAGCTTGCGCCAGATGGGACGAATGCCGGCTGGGGTTTCCCAGGTATCCACTCGGTTTCCGTTGATGTCGTACTTCATGCCGGTTGATACCTGAGCAAAATAGACCTCTCGGCCTCCTTCATAGCAGGCGATCGTTTGCCGGAGCGTGTCCACCACCACGCGCTTCTCTTCCGCGTCCGGATGGATTGGCTCCACCTCCTCATTTGTCAGCGGGCGAAACGCCTCCGCGGCTGCCCATAAGAGATCGCCAAAACCATACCGCTCATTGACCCGGTAGTACACACGCCCATCCCCACCAGTTTTGACCCGGTCAATCCATACAACCTGACTGTAGTAGAGTCTTGGGAAGGCGGTATTCTGCAGGTACGGCGAGCGCGCCGGCGGATTATCCAGCACCAGATCGACAAATGGTACGGTTACTTCCGCCCACATCCCCGGTCCAAGGCTTGTTTCTGGCAGGTTCGGGACAGGCGTATTTGGCTGGTTGCGCACCGGCTGCAGATAAGGCGCCCACACATACCCTTGCGGCGTTTCTACCCAGCGTTGATTCTGCCGGAACGGCCTGCGCCCCACCACTTCTCGCAGCCAGGGCAGCACCGCATCCTCATAAATCGTGCCCACGGTCGGGCTTTCCGGGTCAGGGCGCTGTTTCAATTCCACCATTCCTACCGTCAGTCGTCCCAGTTTTTCTTCCTGGAGAAAAGGAAAGGATGGGAGAAACAGTCCCCCGATTGATAAAGCCGAACGGCGCAAGAAGTCACGTCGCGTAAACATCCCCACAGAACTAACCTCACCTTACAAGGAATCACACCGCACTACCGTATAAAATACCAGTGCTGCGACCCTGCTGTCATCCGCCATTTTGCTTATCCGTCTGTTGATACCAACCAAATACGCAATTTTGCTTGCAGGCACAAAAGTAGTTTTACGCTTGTCCACAAAAAACCAGCAGCTTATACTCCTTTTAACAAAACGGGACAGGCGTTATTCCGCATCTACCTGGAAATCCTGTCTATCAGAATAATGGAGTACATATGGTTACCGTCACAATTGATCCGATTCTTTTCCACCTTGGCCCCTTCGCCATCCGCTGGTACAGCCTGATTGTTATGGCGGCTGTTGTGGCTGGTTTTTTTATTGCGAAACGGGAAGCAGAACGCAAAGGCTTTTCTACTGACAATTTATATGACATTGCGGGGTGGCTGTTTATCGGCGGATTGATCGGCGCTCGTTTATTCCATATCATTGATAATTGGGAAACGTTCGCCGCGAACCCCGGTCAAATCTTGATGGTTTGGGAAGGCGGGCTGGCCATCTGGGGCGCAGTCGCCGGCGGCCTGATTACCCTGGTACTGCTGGCCAGAAAAAATCACTGGAACCTGCCCAGTCTCCTGGATCTGTTTGCCCCTGCCCTCGTCCTAGGCCAGGGAATCGGCCGGCTGGCCTGCGTGATTACCGGGGATGCCGTTGGCCAGCCTACGAATGGACCCTTTGGCCTGGCTTACACCAATCCGCATGCCATGGTCAAAGAACTCGGCGTCTATTACACGCCCACGCCGATTTATGAGTTCTTGATGAACATGGTGATCTTTGCGATCCTCTGGCGGCTGCGCAAGAACCGCCTGCCCGATGGCGCGCTCTTCTTCCTCTATCTAAGCCTGTACTCCGTTGGCCGGTTTATCATCAGTATCTGGAGCTCGTATCAGCCCTTCGCGTTTGGCCTAAACCAGGCGCAGTTCTTTAGCGTGGCAGCGCTCCTGGTCAGCTTACCTATCCTGGTGGCTATGGCTGCAAAACGCAAGTCTTCTGCCAGCGCCTAACCTTTTCTAGTAGCGTGGGAGTCTGAAGCGCCAGGCTTCCACGTTTTCAATTGATAAAGGTAAAGTCCGATGCAACAGTCCGTCTATCAGCAAAATACCTCACCCACAAACTCGCAGCGTTTCGCGAACCATTGGAGTCGCTACTGGATGCTGTGGTTTAGTCTGCTCTATGGATTGTACGTAGGCTTACCGTTTCTAGCGCCTCTGCTGATGCAGTGGGGCGCAGAACTGCCTGCCCGGGTGATCTACACCATTTACTCATTCCTGTGTCACCAACTCCCCGAGCGATCTTACTTTCTGTTCGGGCCAAAAGTTTCCTACAGCCTGACGGACATCCAGGCTGCCTGGCAAGCGACCAGCGATCCGATGATTCTGCGCCAGTTTATCGGCAGTCCTGATAAGGGCTGGAAAGTGGCCTGGTCGGATCGTATGGTTTCGATGTATACCAGCATCCTTTTCTTTGCCTGGTTGTGGTGGGCGCTGCGCCGGTGGGTCCGCCAACTGCACTGGATTGGGCTGATTCTTTTGGCGCTCCCGATGATGGTCGACGGCACGACCCACCTGGTGAGCGATCTGTTCGGCCTGCACGCAGGCTTCCGCTACACCAACGAATGGCTTGCAGCGCTTACCAATCATGCTTTTCCCGCCTCATTTTACATTGGTGATGCCTGGGGATCATTTAATGCCTGGATGCGCCTGATCACCGGCGCCCTGTTTGGTTTGGGCATTGTCTGGTTTGGCTTCCCCTATCTCGACCAGCTGTTCCAGGCCCAGACCAAGCTCGCTGAAATGAAAGCCCGGGCGAAGGAACAGATCCTCGATCAGGCGTTTGCTTACCAACGGAATGAAAGAAACAAGCCAATCGAACCAGAAGCCCAATAACCGATACGCATCAAAGAGGATCCAAGGAAATGGGCGGTCACAAGAACATTTTGTGACCGCCCATTTCCCTATTAAAGAGGTGCCAAAAACTAAGGTTGCTGTTTCTGCGGAGGAGGAGCATCCGGGTACCATTCCGTCCGGAATTGCGTTAAAGTTTCAATTTCCCCCTGCTGCTCCTCAATCATCTTCTGCGCCATATCCTTCAGTTCCTGATGCTGACCTTGATCCAACACCATCTGGGCAGCCTCAATGGCCATCTGATGGTGCGGGATCATTTTGTCGATGAAGGCAAGATCAAAATTCTCAGGGGTGTCTGATAACTGCTGAATTTCCGCTTCCATATTCATCATCGAGCAGTCGCAGTTCATGTCCTCCATGCCCTCCATACCAGGCATTAGTTTCATCTCAGGCATCAAGGGCATCGACTTCATATCAGGCACCTCGGTATCGTTGTACCATTCCGATAGCCAGCCTTGCATCTGTTCAATTTCTTGCTGCTGAGAATCGATCATTTTCCGCGAGAAATCTTTTAGTTCCTTCCGTTCAGCGCGAGCCAGCGCCAGCTCACCCATCTCGATCGCCGATTGATGATGGGGGATCATCATATTCATAAACATTTGATCCACGTCCTGTTCCATCATTCCCGCTGTCGTGCCAGTCGCTAGAGGCGCCTGTCCCTCATTACCAGTGACTGGAACTTCGCTTTGACCTGTGTTGTCGGTGTTCGTGGATCCACAAGCAGCAAGCATCAGGCTGATCAACGCCAGTAAGAAAATTTTCTTCATTCCTCTTCCTCCCTGTATGTTTCTTTTGATCGGACCTCGTAAAATTCTCGGGTACATTGGAAATCGTACAGCCTGGTAACAAACAAAACCAGCCGTGATGAGCGGTATGTTTTTCTAGGAGTTCCCCTACCAGAGTTTAAAACAAGGGGATCCGGCCTACTTGGCCGGATCCCCTTGCTGGAAGATCTTAATAAACTTCCGAACATTCTATTTATCGATATTTGAATGAAGCCTGTGGGACGTATGGAATATTTAATCTGTACCAGAAAACAAATCAGGGAAAGATTCGATGACGAAATAACCTTCTATTTAGGCGCTGAACCATCAATACGATATGCGTACAGCAGAGATAAAGATGCGGCCCCAGGAGGGATCCCCATTCGCCTCAATACACGTTTGGAAAACGACCTGATCTGGTTGTGTATATATCCGGTTGAACAGGTCGCCAGCGGTGATAACGGTTTGGGTTGAATCCTCCAAATCGATGAAGTTGGAGTAAACACTGGTGGGCGTGAGCGCCTGGTAACGGTCAATTTTATCGATCCGGTACCCCTCCTGGTGGCCATCACCATGCAAGATAATGACTTCCTGACCTTCTTCCAGCTCAAAAAACCGCTCTCCGCTTAAGTAATTGTGAGCCAGAAGACCGATGTTGCTGTATCCAATCGCAGGTGAGAATTGTGTAACGGTATTATCCTGGTCAGATACGTAGCTTGACTGTCCTCCCGGCTGCTGCAGGACAGGCAGGGCAAAGACGTCTGGAACATACACTCCAACCACCTGGTTCGCCTGGCCATTGATGACCGAAGCAGCAAACGTTTCGAACTGTTCATCAACCAGCACCGGTGCAACAAGCGGAGCAGCCGGCTGGGCAGTTGGAGCCGCCAGTGTCGCTACTGGAGCAGGTACCGCAGCACCGGGCAGACCGTTCGAAGAAACCGGTACGCCCTTTTCTTCAACTGCACTGGTCCTATCCCCAACAGTGCTTTTAGAAGGCGCCCCATTTAAGGTATTCGGTTTGGCCACCGGAAGGGTTGGGATATTTGTTGGGAGTTGTGTCAACTGGCCCGATGATTCTTTTTCGATAGACGTCCCAAGCACTGCTGTTTCGATCACACCTGCCGGCGATTCGACCCCTTGCGTTGGTGCCCCAACAGGAAACAGGCTGGCGAGCAGCAAGTAGACAACAATGGTTACAGCAGTTATGGAAACGGCTTTCATAGAAATGACCTTTCTTCGTGTAATATTTCAGTAAACAATTATTTGGATTACTGTTATATTACTTCACCGGTTTCCAAACTAATAAGGGCATAATTACCTATTTCCCCCTTACCTAACAGATGTGTAAGTTCGATATTCGATGTGGAAAACCTAACCAGAAGGCAATGGGCTAAAAAATACAAGTAAAAATGCTTGCCGAAAAACGGAGAAGTTAGCGGATGGCAAGCGGGTAACAAGCTGGAATAATAGGGAGAAACGTTCTGATTCCAGGGAGTTTTCTATTCCATGTCAAAGCGAGCTCTGGAAGACCTGACTGAAGGCGAAATACGCATGCTACTGCGAAGCCGGTATCAAAAACAACGCTTCGAGCGTTTGAGAATCTTTCAAAAAACCGGGCGGGCTTACCTGCTAGTACGGGACGAATTTCCATCACGAAATTTGCCCACCACCGTCCTTGATTGGCAGGACGATAAGACCGGAGAACAACAGCCAATTTTCGCATGGCTCAACCAGGGACTGCGTTTCCTCGAATTGGGTGTTGGACTGGGCTTACTCGTTCTGATGCTTTTCGGTAGTTGGAGATTCGCTAACCTGAACAGCCGCGCGCGCGAAGCCTGGGTTATGCCCACTTTAACAGCCACCCCGATTATCCAGGCCATCGTTTTACCATCTGGGCACATACCACCCGATCGATCTGGTTACACCCGTCCAAGGTACGAAGAAGTACCTGCGCATTTGCAACCACTGGTGAAGTCGTATGGCAGCATACCTACGCCTACGCCGGCCCCACAGCATGGTGTACGAATCCAAATCCCAGCCATCAACGTCGATGCCCCCATCGTCCAGGGGGACGGCTGGGAGCAGCTCAAAAAAGGGGTTGCGCAGCACAGTGGAACAGCTAACCCTGGCGAGCGGGGCAATATTGTGCTTTCCGGGCACAATGATGTTTACGGAGAAGTCTTCCGTTATCTAGATCGATTGAAAGCAGGCGATGAAATCACCATATATACCTTCAGCCGCACCTACACCTATATTGTTGAGGGCTGGATATTGGTCGAACCCAGCCAGGTGGAAGTGATGGCGCAAACAAGCGATGAAACCCTCACCCTTATCTCTTGCTACCCGTATCTGATCGATACGCAGCGCATTGTCGTCAAAGCCCGCCTGCTCCAAGACGTTTAATGATAACGACAAGCCAAACGATGAACTTTGGTGAAGAGACCAAATGACCACAAAACTATCCATAGAAAACCAGGTGGGAGAGAGCCAATGGCTGGCCCAACTGATTCAATCAGTGACGAGCGCGCATATATCAGAAAATCCTGCAACCATTATCAATATCTATGTAGCCTTAAAATCAAAACCGATGCTGTTATTGGCCGGGCCGGCCGGCGGCAAGAAGTCAGAGCTGGTACGCTGCCTGGCACAACATCTTCTTGGCAGCGACTGCTACCAATGCCAGATCCTGACGGGTCACCCGTGGTGGATCGCGCCAGGCCAGAACTTCGCCTTTTTTAGCCATGTCCACTCCCGCTTCACCAGTGAAAAAATCCTGTGCCTCCTGGAGGAAGCAATACTCCCCCAAAATCGCCAGAAGCCATTCATCGCTGGCCTGGTCAAACTTGGTCCAGGGGAGTTAAAAACATACTTCTCCGAGGTCAGCTTTCAGCTCCAGCGAGGTGAACTGATTCATTTTGGCGATCTCCATCTGAATCACCCTGTGCCCTTCCCTTTGAACCTGCACTGGATTGGCACAATGGATGTGGAGCGATTTCGCTGGTGGGATCCGGACTTGCTTGCTTCCACAACAGTAGTGCATTGGTCAGAAGAATCTATGTCTGAATTTATCTGCCCTTTGGCAAACCACCTGCACCAGCAAAGTAAGAGCAATGTTTTTGCAGCTTCGGTTCGCTCAAAACAAGCCGTGTATCGAAAACTGCATACCATTCTTGAAGGTATGCAGCAGCCGCTTGCGCCGTTATCCATCGTCAATGATATGCTTACACAGCATTCCATAGACTTGCCTGCCATGGTTAACGGAGATATTGCTACATACCTGGCCAATGCCTGGGCAGATGATGGGGCTGGACTATTCCATTCCTCCACAGATAAGAACCTGAACACCGCGCTCGACTATGCGTTCGCCCAGTACCTGCTTCCCAGGATTGAAATGCCATTGAAACAAAGCACAAGCCTTTTTGTGGAACTCGAATCATTTTTCCAGGAACGGTTTCCATACACTCACCAGCAGCTTTCCTGGATCAGTGGTTCGTTTCATGAAGGCCAGATTATTGGATAACCTCAGGTAACGTCAACAAGCGTTCCGTATCCGGTTTGTTCCCATGTTTCTGGTTTTGTTACCGGCGTGGTCCAGCGGAACAGCCATTTCGCCTATTCAATCCGCATATTGACACAGCCGCGGCTCATCGGGGTCCCAAAGTTCGTGTGCCAGTATGTACCATGAAATGCGACCCCGTTAGGTGCAAAGAAGATCGTCCAGGGAACGCCAGGCAGCTCATACGCCTCGATATCAGCGGTCAGGTTGCCATCTCCCATATGCTTTGATGGCATTTTCGAGTAGACGCGGAACTGGCCGGTGGGCGTGTTGGTAGGCACCAGGCCAGGGGCGTTGCGGCGATCCGGCACGCCGGAAGAGACTCTGGTTTGAAAAACAACCTGGTCATTTTCATACGCTGTCAGCGTTTGCAGCGCAATCGATACTTCGATGCGCTTATCAGCAAGACCAACCTCCGGCGATAAGGGAGTCAGCTCAGCGGGTGGTATCAAGCGCAGGTGCGCTGCCAGTGCGTGGTACTCCACCTCGTTCAGCTCATCATGCAGCCGGTACCACGGCTCGCCATCCGGACCGTCTTCGAGCGCCATCACCCAATGAGTCGAGCCATAGTACAAGCGGTAGAGTGGTTCCCAGCCCTTTTTATAGGGAAGATATCGCATGGTCTGCGTCAGTGGGACGGTGACTTCCGCGAGCTGTCCCGTTTTCGGCGACAGATCTGAAATAGCTGGATTGAGGCGAACTTTCACGCGCTGAAGATGCGCGCTGTGAATAAAGCCGCGCCAGACTCGGTACCAAAGCGGGTTATACACGGGGCCATTTTCTGAAATTACCTCATCGTAGATATTCACCAGCTCATCCCGATAGCGCTGGTACAGAATAGTGCTTTGGTCCGAAGGCTTGCTGTACACACTGACAGATCGGATCGCTACCCGGGCGATGTCCCCCTCCCCCAGATCCAAGTCCCAGAGCGGTCGAAACGCGAGGCTGCCGAATCCGAGCATCGAATGCTTCAGAAACTTCCTCCGCGTCATTCTGCTTGAAAGATTGATTATCGCTGCCATTGGTACGCCTTTTCTCTCATAGGCCTTCCAGACCTTCGCCAGACAAGTTGATTTAATTGTCGCGAAGAAAGTTCACCGCATACTGCACATCCGGGTTCAGCGGGTTGGCTGCCAGGGCCTCAAAGAACAATCTCTCCGCCTCGTCTCGATTTCCCTGCCGGTACATGGCCCAGCCGCGCCACATTTTTGCCTCCTCCGCGTTCGGGGTTCGTTTTAGCGCATATTCTGTCAACGCCAGCAGATCCTTAATGCGATTGGTCTGGAAGTAGGCAAAGAACGGGCCAAACTGGTAGCGCAGCATCCGTTGCGGAAGACCAGCGCTGCGAGCTTTGTCATACGCTGCGGCCGCTTGCGAGTAGTTTTCAAAGTAAACCAGGTTCGTGCCCACGTTGAACCAGGCAAAGGCATCGTCCGGATTTACTTCCGTCTCCTTTTGCGCAAGTTCCAGCGCGTGGCGCCGATTGGCGTCTACATCCCACTGGTCTCCAAGAATTGCCTGGATGACCGGGCGCTGTTCCGGCGGGTACACCAGGAGATAGACCCGATTGAATGACTTCCAACGCTCGTCGATCTTAGCGTATGAAATCGAAAGATCCGGGCCAAGAAAGGTGTCCTGGGCAGTAAATGACTCAGTCTTGTCATCATACCCGGTTACCAACAAATAATGCCCTGCCCAACGGTCATCATTGGGCCAGTAGCTTTCCTCCATAATGAATGACTCTTCAATCATTACCGGAAAACCAGCCGCAAGGAACTCCTTCAGCATTGCGATGTCTCCACCCACCCGATACTGGATTTCGAGCCCAGGCACTTGAGTGTTGACATAGGCCACCAGTTCCTCAACATTTACATTGCGGTCTTCTTTCTTCGGCTTCACCATGCTGGCTATGGTTGCCTGGTTGCCCTGCCAGCCAAAGTAGCGCAGGTACATTGCCAGGGTGGCCGGGCCGCAGTTATTCAGTTCCTGTTCTTCATATTCCGGCGGTATCAGGGATATCTTTCCTGGGATGGATGTTGGTGAGGGCGTTGGTGGAACAGTAGGCGTACGTGCGGATGAAAGGACGCCAGGAGATGCAAGCGTTGCAGCAGCAGGCTCGACAACCGGTTCGACCGTAACCTTAACAACACTCCGCCCATCAACGGCTGTGATATCAACCGTTGGCACGGCTTCGACAGGGTCAACAACGCCCCGAAGATAGGTCAAAGCAAAGTCGACCCGCCAACCAACACGTTCTTGAATAGACGGCAGCTGGTACAAACCTGCCGCAACAATCACCAATCCCAGCAAACCTGACCCAATTCCGAGAAGGAATGCAGCCGCTTTCTCCTTTTTCGATGGAGTATCATTCATCATCGTTTTCATATCTTTCGGCACAAAGCAAGTTACGCTCCCCCCGCGCCATAAAAGCTTGGATCGGTGGGCGTCATACCGGATGCGTCCCATACATAGACCCAGTCCCCTTCCCTGGCCCATTGGAACAGCCAGGCTGCATCACCCAATGAAAAGTTCACGCAACCGTGCGTTCCCGCCACCCCAAACCAGGGCCGCCAGTAAGCGCCGTGCAGGGCGCGCGCCTGGTCGAAATACATGGTATAGGGCACATCCTCGAGGTAGTAGTAGTCAGAACGGTCTGGCTCAAATGCGCCGCTCATCGTCTCCAGTTCTTTTTTCTGATAAATCTGGAACAGGCCAGGCCGGGTAAAAAACGGCTCCCCGCCAGTGGATACAAGTGTCGCAAACACAAGCTGACGGTTCTCGTACACCATCACAATCTGGTCGTACAGGTCGACAGAGATCCAGCGGTCCCCGGTAACGCCAGGCGGTGGAGTGGTATCAACGCGCGCGCGGCGGGCTTTCAGGTAAGGCACCCATTGGTCAATGCCGATCAGGTACCATTCCATCCCTTCCGCCTCGACCACGTCGTATATTGCGACCGGTGTTTCTCGCTGGATCAAATCGCCAACTTCTGGGGCAGTAAAACTTGGAGATGATCGTGCGCGGATGGTATCAATCACCCAGCCCAAACTGGTGGAATGTGTTCTGGAGAACAACAGACCTTGAAAATTGGAAGACCCGGCAGGGGAAGCCCGCACCCACTCGCCGCTCTTGATCATGACATAGGGATTGTCATTCACCCGCGCGACTTGAATATAAGAAACATAACGAAGACCGTTGCCGGGCGCGATTGTACGAACAGCATTGTTTCCGGCAACGGCGTCTTCCAGGGTCGCGTACAGGGGGACGGGAAGTGCCGGATCCAGGTTAATCTTCGCCAAAAATACCGGGCTAGCAGCGAGTTCAACCGGTGGTTTCTTCGCCGGAAGTGGGCGGGGAGGATAATGCAGTCCTTGCTCTGCCAACTGTGTCAGTGTTTCAGAAGGACCGTATGGCAGACAGTCGGACGGTGCAACCGGATATGCGTCCGGTAGGCATAAAAACGAACCTGTGTATGGTTCGGCCGGCACCGGATCCTGAGCATGTACTGTCTGCGGAAAGATCAGAAGAGCAAGAATCACACAGGCAACTGCGATTGGTGGAATCCTCATGTTTTATCCATTGGGTCAGTGGGTATCGTGGTTTAAATAATCTGCTTATCAAACTATGCTGCTTATTGTTGCCGGACTACCAGTATAAGGTCGAGTAAATTGGCGTCCAACCGTAAAATTGCTTATTTTCCGATAAGGGTAACTCTCAGCGACTGGCTTTTTCCATGAAAAGAGCCCGACATATCGCTGCCCGAGTATGTCAGGCTCTTTTGGAGAGGAGAAGATGCTTTAAGAATAACATTTGGCAAGCCTCCATAAAACCGCCGGAATACCTGTTTTTCGATAGGCATTTCCCCTTAGATACGCCATATGGTCTATTGCGGTACAACAAAAGGCACACCATTTTGCTTAGCTCATAATAATCCGGTCAGTGGATTTCGAGCAGCCGAGCCTGTGATACGATGTTGCGGTGAACAGCAACTGAACGTTCTGGGCTGATCGGTCAGCCAGATTTGAAACGCTGCATTCCAATATCACTTTCTTTTCTCGAAGGAGATCCCGAAAAATGCGAAAATTATGGCTTAGCCTCGTTGTCCTGGTTGTCGCCGCCCTGGCTCTGAGCGCCTGTGGTGGTGGAGCGCCTGCGGCAAGCAATTCCTCGTCGGCTCCCGCTGCGAACGAATCTGCAGCCCAACCAGAGATGAAGCACGATGCCGATCCGATGTCGGATAACTCGTACGATGTGCATTTCATCGACAGCACCCTTGAGCACCACGCTGGCGTCATCGCGATGGCGGAACAAGCTTTGAAAGAGAGCCAGACTGTAGCGCTTAAAGATTTGGCCCAGCAGACCATGACCGCGACACAGAAAGAGATTGACTGGTTGAAGGCTTACCGGGCGAAGAATCACCCCAATGCGCCGCAGATGAAAGATGAAATGGACATGGGTTCCATGGGCATCAGTACCGACGCCAGCAAGTCGTTTGACCAGCGCTATGCCGAGGCGATGATCTCCCACCACCAGGGTTCCATTGAAATGGCAAAGGAAGCGCTGACCAAGGTTGGGCATGATGAATTGAAACAATTCGCTCAGGCCATGTTATCGGTCGAAGAGGCTGAGGTCGCCCATCTACAGCAGTACGTGAAATAAACACCCCGCTTTCCGTTTATCGGTAGAAAGCACAGGATCCGGCAGGGTTGCCGGATCCTTTTTGTGTTTCTGTGTGAGGTCCTAAAAAAGAGAAAAGACGAACTATTCTTTCGTATCCGGTCCGATCCATCCCAGGCGCACAGCTTTCATTGCAGCTTCAGTTCGTGAATTGACGTGCAGCTTCGCAAAAATATTCATCAGATGACTGTGCACGGTACGCTCGCTGATGTTCAATTCAACGCCGATTGCCCGGTTGGTCAGGCCCTTGGCCGCCAAACGCAGCACGTCCAGTTCCCGGTCACTGATCCGTTCCATTTCCGCGGTAACGGGAGCGCCTGCCGGAGCGCCGAGCTGGTCAATCACTTTGTCAATAACGGAGGGATCGATCGCCGATTGTCCAGCATAAACGAGGCGAATGGCGCGCCCTAATTCTTCCGGTCCGGCCGTCTTGAGCAAATACCCTTTTGCACCGGCGCGAAGCGCTGCAAACACGTACGGGTCCTCATCGTGACCGGTAAGCGCAAGAAAGTTGACAGGAATGCCTGCCTCTCGCGTTTGCCGGATCACATCCAACCCGGACAGGCGCGGCATCTGCAAATCAATGACGGCAACGTGCGGGCGATGCTTGTGGATCAGCTCAAGCGCCTCCACGCCATCTTTCCCTTCGGCCAGTACTTCCATCATTGGATCTCGTTCAATAAACTGGCGAATCCCTTCGCGAACAAACGGATGATCATCAACCAGGATGATTCGGATTTTGTCTTTGGTCATACACTCTCACTCACTGAATAAACAGCTGACGCTACCCATAAGAACTTGCCATGGGTATAGCAGAGGTTAATTTCCGTTACAGTTCCCAGCAGGCATCAAAGATGATCGCAACAAATCATTCCGCGCAGCCATGCGGAAGGGAATGCTTCAACCAGTCTACGCGAGCGACTGGCATCTTCGACAAGGAAACCAATCACATTCCTTGTGAATAATATCACTGTGCGTTTCGCCTCAAAAGCGCTATCCTACCCGTTCGATAATCGGTAAAATTGCCTATTAAACTTTATTATGATTGATTTTATCTATAAATAAAATCCCTCACTGCCGTAATAACCACATAAAAGCAGCTGAAGGATTTTAAGAAACGAACTTGTGACCTGCTGGCAGTCCCCTTGTGCCAGGAAGAATGCAGCAGGTGACCTGCTATGGCGCTTTCTGGAGAATTGCCTCCATCTGACGCAGCAGTTCCTCCATCTGATCCAGAATCGCCTCCAACTGGCTGTACTGCGCTTCAGAGCCGGCCAGAGGGGTTGGCGTGTTCACCGGTAAAACTGTCGCAGTAGGGCTTGCTGTCATTGTCGGAGTTGGGGTAGCAAGCGGGGTGACGGGTTGCCCGGCACTTGCCGGTGGCAGCGTGAGACTTCCAAGTTGTTCTACAATTCCATAAAGTTTGTCCAGTAAAGCCTGGGTTTGCTCCAGCTGAGTACTGCTGATTTCTGGGCTTGCCAGGATATTCTGCAGCATTTTTACGACTTCCTGCACCATGACGAACATGGTGGGCACCTGTTCTGGCAAGGCATTTGCTTCGGGGTCTGTTGTTTTGACTGCCTGAACTTTTTCCGCCAGTTTGTCTAGCCGCTGATCTACAACATTGAGCTGCATTCGCACCGTAATCATTTCCTCATCTGTCGGCTGCCCCTGGCGAATGGTCTGCACCATGATGCGGGTCGAATCGATCACCCGCGCTAGATTTTGCAAATCTGCGCGGATATCTGCCATCTCCGGCGATATGGTAGGAGCAGTCTCGGTAGCCGCTTGAGTATTCAATGGTTGGGCCGTCATAGAAGGAAGCAGCGTTGGAGTAGCTGTTTGCTCCAGAACCGGTTCGACCTCGAGTGTACTGGTCGGTGTTTCATTGGCCACTTGACCGGCACGTGTTGGGGTTAATGTGATTACGGTGACAACCCCAGAACTGGTGCGACCGGAAAGCGTTGGCGTTGTGGTAGATTCAGGCGTGGGAATTGGATCGACCACGCCGTTAATCCCGCCAACAACAACCGGAGGGCTTGTGGGAGAAACTGCTGGAAGGGGCGCCTGAACGATCCAGGCTGGCAATGTTACTGGGCCAATTTGAAGCGATTGGAGCCGGGCGGTAGGGACAAATCCGCGCAGAAGGAACCCTACCAAAAGCAAAACGAAAACGATGGTGATCAAGAGCAGTATCCGGCCAGCGGTTTCCCCAATTTTTAAGAGCTTTTGGCGCATATCGTTCGACCTCCAGAAAAAATCGACAAGGAATAATGGCAGTTACTGAAATTCATTTTTTTCGAATCGCAAACAAGATTCAAATAGAATGATTTCAGGCCGAGTGATACAACTGCTCGGCCTGAACCATACATAGAACGTAATCCCCTGGCTCGTAAGGCCGATCGCGTCGTCGCTTACATGCCTGGCTTGCCCATCATTTCCATCATGCTGTCCATCATTCTCATCATATCGTCCATCATTTTCAGCATGTCATTCATCATCATGCCGTTCATTGCAGGGTCTGCAGGGGACATGCCTGGCATCGTGTTCATCCCCGGCATTGGTGTCGGCGTAGCCATAATCATGGTATTCCCCTGACCGTTCATTCCTGCCATTCCGTTCATGATCGACTTCATGTCATCCATCATCGACATCATAATGCGCATCGATGGATCTGCGGCGGGCAAGCCAGGTGTGGTCGCCATACCCGGCATCGGGGTTGGGGAAGCCATGCTCATCCCCGGCATCGTCCCAGGCTGGCCAGACATACCGCCCGACTGTTGGCTCTGCATCTGCTGCATCAGCTCCTGCATCTTCTGCATCATTTGACCAAGCCGGGTTGTCAAAGCCTGAGATGGATCTGCCGGGCTGCCCGGTGTGGGCTGCGACTGACCCAATCCTGGCATCGTGCCAGGCTCCATCCCCTGCATGGGCACCATCGTTGCAGCCGGGACTGGGGTGATACCTACCGGTATATTCTTAACATTTTCCGCCATAAGCTGGCTCATCAAGTTCGCCATGCGCCCATAAATCTGCTCAACCTGGGAGCGAACGGCCGCAATTTCTTCGGCTGTAGGCGTACCTTGAAGGTCCGCCTGGATGCGCGTCATCAGCGGCCCCATGACTTGGTTGATCGACTGAATCTCCGCCATTATGGCCTGCATATCGACCGAGGGAGTGGTCGGGGTAGCAGTAGGTGTAGCAGCCAGGCTGGCACCCTTCTGATCCAACTGTCCCATCATCCCGTTCAGCGACTGCATCATCGCCTGCATTTTCTGAATCAGGGCATCCACGCTGTAACCTGTCTGGGGTTGTGTGCTCCCCGGCGTGGCAGTGGGAGTTTCAATCCCCGGCATTCCTGGCATCGATGGCATTGCAGTGGGGGTCGCGTTCATGCCCGGCATTGGTGGCATTGTGGGGGTCGCGGCTTGGGCCAGGCTTGCAGCGCTGGTCACATTTGCGAAGCTAGCAAGGATAATCAAGGAGCCGAAAACAATGAGCATTGAGAGAACCCATCCCCATTTCCTGCTGGGATGGCTTTCTGAGGGCATATTTTGAAGATTTTCCATCCAGGAGTCTCCTTCTATTTTGAAATTTTGGAAGACGAAACACAGTCTATCGTTCGAAACTTTGCTGGAAAAGCACCAAACGGTGCAATCCAACCTACGCTATACGGTCTACTGACCAATCCAAATCAAGAAAAATCCTTTCCACTACATTCAAATTAGCATGGCGAAATGAAGGACCTTTTATGAAATTATTAAGATGTTGTTTAGAAATAGAGCGCCCACCTTCACAGCGAGCGCTCTATCGCTACCTTGTATCTTGTATCTTCCGATGGATCACCGTAGAGAATCTTCTACATATCCGGCATACCCATCATGTCCATATCCATCATGCTGTCCATCATCATCATCATATTGTCCATCATCATCATCATGTCATCCATCATTTTCATTGACGGATCCGATGAAGACATGCCCGGCATTGCCGTAGGCGCAGGCATATTCATTCCGCCCATCTGGCCAGACATGCCCCCCATCCCCATCATGCTGTCCATCATGGACATCATATCGTCCATCTTTTTCATCATATCGTCCATTGACGGACTTGAGCTGACCATTCCAGCCATCGGTCCAGCCGGCGGGACATTACTCATGCCAGGCATGGGCGTCGGGGAAGCCATGTTCATTCCCGGCATTGAGCCAGGCTGGCTGGTCATATTGCCGGTCTGCATCTGGTACAGCATCTCCTGCATCTGATTCATCATCTCATTCAGATGGCCCATCGTCGCCTGGGACGGATCTCCCTGGCTTCCCGAAGGGTACTGACCCATGCCTGGCATCGCCGTGGGAGCCGCGGCCATTCCTGGCATGGTGTTCATGCCCGGCATCGTGTTACCGCGCGCCATCTGGATCTGATTCACAAGATTCCCAATGCGGGTATTGATCTGCATTACTTGCGCGCGGACGCTGGCCAATTCTTCCGCGGAGGGATTGCCCTGAAGGTCTGCCTGAATACGCAGCATCAGCGGCCCCATCTCCTGGTTGATGGACTGCATCTCGGCCATAATGGCCTGCATATCCACCGCAACGGGCACAGCGGTTGGCTGGACATAACCATTCGCGCCTTTTTGATCCAGCTGTCCCATCATGCCCTGCAAGGACTGCATCATTTCCTGCATCTGTAGTGTAAGCGCATCCAGATCACCGCCAGATGGCTGAACAACGCCTGTAGTGGGCGTCTCCATGACCATCCCCGGCATCGCCGGCATCGCGGTTGGGGTTTCCATGACCATCCCGGGCATGGCCGGCATCGCGGTAGGAGTTTCCATCACCATCCCCGGCATAGCCGGCATCGTTGGATTGGCCGCTGCTTGATTACTGACAGCAGCAACGGCTGTTTCCCCGCGGATGGCAGCTACAGCCCGTCCAATGGTTCCCGTGGCAAAAGCAGCCACGCCGAGAACGAGCGCAAGAATGACGACCGCAGCAATAACCCAAACCTTACGAACGCGGCGCAGCCCATCTTGAATTGTCACGAGAAAATTGTTCATATTCCTGTCTCCTAGAGTTCGGTGATAACGAGTTCTAAGCACGTAGTGTAGCAATCAAATATGACCTGGCAAAGGACCGAATGATGGAACAAGTACTACGCCATACGGTCTACTAAAATATTTTTGCCTACAAGAGAAAGGAAGAGGAACACTCCGCCAACTTCTTTTCACAAACCAGGGACGGACTGGACGAACATGTCCATCCACGCCAACTACTTTTTTCCAGCCTAGCACTCAGATGTGAAAACCATTTAAAGAACTTATTAAGGAAATATTTACAACAATTGCGATAGAGTTTGACAGAAAAGAAATGATTAGGGGAAGCGCCCATCAGGAAAATATGAAATGCACCTTACAGACGCTAGCACTCCTCGAGCTTATATCCAATACCAAACACAGTAATGATATAGCGCGGATTTTTGGGATCTGGCTCAATTTTCGTGCGCAAGTGCCGAATGTGCACATCCGCGGTGCGCTCCATTCCCTCAAAGTAATCCTCCTGGCTCTGCTCCATCAGCTGCGCACGAGTAAACGCTCGTCCTGGTGACCGCGCCAGGGCTGCGAGGATGTTGAACTCGGTCGGCGTCACATAGATTTGCTGACCGGCCACTGTTACCTGATGTGAGCCGATATCCAGTACCAGATCGCCTACCCGCAGCACATCGCTTGATGTGGTCGTTCCATCTGACCGCCGTAGAACGGCGCGCACTCGGGCCACTACCTCTCTAGGGCTAAAGGGTTTAACCACATAGTCATCCGCCCCGATTTCAAGCCCCAAAATCCGGTCCACTTCCTCTGCACGAGCCGTAACCATAATGATAGGAACCGCCGACTCGCGCCGGATTCGTTGACACACCTCTAAGCCATCCATACCCGGCAGCATGAGATCAAGGAGGACCAGGTCAGGCTTTTCATGGCGAAAGGTGACAAGGCCTAACTGTCCGTCGCCTGCCGAAACGACTCGAAAACCAGCGCCTTCGAGGTAGGCCTTTAGAGCGCGCACAATCTTGGGCTCATCATCTACGATTAGAATTGTTTTCACCGATACATCTCTCCGGTACACACGTAGGTTGAATGACTGCGGCAGCAGCCAACGCAGGCAGACGTACATAGAAGGCTTCTGAGTTGCCAGTCTATCTTGCTCTGAAAGCGGTTTCAAGAACCATATGGCGGATTAAAAGATACGCCAAACAGTCTATTGAGGGTTTCCATCCGTTTGATCGGCACACCCACCGGGCAATGTGTAGGGCAAAAAGGCGACAATGGTTGTGCCTGTCCCAGGTTCTGACCGGATGGACAGGTGCCCACCCAGGCGGATTGCCCGCTCATACATACCAACCAAGCCAAAATGGCCTTGGAGCGCCAGATCACTGGGCCGTTCGGGTGGGACAAAACCAGATCCATCATCCTCAACGGTCAATACCACGCCCTCGTCGCGAAACTCAATTTTCAGAAATATGATATCTGGCTGCCCATGGCGCACAGCATTCGCAATGGCCGCCTGGGCGATCCGGTAGATCGCCAGATTCGTGTCGCGAAGGAGTGTGTGCTCATCCCCTTTGACTTCAAAAGCCACCTCGATATCTCCATTATCTGCGCTGTGGGATAGTGCCTCTAAAGCAGAAACCAGCCCTAGCTCATCGAGATATACTGGGCGCAGGTCGCGAATCATGGACCGGACGTCTTCCAGGCACTGTGCCACCATTTCCGACAATTTATTCAGCCGCAGGTCTACTTCATTTGAATCGGAACTGGGACTTTGCCCGCAGTGATCGCGCCAATCTAGCTGCAGGATTTTCACACGCTGCCCCATCGCAATTACGGTCTGAACAACCACATCATGCAGCTCGCGAGCCAGCCGTTTGCGCTCATCTTCCTGGGTTTGCGTCAGTACCGCGATATAGTCCTGCATCCCACTCTGGTAGCGATGAATTTGCGAGGCCATCTCCTGCAATGTAGATTGCAAATCGCGTATCTCGCCAATGCCGCCCACCGGCTTCTCAAGGGCTTGAAAGTCGCCCCATGCCAGCCGGCTGGCCTCACGGCCCAGGATCTGCAGCGGACGAATGACCTTTCCTAATCCAAACTGCAAAGCCCCAAGCGATGCGACAGCGGCAACCAGAACCAAAATCGGAGCCCAAAGCCAATATTGCAAGCCAGGAGCAATCACGTCCATCCAGGGTTCCTCAATCAATATCGCCCAACCGGTTGATTGAACGGGAGCATAACCAACAACATGCTCCTCTTCGCCATCCAGTTGTTCAAATGTAGCGCCTGCCTCTCCGCGCAAAGCTAGTTCAACGCCAGCATGTACAAGATAATCCCGCCCGATCTCTTCCTCATCCTGATGATAGATAACACGACCTTCCGTGGAAATCAGGTTAATCTCTCGCCGCGGATTCCGATTAACGTGACCTAAAAGATCCGGTTGATTCAGACCCTGCAAAGAAACGATACCCACAGCTGTGCGCCTGGTGTCAGGATCGGTTAGCGCCATCAAAAACATACGAGGACTACTGGCTATGGCAATCAACTGGTATGTGGTTTTACCAGGGGTGACCTGGGCTGCGCTTAGTACTTTTTGCATCTCAGCTTCGGCATGCAGTACTGCAGGCGAAACCGTAGTCAGGGGAATATTGTCTGGATCATAAATAATGATACCCAGGTCGAAGTGATTCATCCCCGGGCCCACATTGGAAATGATCTTGTCATAATTCTGAAGATCATCAAAACTTTGCAGAAGGGTATCCAGTGCCATGCTTCGCATTTGAAGCTGGTCATCGAGCCGGGCAGCGACCAGTCCAGCGACGTGCGCATTCCGCTCCGCCACCATGTCGCGCATGGTATCCTGGTGAAGCTTAATGCTGCTAAGAGACACCGTAACCAAAATCAGGATCAACGGAAGAATGGTCCAGATCAGGATCTGAACTCGTAAACCACGCAAATAACGCATCAGTCTCCTACTCATTAGATCAGGGAGCGGTTCCCTGACCTTGCAGCTGCTGGAGCATGCTGTTCATCTCGGTCATGTTTTGATACAGCTGCTGCAGCATCACCTGTTCCGCGCTACCCGGGTTTGTCCAAGAACCAGCTGACGTTCCCCATTGAGAACCACCCGACCAGCTCCCTTGGTTGTAAGGGCTGTTGGGCTGAGCCTTTGCAGCCTCTACCCGCTCGAGTAGATAGGCCAGGCGCTGGTGAATGGTGTTCACCTGGGTGCGTAGCGCGATTAACTCACTGGGCGAGCGGGACGAGGACGAGGCATATGCAGCATCGACTTGTGCCATCAGCGGCTGCATAATCTGATTGAGTTGCTCAATCTCAGCCCAAAGTGCGTTTACATCTTCATATGCCATTGGGTTCTGATTGGAACTGCCGGTGGTCGAATAGCCTAGCACCTGGCCTTTCTGATCCAATTGGCCTGACAAAACCTGCAACCGGCTTTGCGTATCTGCCAGCTGAGCCATCAGGGCATCCAGGTCAGCAGCATCATATGCAGCTGATCCTGGCGCTTGCGCATTCCCTTGACCAGAAGTAACAACAGCTCCGGAATCGGGCGTTGAAAGCGGGGCTGTTTGCGAAGAATTCTGGGAGCGTTCGTTCAAACGAATTAAGAGATAGGCAGAGAAAAGCAGGCTTAACGACAGCGCAACGGCAAGGGTTGGCGCGACGGAGAGTTTCGGCAGTTGCCAGCTTCCGGAATTGTTGGTTGGTTCAGTCATATTAAGGAGGTTTCTCCGTAAGTTTTGTGTTTTTCCATCAGAATACGTGCTGGGTACATCTTAGAAGATGCGGTTGAATGCGTCAACGACTGAAATGCTGAATTAAAAGACCTTATGAATAGGCATTTTCGCCTACAGAATATTGGGCGGCCTTTCCTTTAACTGAAGCCCCTTTGGTTCTCAATGCATCTTAACAATTTCTTCATAGGTTTCTGCTATGATCATATTCGGAGGCCTCCATTCATGGATAGGAGTTTGTTTTTCAAGCTGTTCGGTGCGTTTGTCCTGGTAATTATCGTCCTGGCCCTTGTCACAACGGTATTGGCCAACCAGGCGACAAAGGGTTTATTTCGGACCTATACCGATCAGAATGGGCAGGTGCTGGCAGAATACCTGGCGCCTGCATTGGCAGATTATTATGCCCAAAATTCTACCTGGGATGGGGTAGCCGGTTTGCTGCAGCTCCCCGCAGCTGGTAATACCACCTCCTCCATGGGAAACAACCCTGTTATCCCAACCCCAACCCTTTTGCCACAAAACCTTCCATTCGTCCAGCCGACGCCTGAACCAGCCAGCCCAGGCATGGGACGCGGGGGAATGGGTCATGGCATGATGGGGATGGGTTCCGGCACCGTTGCGACCCCCGCACCCGGAGCTGCTCCCTCCTCCGGCTCAGTGGATCCCGGTAGTGTCCCAACCAGTACATGGCGGGGCGGCATGGGCCCTGGCATGCGCGGCACACAGGGAATGAGCAGCACAACCGCCAGTAATATGTGGTCGATGATGGGCAATCGAGTGATTGTTGCCGATACGTCTGGGAAAATTGTTTCGGATTCTTCTGGGGAAACCAATGGTGCGGTTCTTTCCGCTGAGCAACTGGCGAGCGGTCAGCCGATTCAAGTCGCTGGACAATCGGCAGGCACCGTCCTGATTGGGGCAGGCGAAACGCTGCCGGGTACACCGGCAGGCGAGTTTCTACGCGCCATGAACCAATCGATCCTGGTCGCCGTGTTTGCTGCTGGAGCAGTCGCCCTGCTCCTGGGCAGTATTCTATTTTTCCAAATTACCGCTCCTGTGCGTAAGTTGAAGGCTGCGGCCAGCGCCATTGCCCAAGGCGATTTGTCACAACGCGTCTCGGTGAAATCACGCGATGAACTGGGGGACCTGGCCGTGACTTTTAATACCATGGCAGAAAGTTTGGGGCGCGCCGAAATGCAGCGCAGGCAGATGGTTGCGGATGTTGCGCATGAGCTGCGCACGCCAATCAGCGTCATCCAGGCGAACCTCGAAGCGATGCAAGATGGTGTGCTTCCATTGGATGCGGATGAAATTGCTTCACTGCATGAAGAAACGGTACTTCTCAGCCGGCTGGTGTCAGATCTCCACCTGCTGTCGCTGGCAGAAGCAGGACAACTGAAACTGGAACGGGAGGAAGTGGAGCCGGTGGAGTTGATCCAGAAAGCAGCGGAACGCCTCAATCAAAACGCCCTGGAACGAGGCGTAAGCATCGAAATCGAAGCGCCTGCCTCGCTGCCTGCGGTTTTGGCAGATACCGGCCGCCTCAACCAGGTGCTTGGCAATCTGATTGGCAATGCGCTGCGGTATACCAATCCGGGCGGTGAAATCATGGTGAAGGTTGAGGAATCCGGGAATAATCACCCGGTTCATTCGCAGGCAAGAACATCGGAAGTTCTCGTGTCCGTGACGGATACGGGTTGTGGGATTCCGGCAGAAGACCTCCCCCACATCTTCGACCGCTTCTACCGCGCAGACAAGTCGCGCACACGCGCAACCGGCGGCTCTGGCCTGGGATTGGCCATTACGAAACACATCGTTGAAGCACATGGCGGTCGTGTTTGGGTAGAAAGCCCGGTATGGAGTTCCGCGCCCCTGGAAAGCCGCGGTACCCGGATATCCTTTACCCTGCCGGCCGCTGCAAACAAAAAGGTCTCCAAGGAAAAACAGTAGGATATCCATCTTTGCCGGATTGTTTTATCCCGTTAAAACACCAATCGCCCATCCGAGGATGGGCGATTGGACTTTATACAACCTGGTTACCTGGCCTCAAGGGTCGGCGCGGTAATTACGCATCATGCCTAAATCTTCGTGTTCCAGGTTGTGGCAGTGGAATAAAAAGAGATCGGGGAAATCGAACCGCACCAGCACCCGCACGCCTTCGCCGGGCATGACCAGTACGGTATCCTTCCAGCCTTCGTCAACATACCCCTCCTGCACCGAGTCCCAACCTGCTTTCAAGGCTGGCGCCAGCATTTGCCGGTCAATCACCTGGAACTGCACGCCGTGGATATGCATTGGATGGACCATGCCCATTTTTTCCATCGTCTCGTTCGGGTTTTGCTCGTTGATGAAGTCCCAGGCTTCAATCGTGTTTAGCTTGACCACCTCATCTTCAGCAACATCCTCTAGCTTGAAGGCCCGACCGTTGATCAGCCACGTGCTGTTGCGCATGGTGAGGCCAAAACGCCGCGGTTGCTGCGCATTCACCACCTGCTCTACTGCGTAGCGCTGGATCGTGGATAATTTCGCGGGTAAGGATAAGGTCTCCTGTTCCTGACGATCAACGCGCACGTGAAGGACAGGGAATCCAGCGCCATTGGGAAGCTTGGGATTATAGTCTTCCATGCCGCCTCCCGCTCCAGCTTCCGGCGTCTGAGAAGACCCCATGCCTGGCATGTTTCCATGCCCCATGCCCTCGCCCATGCCAGCCCCACCTTCTACCAGGCTGTCCCCTTCCGCGCCAAGAAATGGCTGGCTTGCCAGAACAATTTCGGTGCCCACGGGTGTCTGGCTGAAGTCGGCCCACAGCTCGATCCGTTCGCCCGGCCCGAGCATCACAAACGGGCGCTGGACGGGGCTCTCCAGCAAACCGCCGTCGGTCGCGATTACGGTCATGGGTGCCCCGTTGCTCCAGCCCAGCTTGTAAACCCGGGAGTTTGATCCGTTAAGCAGGCGCAGGCGGTAGGCACGGGTGGCGACAGGCAGCAGTGGCGTCTCGTGACCATTGACTAGGATCCGTTCGCCCAGGAACCCCATCAGCATTTCCATGCTCGGCGCACTTTCCATGCCTTCCATTCCCGGCATGGAACCGCCATCGACATACACGATTTGATTATTCTCATCAAAGGTGCGGTCCTGAATCACCAGGGGAATATCAAACTCGCCAGACGGCAGCCCCGCGGCCGCCTCTTCATCATCGGAAATCAAAAACAGACCGGCTAGCCCGCGGATCACCTGCCCGCCTGTGAAAGGCTCGGGATGCGGGTGATACCAGTATGTGCCCGCCCGGTTCACCACTTCAAAATCATACACATAGGTTTGACCGCTTTGAATGGCATCCCGTGGGTGACCGTCCATGCGAGAAGGCACCAGGAGACCATGCCAGTGAATAATGGATGGTTCTGGCAGATCATGCGTGAAGCGCACGCGGACTTTTTGCCCTTTACGCACCCGGATAATGGGCCCTAAAAAAGAATCCTGCAGTGTTTGGAGGTTCTCGGAACTGCCTTTCACCAGGGTGCCCTGGTATGTCCAAACATTGGTCAGGCTGCCTGGTAAAATTTGCGCCTGGCTCTGCCTGGCAGCCAGGTTGATTTCCACGTCAGGAACAAATTCATTTCCTACCCCAGGCGCTGTTTGCGGTGAGGCTGCAGTCGGGGTGACTGGTAATGCCGTGGGATCATTCGTCGCTGGAATAATGGTTGGTTTTTGCCCTGGCAGTAATCCATTGCAACTGCTGAGAAGAAAAGCGCCGCTGCCAAGCGTCAGTGCGGCTGACCTGCGAAGAAACGCCCTTCGACTGATACGTTTCATAGATGTTCCTTTCTGCAAATGACAGAGATGCGATGATGTCGTTTCATGCCAGCTTCCCTGAAGCACAGCTTCAGAGAAGCTGTGCTAATGACGAAGCGATGATCGAAACAGGGTCGTGCTCAACAATGAACGGGAACGATGCATGAAAGAACGGCGAAGTGCGCCAATTTCCTCCTGCAGGCCTGCCCAGGGATTCCGCCTGCGGCCACCCGCAATTGAATAATCACCTGAACGATCCAAAGACGTGATTTGAAAACCGAGAGTATTCACGGCTTGAATGAAACGAGAATGATTAAACACAGAGGGGTCGAAAAGGATTGTCGCTTGTCCCGCCGCGAAATTAACGACAGCCCAAATAACACCTTCTTGGTGGCGCATTACCTGTTCTATTTTTTGAACACAGCTGGCACAGGTCAAATCCGGTATCCGAACAATTATTTTTTCCATATGCGCTCCCTACTTTCTTTCATCTTGTGCAACAGGCGTATCAAAGCTTAGCATTTTTGAGACTGGCGTATCAGACCTAGATAGTGGATATGCGGGTACGCTATTTGGTCTAGAAAATCAATAGGTATTTTCTATTGCGTATTATTTTTTACGAAGTATGTCATTCATCCAAAAACGGTTAACTTTTTTTTCTTGAGGTCTTAACAACTTCTTCATATTTATTGCATAGACTGAAAACCAAGAATGAAAATTTCCATGGAGGTTTTTTCAATGAGACGATTTTTGCCAGTCCTCGGGATGATCGGTCTGCTGACGTTAACGCTCGCCAACAGGGCATATCCCGCTCAGCCGGTGAAGGCTCTGAATCCTCAACAAGTCATAACCGCGACTCTCACGGCAACGCCAGGTACACTGGGTCAGGCGACGCCCACGGCTCAGCCGCCAATGCAGAGCACGCCTACCAGCATGCCGCAACCGCAACCAACCCTTATGAACGCGCTACCCTATGGGCCCAAAATGGGCATGGGGAAAGGAACCATGGGGAACGGGAAAATGGGCAGCATGATGGATATGAAAGGCGGAAAACAACGGCGTATAGGGATGACCGCGGGCCAGGGATCGAATAGCGGTGCTGGACCAGCGATGATGAACGTGCCGATGATGAACGATTCGGTTGCGATGCTGCTCGGCATGAATCTTCCGGATCAATATAGCCAGCTTGCGTCTGGAAAATCCCTCGCGCAGATCGCGGCTGAAAAGGGTGTCACCCAGCAGCAATTGAAGGATACCATCATGGCCGGCGGATCCGTTTGGAATGACCCGATCATGACCGTCATTTATGGGCATTACCTGACTGGATATGAGCTGACCGGAAAACATATCCAGGTTCCCTGCAACCAGTGCCACCTCAATAACGACTATACAAATACGCCGACGGCCTGCAATGATTGTCACGCCAAGGATGATGTGCATAAAGGGCAGTTAGGGACGGACTGTGCAGCCTGCCATACTACTGCGACTTGGGAGCGGTAGAGCCGACTGAAAAACTGCCTGAAGGCCATTTGTGCCTTCAGGCAGTTTTTCGTTTGTCTGGAAAGGTGGGTATACTGCAAAGGCAGGCTCCGATAGACCAGACATTCCGTTTTTCGCTCTTGTTTTTCACAGTACCTTATGAGGGTCTTAACAACTTCTTCATACCGCCTTTGTACACTGAATACAAATCTAGGGATCAACAGTCCCCAAAAGGAGAAGGAACATATGAAGCATCTATTTACAGTTCTTGGTATTGCGGGTTTGCTGGTTGTGGCGCTGACAGTCACCAATGTAGCGGCCCAGTCGTCACAGCCGGGTGCACCGTCGGTGGTTACGATGACCCCCATGCCCCAGGGGCAGGTTGGGCCCGGAACTTCAGCGCAAGGCGGATGGGGAATGGGCATGGGCCGCGGCATGATGGGCGGTGGGATGATGTCCGGGCGCAGAGGCGGCAGAGGTGGAGCGACTGGCAGCACGCCGATGAACGCCGGTCCAGGCATGATGCAGGGTCAAGGCCAGACCGGCGCCAAGTCCGGTGGTGGATATGGGATGGGATTTGAAACGATGATGGCCGGTGTTACCCCCATGTACGAAGATGTCGCCCAATATTTCGGGATGACCAGCCAGGATCTTTATAATCACATGGCAGCCGGCAAGTCGATGGCACAGATCGCCACCGAAAAAGGCTTCACTGAGCAGCAGCTGATGGATGCCATCATGATGGGCCGCCAGACAGCCTACAGCCAGGGTGTCCGCGGCGGATACATGACCCAGGCACAGGCGGATACGATGTACCAGAGTATGAATCACGACAACCTGAGCATGATGGTAAACGGCCAGGGTACGGGGTCAGCAGGTTGGAGCATGATGTGGGGTTCGCAGTCCACAGGCCAGGGAAACCGGTAAGCGGCTCCATAAGCGACTTTCGAGGAAACCGTCCTCAATTGGAACAGCGTTGTGAGACAGGAAACGGTAGCGCCAGCGAGGTTCGCTGGCGCTACCGTTTTTAGTGCATCTGCATCGTCGATTCGCCGGTTGGATGGCAGCGAGCACAGTCCGTAATGTTCGTGTTCATCATCTCCGCAAAGGCGTGCTGCCGTACGATGTCATCCGGATCGTGGCAGTTATAGCATGTATAGGCCTCGAAATTGCCGGGCGTGGTATGACATGTCACGCATGCGATGGGTCCCAGGCCCCCGTGATCCAAGGGGAAGGTGTGCTCGAACGCCGGCCGCTGCCAGGTATCGGTGGTATGGCAGGCAGCGCAGTCCTGACCAAACTGACCGCGATGCACATCATCCTGGATGTGACAGCTGACGCATTCGGTCGGCGTGCCACGGAAGACATCGTTGACATGGCACTGCTTGCATTCCACCTGCACATGCTTACCGGTCAGCTTAAACGCAGCCAGGTCGTGATCAAAAATCTCGGTAGGCCACCCCTCGGTATTATGGCAGCGAGCACAATCGGTGCCAAAGTTCGGCGGATGGGGATTGTCCTGCAAATGACATCCAGCGCAGTCGGTTGGAGCATCTTTGAAGGCGGCCAGGCTCGTCACCCCGGGATGGCAGTCGACACAGCGGACCTGAGCATGCTTGCCCAGCAGTGGAAAGGCCAGCTGGTTATGGTCAAACCTGTCTTTGGAAAAGACATCCGTGCCCTCATGGCAGGCCCGGCAGTACGTGCCGAACTCTTGTACGTGGGTCGCGGTAAACCGTGCATCCTCTTCGCTGTGACAGGTCTCGCAGCGCGTCGGTTCGAATTGCGTCAGGCTTTCGGTGTGACAGTCCGTACAGGCAAAGGGCCGCCCATCGGGCGCCGTTTCGTGCGCTGCCAGACTGAATCCAAACTGGTTATGATCAATCTCCTGCTCATCCACATCGGTAAGGTATCCCTGCGGGCCGCGATGTTCCGTATGGCACGCACGGCAGTCTGTGGCTTTCAGCGCACCGTGCAAACTGGTAGGGTCACGCAGCGCTTCCTGGATCTCGGTGTGACAGTTCAGGCACTGATCATTCATATTCAATTCGATCCAGGGAGCGGTGTGGCAGGCGGCACAATTTGTACTCAGCTCAGAATGCGAAGTGATCTCGCCACGGACCACCCCAGGCTCACTTTGTGCAGAGAGCGCGCCTGGGCTGAAGATCTGGTTGCCGCCGGCAATGCCAAAAATAATGACCAGCAGCACCGCCGCGCCGGCCAGCTTTAATCCAAGGGGGGAAAGAAAACCAGGTAGCTTCATTGCGATAACGCCCTTAGTACGCCAGGGCGGCGTAATAGAGCGCCACCAGGATATGGATGATCGCCAGGGTAAAGAGCACCACGCCGACTGCAATATGCAGGGTACGAGCCTGCCCCAGCAGTTTTCGAGTCGCCGCCAGAGAGTGCGTTTGTGTTTCCAGAACGTAATGGCGGTCGAGCAGCTGCTCAAGCTCGCGGGCCGGTTCGATGCCCGCGCTCTGGATTTGCCGGAGTTCCTGGCGTACCTGCTGCTGATGGCGCCAGCGCAAATACGCCCGTCCGAGCACATGCATTACATCGCTCCCCGGCGCTGGCTCAGAAAGCGTTTCGATGCGCTTTCCGAGAGCAGCGGCGGCTTCGGGATGCTCCGCGGTCCATGCTTCCAACTTTGCATGCGCCTCCTTGATCTGCGCCTCGATTTCCGGCAGGCTCAATTCCGCGCCCTCGACATTCCTCGGCAAAGCAGGATAGATATAGCTTAAGAGAAATCCACTGGCGACCATCAGGAAGGTCAACAGCATCGCGATTCCGGCGACGCCGTTCAGCCGCCAGGCGGAATGGAGCAGCACCAGGTAGGGTCCAACCAGGCCGATAATGATATGCATCTGCAGCCAGGTGCGCATCTTGCCCATGCCGGATCCCTTTTGCTGCTTGCGCCAGGTGTAAAGGCCTTCCGCGCCTAACATCAAAAGAAAACCAAGAATGCCCAACCCGTACCCCAGTGTACTACTTGATCCTGGCACACCATTTTGTGCAATGATCAAATAGATCACCGTTATGACAAACCCAGTGATGAGGGAAATTCGAAGTTCGTCGCTAATGGAGGACATAAGGAAATTTTTCTCTTTGGTAAAAACGGACGATCTCTTCGACACCCAGCTCGGGATGATCCGCAAGCCGTGGATAAATCAAAGAGAAATCGATTTTTTCCTGGATCATTTGCAGTAAAGGATGGGCTGGTGTTTGATCTCCCATGACCACCGCACCCACAATGGTCTGCTGGTCAGTAAGTACCCTCACCCGGCATATCTGGTCACCATGCGCCACATCCACTTTTTGGCGGTACATTTCCCAGATCTTTTTATCGCTCGATACGAACATTGAAATATCCGTATCCCCCATTCGTTCAACCGCCCCGATTGTACTGGTGATTATATCACCGATGCGGACAGCGTTTAGCGTAACCTCCCGTTCGCAGATTTGGCGGTCGCCGGTCATATTTGCTCCAGCGATGTGACCTTGCCGGCGGGCATTAGGCCACAACGTTTCCAACCAGGCTTCGCCTGTTCGTGAATCACAAACCCGCGCCACATCGCCCGCCGCAAAGATATCTGCATTACTCGACTCCAGATATTCATTCACCAGGATTCCTCGATCTGTGGCTAGACCAGCCTGCACAGCTAGTTCGACCTGCGGCAGCACACCAGTCGCCACCCCTAGGATGTGACAGTGAACAACCTCCCCGGTCTTCGTCACCACGCCAGTGAGCACGCCTTGCTTGCTAATCGTTTGTGCCACCTGGGTGTGATGATGAATACAAATCCCCATATGCTCCAGCCCGCGTTCCACCAACCGGGATTCCGCCTGGTCCAGAATCTTCGACCAGAAGAGGTCACCTCGCAAAAAGTAGTCTACATGTACGCGATTGGCGGCCAGCCCTTCCGCTAACTCGATGGCGATAATTCCGCCGCCAACTACCACGGCTGTTTTCGCTTGCTTGACCAACTTGAGCATGCTGCGCACGTCTTCCAGGCTATACAATGACACCACGCCCACTATATCACTCCCGGTAAAGTCCGCCGGCATGGAGCGAGAACCGGTAGCCAACAGCAGGCGGTCATAAACAAGATGGCGTCCATCTTCAAGAATAACTTGATGTTGTTCAGGGAAGATCTGTGCCACACGTGCCCGAATCCGGTTGGGTATCATTTCATATAAGAAGGCTCCCTGACGAGGAAAGAGCTGCTTTTCAGGGATGGTTCGGTTGAAGTAGTACGCCAGACCGGGCCGCGAATAGTAGCCATGCGGATCTTCGCTCACGATCGTCAGATGACCAGAAGGGTCCTGATGAAGAATGGTTTCCGCAGCGGATAAACCCGCAACTCCGCAACCAATCACAACATAACGCCGGGCCATTTCCGAGCAGGGCCCCTTATGCAATCTTCACCGGCTCAAAGTGTAAGGCGCTTCGAGGGCACCGGAGAATACACTGGCCGCATGCCAGGCAGGCGCTGTCGTCAACCGGCTGTCCTTGCCAGGCATAATCGCGAACATCGATCCCGGCGGGACAATTAAAAGAGCAGATACCACACTGCATGCAGCGAACAGCTTCAGGCACGACCCGGACCATCGTCAATCCCGGTTTATTTTCGGTTCCAATAAAGAGCTCACGGCCGATGATTAGCATGGCATTTCATCAAATTCTGATCGTAGAAGTTGGTGGCTGAAGGATTGTGGTTGTTTACCCATTGAACTTCTCCACTCAGCGACCTAATGGATTATAGGGAAAGCTGTGAAGGGCTGTCAACGGCAGAACAGTCTAACCTCATCCACCAACCAGTTGATACGCAGTAGACCATACTGCTGACTCGATATTGCGCCGCATAACGGATGCTTCATTCGCTTTCGGATGATAAACTGCTCATCAGTACGTTGCTTATCGAGGAGCCTATACATGGTTGAAGAAACATTGTCGAGCGTTACGCCAAAAATCAATGTACCTTCCAAACCGAATAGCCTTCGTCAGGGAGCTGGAGAGCATCAGGCAGCAGCCAGTAAAAATGCAAACACTCGGACTGTAGCGAAACCCGTAGACCGGCAGCAGAAATTAAAAGTTCATCTCCTGATCGGTTTCGTTATGGCAGGCATGGCTGTTCTAGGTTATACGTTCCTTGGATCTGGGGCAAGTGTCAGTGCGGCTGGAGCAGCGAATCACCAATTCACCAATATTTCACCACATGGTGGCATTTCCGTCCAACAAGCTGCGCCAATGCAAATGCCGGCTATGTCTGGCAGCGCGACGGCGAGTGATATGGCCGCCCTGCACGCAGAAATGGATGCGATTACGCGGCAGATGAACGCACTAAACGCAGGCTACATCACAGTTGACCTGCCACCAGCAGCCGGGGGAAGTCAATCCACCTACGGACTGAACGGGTATTCAAGGAACACCAATTACAATGGAACAGTGGGAAGTAGTCCAGAGCAGGTTCAGGCCACATTAGAGCAAATGATGGCTATCACCCATGACATGATGTCTAAAATGGAAAGCATGAAGCAAAACCAGTCCGGTGGGGCGGGCAGCTCGACGGGTGGCCATCATTAATCATTGGTTCCCTTGAATGTCAAAACGTTCCTGCCCCTTTCGTTTGGTGGACAGTACAAGAGATCCCGGTCGCTTTGCTGGCCGGGATTTTGGTTTAACCGAGTCCAAATAAGCAGAATTGCTTATTGACAACGGTGTCATACGCTTCTATCATCTTGTTGAGTCTCTCTAATCCCTTTCTTTCCGAAAGAAAATTTCAATGAATCCTGCACCGATCCACAGTATTAACTTGCCACTCGAACCCTCTTTACAAAAAAAGTGGCAAGATCTGGCGAAACATCTAGAATCGCTAGGCGGCGCGGTAGTAGCCTTCTCTGGCGGCGTTGATAGTTCTTTCCTGGCAGTCGCGGCACACCTGGCCCTCGCCCCACGTATGTTAGCCGTCACCATCCGGTCCGTCGTGGAAACGGAAGGCCTGATGCAGACCGCCAACGCCATTGCAATGCAGTTTGGTTTTCCACACCAGATCGTAGATTACGATAAGCTAAACGATCCTACATACGTCGAAAATTCACCCAACCGCTGTTATGTATGTAAGTCAGTTGACCTGGGCATCATTACCCGGATTGCTCAGCAAGCCGATATTCCATATGTGCTCTTAGGAGCAAATGCGGATGATTTGGGAGATTACCGGCCCGGCCTACGTGCGGCGCAGGAGTTGGGGGTCATCTCGCCTCTGGCGCTTGCTGGATTGACGAAACAGGAAGTTCGCGTGCTATCTCGCGAACTCGGACTTGGGAACTGGAATTTTCCGGCCTCGCCCTGCCTGGCCTCACGCATACCATACGGCTCGCCCGTAACTCGTGAAAAGCTGGAGCAAATCGCCGCCGGCGAAGCCTACCTTCGTGCATTGAACTTCGCAGTGGTGCGTGTTCGCAATCTGGATTCCTTAGCCCGGATCGAAGTCGATCCTCAAGAGATTTCCCGCTTGATTGGTTTACGAGACACCATTACAGCGTATTTCAAACAGATCGGCTTTCGATATGTGACGGTAGACCTGGAGGGCTTCCGCTCAGGCAGCCTGAATGAGGTCTTACAGCCAACCGCATCAATTTCCTAGATTCCAAAAGGATTAGCATCATGCCGGAATATTCAACGCTTTCGATCACCAATTTGGATGATTTTGTTTTTGGCGTCAGCCCTAAACCCGTTACCCTCAAAAATGGACTGGTGATTGGCGGTGGCCAGGTGTTTCCGGAGCTCAACTTTACCCTCCCCAGCATGCAAATCACCCCAGAAACAATGGAGGAAGTTCGCGCCCAGTACAGCCAGATGATCACGGAAACTTGCAAACGAGCCGTGGAACTATATGCCCCCGGGTTGGTTGTTGAATTCGAACTGCTGCCCGAGCTCACCCAGATACCAGAATGGGGTGCGGAAATAACCCGCATCTTGAGTGACACCCTACGCGAAACCCAGGCAAAACATGGCATCAAAACGGCGCTACGGGTGACTCCGAATGATATTCGTGAATTTGCTCGCCCGCCCCTCATGCGGCAGGGAGAGCATTATGAAAAGATGATGCGCAGTTTTGAATTGTGTGCCAGGGCTGGGGCGGACTTTTTCTCGATTGAGTCAACTGGTGGAAAAGAAGTTCATGATGAAGCCATTTTAAACGGCGACCTCCCCCTGTCCGTCTTTGCCCTGGGCATTCTTGGCAGCCGGGATATGGCTTTCTTATGGGACAAGATTGTGGGAATCAGCCAGCAATTTGGCGTCGTTCCGGCAGGCGACTCAGCTTGTGGGTTCGCCAATACCGCGATGGTGCTGGCTGAACAAAAATTCATCCCGCGCGTCTGGGCCGCCATCATCCGTGTGTTATCCGTTGCCCGCAGCCTGGTGGCATTCGAGCAAGGTGCAGTTGGGCCCAACAAAGACTGTGCTTACGAAGGCCCTTACATCAAAGCCATCACCGGTTGTCCGATTACATTGGAAGGTGCGGAAGCAGCCTGCGCTCATCTCTCGCCAATTGGGAATATCGCCAAATCGGTTCCGGATCTATGGAGCAATGAATCGGTCAACAATGTGAAGCTGTTAGGCGGTATGGCGCCCACTGTTTCGTTGGAGCAGCTCGTTTATGCCACACGACTGATGAATACAGCCTCTGGGCATGGCCTAGAGGCAGCTCGAACCCTGCGCGACTGGTGGGTAGAGTCAGATGCCAGCTTTGATCCGCAAGCTTATGTGCTACGGCCAGATACTGTTATCCATCTTGCCGGCCAGATCATTGGCGAACCAACAGCTTACTTACGAACCCGCCGAGCAGCACTGGCCACAATTGATTGCTTGCGCAGGGCGACTTCAGAAAAGCAGATCCTGCTTTCCAAGCTGGAACTGCGCTGGCTGGATAAGCTCGCAAGCCAGGCGGAACAGCTGCCTGAGGATGAGCAGGAATTGATTGTAAAAATCAAACCCAGCCTGGATGCGGGGAAAGTTCAGTTGTCCGAGTACTGCATCTTATAGGGGAATATAGGGAAGAGCTGCACTTCTTGTACTCATTTATACAAGATATAAAGCCTGTTTTATCGTGGTCATCAGGTGAAAGATCATTACCGCCGGATTGTGCAAGTCTTTTTCTGTAAATTTGGTCAAGTCATTCTCGCGATTTCTTAAGGTACTTTCAGAATGCTGTGGATATGTGGACGGGACAATCACCGCCCACATATCCACAGCGCAGACGACTACGACGGCGACTACCCTCCCTCCAGGTTGAGATACATCTTCCCGCCTTCCCATTCATCGCTTGTTTCCAACAGGATCGCACTGACTAAACGGAGGCAAGCTGCTTCGTTTGGGAAAATGCTAACCACTCGAGTACGGCGCTTGATTTCACGGTTGAGCCTTTCCAAACCATTCGTGGTCCGGATCAATCGTCGATGGGAAGCATGGAACGAAAAGATGGTCAATCCTTCTGGAATACTCCGTTCCATCCAGTCGGCCAACTTGGAAGCCGGTTTCTGGTACTTTTCCACCGCTTTCTTCAGATATTCTTCGGCCATCTGACGATCGGGCGCGGTGAAAATGGCTCGAATATCCTCGGCGACCTCCTTTTGCATGTCTTTGCGCGGCACGTAAGACTGGGCGTTCTGTTGGAGGTGGAATTGGCAGCGCTGCCACGGGATCCCACCAAACACCGCTTGGCGTGCTGCTTTCAGACCGGAATGATCGTCGGAAATGATCAATTGCACGCCTCGTAGGCCTCGTTTGAGCAGGCTTTCCAGGAAGGTGCGCCAATGGATCTCTTGTTCGCCCATTGAAATCGACACGCCCAGTACCTTGCGATGCCCACTCAGATCCACTCCGACCGCAATCAGCACCGCTGCATCCCGTACCTGGCCATCTTGACGCACTTTCTCATAGCGAGCATCCAGAAACAAATATACGATCTCTCCCAGGGCACTGTTTCGCCACTCCTCCAGCTTCTCATCCAGCTTCTTGGCTGCCTGGCTGACCTCACTGGAAGACACCCTGCTTCCGCACATTCGCTCCAGAATAGCAGCCACCTTGCGCGTTGACACACCCTGGATATACATCTCCGCTAAGGTCAGCGTCAAAGCCCGTTCGCTCCGCAGTCCTTTTTCCAATGCTTCTGGGTAAAACCCACCTTCTCGTACTTGCGGGATCGAGAAGGTGATTTCCCCTACTCGTGTTTTCACTGTTTTATCTTTGTACCCGTTGGCGTGTCCCTGCCGGTCTTCACTGCGCTCGTAATGCTCGGCCCTCAAATACCTCTGCCGTTCCACCTGCATGGCCGCGTTCACCATCGTACGGATCAATTCGGGTAAATATTCCAATCCGTGGTCCGCTATTTGTTCCACTATTTCCGAAGGAAGGGTAAAATCATTCTGGTAGGTCATCGTTTCTCCTTTGTGGTGTGGTAACCGTAAGGATAACCTGACCTACCACTTTTTGTTAAGGTCCTGAATTTACAGAAACAATCCTACACTACTTACCGCCGACTCTATCGACAGGCAATTTTGCTTATGGCGGCGTAAGCAAATATACGCTGTTGTAACAAACTTTCCTCGATTATGATGATTACGAACCCTGAAATCAAGTGTAAAAGTATCCAATATTTTTTATCAATTTCTTAGGAGTTTCATGCACCGCCGATTCTTGTTCCTCATCCTGCTCCTAATCCTCGTACTGCCAACCGTTCTGACGGGCTGCTCGAGTGGCAACGAGTCTGGTACCGCAGATTTAAAAATGGCGCCAATGAGTGACATGCCTGCGGAAGTAAAAAAAGCATCTGTTACAGTTCAGGATGCTTACCGGTTCAACGTCGCCAACCCTGAGATCATGAAAGAGATCCCCTGCTACTGCGGCTGCGGGGATATGGGCCATGCATCCAACTATGCCTGCTACGTGCAGGATGACACAGACGGCAAGATCACCTTTGACAGCCACGCACTGGGCTGCTCAATCTGCGTGGATATTACGCAAGATACGATGCGGATGTTGAAGGAAGGAAAATCGGTCTCTGAAATAAAGCAAATCGTTGATGACACCTATTCGAAATTTGGCCCATCCAATATCCCTTAAATGCTCAACACACAGAAAATAACCCTGCTGACCTTTTTGATTGTAGCCCTGCTGATTGCCTTTGTGCCGCTGTCCGTTCACGCCCAACCCGTGGAGCGTAAGGTACGGATTGAGGCGGGTGATTATGCGTTTTCGCCCGCGGTGATCCATGCCAATCCGGGTGACCGCGTCACAATTGAGTTGGTCAGTAAAGATGTTGTGCATGGGCTTTCCATCGATGGCTATCCTGACATAAACCTCCAAGCCGATCCGGGAAAAACCGACCGAGCCACATTCATTGTCGAACGCGCCGGCACTTTCAAGATCCGTTGCTCAGTTGCCTGTGGAAACTTGCATCCATTTATGACCGGGAAGATTTCCATCGGCCCTAACTTGCTGCTCTATCGCGCTGCTGGACTGGCGCTGCTGGTCGTTGTCTTTGGTGCGTTTCGATCTACCCGAAAGCACAGTGTTTCGTTATGAGCCAGCAAGCGGCACAGAAACGCAAATTTCTCGTTTTGGCGAGGAGCGCAGCCAGACGCCGAAACACGCTAATCTATTCGCGCTGGCCCCTTTTCTTCGCGCGCGCGATCACCCTGGCAGGTTTTGTGTTGACCATCTTCGCCGGACTGTTCGGCTCGGTGGTCGGAAGCCAGAACTTCGCCATCATCTTTGTATGGATTGCCTGGTGGACGGCACTGAAGCTGCTCTTTATTCCCTTAGGCGGGCGCTCGTGGTGCGCGGTTTGCCCCATACCAATGCCTGGCGAATGGATCGCTCAAGGGGGCATTTTCCCTGGCGGCAAGAAGATGGGATTGGGATGGAAATGGCCTAAGCACTTTAAACTGGGCAAGCTGGGCGTAATCGATCTGCGCGGCGCCTGGCTGCAATCCGGCGGATTTCTGATGATTGGCCTATTCAGTGCCGTCACCCTTACCGCGCCGGCACTCACCGGTTGGGTGCTGCTTGGCATCATCGTCGTTTCTCTGGTGATGAGCCTGGTGTTCGAGAACCGGGCCTTCTGCAACCACCTTTGCCCGATTGGGGGGTTCACTGGCCTGTACGCCCAGGCTGCCCCGGTAGAAATCCGGGTGAAGGACCGCGCCGTTTGCGCCGCACATACCGAAAAGACCTGCTACCAGAATTGCCCTTGGGGCGTTTACGTCACAGCGCTACAAGACAACGGGCCGTGCGGCATGTGCATGGAGTGCATCCGAGTCTGCCCGCATGATAATGTCTCGATCAACTTGCGAGCCTTCGGCAAGGATTTCATCGAGACGCGCAAATCGCCTCGCCTGGACGAAGCTTTCCTGGCGCTGGTGATGCTGGGATGTGTGCTGGCCTTCTCCGCTGTGTTCCTTGGCCCGTGGGGCGCGCTGCGCCGCGCGGCTTACCAGGTCGGAAGTACGGAATGGATGGTCTATGGCGCCGGTTTCCTGCTCTTCGCCGAGCTGCTGATCCCAGGACTGTACGCACTCCTGCTGCGGCTGGGGGGACCGGTAGAAAAGATTGGCAAGAGCATGGCTCGCTTCAGCCGCCCGCTACTGCCTCTGGGGCTGGCAACCTGGATTGCCTTTACCATCTCGTTTGCCTTTGCCAAGGTATCTTACGTTCTGCCCGTTATTTCTGACCCGTTTGGCCGCGGCTGGAACCTGTTCGGCACGGCAGACCTGGTTTGGTCCCCGGATGTTTCGGTCATTGGCCCGATCCTGCAAACGGTAATCCTGTTGGGTGGCCTGATGTGGATGGGCCAGGTTGCTCGCAAAGAAGCCGATACTCCCCGGCGCGCCGTGTTTCTCCAAGGCTTTGGACTGATTATCACAATCGGAATGTTATTCCTGTTGGTTGGATAAACTTTCAGATGATCCTTAGAAGTAATGCATGATGAAACCTGAACTTTTCGCCAGAATCTTTCTCTTCCTGCTTCTGATTGCCACCGGCGCAGCCGGCGTTTTTGCGGCAGGACCTGCCCTCGGGCTGGGCAGCGGGGATGTGCATGAACTCCATGCCCGCATGCCCGAAAACGGCGGCTGGTCGCTCGAATCGATCACTGCGGCGGTAGCAGAGCCTATTCGACTACGCATGACCTCGGATGATGTGGTGCATTCCTTTGCCATTGGACAAAGCGATCAGGCCCCAATCGATCTCGTCCCAGGCGAATGGGAGGAAACGACCCTGGTTTTCGATAAACCGGGCCGCTATACTTTCTACTGCACCCGTTGGTGCGGCCGCAACCACTGGCGTATGCGCGGAACCATTCTAGTGACTGGCGAAAACGCGGAAACAGCAGGCCTGACTGAAGCGTCAGAAAAGCCTCTCTATCTGGAGCTGGACATCAACCTGGATGCCCCCCATCTGGCGGAAACCGTTCCACAAACAGAACCCTCCGCGGAGCGTGGAAAAGCGCTGGAATCCCGGCTGCCCGCTTATGCGCTGGATCGCGATACCTATCTGAAGTACAGTCCTGAAGCAGTGTGGAAGCGCCTTCGCGCTGAGCCAACCCTGACCGACCTGGACGATGTTGCGCTTTGGGATGCGGTCGCCTGGATCTGGGAACGCCAGACCTCACCTGAGAAGCTGTCAAAAGCAGCCGATCTGTATGCCACCAACTGCGCCGCCTGTCACGGTGAAACTGGCAAAGGCGACGGCGTGATGGTCGAAGGGCTGCCCCGGTTTGATCCAGCAGCGATCCATCAGGAAGGTCACAAAATCACAGATGGAATACAGGAAAGTGGGTATATGGTGGAGAGCGAAATGGGCCTTTCCGCACCTGGAGATTTTACCGATCCGCAGTTGCTTCTGGGGGCCAGCCCGGCTCTGTTGGAAGGCAAGATCTTGCGCGGCGGAATGGGCACAGGCATGCCGTATTGGGGGCCAGTCCTCACCGAGGAAGAGATCGATGCATTGATTGCGTATTTGTATCAATTTGCGATGGAAACAAACGCCACGATGCAGTAAGTCGGAACGAGAATGTCAACGTCTTGGTTATGGCGAAAGCAGCGAGCGCAGAAATTCGAAAGATTGTCTTGATCTATGAACCAGAGGAATAGACAATCGTTCCGTGTTCCGGCAGATTGCGCCGTTCTTCCCCAGCATCGAGCGTGACATACGGCGTTGTCCACCGAAAGATCCATTTTGCGTCTTCCACAGAAACGTTCACACAGCCGTGTGAGCGGCGTTCACCGAAAGCGCTGTGCCAGAAAGTGCCGTGGATAGCCACTCCACCCTGTATATAGGTGCACCAGGGAACAGCTGGCGTGGAGTAACCGCTGGCTTCATCGCCTGCCGTCATGTTTTTCGAAATGATCTTCCAGTGCGTAAGCAGCTTGCCAGCCGGCGTAGAATAATCCACTAGCTCGCCGGTGGATGGATCGGTGTAGACGATCCCCGTGGAAACGCGGCAGAAATACACCTCGCGCGTTCCTTCATAGCAGGCCAATGTCTGACGGTCCAGGTTGAGCTGGATGGTCTTCTCCGCTGGATCGACATCTGGGCTGATCGGCGCAACATCCGCGTCCGTCAGCACGCGAAAGCCAATGCCATCCGCCCAATAGAACTCGCCATATCCGCCATAACCATAGCCTCGCCCGTTAGCATCTTCGTTCCACCGATATTCGGTAAAGCCATTCGTTGTGCGAACCCTGTCCATCCAAACCACCTGGCCGTAGTATAGACGAGGCGGGAAGTTATAGGCGATAAGGTCACGCAACCAGGGTGAGGCTTGAACACCATCATGGGCCAGGTCCACGTAGGGCACGGTAACTTCCGCCCAGAACCCATCCTTTCCAGATGGGATTTCTGCAATCGGGGTATTGGACTTGTTGCCCGCTGGCTGGATCATGCCGCCATAAATAAATCCGTCTGGGGTTTGAATGTAGCGCAAGTAACCCGGACCGCCAACTACGGTTCCCACCACCTCCCGTTCCCAAACCACCAGGGTATCGGCTGGCAGGCGCGTGATCAGATTTTGATCACCATCACTGTTACTGGGGCTTCTGCGCAATGGGATCCCCGGCAGTGTCACCCGCCCAAGACGCGGAGCATCCGGGAAAGCAGGCAGACGCTTCGGAGAAGTGAGATCGATTGCCTGCCAGTTACCGGGAAAACGAAATGCCAGTGAGCCCAATCCCAGGGCAGTGAGTTTGATGAGTTCACGGCGGGTCATTCTGCGCATCGCGGATATCCTCTATATATCAGCTACTCATAATAAACAAGTCCCCTTGCCATTGTACCTTATCATCCGACAGCCTCCGCAACTAACCCGTAGGTTGTGGAGGCATCAAGAAATCGGGGCTATTCCACTCGCACGATCTGGCCCTGTGAACATGCCCGAACCCCCGCTTTGACAGCGGAGGCATCAGGTTTTGCAAACCATATGTCGACGCGTAATCAGCGACACGACCGTAGGGGAAGCCACATCCCCATTACTCCGGGTTAACGGAGGTACCTAAAAATGCATTCTCCCCGGTGTTCCAATTAAAACCTTCGATACTTACAAAAGGCCGTGATCCTTAGCCCATGCGACAGCTTGTGCCCGCGTGGCAACGCCCAGCTTAGTGTTTATCTTCTTTATATGAAACTCTATTGTTCTTTCCTTGCTATCCATAGCTGCCACAATTTCCTTCGTCGTTTTTCCTTCAGACAGTAAGCGTAATACAGTAATCTCTTTTTCTGTTAAAACCAGTTGTTCAGTTTGGCTCGTGGTTGCCTGCATATTCTCCATCAAATACTCTGCGACCTTTGAACTGAGCCACTTTTGTCCTCGCGATATCTTACGGATTGCATCCGGTAATACAGATGCGTCCTCTTCTTTTAAGAGAAACCCATCCACCCCAAGCTGGACTAGCCCTGACACTGTTCCTCTGTCATCATGCGCAGTTAATACCATAATTCGAACAGGCAGCTTTTTCTGGTGAATCTGCCGGATGATCTCAAAGGCTTTTATTCCTGGCATCATTACGTCAAGTAGTAATACATTAGGTACGAGCGTTACCACCATCTCAAGAGCTTCATCGCCAGTCTTTGCTTCGCCTACAACGTCGAAATCCTTCTGGCATTCTAGCTCGGCCTTTACACCAGACCGTACAACTTGATGGTCGTCCGCAATTAGAATTCGAATACCCATCTCGCTTCACCTTTCTAAACTTAATTCACCGAGTTATGGGAATGGTTGCTACCAGACAGCATCCTTCACCAATGGTTGAATCGATCTCCAACGTCCCCTTTACAGCCCTCACATCTTCCAACAAACTGACCAGCCCGAAATGTTGTGTCCTTTCTAGGGAAGAAAGCTTGTTTGGCACGGAAAAACCCTGACCATCATCCTCTACGATGATGGTTATCTCTGTGGAATTAATGGACAAATGCACTTCCACAGACGTCGCATTGGCATGTTTACGAATGTTCGCGAGGCTTTCCCCCAAAAGGCGATAGGCGAATCCACGTACATCTTCAGGAATGTATTGCTCTTTATCTCCATGCACGAAAAACCGGATTTGAAACTCAGATTTTCGTTGTACTTCATCAATCTTAGCCCGATAAGCGGACACCAAGTCCAGGTTATCCAGTACGGGTGGGCGTAGATTCGTGCATATTTGTCGTACCTCTTCAAGAACAGAAACCAAACCTTCCTGTACAGCTAGAAAATCATCCTCCTTCAACTGATGCTTATGCCGCCGCATGTTGGATAACCGGTAATTCAAACCTACGAGTGATTGAATTACCTCGTCATGCAATTCGCGTGAAACCTGTTTCCTTTCTTGTTCCCTTGAATCCGTAACCTTGCGATGGAGTTCGCGAATTTCATCACTGTACTGCCGCACATCATTCAACAAACCTGCTTTTTCCATACTAATCTGCGCCTGATGGATTGCCACATCGAGAATTTCAAGATCACTTTTTTCGAAAATACCATCACCTCGTTTTCGGCCCAAAATCAAAAGCCCGAGGATTTGATCGTGACTACGAAATGGAGTTATGAGATGTGTTTTCGGTAATAGCCGTTTCGGAAGAATGGAATCTACCAGAATATCTTTGGGTTTTTCTGTTGAGTCCTCGTTTTCGGATATTTGATTCCACATTACTTCGAAGTTCTCGTCCGAGATGCGTCGATTTACTGGTTCACTTCCTGTTTCAACAAAAGTAATAAAGCGATCCTGTAAAATTACCGCAACAAAGTCCAGCTGTAAGGACTTCATTACGACTTGACAAAACGTGGTTGCGATAGCCCGATCTTCTGATTCCACCGACTTCAAATGATGATTGATAAAATTAATTGCCGACCGATAGTCATACCATTCGCCATATAAAACATGGTTGACCCAGGCAAACAATTTTGAGTAAAGTTTTCTTGATGCAAATGCAATGAAGATGGTTATGAACATTCCTGCTAGAGGATACTGGTCAAATACGCCTGGGAAATAGCGGGACAACAAAGAAAACACAAGCGCATACAAGCCGGCCAGGATAAGAATCACGAACGTAAATGCAGCTCCACGATTCACAGTTGTATCAAGGTTGACTATCTTGAGCCGCAGTATTGCATACTGGTAGCCAAACGGAAACGACAAAAGGCTCAGGAAAGAAAACTCGTATGGAATCAGCGTTCTTCCCATTAACACTTCTGGAAGCACAGAAAATACCAACACAGGAAATATTCCAAGGATCGTTGCAAGAACAATAATACCCGCCTGAATTCTTTCAACCGATAAGGCTACATTCCTGAAAGATTTGGCAACCGCTCCAACGACGAATGTCATTTCGCCGGCAAACAGAAGCAAACTAAGTGGCCACAGCGTTTGAGAATATTCTCTGGGGACATGGCCTAGATAAATCCCACTATATGAAATTGTTTGTATAGAACTTAAGGTAAACAGCACGGACAAGAGCAGCGTCCGATGCGGAATTTTGAGCTTGCCAGGGAAATTTAGATGTAAATGAACAGCAAAAAAGCCACCCCAAACAATCCCAAAGTAAAGGAGTGGCTTCGACCAAACAGGTCCAAAGGAAGATATAGAACCTGCCGCCAGCGTTACAGATGTGAACAAGCAAAAGAACAGAAACAACAATGACTGTTCTCGATCCTCACCGAAAATATAAATCAATGTGCCTGTAAGCCAAAAAACAAATGCGATCAGCACGAAAGACAGTCGGCTTAGAATTGTGATGAAATCAGGATCTACGCGCTGAGTTTCAATAGAATATTCCACTCCTGCACGCTCCAACACAAGATGAATCGTATCCACTCTACCTTGATCAATGAATGCATACAGTTGATCAGCCTTGATTCCATTACCAGATAACAACCGGTCACCAATTCGAACATTCGCTAAATTCGGATTGTTACCTTGAATTTGGTATACCAAGCCCGTTCGTGTATTCCAATATAAGCCGAGAGTGGGCCGGTCAATGTGCTTGATCCCGGCCCACCCCAGTAAGCAAAGTGTGAGTAGTATAAAGAGATATGGAATGAGAAATTTTTTCCGCATTTACACCAATTTTTTATACCGATTGAGATAACAGCCGGACCAGGTCAGGCCGGGTTTTCAATTCCGCTTGAATATCGTCTATAGCAGCCATACCGGAACGCCATAGCGTGTGAGACTGCACATTCAAATACACTTGGAGGCCAGACCGAAACGAGCTGATGCTGTTTGCAAAATGATCCTTTTTCTTCAGGAGACCGCTTGACATCACTTCGTGGAAATAAGCATTGAAAATATTGGAACTATTCCAGAGGTCCGGCACTTCTTTGGAAAGATCTTCCCGCTCATCGGCAATTTGTAGCAGCACACCGAGGTTTGTCCCGTACTCCAGACAGGCGTTCAAGCTCTTTGGATCATTGGTTGCCAGGCGCGCGCCAGCAAAACATGCTAAAGCAAAGAATAGTCCTGACTTCAGCTTGAAACTGTTCCAAACCTGTTCGAGCAGACAATTTTTTGCAGTTAAGTCGATGTGCTGGCCGCCACATACGTTCAAAATACTCGTGGAAAACATTGCCCGAATATCGGCAGCTGTTGAACTGTCGATACCGTCATCTATTTCCAGTCGGTTTAAGATCCATTGAGAGAGAAAAATCAAACCGGTGGCGAGGTTGGAAACAGGACCAACTCCTAACGTGGCAAGAATTGTTTGATCTAGTTCGTCATCTTCCACTTTATCTAGCCAAAACGCGGCCAGTTGAAGTAAAAACCAGGCAGCCGTTACGCCAACTACTCGTTGACTTTCTCCACCTAATCCCACACACCACAACTCCGGCAATGTAATTGCTAGCCACTTGTCTTCACTGCGGAATTGATACCTGCGAATGGATTGGATAACTACCGAGAGTAACAACTCCCGGTAGTCATCAACAATTCCAGTTTCGTTAATCGTGGTTGAAAGGCGGTTGAATACTGCTTCCAAAATATCTGCTTGCATCAAACAATCGTCCAGGGCTCAACTGCAAGGATAGTTTTCTTCTCGGTCAAAGTTGATCGTAAAGAAAACTCCTCTACTGAACTCAGCTGAATTCCCTGCTGTTCCAACACTTCCGTAAAATTCTCCGCCAATTTTTGCAAAAACGATTCATCATTGGCGACTTGAAACGAAAGTACTGCTAAAGACATGAAAATCCTCCGATAAATTAGGTGTGGAATGTTGCCTAGTTTACCGAAGCATCTTTTCACCCGTAACTGGGATTTTCTGCAATTCCGATTGCGGATTCCCGCAAACTATTGCGGTTTTTCACACAAACCCAGCAAACAATATCGACTTTCTGTTGACTTTAACGATAAATAGCAATCCCTTTCGCGGTATCCCGAAGCTATTATTTTTGAGACTTCTTCGCCTCTTTAATAACCAGGCTGATCAAATCAAAGACAAAGTCAAGACGTTCTTCAGGAACAGAACCTACTCGCTCCATAATTCTGTCGATTTTCTCTTGATGTTCAAACTGGGGTAAAGGTGGAATGAGTCCGGCAACGCGAAACGCCTCGTAAACGCTGGTATCTAATGCCCGAGCAATCTTGTAGATCGTATCCCATTTCGGTAAGATGCCTTTCGTCCGGGCCCTGGTAAAATGCGAATGTCCAACCTTCGCCTTTTTGGCCAGCTGGTGTTCAGTAAGGTTTCGCTCTCTTAACTTGGTCGATAGCCAATCTAAGAACACTTGTGCATTGTCTTTGTCCATAATCCGTTCCTGGTGCACGGATTATGTCACCCCTTATTGAACAAGGATGTACGAGTGTTGAACACCAGTGTTCAACACAATAAAGATCATTCCAATATAAATTTCACCCGAGTTTTCCCCTCGTGTCCATGTACTTCAATGAGTTCTTGTAAAGATGAAAAGATACCTAAAGCAAACGGTTTGACGAGCCATTCGATAACAACTCGCCCTGTCGGGAACTGAAACCCCATTGCGACGATTCCAGTGCCAGATACTCCCGTTTCATCCACATCCCTTATGAGCAGAAAACGATTTGGTTCCAATTCCTTATACCCTTCTTAAAACCCTACCGGCTAAAAGCCCGAACCTGTGCAATACCCGTTTCGTGGACAATGACTTTGGGCACAACGGATGGAAACAATAATGAAAGGTCAGCGGAGACAGTCACACGAACTGTATCCGCACCAGAGTCGACAGCAATTCCTGTCACATAAGCATTAATTCCACGAGCGGACAATACCGAGTTGTTCCGAAAAGCATAGGTTTGTGCGTTCGCCCAGGTTTTATCTGTAGGCGTTAGATCCCCGCTACTCTGAAACACTCGCTGGTTGATTTCAGCCGCGGCTGCCACCGCTGCCGCATCCGCCGCTTTCGCTACTTCTGACCGGGCATAGAAGTACCGGCCGAGTTCGATCGCCATGGCTAACGCTGGAACCAGCACAAAACCAAAGAATACGGCCCAAAACGTCATCGAGTAAGCTCGTTTCTCTTTGAGCATTACCATCCCTCCTGCCGAAAAGTTGCATCTGCACTTACTCGGAACGTTTCCCCAGGTAATCCAGGAAAGAGACTGGTAAGAGGGGACAGGTAATTGGGCACGGATCCGTTCACTTGAATTCTCAGCACACTGCCTGCCGATCCACCAGGTGCAAGAACAGCTACCGAAGGATTTTGCACCAGTTGAGCTTCAGAAATGGCCTGCCTGGCGGAAGAAAGTGCATAACAGGCAGAGCATTGCTGCGCTACGCTTCCCATACGCGCCCCATGCCGGGCCGCTGCCTGAACGGCTTGCTGGGCGTAAACAACCATACCCAAATTGACAATTGCCAGCATCACCAACACTGCTATCGGTGTAGTTATTGCGGCTTCCAACATCTCCATTGCGGATTTTGCTCGTAGAAATCGCATCGGTATCCTCATCCTTTTGATCGTTCTCTGTTGGGAGCCGTCCTCTCGACTCCCAACAGAGAACCTTCGAAGCACTTTACAGCCTGCTGGCCACGTCGCTTACCATTGCAGCGATATTTCCGCCAAGGAGCTGGTATGCTCCATAGGCAATCAGAACAACGACCGCAATAATCAAAGCAACTTCGGTCATTTCAATCGCTCGCTGATCCCGCAAGAACCGCATGGTATATACCTCCTTTCCTTAGAATAAGTTTGCCAACCAGAAACCGATGGAGCCCAAAAGGATCGCCACAGTATAGGGAATTTCCCGCTGTTTTCTCCACCAGGCCACCAGTCCCTGAAGACCACCAGTTAAAGCGACCCATACCATCAGCCAGGCACTGCCCCACACCAGCAAGAGCGTGATGAGAATCTTCGCGTCCGCCCCGCCCATCGCGCCTCTATCCCATAACAACCAGATCGCGAAGATCGTAAGGTTGAGGAACACCGATGTAGGATCCAGGATTACGACGACTGCTGTTCCAAGCAAGGCGAAACCAAACCGGAAGGACACCAAATCGGATAATAGGATAAGCATTGCGACCAGGCAGGCCGACGACCAACGACCAAATACAATGCCAATGAGGCCTGCCACAGCGAGTGGAATCACAGTCATCCACACCGGCACTTCTCGGCTCCGTAAGTCATTTCGCACGCATACACCAAGCCAGAGGAACATAAACGGGAGAAGCGTATACTGAACCAGGCTCAGAAAGGTCATCGTTTTTCCCAATTCCACTTGTGGTTGTATGCTTCATGCGAGAGCAGCCGGATTGGAGTCACCTTTCCCTCTTGCCATTCAGCCAGCAGTCGCCAACGCCGGCCAACCGGAATTGAGATTACTTCGCGATCTGGGAAAAGCCGCTTCCCTTTGAAATCGGTATAGGGCCTTCCTTTTTCCAGCCCGAGTATGATCCGGCGACAATGCGCCAGCACGTGAAGCGGTATGCTTTTCGGGATGCGAATATTTCGCCGCAGGAAGAAAGCGCGCAATGGCTTTTGAAGAGCAGAAGATGGCTGATTTTTTCCTTTGGCAGCGTCAATATCTTTAGCGTTCTCCATGTTTGCTAGTCCCGTGACTCAGTAACCCAACGGATCAACGCCGACAAAAACATTCCTGCCCCCGTTCCAGCAGCAACACCCATCCAAAACCACTGATTCGCAATTGCTATCACGTAAGAAGATTGTTCCATGATGATCAAAATCCTTCCAATCCTTGCTCGATGATCTCACCCAGATCCATCTCCCAGGTCAAAACGCCATACAGGTAATGGTCTGGAAACGTGCCAGTTTGAATAAAAACATTACTTTGGAGCGTGCTTTCCTTCGCTTCAGTTGCTATCCCAAGTCCCGGTTGGTTGTGCTCAAGTGAAAAGATCATCTGACAGGCCGGTGAGAATGATTTGGTGCATTCCTCCAAACTCACGCCTTCAGGGGTTCCGGGAACCGAGAGGGTTACCCTACGTGGTTGTTGCAATGCTTTCATTAACTGCTGTCGATCCTCGATACCCCGCACCCAGCTTTCATAATTGCCGTCCTCGTTTGCCAGCCCTGCAACTGTCCACAACATTCCATTTCCGTATCGGATCTTTACAACATCAACCTGGCCCCACTTGGAGGCCATGCTTTTTATGCTGTCCTCCGTTATCCCTTCCAGTAGCCACCGGTTATCCTGAAAAATGGGCCTTTCCCATGCAGAGTCTTTTCTTTCATATCCCTCGCTTTCTCGTACGAAAGAAAACAGGCAGATCAATGTGAATCCCAGGATTAGCAATGAAGCAGCGAGATGAGCTATTCTTCGCATCACCATACTCCGGGGAGTAATCGCCAGCGAATCCAGCCCGCGTACAACCGGTAACCACGAATAACCTTCTCTTCTCTTAAGATTCGGGCCACCTGGATCACAACCAGGGTCATGGCAAACAGCACAGCCAGAACTGGCTGTGGTGAAGTAGCGACCAGCACGAAGCGCAAAACCAGTTCACCCAGGTACATTGGGTGTCGTACAAAGCGATATGGGCCTTGTACGACCAGCCCACGATCAGCAGGAGCAACGCCAAACGCCGGCCCCAACGTACAGAGTGACCAAAGAATGAGGCCATAGCTGGCTAACCCTACGAACAAAGCGATCGGCGGCAGCGAATGTGGAAGGGCATTCACAGATGGAAGCAGGGCGGCAACCAGACCCAGCCAGAGACCAGTTCGATCATAGGAATTGGCCGGTTGCCGCAGAAGGTAAATAATGGCGAGCAACAGGTTGTGTAGGGCAACAATCCAGGCCAGAATGGTTGGCGTTTTCCAGGCCGACCAGGCTGATAAGATGGCCACCGTGAAGAAGAATGCAAATCCGAGCAAATTTTTCATGGTTTCCATGGTCTACCTGCCCATGTTGGTGAAAATCGGCCAGCCAATCACTGCCAGCAGCGTGACCATGAACGGTAGGAAGTAGAAGATCACCATCGGTATCACCAGTTCAGAGCCGACTTTTTCGGCGCGCTGTTCCGCCCCGCCAATGTAATCTGCGGCAATGCTCATCGCAAGCTGGCCCATGAGTTGCTGCTGCGCCGTGCCTTTGCGGATAAAGTCCAACTGCACAGCCATGCCAATCAATTCAGGCATGAGCGACTCCTGTGCTTCGCGCTGCATCTGCTCGATCAATCCACGCCCTTGCGCCATCTGGATGACGTACCGCATCCACTTCCCAACCAGGCTTTGCGCCTGAGCAGTCCGGTTCAACGCTTCTTCCATGGAAACGCCGGCCGACATTTGCGCAGAGACAAGCTGGATAAACTCGGGGAGTTGCGCCTGAAACTGCCGGCGGGTGCGCCGGGCAACGCCATTCAACGACATGGCAGGGAATTGAAAGGCAATAAATCCGGCAACAAGTGCAACGGGTAGGGCGTTGAACACCAGGCTGCCGATCACAAAGCCACCTACGCCTGCCGCAAATCGCAGCGACAGAAACTGGACGTCGTTCCAGCCTGTCCATTTCCCCACCAGATGCGCCCAATAAAGGTCCGCCTTCGCTTTCTGTAAGAAACGGATTGGCGTCCACCGGGAAACGGGTTTGTCCAGAAATGCCAGTGACCTCCGCCACCCGGTCAGTTCCACCTGCCCCGGGGTGAGCGTGTCAGCCAATCTTCCTGCCGGTGAAGAAGGAACAAACTCCACTGTCAGCAACATGATCAGTGCAAAGGTAGCGATCCCAATCAGATATACAAGCGCCGTCATACCGCCTCCAAAACCATCGACCGCATCACAAAATACCCAATAATCATGGCTGCCATCGTTAGAGCAATGGCGATCTGCACGGGGAAAGCGTGAAGAGATTGCTGCACCATCGGGTCTGAAGATAGGTAAACGATAATGAGCAGGAGAACCCCCGGTAGGACCCGCGTCGAGACAACCGAGTCGCCCGCTTTCGCCTGAGCGCGGTTGCGTGCGATCAAGATTTGCTGAACGCGTTGCGAAATATCCATCAAGACACTCGCGTATCTTGCGCCGCCAGCCTCGGAATATCCTTCCAATAGCTGGGCCAGGTTTGCCAGGGAAACCGAAGGGGACCGCTGGGCCAGATTGCGGAGTGCTTCTCGCCGGTCTTTTGTCCGGAGTTCCGTCGCGGTGAGCATCAGTTCAGGCGTCAGCGGATTAGCCGCTTCGATCTGTAGCGACTGCCCCACTTGCTGAAGCACATCGGGGACCGAGCCGCCTGCCAACAAACCGGCTGCAATCCGGCCAATCGCAATGGGCAGGCATTTATCAATTTCGCGCCCTCGACTTTTCACTTTATCGTCCAGCCAGGCATTCGGGAGATAGTAGGCGATTCCACCCACCACCAATGCCGGCAGCCCCGGTAATACCAGCCAGGTTACTGCAGCGGCCGCGATTCCCGCAGAGAGACAGAGTAACTGCCAGGTCACCGGGCGGTAATTAATGCCAGACGCCATCAGCCGGTATTCCAGAGAGTTCGGATTCAGATCTGACAGAGTGCGCAGCGAATCGACGGAATATAACTCGGCCAGCCGGCCAACGGAACGTTTCTGAGGATAAGCAAGGTATAAGACGATGACCCCACAGAGCACGCCAATCAAACCAATGATGCCTGTCATTTCTACTCCTTTCAATCAAATTCATTACGAGAGTGCAGCTCGCCGACCTTTTCCCAGCACGGCCCCACCCCGGTCCCTCGATCCGAAAATCGGAAAATAGGCTCAAACCACACTTCTCCACTTTTCAGTTCCCGCGAGATATTGCTGATCGACAGCACCCGGCGGACCTCGTTGCGTATGCCAATCTGGATCAATAGGTCTACAGCATCCGCAATCATCTGGTTTGCCTCATGTGGACGCACGCCCGAATCGGCGCCCATCACCGTAGCCAACCGGCGTGCTACTTCCCGCGGGCTGTCAGCGTGGAAGGTACAGGCACCACTATGACCGGTCATCAACGCTCGGAAAAGGCTCATAGCCGCTCTGCCATCCCGCACCTCGCCGATAATCAAGTAGTCCGGTGACATGCGCATGGCATCATCGACACCATCTGCCAGGGTGTAAGGCCGAACTTCCGTCCCGACCGCTTGGGGACGCGCTTCCACCGTTTGCACCGTCTGCCGGTCGATCCAGATTTCTTCTGGGTCTTCGATCTTCACGATTCGCCACCCGTGCGGAAGGAAATTGCAGATCGCGGAAAGAAGCGTTGTTTTGCCCGTACGGGTTCCGCCAGTGATCAAGATCCGGCAACCCGCTTGCATAGCCGCTTCCACTGTCGCCATCATTTCAGCGCTCATAACGCCTTTTTCCAGGATCCACTCAGGCCGGACCGGTTTTTGCTCGTAAAGACGCAGATTGATACTCGGGTTGCGGCCCGGCGGCGCAATTACCGGATGAAGGGCCTTGATCCGTCCACCGCCAGGATTATGGGGCGTCGCCGGGAGTTTGGCATTGATGGTTGGATTGGCTTCGTTCAGGGTTTTATTCTGTGGGCCCAATAACCGGTCCAGCACCCGCCAGATTTCTCCTGGATCCGGGCGTAGATCGATCGTTTCCCAGCGTACGCTGCCTTTCCGCATCACCTGCACCAGGCCGCTTGAATAGACGCAGATTTCCGAAAGATCGTTACGGGTTGGAGGCAGCAACAGATCTAGAAATCCGAGGCCGATCAGGCGGCGGGTCAGCTCTTCTGCTAATGAGGTTTCATATGGCATGCCGGGACGGGAATTTCTCCGCCGAAGGGCCATCCCAATCAAAGAAAGCACGCGTTCAGAGATTTTCTGGCGGTCCTGGTCGGTGGGCGCTTGCAGCGTCGCCGGTGGGAACTCCTGGTTTACCAGATCGATCACTTCGTTAATGACCTCGTTCCGCACTTCTACAGAAGGGATTGCCGTAAGCGGATCATTGTTATACAAACCCAATAATCCGTTCATGCCTACCCTCCGATCCGGATGCGTGGCAGGCGCAGCACGCTTTTATTGCTCGCATTTCCCTGTCCCATCGAGCGGCTCAGGTTTGGGAAAAGCACCTGAATCAGCGATTGGATACCTTTGGCAAACGGTTCGGAACGCGTAACGGGAATGAGAAAACTATCCTGAGCTTGTGTAACAGTTGGATCGTAGGGAATAATGGCCGCAATCGGCGGCGCCCATCCGACAGCATCCAGCAGCGTTTCTTGAATGCTGCGTGGTGTCATACCGGACCGTTCCGATGCCTGATTGAGAACCAAGAAGATCGACTCTTTGGGTTTCCGGTTTTCTTCTCTCAACCCGTAAAGCAGCAAGTTCAAAGTGTGGCGCACGGCGGAGCAATCCGCCAACGTAGGCCGGGCGACGATCAGAATGGTATTGGCAAACACCAGCGGATGGATCGTCCAGGTGTCCTCGTGGGATGGAATGTCCATGACGATCGCGGCATACCGCCCATTCTCGCAATCGAGCAGCATCGAATAAATACTGCCTGGCTCGCGTGCATCCCGGCGCGACGTCTCATCCGCTTTGAGGTACGCGGCCGACGTATCGGGTGAAAGCAGAACTTCAAGCCCCTCACGCGATTGAAGCGCGGCCTGGAGTGAAGCTCTCCCCGGACGCTCCAGATATTCTTGAACCGTTGGAGCAATTTTGAGTTTGAGATGCGGAACAGCCGCAGGTGGCAGTCCCAGAGACAAAAGCAAGGTTTGAACACTGTTCTGGACTTTGAGCACATACGCCAGGTTTTCTGCGATCGTGGAACAGCCCGCCCCGCCCGCATGCGAGATGACCGCAATTCGTTTGGTTCCTGTCACCATGGATGGATAAGCGCCGCCTCCACCAATGGAGGCAGATGCAGCCAGGGCCTGCTGCAAAGGAGCGGTATTGGTCAAGCGAGCACGCTCCGTCATCACGGCGCTGTACCCCGCTTGCGCAACCTCAACCCAAGAAACAGGAGCGATGTACACGCCCCGCACCACTGCTGAGGCCGCCCGATAAATCCCCTCCATGTCCTTCAAGGCAATCGGGAGAATGACAATCGCGACCCCATTCCAGGCCTGCAGGCGAGAGAGCACTGGCAAGAGCACGTCTGGCCCGGGTGCAATTTCTGCCTGCACAATTACCAGGTCTGGCTGCATTTGCTGTAAATTCGGCTCAAAGACGGACCACTGGGCGGCATGGGTCGCTACTGAGAACCGCTCATCGGTTAGAAAGGCTGGCTGCATCTGGTAATACACGGCCTCGTGCCCTGCTCCGGCCAGCATCAACGTGACTTTGTCGCCCATGCTCTACCGGTCCTCTTTGCCACGAACTTCATTGAGCGATTGGTACAGATCGCCGAGATTCAGCGTGACCACATCTTTGGCGTCCAGTCCAGCCGCGGGTTCAAGGGCCAGGTGCAGCGTGCCATACTGGTTGAGTGCGGCCAGCAGCGAAACCGGGTTCAGCCGCAGCCCGGGGACGACCTCCACCAAGCTAGTAGGCACGTCCAGCACGATTACGCTGTTACCCTGCGCGGCCATTGTGGTGCGCGCGGAGGAATAGAGTTGTTCCTCAGAACTGCCTGCTGGTAGTTCTTCGTAGCGGAACGACTGCGGAACCATCAAGACCTTCAGGCCGCTAATCGCCAGCCGGGCAATGGGAGCAGACGGCGGAGCGGGCGTCGGCGTGGGCATTGCAGTCGCCAGGCCAACCGCAGGAGTGAGCGAGACATCCTGTGGATAAGGCGCGGGCATCACCGACACTGCATCCTGCAACACGTCTGGCGTGAGCATCCCAATGATCGTCACGGTTTGACCAGGGCGGAGAACGCCGGCAACTCCCGAAGCTAGGTTGACGTTGATGGCTAGCGCAACGTGGCCGGGTTCCAATTCGGAGGGAATGCCGGCTGCCGATGCTTCCCCTAAAACGGACGAGAGAATAAAGTCACCCGGCGTGCGGCCAACTGCCAGCATTTTCCCTTCCACTTCTTCTACCTTGCTAAACGCGCCAGCCGGTTTCGCGGCTGCCGGTATCGAGCGCAGTTCCACCAGGTCGGCCATGAGAATTGTTCCAGGTGCGACCGCAACCTTGGCGACCACTACCTGGGTTGGTCGTATAAACCCATTCAACAAAGCAATAACCATCAGGCCGATGACTACCGCAAGAGCAATTGCCAGAAACGGCGAGCGTTTCTTCTGTTCCATCCCTATCCTCCAATTTTGATCAATCGAATAATTGGCTGATTTCTTCACGCGAGAAGGGCAAGCCCATTCCCAACGTTTCGACGATGTCCTGATCTGAAGGCTCCGTTCCAGGAACCAGTAAAGGGCGGATCAGGAGTGGTTCCAACTGATAAACGTCCTCGCTGTAACCCAGTTTGGCTACGGCATAGGTCTTTGGGATACGCGCCAGGTATCGCTTGTAATTGGTATTCACCATGCCTTTCTCACTACGACCGAGATGCGGCAGGATCAGGTCACGGTCGCGTGGGTTCTTGGTTTGAAAAACGAAGATGTTGGCACAAGAAGCCAAAATCCCTTCGGGCAGTTCGCTCACCGTCTGCCCCAACAGGTGCAGGAAAATGCGGTACTTCCGGCCATCCCGCCACATCGCCTGAAGGATGGAGCTCACGGAATTGGCCCCATCTTTGGAGGAACTGTCGGATGCAGCGCCGCCGGAAACACCCGACAGGATTTTGTTGGCCTCCTCGAAGAAGATCTGCAGCGGCGGAAAACGCGTTCCGGCCAGCGATTCGCGCCGGCGGGATACGGCATCGAAGTACAGGATGGTGGCCAGCAAAGAAAGGAGAGCTGCTTTTGGGTACTCGTCCATTTCCGCGCCCCCCTCGATCACAGCCATGCCCCAGGGATCGCTCGAGCTTCCCGCCAGACCCAGGTTTTCGACCGCAATCGCGTCTGCTCCAGGCCCATATTGATACGCCATCTGGCCTTCCGAAAACGGCTCCAAACGGAGCAATACTCCCTCCAGGCTGGTTTTGCTGCTCTGGTCATACTTGATGCCATCCAGGAATTTCTTCAGACGGGCGACCCAATCCGCCGGGCTAATCACCTTGCTGCGGTGGATCGCCAGCGCCTGGAGTTCTAAAGGGGTTAGTTCCTCGATCCGTGTATCGAGCTGCACTCTACCCAGGATGCGGTTTGCGTCTCGCTTTTCCTGAATCAGGCGCACCTCGGCCTCATCTTGAAGCCTGCCCCACTTGCCCCCTTGTAGGGCAAAATCAGAGGTCAAGACCCCCTGTTCCAAATACAGTTCGGTCAACGCGCGGCGCATGAATCCAAGCTGGCGGGCGCCCATGCAGCCTGCATTGGCAAACAATTCAGCCACGAGCGACCGGTATCGGGATGCGTCGATACGCTGGGGAATTTGCAAAAAATTCCAGCGAAGCGGCCGCGGCGCGCCGGGATAGAGCTGGCGAACGTCAACGCGAGCTTCCAGCCCTGGCCAGCGCAACGCTTTTCGCCAGCCCTGGCCAAAATCAAGGATCACGGTGCGATAATGCCAGTGCAAGGTCGATTCATAAGCCAGCCGTTCGGCGGCCACACTCTTACCAAAGCCGGTATCGCCGACAAAGGCGGTGTGGAAGTGCCGTTCCGCGTACAGCCGCAGCAGCGTATTGGATAACTGTCCGGTCTCGCTCGACCACTGATAACCAAGAACGACCTCACCCGGCATCGCCGGATAAAAGGCAAAGGGAGGCGTCGCTTCCTGCGTCGTGATGGCTGTACCTTCTTCGTACATGCCTGGCGCGGTATAGGCGGCCACTTGCAGCATGTTAAGAATGGTCGAATCGGCGTAACCGGAGATCACTTGCGGAATCTCTTCTATCCGGGTGGAAGGCGTGAAAGCTCTGGCATGTAAGGAGATATAGGCGCTTTCTTCCTCGTTCAAATCGCGCACCTGCACACCGGTCACCACGTCTTCCGTTCCATGAAACGCTTCCGCGATCAAGCCCATCAGGGCTTGTTTCCCATGTGGGGTACTGGCCAGGGCATATACGTCGGTATAGTAAGCCCCTTCGCGGCTGGCAATGTCCAGCAGGCGCTGCTGAGTGCGTAAAATTTGCGTGACCAGGATGGCCGGATCAAACTGCCATTGGTGACTATTCGAGATCGAAAATGAAGGGGCAATAGCCACCGATAAACCATTGCTCAAACCCCGCCCCAAACTTTGTCCCATTGCCAGGCCATTGGTCTGGCTGTTGGCTGTGGAATGCGTCGTAGACTGGCTTTCGGTTTGGGATTGGCTGGTCGTATCAGAAACGGAATCGGTTTCTGACCCAGAAGTAGTCCAGGCTTCCGACCGGCTCTGCGTGACGGCATGAGACTGTGTATTCGATTGGCTGACTGTTCCAACGTGACTGGTCGACTCGGAATGCATTGTGCTGTCAGAGGAGCTGCTGCTCGATCCGAAGCTGTCCACCGATCCCCAGTTGACGCCCCCGCCAATCCCGATCCCGACCGGCTCTAACGATCCCCGTAAACCCCATGAGAAAGAATCCGAGTGTGAAGACATCGAAGCGGAGCCTTCGGAATGGGAGCTACCATCTGTTACCGTCGTGCCGTCGCTAACGGAGGTGCCATTGGTCGTCGAAGCGCCATTGGTGACGCTCTCGCCCTCGCTGATGGTGTGCGCCCATCCCCGAGTAGAGGCGTGGCCAACGGTATGCGCCTGGCCTTGCGTATTTGCCAACCCTTCTGTTTCTGCAACACCCTGGGTAGTGGAGTTGGCGGTATTTTCTGAAAAAGAGCGAGAAGCCTGGTCTGCAACACTGGCTACCAGCGCTGCAGGCAGTGAAACCCCAAATGCTGCGCCGCGAACACCCTGCTGTAATGAGGCCCATGTTGAAGTTTCTTCCGCAAGTCCGGTCAGCATTCGAACGATAATCGGAATGGAAAGGGGAGAGGTGAGCGTGACAAACAAAAAATCTTCTCGCAGTTCGCTCATCCCGCGGAAGAGCAATTCATTTTGCTGGAGTGCGTAGTTCTGTGACGATGGATCGGAATCCCCAACCGGTTCCCCCAACGAACGTACGCCACCGCGCGCGTTTTCACGTGGATCGGGATGCCCAACGACTACCAGAGCATGGGGCATGCGCTGGAAGGCAGAGAAGATCCAATCCGCTAGCCGGACGTTGATCGGTTCCAGGCGCAGCTGCCGGTAAGATCCAGACAGTACCGAGCGTAAAGCCAGTAAGTCTTTATACGATTGCCCTTTAGCGGTTTCCAAATCCTGATGGAAGACCGTAACGCCATAACACTGCACGATACCAATGGGTGCATCACCGCCAAAAATGCCGGCGGCCAGATAAACGAGATTGACACCTGCCGAATACATTCCCCGCAGTGCAGTCCGCATCTTTTGCAGGAGCCCAGCATCTGCGCGCGCCTCCTGTGGAATGTAGCGGAGCTGCAACAGGCGAACGACGCGATATCCCGAGTAGGCTTTCCCACCTTCCCACTCCGTCACCCGAAACCACAAGTAATCCATCTGATCTTTACCATCGACGAACTCCACGCCGGACTGTTCAACGGATAGATCAGCCGGAACATGCATGGCAATGTTCCGCCCCCGCAGCCACGCAGGACAGATTTGGCTTACTTGTTGGATCGTTTCAGTAAATCGTTTGAACATCATTTCTCCCAAAAGGTCTTCTCAGCCCACCAGCCTGGCTGGTGGGCTGAGAAGACCCCCGCGGACTACATCCGCGGAAGGTACTTGACTTCAGGAGCGGGCAGCACCTCGATCTTCACCGGCCTCCGGCGTAAGGCGCGTAACCGCCGAATGGTAACGAGCGTGAACAATGTGACCTGGGCAACAACAGCCAGCAGCCCAATACCAACGATTCCACTTGCGATCACAAGCCCCACGTCTTTGAAATCTTTCATGAACTCCAACATGTTTCCTCCAAGGGTTGAATAGATCAGACGGTCTCAGCTTTCCTACGATCAGGGTACGTTCTGCTCACTTCACTTCCGTGCAGGGCAGAGAACGAAACGGGAGAACGAGGGTTCTCCAGTCTCATTCGCCGCCCTACCCAATTACCTCCCACCCCGGTAGCGCAGCGCTTCCAGCGTTTTCTGTACGCCTCCGATGGGATTCATCACCGAAACAGGATTGAGGAATACCTGCTGCAACAGCATCGAAAAATATCCCAACGGGATGACCAGCCACAATGCCCACAGAATGATCGTGGTCATGTTACCCCGCGTGTTGGCAATGACCGTCGCGGCGCTCTGGGAAGAACCAATCAAGGCCGCCCACTGCTCAGGCGTCAGCTGGATGGTATAGGCCAGATAAATCCGGCTGGCGATGACGGCAAAGGCATAAATGGCAATACCCGTCTTCACAAACCAGAGCAGGTTGAACTGCTGGTTTTGCATAACAACCACCGCGATAGCACCGATGATCCACATGGCAGCCCCAATCCAGGGCACCGGCGCGGCCATACCCCACTGCCCGGCGACCCATAAAAGGAGTACCAATCCCGTCATCACCTGAGCTGCTTTCGGGCTCTGCTCATCACCCACCCGCTCTCCCCGTAATGGGCGTATGACTCGATCCTGGACGAGCCTATCCGGAACGGTAGCGATCACGTAAGCCACGCCCATGCTGACGAGTGCAGGCAGGTTGTCCAGAAGCCAGTACAGCGTAAGCAAGCTGCCATTAGCAAGGTGAACCGGCAGATCAAGGAGGAACCAGCCCAGGTCGTTGAGAATGTTCATGGTTGATCGATCAGCGTGGTCAGTGTGACAAATACTTGCATTTGGCCGGCTGCGCTCAAGGAACGCGGTTGGGTGATCTGCCGACCGGCAAAACTCGCGCCGGCCGTCTGCACACGGAGGGAGAGATCAAACTTGCCAGGGTCTGCAAATGGTATGCGACTGACCAATGCAGAAGCGGTACATGTCCCTCCACTACACCCACCCGCCCAGGAAGCCAGGCCGGGCACGAGGTTAAAGCTCTCGCGGCGGATGTACGCTTCGTAATAGGCGCTGCCCAACTGGTTGAGAATCCAGGCTTTGCTCGCCGGCGTCAGTTTTGCGGTGGCAGTCAACGAAGTTATCCGATCAGGCAAGTACTCAACGTGCTGACGGCAATCTACCAAAACCAGTTCGCTGTCCCGTTTGCCGTCGTTGACAATGGAAGAATTACTCTTGCGGCAGTCCGCCACTTCTCCGGTCCCGAGATCGCGGCAAACTTCCACTTCCTCATACACCGGCTCGAACCAGGTATAGATGATCGGCGGAACGTTGACAGAGACCTGTACGTCTGCGCCGCGCTTTTCCGGGTCTTGCCCAACTACCAGCGGATTTTCTGGAGCGGTCTTCCGGATCAAGAGCGTGGGCTGCTGCATGGTGACACTTGGCGCTGGACAAGTTACCGGCAAAAGCTGCTCAATCACGATACCCGAGCACCCACCTGGTATTTCTCTGCAGTTCGCCGTGCCGTTCAGGTAGAGCAGCAGGCCCATCCGCAGATCCATGTCGTTCCAGCTCATCAAGGCCAGGTCGGTGAGGAAATCCAATCCCGCGAACCAGGTCCAAACGTTCTCCTGCCCATTGATGACTGCATTCCAGAAGTTATCCGGATTTGCATAGTCTGGATTGGACTGGCCTAACCGGTTCCAATCGATGTGATCGCCAAGCAATGCACCCAGAAATTCCGCGCCAACAAACCCTCCCAGTCCAAGCTGGCTTTGAGCATCCGACAGGCCACTTTCGACCGGATTCATAGCCATCATCATGACCGTCAGCGGTGTGGGAAGAACAACAATGTCGCCGTCTTGCGTCTGGTAGCGGTGGTAATTGGCATCCAGATCCAGCTCCATGCCAAAGGGAAGTTCAATATCCATCCACTCGGCATCTTCTACGGTTTCACCCAGGTCAATCAGTTCATCGTAGCGAAGATGGCCGTTTTCATCGACAACATCTCCCCATGGAGAGTCGCCATCTGCCTGAGCCATGACTGGATGGCTTCCATTTAGCAGTAGAGCTACCAGCAGGAGGGCAAAAACCGTGTTACGAAAAGCGCAGGGCAGATTCATTTTCATCCTCGATTACCTGGGAAGTCCGTTCACTTCATCTGGCGTTAGGAACCGGTCGAATTTCCACGTTCCTTGCTCGAGAACAACGAGTGTGTAGGCAGTGTCTTTGGAACTGCTGCGACCCGGGAGAGGTTTCGATAATTCAATCTCTAGCTTCCAGACTTGCTGACCCTGCTTTTCCGGAAAAGTAGTTACCTTCTCACTGGAAAGGATCGTCGGGGTGATCGAGATGTGCGCGGCTTCAAATTGTTTCCACAGCTTGGACAAACCCAATTTGTAGAAGGCACATCCGCTTTCCGTACTGACCATACAAAAGCTTTCGATCCAGGCATCCTTGCCGGCCTGTTCGTCAATCGTGAAGAAGACCGTTGCCCCTTGAATTGCTGCTGCCTTTGCCAGGTCATCTTCAGCTGGGGTGGGGGTCAGTGATCCCTGCTGTGATCCAACAATCCCAGGAAAAGAAGTGAGGATGAGGAGGCCAGCGAGAAGGATGACCAGAGGAAGTAGGATGGTTTTGAGGTTGAGGTGCATGACCAAATCTCCATTTCAGAAAACAAAAAGCGACCACTTGCGAGAGAGGTCTGCTGGTTTGGCAGGCATCACGCAGGTGGTCGCTTCTAGAATCTATGCTATCGAAGGTGGACAGGGCGACCGATCGCCAAGGAATATTTGATTGTGCCCTTATATTATCATGCTATTTTGGCATTGTCAAATAAAACATTCAGGAGAGGTATGCTACCACCAGTGTTGATATCAACAGAAGAGGCAGGCCAGGCACTCGGTGTATTTGGAATTTCTTTGTGGTAATCCAAGAATGCACAGCTAAGGTAAGGACTGTGATCAGGTGAACCAGAACAAACCCAAAAAGTAAACCGGCTGCTGGGAGAAGGAGAAACAGGCAAATTGCAGCGGTTGCATCTGCCCCGCCCCACCAACCAAATTCCCAGGCGACCCAAAAAGCAAAGATCGACAACGTAGCTACAGGAAAAGATTGAACTGACCAAAGTAGTGAAACGATCAGAATGGGAAGCCAGGTCCTGACTGACATAAATGGCATGACCCTTGGATATCGAGACAGGAACAGCCGCTCGCTTATCAGGGATATCAGGACAGCGAACAACACCAGTGACCAATTTCCCAATACACCCTGATAAATGATGGCTAGAACGAGTGGAATGATCACCCACGCGCTATGTGGAATTTCATGCTCTCGAATATCAAACCAGGAGACCACCCCTAGCCAGAGAAGCACGGGAATTAAAATGGCAGTATCCATTTCACCTCAGGGTTGCAGAGATTTCATTATTTTGCGCACATACCCGGTTCCATTAGGGCATCCCGCCGAGTAATGCCCCGACAAGTTTCCCCAGTCGTAATGCACAAATGTGTTTTGGAGCGCATAGGAAGTGCATCCTGATCCCGCATGGTAATTCGCAAGGGAAAGTTTGATGAAATCCTCGTACGTCATGATCGAGGAAGGTGCGCTGCCCGTGAACCGGCGGGTCAGATATGCGGATTGCTGGCAGCTCGCGCTCAAACCTTCAACCAGTAACGGGATGGATCGTTTTGCCATATTAATATCCACGCCACCCTTACAATTAGCACAACTCGGATCAGCCATGCGAAGTAGTTTTCCCCGAATGGCTGCTTGAATCCAGGGCTCCTGCTTCCCGTACGGACGCTGGCACGTTTCCTGTCCATACACTTGGGAACAGGCATCTTGATACACCTCTTGCCGCCAGGATAACAGTAGGTCAGCCCCCGCATTGGTCAACTGACCGAGGCCAACTTCCCCTCGCGACCAATCCGAAGCCGGCCAGAATTGGGACTCAATCGCAATGACGGATTTCACCAACCGCGGCGGATAACCAAGCTTCTGGGCCGCTGAGAGAGTTTCCCCATCAAACTGGTTCTGCCATTGGTTTACTGCCGGCTGCGCTTTTTCCAGCCCACATCCATTTGGTGAGCCATCCAGGTTCAACCCCCAACCGGGGCACTGCGATCCATCGACGATTCCCGAATACAGAAGCCGCCCGGCCAGGAGATCGTAACGGTTTTCGGTGAAGAGATCTTCCGATGTGAGATCAATCTGCAGCCAATTGGGGACTGCCTGATCCTTCTGGATCGCACCATATGCTTTCTGGCAAATGCTCTCCTCATTAGCCTGTGACTGGCCTGCCTGAATTGGAGTAAGCAAGAAGAGCATCAAAAAACTTACGATTAAGGTCGGCCATGTACTGGATACCACGAAACCTCCCAAGTTACGCTATTTGTCTGGAACAATCTTCCACCGGCGTCGCGGATTTCAGCCCGGGCGGACCAGGTTCCTTTTTCACTAACGCCAAGGTTCGGATCGCCTGAAACCACTGAATCGAGCAACCAACTTGCTCCATTCAGGCGAAAGGTTGTCTGTACGCCATACGGTGAACGGACAACAACCATCGTTTGATAAGGCGCCTCACCACCAGAAACGGTTCCGTTCACGACTTGTGTAGGCGTTCCCATCGCTGGCCCGAACAGCAGCAGTTTGGAATACAGAACAGAGATTGTGCCGGTGAGGGGCGCAAGAACATTGGTCGTTACCGAATCGGTTGCCGACCCGGAAACGTTTGTACAGGTAATCGAATAGGTACGAACCCCAACACCAATATTGGTCAACGCTTTGGAGCCATTGGCAATCTGATTCCCTGACCACATCCCGTCCGTACTGGAAGCAGAACAAGATGTAGCATTTTGGCTGGTCCAGGTGAGGGTATAGTCGCCTGGCGCAACCAGCGTCACTGGCCCGTTACCGCCATTGATTTTCAAATCCACCGTAGGTGGTGGTGGGTTGACCGTTACTATAGCCATGTCACTTGCGGTTGTCCCAGCAGCGTTGGCACACTGCACCGTGTAACGGTAGACCGCTTGTGCAACATTACTGAAAGCCGTTGATCCGCTGGTTCCAATTGGGCCGGTCAGATTGTTCAAAGCGGAGCAGGAGGTAGCGTTCGTGCTGCTCCAGGTAACGGTATAACTGGCCGGCTCGGTCAATGTCAGCGGGCCATTCGACCCGTTCACCCGCACATCCACCGTTGGTGCAGCCACCACGATCATCCGGATGGTGTCACTGGCGGTCGTTCCGGCTGCGTTCTGGCAGGTAACGGTGTAATCGTAAGTGGCGCCGGCTGGGATATTGGTTTCGGCGCGAGAGCCTGAGAGACCAGAGTAACCCGCCAGGCGTGAGGAACCTGTGCACTGCGTGGTGTTGGCACTGGTCCAGGCGGCAGCGTAGGAAGCCGGACCGGTGCGGGTCAGGGTCGGCCCATCCGATCCATCAACTTTCAAATCCACCGATGGCGCCGCATACACAACCGTTCGTTTCGTATCCGAAGCTGTTGCGCCAACTGCATTCGTGCAGGTGACCGTGTAATCGTAGCTGCCGACCGGTAAGTTCGTTTCCGCTTTTGATCCGGATAAGCCAGTCAGCCCGTTAAAGCGGTTCGACCCGGTGCAGGAAGAGGCATTTGAACTGGTCCAGGTGGCCGTATAACTGGCCGGTGCCGTGACAGCCGCCGGCGCGCTGACCGAAACCGTTGGTGCGGAAAGGACATCTACCGTTACGCTGTCGGTCGCGCTGCCAGTCGGGTTGGTGCAGGTAATGCTGTAGGTATAAGCCCCCGCAGCGACATTGCTGTAAGCCTGCGAGCTGTTGGTCGCCTGTGCACCGCTCCAACTGCCCGAAGCTGAGCAAGAGGCGGCATTGGTGCTTGTCCAGCTTAACGTGTAGCTTCCCGGCGCGCCAACATTCAACGGTCCATTGCTACTGTTTACTTTTAGGTCAACGGTTGGTGCTGGCGTTGTCCTGTAAACGGTCGTCACAGCGCGAAAATCGACGTACCCACCACTGGCCGTAATCGACCAGGTGCAGTCGCCGGAAGTCGGTACGTTCCAGGCAGGACTGGGCAAATTGTTGAAACCAGGAGTTCCTTGATTCGGAATATAGAGATCTTCGTTCCGGATCACCTGTCCGCAAGCCCGAATAATGGCAGAGCCAACGTTACTGTCGCCGCTGTAAGCCACCTGCACGTTGAATGTCTGAAGATAGGTGAAATTTCCCGAAATCGAGCTGCCATCCTGGATACGCGTTACTTGCTCTGTACAGCCATTGCCACAGTAGGTGCCACCCTCTGAAGCGGGTAACGAAGTATTATCTTTGTGGTAAAGGTCGATATATGCGACTGACCCGTTCCACTGGATATAGTTCCGCTCCTGATCGTACGTACGCCCATTCTTCAAGTATTCAGGGAAGATCGCGCGGACGTTGGACGCACCAAACGCTAGAGCCACCAGAACGAATGCAAAAATCGTCAGGCGATGCAGCCACTTGCGTTTCTTTTGAATAGCCATTCCCTTCCATTTCATTTGGCAACTCCCGCGGCAGCAAAAGCAGAAACCGTCTTTCCTATAATTCCGATCCGATCGAGTAATAGCCAATCGACCGGCACAACCAAGTACACGCCCACCGATGGCTCATCACTGGTCCAATTTCCCAAATTGCTTCCTAACCGGACCGGCTGCGGGGGATAGCCGGTCATGGAACCACCGGCTGGGTCGGGGAGAACACGAACGTCCATGCTGTAACCATAGATGCCCCGCGCACTCATTTCGGCGACGACCAGATTTTCTGCAGCCGTCTCCGCAGTCGACTGCACCAGGCGAATCTCTCCACCACTCATAATCGCAGACCAGTCTCGACCCTTTGAGGCCCCAGCCAGGGCAGCTTCTTGTGCTACGGAGTAAGCCCAGTTCCTGGCGGCAAAGAGGCGGTAGATATCCACCAGCGCGCCGGCGATTGCGACAAAAAGCAGCATCGCGAGCAGGCCCCAGACAGCCGTTTGAGCTTTTCGTTGCATCATCATGGGTACCGCTCAACAATTCCCCAATGCCTCACCCGGATGGTGATCGGGTCATTGGTTAGAAAAGGGATATCTGCGTCAAAAGGAACGGATGCTTCTAAAATGAAGGAAGTGCCAAATGTGGACGCGGATAACCAGGCAGCGCTGCGCAGGTTTCCAGATGCATCGTATACGTTGATGGTCACCGGGGCCGTACTTCCCATCACATTCTGGTTAACCGACTGCTGGATAACGTTCCCTGCAAAGCTCCATTGGGTAGGATCGAGGGATAAAGCGCGGACGCCTGCCCCAGCTCCGCTGTCCAGCGCCTGGCGGATTGCGACGCCCTGGCTGAGCTGGATCCCACCAAAGATGAGTAAGGCCATGAGCATGACGACCAGCAGCGCCTCAACCGCCGCCTGGCCCGAGTTTCTGCTTTTAGGAACCAAGCTCGGTGTTGACATCGTTGAACTGGCCTTGAAGCGTTACAAAAATCTGCCATAATGCGCCTCCAACCAGCGAGATCAGGAGGGCTAGGATGACGATATATTCGGCGATACTTTGCCCGTTTCTGTCGTGCAGCATGATTCCTCCATTGGTTGCCTGCGGAGGAATCCTCCGCAGGCAACCCTCGATCAGGCCAGTTTACGGGTGGGCGGCGGGAACCGCGATGCTGTCGATCCAGGTGGCGACATTATCGCCCTGGGTGCCGATATTGGTCAGGATGCCCCAGACGGCGGCCGCGCCGAGTACGACGACGATGGCAAGCACAACGACGAACTGCGGAATTTCAGAGGCTTTCTTATCGAACAACATGACAGATCTCCTTATAGAATGGGTTTAGAAACCGCCGCCGATTGCAGTCCCAGCAAGGGTTTTGAGAATGCGATCAACCAGCGGGTAGAACAACAGGATTACGATGGGGCCAAGCAAAAAAGGCATCGCAAGCAGCGTAATGCGTAGCGGCAAGTGCTGAATTTGCTCTTCACAGGCAGTCGCGATCTCCTCATTCAACTCGTCGATTGAGTGATTGATTGCCTGATCGATTCCCAGCAGACCGGAAGTTTGCTGCGCGGAGCGTACACGTTGCACGACTCGGAGTAAATGGTGCGACTTTAGGTCCGTCGCGAGCAGTTGGAGTACATCGACGCCGCTTTTGATTGTCCCACCTGACATGCGCCGTTTGAGCATACGGTAGACGGGTGAGGTTTCGTGCGTGGTCCGCGCGATGCTTTCCAGCCCCAAGAGGAGGGAGCCCGCAAGGCTCATGTGAACACGCACGTCGATGAGAAGCTGGCGTACCTGGCTGGCCAGAAATCGCTTCCGCTGATACATAAGGTAGCGTTTGAACGCCCAGACGAGCGCGGGGGCAAGAAGAAAAGCTGTTCTCGCCCACGGCACGGATGAACCGATCAAAGCAAACCCAAGCAGACCAACCAGTGCGGACAGCGCGTATAAATTGGTCCACGAGATGCCGGCGATTCCCCAAATATCATCTTGGTTTTGTTGGTTGGTTTGATATTGTGAATGATGCAGACCGAGTACTGCGAGACGACCCCGCCCGAATCTGCTGAAACCAGCAATCCTCCTTCCGATTTCAAAAATTGATGTAAGGAACACGTTGACGATCAGGCCTACGCCAACAGCCAGCGAAAAACCAAGCAGGAGTGGTATGGATGTGTTCATCAAAAAGCTTCTCCACTTCCCAACTGGTAGACCTCAAACTCAAAATACAAACTGGCGGCAACCGAACAAATTAGCAACGCGGTGAGCAGAGTCCGGTGCGATAAATCCTGTAGAAAGAAACTGCGCCAAATTGGGGACAACAGTACAAATCCCATTGCGGCTGCTGTCACGCCCTGCAGCAGACGAATCGTTCCCCGCACAAGCGCCAGTGTTTGACGCATTTTGGATCTCAGCAGTTTCTGCCGGTGGGCTTCCTGCTCGAGACCTGACAATAAGGAAGCCTGAACGTCCTCGGTGATACGCGCACTGTTGGCGATCAAGATCGCCAGACGAGCTGTTACCTTTCCAGGGAGCGCGTATAAGGGAAGCACTGCCTGATCAGGTGGCTGGCGCATTTGTAAGCGGTCAGCCAGCTCTTCGAGTGCTTTTTTCATCGATCCGGCTGGAAGCTCCAAACCTTTGACGGCATTCTGAAGGGAATGGTCGACTTCCATTAGTGACCGCAGTTGAAGCGCGGCAATTTCGGCATCCTCATTCACCCGCCCGTTGTCTGCCTGGCGGTTCTGGAAACGCATCCATATGAATAGCAGCACGCCGATGATGACGACCAGTGGCGACAGGAGGAAATCCTGGACAGCGAGTGCGAGCACCGGAATAAGGGCAACCAGTATCAGCCGCTTCCAATCTAATTGACTGCGACCTTCGTTGTTCTCTTTGCGAACCATTCCCAGCACCTGCAGCTTGCCCGCAGTCCATCGCCGAAAAACGCGCTGCCACAGCCTGACCAGAATTTCGCCGGCGCTGCTGAATAAGCCAAAACAAACCAGGGTGAGGCCGGCAACAGACAGGAGAAAGGCCACGTTGAGTAGTAGGCTAAACTTGCTCATGGCTACCTTCCGATTCCCACACCTTTACGCCTGACTTACCAGCCGCCATGCGTGCCCAATAGCCACGTGGAGGCTTGGTGATCCCGAACAGTTTGCAGCGTTTCTCGATAGCCTTATCTGACACCCCATATATCCTGGCAATCTCGGTGGTCGGCATTTCCCAAACCATCGTTTTCAGTACTTCTGCCTGTATTTCAAACCGGCGCGAATGCAAGCGACGACAGGGATCAGAGCAATGAGAGCGTTTTTCCAGGTGCGATGGGCTGACCGGGAAGGGTTTCCCACAAAACGCGCAGATACCTTCGACCTTACGGTTATGCATCTGGCTGGCCAGTTCTGCCCGCGTTACGAGAACCAGGTTGTATGGTTCTACGTTCTGGGTGTTCCCATCCACGTAATGAACGCACTCTTCTGCACCTAGCCAGCGACCAAGTTTTAAAGAGAGAACGTGCCGGCCCATTGAAACCATCCCGTTTTGCCGTGCCAGGGGATGCTCAGGATCGAAGAATACAAGATGGCCTGACACTTCATCAACACTGCAACAGATTTCCTTCTGGTAATGGATTGGGTACATTCTTCATCACCTCGTTGAACTTGTTCCTGCTACAGCTTCAGCACCGGCGGGGCGAATTTCCCAGCACAAAAAGCCGTATATTGGTGAGGTTGGCGGTTCCCAGCCATACTGGATAAAGCCATTGGTTATCCCGGTTCCCTTGTCATCGAGAATGATGAAGGTGTCAATGATGTTCGCCACACGGCAGTACTCGGTATCGCAGAGATCCCATCGCACACCGGATCGGGCGACATGTTCTCCACGGAGGGCAACCTCGACCATTTCCTCGTTCTCGATTGGACCACTCATCATCTCCAGCCGCCCGTTTCCCGGGATATCGGCTGCCGTGTTGACCCAGGTAAAAACCAGATCTCCATCCGCTTCCAGGTAATAGACTTTGACCAGGTCAAAAGAAACGACAAGATTGATCTTGCGGTTCTCACCGGTGATCGCATAGAATCGCCACTCATTTTTCTCTGGAAGGTAACGAAGGCCTTGCCAGGGCGCCTGGCGAAGCTGCCTGCGAACTGTTTTCTCCCACGCTTCTACGTCAACACTGTAAAGTGATTCGGTTGCCTTCTTTGCATCTAAGATCGGGCGGTTGACGTTAACGAACAGGAAAGTGACAAAGCCAGCAGCCAGCACCAATAGAAGACCGATCATCAGATAGTGGGCAATTTTCTTAAACAGTTGGCCTTTCTTCATAATTCTTTGCGGCGTAAACCACTCCGCTTTGGCGAGTGGGGGAAGCCGCCCTCCTTTGCTAACATGGGTCTGTGCCACGTAAAGCCAATCTCAACCCACAAAACGCATATTTGATCAACTACCATTTGGTATGGATACCGCGATATCAATAGAAGGTTTTGGTTGGCCTTATTGAGGCAAGCTTGAAAGAACTCGAGACGGGAAGCGCCACGCAACACGGGTTCAAGATATTGGCAGTCGAGGTTATATCCGATCATGTAAATCTGTTTTTGAGCGCACCTCCCAAATTTGCCCCCGATGATACTGTCCGTCTGTTCAATGGGGTTACTTTCCTTAAGTTGAAAAAGGAGTTCGAAAGCCTCCGCCATCATTATTTGGGCAAACACGCAACACTGTGGGCGGAAGGCTTTTATGTTGGCACAACGGGATATGTCAGCGCGAAAACGGTCAAGCGACACATCGAGGACAGCCATAAGAAGCAGTTTCAAACCTTGATGTTTTAGAACGTCCGTACTACAATTTGTGAAATGAAACTGAATGCACAGGTCAAACTGCTCCTCACTCCCCAACAAGCAGATGCGCTTCGGCATACGCTGGAACAAGCCAATGCTGCTTGTCAGTTCGTCAACAACACGGCTTGGGAGACAAAAACCTTCCGACAGTATGACCTGCATCACAAGTGCTATAAGTCGGTACGAGAACAATTCAACCTTTCGGCGCAAATGGTGGTACGGGTAATTGCCAAAGTTGCTGATGCGTACAAACTTGACTGTAAAACCAAACGCATTTTCAGAACGACTGGTAGTATCGCCTACGATGACCGCATCCTGTCCTGGCGCTTGCAAGATCAAAGCGTGTCGATTTGGACGGTGAACGGGCGGCTTCGCATACCCTTTGTATGTGGAGAACGGCAGTTGGAACTGCTCCAAAGACGGCAGGGAGAAAGCGATCTGGGATTGTACAAGGGGATATTTTTCCTCTCGGCTACGTGCGAAGTGGACGAACCCAAGCCGGTTGATATTGAAAGCGTGTTGGGGGTTGACCTCGGTGTAGTTAATATTGCCGTAGACAGCGATGGACAAACACACTCTGCCAGTCACATCAGTAACGTGCGCTATCGTCATCGCCGCTTGCGGGCCAAACTGCAATCCAAAGGCACAAGGTCTGCCAAGCGCAAACTCAAGCGGCTTTCTGGAAAGGAACGGCGTTTTGCCAAAGACACCAACCATTGCATCAGCAAGAAGCTGGTTGCCAAAGCGAAAGACACAAATCGAGCGATTGCCCTGGAAGATTTGGAAGGGATAAGGTCGAGGGTTACGGTTCATCGAAAACAGCGGGCAAACTTGCATAGTTGGGCGTTCTTCCAACTGCGTTCCTTCGTGACCTACAAAGCCAAGCGCGCAGGGGTGCCTGTGTTTCTGGTTGACCCCAGAAATACCAGTCGTACCTGTCCTGCCTGTGGTCACGTTGATAAAACCAATCGTACTTCTCAATCCAAGTTCTCCTGTGTGGTCTGTGGGTTCGCTGGCCTAGCTGATCACATCGCGGCGGTCAACATTGGCCGTCGGGCGGCTGTCAACCCGCCAATCGTAGCGCGTGATGAAGCCAAAGCTAACCTCTCGTTAGAATTGCGGCAGAGCGCAGTTACAAGCCACTCGCTTTAGCCCGTGGTCGTTGACGGCTGCCCCTCCAAAAACTGGTAAGCTTTCTCCAGGGTTACACTAGTTTTTTCCGGTTGGGCCTGATAGAGATACCGCAGTTGGTATCCCCCTTGATCATCCAGACCATCTAAAACTGCAATTGCCTGGAGCGCTCGTTCCACCCGATCTCCCTTCCGGACCCGGCCCATCAGCGCGACCACATCCACGCCCAGGGCCACCATTGAGCGAATGGCAGGTAACCCCAGCTCCGGCGCAGTTGCCAGGGCGAGCTGCTCCAGGCGCATTAGCGCCTCTTCAACCGTTCCCCCATGGATCGTAGTGAAAGCCTTTCGCCCCAGGCAGGTGGCTTTGAGAAACTGAAGTGCTTCAGGGCCGACCACTTCCCCAACCAGAATAGCAGCGGGGTTCATGCGGGTATAGATGACGTTCAAAACCCAATCCAGCGTCACGCCGGGAGTCCCTTCTGGCAGGTCCGCCGGCGCAACTGCGCGGAGCAAAAATGGCCGCTGGATCTCTAGCTCGCGGAACGTCTCCAGCGCAGCAATTGGGGCATAGGCAGGCAAAAAACCAGAAAGGGCATTGAGCAGCGTGGTTTTCCCTGAACCCATTTCCCCGGCAACCAAGATGCTTCCAAATAATGTAGCCGCGGTCCAGGCCAGGAACCGGTCCGGCGCTTCATGGAGTTGACGGATACGGTTCTGCACGCCAGGATCGGTGATGCGCCCAAGAAGGTTGTCCAATGCAATGTTTCGCTTCGCAAACGTACCCACCTTTTCCATTTGCTCCAGCGTCTTGATCCGCCGGCCAAAGGTGCGAATGTTGATGGCAGTCCCTTCAGTAGAAAGGCGCGGGATGATTGCGGTAAACCGCTCTCCACCGGGTAAATCGATCAGCACAGCTGGACGGTCGCCACGGATCGTCGCCCCACCTTGATCGGCCACATGCACGGCAAGGTCTTCGAAGTAACGATCATCTGCCAGCTTCCCAAGGTGGTAAAACGTACCATCGTACTCCACAGCTACTTCGCCGTTGCGCACGAAAATTTCTTCGACAAATGGATCCCGCAGCAGTTGGTCAAGCAGTCCAATCCCCGAGAGCGCGTCGGTGACGATTTGCGCCTGGCGGTTGACGATCGAAACAGATTCACCCTGCTCGATTAAAATGGACCGCACCTCGTCATAGAACTGCCGGCGTTTCTGAGCGTCCATCTCGCGCCAGGATGGTGGTTTCACGGCTTTCTGAACCAGCGCTTCGCGCGTGCGCTGGATCAGGGCAAGATCATCCGCGCTGAGCGGCGCAATCGTAGGCGGCATATGCATCATGGTCTGGCTAGCGTTGTCCATAACAGACCACCTTGTTTTTCTGCTTTCGCGACCGCATCTAACACGCTTTGCACCGACTCCGGAAGCAGCGCGAGGGTAAGAATCTGAACCTGCTCAGCCGGTTCTTTGTCATCAACAGTTTGGTTTCCCTGCCGGTTCGAGGGACCCGCTTGCGCGCCTTGGGAATTCCGAACATCAACGACCAGAACGCTGCCGGCAATCATTTCAACGGTGAACTCGGGCGACGAGGAGATTGGTTCTCCCTCCTCAGGCCGCCCCTCGAGGATCTGGTACAGGTTGACACGTTGACCAATCTGGATCTGGCCGCCAACTGCTGATACAGGTTTGACCGGAATAGAAACAACCTCAAAGTTGGCATCGGCCAGGCGGAAAAGGGACGCTGAAACTGCATTCGTTTTTGCGATTGGGAGGCCGGCGGGGATTGGAGACGTGGAAATCAAGCCCACCATTTCCTCTACGGTTTGAAAGTAAGGCAGCGTTTCCATCGCCCGCGGCATCTCCCGCATCTGGAACAGTTCCGGCGTAAGCACGGTGTAGGAAGGGATAGCTTGAACCGGAATGGGAACCTGGTACGTCGATACCTCTTTCAGATATGTGTTCCTGCCGTAAAGTCCCGCAGCTAATGCGAGAACGATGGAAAGGATCCCAATAAGAATTTGAGCGCCTCGGTTCATTGCTTCCTCCCATTCCAACCTGGATAAACGAGTGCGAGGAGTGGATCTGCCAGGCGGGCATCCAACCCTTCTGCCCAGCGTTCGTTATAGGGAAGGGAAAGATCTGCTCCGGCGCCGGCTTGATCGGCCAGGCTCCTGGTCATGTTCATGACCAGATAAGCCGGTTGTGCGACTTCCTTCAACAGGCGTTTGGCCTGCATCACCGCATCATTGCGAGGTGTTGTGGTCACAATGCTGATGGCCGCTGAACTGGCTCCATTCAAAAAGGGAAATAAGGGATGTCCTGGAAAACAATCAACCACGAAGAGCGTATGCTTCTTCCGAATATTGCTAACGAACTCCTGAACCTTAACGGGATCATCTCCCCACAACACTTCCATCGAGCGCCCATCCATGGGATAGAGGTTGACACCGTTCCAGGTAGCCGGTTCGGCCTTCCCGGTAGCAATTGTGAAGAACTCTGGTAATTCCGGTGAGATGCGGGCCTGTAAAGCGCTTCCTCCCATGCTCAGTTCCAATAGGGCAGCGGGCAGACCAGTCTGATCGACAAAGCGTTTGCAGACTGTCATTGCCAAAGTGGTTTTGCCAACACCTCCCGACCAGTTCACAATATTCAATTGTTTCGGAGGGAGAAAAGATAGTTTTGTCGCACTTGATAGGCGTGCCCGGCCTATCCATTCTTCAGGTGCTGCAAGAAATTCTTCGATAGAGACAACCGGTAGGCGGCTCATTTCCAACGTGCGTTGGACCAGATCGTGTGAAATGGCGGAAACTTCGATAAGGCTTCCGCGAATAACCAGGTTGGTCTCAGGCAGTTCCTGGATCAGCCCCTGCGTCGTGAACGCTTCTTTCAGGCGAATGTTCTGTTCCTGCGATAACAGTTGAAGAATAGCCGGATTAGGGTCAGCGGCAGCAAGCAGTACAACAAGCTGGTTTTCACGTCTTTCATTTTTATGAAGTGCTGGGATCTTGATCTTCAAATCATTCTCCTTGTGGATACGCAAAATAAAAAGCGACCACGAGCAAGATGTAAACTCTTGCAAGTGATCGCTTCAAAGGCTGTATACGAATCTATGGTGTGGGGCGACCGGTTATCCGAAGTGTATTCAGTTGGCATCGCTATATTATCATGTCATTTTAGCATTGTCAAATTAAATTCAATCCAGAATTAAACCCATTGCTCTTGAAATTCTCCAGGTCGTCCTGTATAATATGGCTAACAGTACCCACCACGCCTCTGCCATTGGCATGCGGACCGAGGTGGGTCATTTTTTTCCTGGATATCAAACCTCTTCATATGACTATTAAGCCTGCTCTGTCTGTCTCAGAACAAGTGAAGCTTCTGCAAACGCGGGGTTTAATTATCGAGAATCCCTCATCCGCGGAAGCTTTGTTGCTTCAGAATAGTTACTACCGCCTGAACATTTATTTTCATAAATACATGAAGGCTGAAAATTGCTTTAAAGTCGGCACTACCTTTGAGGATATAGTGGTCGTCTATCAGTTTGATCGTTGGCTACGCAATAGGTTGCTGACCCTATTGGAGCCAATTGAAATCCACATAAAGACGAGAATTGCCTATCGTCTTAGTCATTCTTATGGGTCAGATTGTTTCTATAAAGATAACTGCTTCAAAAACGTAGATGACTTCAAGAAGGTTACCAAAGATTTTGAGAATGAAAGGAATCGGAACTATAAAGATCCGATCATTCTTCACCACGAGACAGCTTATAGAGGTAAATATCCGATCTGGGTGGTTGTTGAATTCTTATCCTTTCGAGCGGTTTCGAACATATTCGCTTGTATGCACGAGAGGGATAAGAAGCAAATCGCAAAAGATGCGTATAACGTAAACGAATATTTTCTAGGGCAATGGTTGCACACCTTAAGTGTCTTACGAAATATTTGTGCTCATTACGGATACTTATTCCGTAGAGAGTTCTCTGTACGCCCCAAGCTGTATCGTGAATTCGGCTGGGACACAAACAATAATGGCAGTCTTTTCGCCATGTGTTTGGTTCTTAGGCGCCTTTCAAAGCAACAAGACTGGGTTGCTTTTTCGAAAGCGCTATCAGATAAAGCAGGTGTACTGGGAAGGTTATCCCTAGAGGACTACGGATTTCCGAGCGACTGGCAGCGTTATTTGATTGCAGCCAAGGGGTGATCCTTGAAGTAGACTTCTTATATTATGGAATGCGAGAAAATTTATAACTTTTTTTCTTTCGCCTAATAAAAAGGCAATTTTAGGTGACAAAACCTGAAAGCTGGCTGCAAAAGAACTTAACTGATGTTTAAGTAAGGAGTATGAGTTGAGTAATCAGTAAGGTCGCAGAAAAGAAAACATGATATTATGCCATCCCAACGAACCCGGGTTTGGAGGCATATACATAAAGCCTCAGTTTTTATCTCCAAGGATACTCAATAATGGATCAAGGGGCATCAACCCATACAATCTCAGCATCGTCAAACCGACAAGAAGTACACCGGATTGGCTTTTGGTCAGCGATCCTCACGACTATCTGGATTCTCGTCTTCGATATCGCCATCGGAATCGGCGCAAGTGGCGCCCCAACGCGTCTGGTCGCTGTGGGCGCTTCGCTCCTTCTTACACTTTCCTTTGTCGCACTCATGGCCAGCCTGCACCAGTATGCCGCCCAAGAGAAACGTGTTTGGAGCCAGATCGGGTTGTCATTCGCGGTTGTCTATGCGGCGTTACTTATCTGGAACTACTACTTGCAATTAACCGTGGTCAACAGCAATCCCCAGCTTTATGGATGGTTGACAATGGCGTTTTCTAAGGAAACGGCTTTCTGGTCGCTTGAATCGATTGGGTACACGCTCATGGGATTGGCTGCAATGTTCGTTCTCCCCATTCTGGCCAAAAGCCGGGTTGAACTTGTAATTCGCTGGTGCTTTGCGATCAATGCTGTATTTTCTATTCTAGGTAATTTGGGTTATGTCGTGAGCGGCGATCCTTTAAACGTTCTGGTTTTGATCAGCCTGGGCGTCTGGGCGATCGCCTTCCCGATCGGCACTGCGCTTCTAGCGGTGGTATTTCAGCGCGAGTATAAATAACCCACCTTTTTCAACGGGCTGTAAAGAAGTGCGACAGAATAAGGGCAGAGGGACACATCGGAAGTATGGCATCCAGGTCGATTCCCCGCCTGTCTCAGATAAACATTTGAAATCCACTAACGTTTCATCGGGATACCAAACAATTCTGGGGACTGGAAGATTTCTTGAATATCAGCCAGACGGCTGCCACCAATGCTGCCAACCTGCCACAGTTAATTTACCTAGTTAACAAAGGAGAAGTTCATATGGAGATCGAACAGGATATAAACCATATTTTGGAAGTTCTCTCTTCCCAATCACCAAAAGTTGCATTGAGAACCATTAAACGGTTAGAAGACAGATTATATAAATTGAGAGAAGACATTTTAATAAGGGAGGCTAGCAAACCAAAGGTTGACCATCAGAAAGTTATATATGACTGGTTAAAAGATAAGCTTCCAGGAAAAGCTGAATATTTACGAATTTTTCAGACGAATGTACGTGAAGGGGAAGCTGGAGAGAGCGAGTATATCTATACTGTTATCGATCCAGCTACATATCGACCACCGACAGAGCATGCAATTGGGCGGGTTATTGTAACCTCAGGTGGAGCAATAAGCTCGGATATCGAGGCTTTGCAACAAAAATTAAGGGAAGTGAGGCAAGTAACGGAAGAGCATTTAACATGGATTAATTCAAAAGAAAATTTTCCAGGTTTCTTTTATCATGCCTTTGTTGTTGAAGTGTTATTGCCAGAGGATAGAATAAAAGATATGTTGCGAAAAGCCCTAACTACGAATTTCACTGAATGTGTATGTAAAGGCCGAATACAATGGGAATTGTTTAATAAATTTTTACCTGCTAACTGGCCGAATTTAACCCGCTTTGACTTTAAGTCATCAGCACAAGAACATTTGTGCAATCCAGAAATTAAAAATGATTTTGAAAATTCTGCGTGGTGGTGGAAAGCTCTTGTTATTGATGGGATACCTGACCCAACAAAATGGATAATTGAGCAAAGGGATGCAGGTGTAAGCCCAAAAGAAATCGGTATTTTGATCAGTGGCCTTAATGAACAGGCAAATCCATCAGCAAGAGGTGAAAAAATTATCGAGACTTGTCGAAAGAAACTAGCCAGTAGAGATATGCTACGAGAACGGATCAGAAACATTTATGGGGAAGAAAATTGAAGACCTAGGATTTAGCTCATATTGCTGCTTTGGTTTGTGCGCAGCTTTGTGTCCGTCTGATTGCCAGGCGCATTAGGGTTAGCTTGACAAGTTATGGTTGGTAAGTACAGAGATTTAACATGATATGAACCGGCTTATATTGACACTACACCGTTTTGTCCATATGATTCAGATTGAAATAAAACGGTGAGACCGTTTTACCCGCCCGCGACAATAATGTAGCCAGGTGAGGCTGCTTTCTTCCGAAAAGAAGATAGTCGGGGGTGTTTTATTTGCGTATTCATCAATCGCCGAGAGCCGGATATTTTTAAGGGCAACCTTATCGATTATGGATAAAGGTTGCCCATATGAACCCCTATAATTGTTACCCTCACCGTTGGCCACTTGCTGAGCTCTGGATCAATATCTCCGCCGGGATACCCAATCCTGCATTCAATTTGCGGATCATCGCCAGAGTCAAAGGACGCTTTCGGCTTAAAACCTCAGAAACGCGACCGCTCGGGCCAATGTACTGCTCCAGGTCACGCCGGTCTAACCCGCGGCTGTCCATGTAATATTTGATCGCCTCAACTGGATCAGGTGGCAGAATGGGATATTGTTTTTCCTCGTATGCCTCAACCAAAGTAAACAGCACCTCAAAACGGTCCCCATCCGGCGTGCTGGGTTCCGCTCCCCACAGCCGTTCCACTTCGGCGAGAGCCGCTTCGTAGTCTGCTTCGGTTCGAATGGGTTTGATTTCCATAGATATTTCCCTCAATTCTAGATGCTTGTTGCGTCAATCCGGTCATATTCCGCGTGAGTGCCTACGAACCTGATAAACATTTTCCCCTGTGTGTATTCAACCACCACGACTAACCGGTAGGTATTCCCTTTGATGTTGAAAACAACCCGGTTATTGGAGAGGATACTGACGCTGCGATAGACCGCTTTGATTTCTGCCGGCGAATCCCAACTGGCTTTTTTAGCTTCTGTATACCAGGCTCGCAGCGGTTGTTCGGCATCCGGGTGGATCTCCCAGAATTCGACGAGACGGCGACGTGAGATAATCCGCATAGGTTATTATAGCACCTTTCTCCCAATTTGGGAGATTTTCTTGTTTTCCCTGCCCAATCGATTCTCAAATCTTTCCTTACTTATTGGCCGACGATTTCTACTGGTCGGAAATTGCATGCCGGCGTACGCCTGGCAAGCATACTCCAGGAGATCTTTTCGAATACGTTCCACCATAGTTCCGGAACATTGTACCAGGGGGTATTCTCGATCCCATTGGGGATGTTCTGATCGTCCTGAGAAACTCGATCCAAGAAGCCTCCTGGGTGTAGACCAACGTCGGTGTAAACCAAAGAGTAGACCGGCGCCAGGATTACAAATGTAATTAGCCGGCCCACACCACACCGCTTCGGTTCGACCTCTTGCGCCGCATCCAGGCGATCAGCCATGAATTGCCAGTAGGTCATGTCGGCGGGAAGCTGGGCAACCTGCATCGGCTGATTGCCACGAAAATAAATAAAGCAGGCAACTGCCAGAACAACCAGGAATAATCCCAGAGAAAGAATGCGAAACATGAAACGAATAAACCCAGCAGCCATTTCAAAAATAAACTTCATTCAACCTCCTTGTCATCTTTCCTTTCAGTTACTTGATAATCCGCTTTTGGATCCAGTATGCGATGAAAGCGTACTTCCTCCCGGTACATCCGATCAACAGCAATCTCTAAAATATTGCCCTCGCTACGCCCCATTGTGGCAGCCAATTCCTCAATTTGCCCCAACGTTTCACCACTCAGTCGAAAGGATCGCACAGGTTTCTTCGCAGATTTCGTTTTTGGCATTGTCATACTCCTTGTCGTCATTGTATACTAGAGTATCACTTAATACAAGGCCTCAATCCAAAAATCTGGCTCGTGCTGACCCTTAACGACTCTACTCGGGCTCGTGCCTGGCTTGTGGCGCATGCCCACGCCGGCGATCCAGCCAGATCGAACCATCCTTCCCGCGTTCTCCATTCTTCAACTGCGCCATATTCGTCAAAGAAAACGACGCCCGGTGCGCTCCCAAGGCATCCAGCAGTTCTTTTCGAATGCCACACATACATTCCAGGTTGTCGCAAAACACATAGATCTTGCCAGCACTCGCCGTGTAAAAGTTCAACCATTTGGCCTGCCGGGCCTTGGTATCCTTTGATGTCCCCCGCTCCACTTCGATAAAGTAGACTTCATAGCCCTTCTCGGCGACAATATCTGGAATAAACTTCCCTCCCTGGGGAAGCTCAATGACCGGCACCTCCGTCATGATGGTGTAACCTTCCTGCTGTAAGAATTCCGCTACCTCGATGTTGAGCAGCGTGTGTTCAGCAGATACGTGAGAAGGACGCAAGCGTTCAAACTCGCTGGGTACCGCATCCGTCCCCATCAATATCCGATAAGCGTACTTACCCCGATCTGTCAACACAATAAGATCTGGATGTGATCCACCAGAGCTGGCGCCCCGGGTCTGAAATGGTTTTTGGATGCTCACCATCCCCCATTCCTTTTCCAGCCGCCGAATGACTCTAGGCTGTGTGCCACTGTTCTCACCGACCTCTAGGACTTTCCCAAGCTCTATTTCGATTTCGGGCCGGCGTGATAATCCAGTTTTCCCGAGAAGAACAATCGCTTTTGAGTCTTGATCGAAGTGCTTACTATTGCGCCACACTTGCATCCAAGACTGTTCCCCCTCACCGCCAATTGCACGCGACTGAGTAACGGGTTCTTGATTAACTCGGCTTCCCCGTGTTTCCTGACCGTTCTCCACCGACTTGCTCTTGGACTTCTTATACGCCTCGTTCTCGGAGCGAAGACGGTTATTCTCAACGATCATCTGGTCGAGCTGATCTTGGACGCGTTTCAATTCTCCGCGCAAGAAAGAGTTTTGTGTGTATGCCCTGGCAATGATCTCCTCTGCGTTTTCAATCTGTGGTCGCTGAAAGCGAGCAACGTCACTGACCAATTGTCGAGACCTGGCTTTCAAAAGGTCGGCCAGTTGGGACAGTGGCATGCTTTCGAAACTTGTGCCTGATCTTGCGATACGTTCACTTTCTTCGGGAGCCAGGGTCTGCAACAAATCTTGAAAGATGAGGATAGCCTCATGAGCGCGTCGTTCTGCCTGGTCACGAAGGTCTGTCTGCACCTGGATCAGGCGACGAAGGTTGGTAATCGTAATGTCGTCCGCGTTTTGTCTCAGTGGGTTTTGATCCATTGGCTCTCTTCCAATTGCTGCAAAGCCTGGTGTGCCTGCTGTAGTTTTGCTAACGCTTCAATACGGGCATCCTCTTTTGGTAAGTTCAACCAGCGAAGGCCCAACCGGGAGGCTTCCAGATAATCGATGGATGTTTCAGCCAGTAAGTCCCGTAAACCAGTAACAGCCATCGGCGCGGGCACCTGGTCAATTTCGCGAGAAAGATGAGCCGCCCGCTCTAACGTCTTCTGTGCCGATTGCGATTGAGCCAGGAGATCACCAACCTGAGTTTCTGCTAATAGCCCGTTCAAATCACTTTCCAACCGGTAGAATTCACCCTGCCATTCAATTGCTTTTTTCTGATACTCCACTGTTTTCCAAACATCCGGAAGCAGTAGTAAAGGACGGCCTTCGGTGTCGGGATGGGTGTTAAACATACCGATCAAGGTCAGCAAAACCAGAAGGGTAATGACGGCGACTGGGACCGGAACTTTTACTTCCTGGTCATTGCTTGGTGAGGTTTGCATATTAAGCCTGCTCTCCAGTCTGAGAAGCCATCACCGTCTGGCCCATCGGCGTATCGTAAACTCCTTCGATGGCTCCCCCATATCCCAAACTGATCGACGTCAACTGGTTTTGCCCACTCGGGTTTACAGCGTTGAACAGACCGCGGCTGCGCAGTTCTTCTGCCACCCGGTTGCCGCGTTCGTAATCGATATTACGGATAAAGTCCACGTCTTCTGCGACGATCTCTACCACCACCTCGTTATTGCGCCGCGTTCGCGTCTGAACGTGCCCTTCCACAAAAATCCGCGAGCCTTTCTGGACGTGGGCATACGTCAGTTCGGCCAATAGCCCATACATGCAAATTCGCAGGCCCTTGACCGGGTAGGCTTCCCGACTGCCATTGATCATCATGTAGAGGCGGAGATAAGGCGTCTGCTTTTCTCCAATATCTAAAATGTCATAATAAATATCCCCGGTGATGTCACCTTTTACCGATACATGATTGCCTTGCGCCATTTTTTTGTTCTCCTTGATGGTGATATGGATCGATCAAATACACAGGGCTTAATAAACCTGTTCATTGACAGGAACATCAAGCCCCAGTTGTTCAGCAAGTTGTTTCACCCGGTGTCGGGGAGCATTCTCCATCGCCTGACGCCAATCTCGATGCGTTGGCCGATTCAGGCTCAATTCATCCCAGATCAGATCGAGGAGTTGCTCATCCAGTAATTCGGCCAAACGATCAAACGCACCGCCTGCGCCTTCACCCGGATTCTCCAACAGCTTGCTAATCGCAACACTCACTGGGTCTTTGATTGCCTCACCACGCGAGCTTGCCGCATAGAGTAACCAGGAAACAAATGGTTTCCCTGAAGTTTCTTGCCTGAACAGAACCTCGCGCTTTTTCTGGCTAACATGATTGATTGCCAACAAAGTCTCCAATTTCCATTCCGCCCCCTCCACCTCTTGTTCTGGCTGGGCGGTGCTGGTTGGTGAATCCAGTAATGGCTTTAAAGTTTTTAAACCAAGAAGTACTTTAAACAGTCTCAAAACCGGAACCTGCGCCTGTTTGAGAGTCTCAAATCCGGAACTGAGGATCTGCTTGAGAGTGTCAAAACCGGAACGCTCGCCGTTAGAGAGTCTCAAATCCAGAACCGGGTCCAGTATGAGAGTCTCAAAACCGGAACTCGGCCACTCCGCGGCTTGCTTGGTCAACTGATCAAAGTCAACATGCTGTATCCAGGCTGTGAAATCAGAAACAACCACCTTTTTCTGGCACTGTGTCAAAATAGCCTGGAGAGTTGAATGGATCACTTCGTCTTTTTCGCACAAGGGCTCAGCATCCAGTTTGACCTTGAACTTGAAAGCGTAACCAGCATTCCCTGGCCGGTAATCCACGCGTTGGAGAAATTTCACCAAATTTTTCCGTAAACCTTCGATCCGCTCTTTCTCCTGGCGCGCCTTTGAAGTCAAGCTATCGAGTTGCTTTCCATGGTTTACCGCACTGGGAAGCCACTCCACCAGCGTTTTTGCACGCTGTAATCCCAGTATCTGGGCTAACTCCTCATACCCGCCCTCGATCCAGATCTCATCGCGGAGTTCTCCGGTGATCGGGTTGTAGTAACCGTAGCTGCGTAGGACGGCCACCAGAGCAGCAGGCCCAGTGCCGAGCACCGGAAGCCATTCTTCGAGGAAATACCAGGAAAGCTGAAAATTTTCGAGTGGTCGCAGTAATTTTTCAGAGAGCTGCGTGCAGAGGTCTTGTATTTGTCGATCAGGCATGGGTTGAAGGTGTGGAACATTTTCCAGAAGATTTGCCACGATACTTTGTACGGTATACGGGCACGGCATCATGCTCCGTTGTTCTGGGGAAGGCCGAGGTGAGGGGAAAGCGAGAACATCGCGAATCGGGGCATGGAATGCTGTGGTTAATGCTCCGACCGGATCACTCAGGAAATCGTGAGCTACCAGATAATCACGAACGGCTTCCGCGTCCATTGGAGTCATGGGAACATCGACCTCGATTCGGTAGCGGTTCGGATTTTGTTTTGCGCGCCCGGTTTCCGTATTCAATCCCCAACCTGTCTGCGGCAACCGCTCGATAAACCAGGCAAGCTCCTCTCGGTCGAGATTCCGCCAGAAGGTTGCCCGGCTCATTCCACTCCAGCGGTAGATCTCCTCAGCCCGGGCAGTAAATGCTTTATTCCGGTTGGAACTGATCGTGTTCAAGAAGCGTGCTTGCCGGAAAGCGATGACCATCCAGAACAGGTCAGGACCAATCAGGGGAAGCCATCTCAGCAGATACTTCGGAACTACAACAACCTTATCTGGCTGAACGATTAGCGTGTGCAGCTCTCGGGTGATATCCTGGATTTCCAGTTCATCTGGTGGTCGAGCAGTTTCCAGCTTGTTTTCAGCCTCTCGTTCAGGTTCGGCTTCATCCTCACGATTCACAATGTCCGATAAAACGACGAATTGGATACTTGTTGGTTGGCCGAGTATTCCTGTAATCATCCGCGAGAGGGTTGTGGTCAGTCGGCTTTCCAGCCAATCCCGACTGTAGGCGTTATACGTACCAATCGAAAATACGCCATCGCTCACTTCTAACAACCGCGCAGAAGCGACCCAGGTATCAAAGGATGCTTTACTCATCTCCATGCGGAGCTGGCCAATTGCTGCGTTCCAAGCATCTTCAGGCGTCATCTTCATGAGCAGTCACCGCAGCCGAAAACAGCAGAAATCGGCAAATCGAGAATAAGGGATAGAGAAGATCGCATCTCGCATACCACACGTCTCTACGGCCTTCCTGGCGAGGCAACGTAAGCAAGTACGTAAGCAGGAATGTAAACCACCCGTAAGCAGAACGTAAGCCATAGGTAAGCAGGTGGCTTACGTGTATTTTTTCGACGGACTACAGGTTCATGTTTTTGCTTACGCATGATCTACTCCGCATAGAGCGTATTTGCACCGGGTTTGGGAACTGGATGTAGAACCAATTCGCCAGATCGAAACGCGCGCATCCCGGTCTCAATGAGATAAGCAGCGACTTCACCAACCGGGATATCGCGCTCCTCAGCGAGTTGTTTGACCGCCTCCTGAAGCTCGTCCGGTATTCCCCGGAAGGTCACCACAGTCGCCCAACGTGGTTTATCTGTTTTCTTTCGCTTCTGCCCTTTTCGTGGTTTTCCCTGAACGATCGTTTTGGAGTTTGATGGGTAAAGCGTCATCTTGATCCTGGCAGGCATTGGATCAAGTTCCAGCTTGCCAGACCAGTACACTCCAAGGGCATATTCCAATGTGGCACGTACTACCTCATCGATGTTCACCTGCAGTTCTTGGGCTGCTGCATGGATCGATTCTTTTAGCTCGCCTGGAAAACCCCGATAACTAACCTGTCCCGGCCGGGGTGGTTTTGGAGCAGAAGAAGCTTTCCTCGTTTCAGCAAAGGTCAGCTGATCAACGACAGAACGGGCCACTGGAGCTGCCGGAGTTGCTTCTTCAGGCAATAATTTTTCTGATAGAGCACCCGCGCCACTGTCCGGCTGTGAGTCACTGCCAAATACATTGCGCCGCCGTTTTTCGGTCATCGTATCCCCCTTAGTATTTGAGAACCAAGTCAATTACACGCCGGTATTCTTCCGCTGCTCGGCATCGGGCATCTTTTTCAAAGATCGTCACGCCTTCAGCAGCGCATTCCCGCAAAAGAGTTGCCCGGTGAATCGGAGGAAAAACACGATCTCGAAAACCCTGTTGCAGGTCATCCATCGCCGACGCACTTTCCCGCGTTTGCTCGTCGAAGAACGTCGGGAGAACGCCCAGCAGAGAACCTTTCCAGGCTTTTTCCCGCTGTAAGATCAACATGGTTTCGGATACTTTCTTGACGCCATCAACTGAAAGATATTCTGTTGCAGTGGGAACCAATACCAGGTCCGCAGCCCAGATTGCCCGTTCCTGGATACCGCCAACAGAAGGAGCAGTGTCGAAAATCAGGTAATCGAAACCTTTTGAGTTGGCCAGGGACTTAACCATCAAGGGCGTAATGGCTTCCCGAATGTGAGAGACCAACTTGTTCTGCGCGTTCATCACGGTTTGGGCAGCCATTGTTTCCTGACTGCCTGCGATGATCCACAGGTTCTCACGGCCCGTTTGCCGAATCCACTGCTGGACGAAATTCATTTCTTGGGGCGTTCGACCCATCGTGAGCAGATAGAAAGCCCCGGCTTCCGGGTTCATACCCAATGCTGTTGCAACCTGGCCTTGCGGGTCCAGGTCGATCAACAGAACGGTTTTGCCTTTTCGGGCTAATCCATGAGCAAGGGATACAGCCGTGGTGGTCTTGCCGACGCCACCTTTTTGATTGGTCACACAAATGACTTTCGCCTTCATCGTTGAGCCTCCGTGTCTATGCTTTCCAACGTATTCGCCTGGTTAGTTCAAACGCAGGCGTTGATCCAAAGTGATCCGCAGGAGGCCAACGAGGCTCTCCTGGTCGCATGTGTAGCTTTTGAGGTTTTGGGTGGTAAAGGGGATGCGCCTGGCAGGAGGCAGCAGCCAGCCTGCGCGCACGTGGTCGAGGAATGCGCGAGCTGCTACATATTCGCCCAGATATACCTGGCAATCGACCCAATCGAACAGCAAACAATCCTGCTCAAAAGAGAAGATATCCAGTGATATTTCCCCAGTAATGCAATCTGCAATAGCTGGGTGCGTGATATAGGTCAGCCAGATGATGGGATCAAGCGAGTTTGCCGCGTAAATATCTTCCAAGGTCGCGTTGCCCAAATCTTCTTCCCACCGAACAACGGAATAGCGGCAATCCCCGGTATAGCCAAAAACACCAGGAAGGATCTTCGGAACAAAGAGATCGCTTGGAATGAGATCGAAATCAAGTGGCTGATACAGGATCATTGGAGCCTCATGGAGTAACTCCGATGCCTGAATCAGCAAGAATAAAAACTGCCTCGGACGAGTACGAACCGTGTCCGAGGCAGAGTGAAAAAGCAGAATGACAGGCTGGTGCCTGTTTCTGATCGCCTATTCGATTGTTTGGAGGATTTCCGTAATCGCTACGGAGGGGAAAATCAGGTTGTAGTTGTCAAACTTGGAACACAACCCGCCCTCCCCGCCTTGACAACAAACAGGTTCGGTTAGAGGCCAAATCACCTCCGTGGGCTGCATGCAACCAGGGTATTGCCGCAGATACTTCTAGAAGTCCGTGGGTGGTTTGAGATGCCAATCAATATTCGCATACCATGCAATTACCACCGGGGCAGTGGCAATCCAGGATTGATTCCCGGCGGCTTCAAGAATTTTGGCTAATACAGTCTCAGAGATTGCGTTGGGCTTGAAGCTGCGCGAGGAGCGGCGGTGCGAATCACATTCATGAGTTTATAAGACAAACCATCCTTTTGAAAAAAACACAGAACATCCTTCCTGTGGCCGGTACGCAAATTAAGAAGACCACAGGGTTTGAGTACACCTGCGGCCTCTGCTCTTGAAATGATTACCTTCGATTAGCAACAAAAAATGATATTCAGCCGTTCCGTATAGAAATCGGGTGGTTAGGAACTAGCTGCAGCAAATCCCATAAATTGCCGTACAAATCTTCAAAAACAGCGACCAGACCATAATCTTCTTCTTTGGGAGGTCTGACAAACTTGATCCCCTTAGCCACCATCTCGTTGTAGTCTCGCCAAAAATCATCAGTGTTCAGAAATAAAAATACGCGTCCGCCTGCCTGATTCCCCACAAACGGTTTCTGTTCTGGTTTGGACGCTTTCGCCAAAAGTAAGGTGGTTCCCACCGAACCAGGCGGAGCAACCACCACCCATCGTTTATCTTGTGCTGGCTGATAGGTATCTTCAATCAGTGTGAAGTGAAGTTTCTCGGTATAAAAAGCGATCGCTTCATCATAATCGTTTACTACCAGGGCAATGTGAACAATTGACTGTTTCATAACTTGGCTCGCCCCTTATGGTCAGAGGATAAAAAGAGATTTGTGAAATCAGGTACTGTTCGAGAACCTGCTTTGGCACTGTAGTTTCGATAAAGCTGGCAAAACTACAGTTCATGAGGGAGAATCACGCGCCCCGACTGCTCGTATTCCTCGAACACCGGTACGTAGCGCTCGACCATCCCTGAAAGGTGTTTCGGCTGAAAGCGCGCCATCCAGTTGATCTTCCACAACAGCCGTCCGATCTGGAAGGGTTCGATCGGTTCGGCCGGCCAGGGCAGGTTAGCCTCGTAACCACGTCGAAAGGCGGCCAGCAGCGCCGGGTAACGCTCCTCTCCTACCGTTTCCAGCAGGTCGAGCATGGCCATAGCGATATCGTGCGCGCGGAAACCCCAGACCGTATCTTCGAAGTCGAGCGGATAGAGCACGCCGCGGTAGAGCTTGATGTTGTCGTGCCACAGGTCGCAGTGGATGACACGTAAGTCGGAGCGGTTGAGGGAGGCGTAAACGGACTCGACATGTTCATGGATGCGTTCGAGCAGTACGCGCTGACCGGTAGGCAGCTCTGCATCTGCAACCCCAACGATACGGTTCTCCTCGCCTCGTGACAGCCAATGCTCGAAGCGGCGTGTGGTAAAGCCGGCGGGCGGTTTCCATGCCGCGCCGTGTATGTGGAGCGAGGCGAACAGTGCGCCCATCTTCGTCAGGTTGGAGAGGGTGAGATACTTCCCCAGCAACCGGCCCGGTACCCAGCTCATCAGGGTTGCATTCCAAACGTTAGGAATATCCGGGCGGTTGAGCGGCAGCACCAGTTCACCAGAACGGGCTGGTATGATGCGCGGCACAGGCACGACCGTGTCGCGCGCCAGCGCCTGCAACCACATCGCCTCAGAGCAGAGGTCTTCGAAGGTGCGCCAGCCGGGAGAAGCCAGACGGAGCATGAAGCGCTCGCCGGTCGCGGTGGTCACGCGGAAGAGAAGGTTAGTGGCAAAGGCGTAGAAATTGATTTGCGGGTCGTTTAGATCATATTGTTTGATTGCCGCACATGCCAGCTCGTGCAGCCGGCGCAGTTTTCCGAGATTGGTGAGGTCATTGTAGGATTTCATGGATCGTGGAATTATACCGCCAGTGAACCGTTTGTATCCTGGTATACCCAGGTGGGGTTTTGAGATGAGAACGCTCTGGTACTTCAAATGCGAACGCTCTTCTGCATGTGAAAACGCTGGTGTACGAAATGCACCACTTCAATCAGCAGGACGGCTAGAAGGTGGATGATAAGGTCACCCTGTTCGCCAAGAAGCGGAGCATTATTGCCACCATGCACCATTGCCGCCAGAAGGATATTCTTCGTGCGCAGATAGACGTAGGCGAGCAAAGTTCCCAAAATGAATTTCACGATCATGCTGTTAATGAATTCAGCGGCAGGCATTTGACCCTGAGCGATCTGGAACACATCTTTTGGGATGTGGGTGGTGGCAAATAGCAGGCTGGTAATAAAAACGGCCAGGCAGATTCCCTTTACCTTCCCGAAAGTTGCCAACCGGCTCCGCAGCCAATTAAGGATATATCCACGAAATAAGATCTCTTCCGCCGGACCCACAAACAGCCAGTTGGTGATCATACCAGCGAGAGGCGTTTTTAACTGCTGTAACAGACCGGCCAGTTGAAAGTTACCGGTTACGAAAATCAGCAGTGCAAAGGCCGACCAGATCAGCAGGATGATCCCGGCGGCTTCCAGCGCCTTGCGGCTGTTTACGCCAATTGAACCTAAGGGGATGTGCAAATTGCGCAGTCCACCGATGCCCAGCCAAAGCAGGACGAGCGCAAACACCATCGTAAGCATATTGCCGGGCAAGTGAGAAGCAGAAGGAAAGGTATATCGAATACTGCTGTAAACGATCACTCCCAGCAGGTAGATGAGAAAGATCACCAGGGTAAAGAAACGTTTCGAGCCGGTGGGAGAACCCGGTATAGGCTCTTTTTCGATTCGCGTGGAAAAACCATTGATCATTGAAATTTTCTCCCTGAACACATGAAGTTCGCCCTTTTAATCTACCGAAACTCAACCAGCCTGTTGCTCCAACAGAATAAGGATTTTTTTTGTGCGAAAGAAGGTTTTTTTCCTGGTCAACTGTCCAGTTCAAATCCCTACGCCAGACGGACGTGAACTCCCTATCCGGCAGGATGTTGACGGCCCTGATCTGTTTATGATGGAGTTTATGATGAAATAGAAGAGTGAGGATCGGCATGAAATTGAAGAGTTTAACTGCTTACCTGATTATCCTGAGCGTGCTTAGCGGCGGGTTCGTTCTGGGGATGCTGCGCACCGGGCAGTATGGCGCCTTTCTCGTGCAAGGATATATGCTTCTCCCTGCAATAGCAGCCTTGATCACCCGTGCCTTCTTTGACCCGCTAAGGTTCAGCGATCTCCGTTTCCGCGTAGGGCGCTGGTCAAATGTTTTGAAATTCTGGCTGTTCAGCCTGGGGATCAGCGCGCTTGTTTTCGCGGCATACACACTTCTCGGCGCAGGCATCTGGGATCTAAGCGGCAAGGTGTTTCTTGACCGGCTGGCGGTGCAATTCACAGCGGTTGGAAAGGATCTCAACACCGCCACACCAGAAGGGATGACGCCTGAAATAATGCTGTGGGTATACTTCATTGGTGGGCTGACGGTTTTCAACCTCATGCCTGGTTTAATCACCGGTTTAGGTGAGGAGTTGGGCTGGCGCGGTCTGCTGTTCCCGCGACTGTATGCCATCTGCCCTTGGGCTGCATTTATCATCGGTGGGCTGCTCTGGTTTGCCTGGCACCTGCCGCTGACTCTGGTAACCCCGCAGCAGGCCGATCCACAGACCCAGATGATCCTTCTCCCGGTCCTGGCGCTGGGCAGTATCTGCACATTTACCTACCTGGCCTATGTCTATATCAAGACGAACAGCGTGCTGGTGACTGCTCTGGCACATATTGCTTTGAATAACGCGCAAGGGTCTTTCGGTTACTTGTTTGTTTTACAAAATGCTGTATGGGCAAATATCGGACTGACGCTGGTGATGCTGCTCGTCGTAGTAGTACTGATGGTCAGCGGTGAATTCCAGGTGTTTGTGCGATGCTTAGGTAATTCGCCTGCGCAATCAGGTATCAGGCGTTCAAATTAGCCTGCTGCGAGCCGGAGTTCCCAGTTTTAGCAGCGGTGACAGGCGTATCCTGGCATTCGCGGGGATGGCAAAAGGAAAGGTTCTTCACAATTTTATGGCGCTTGCCGGCTGGCTTCTTCCTTGCCTATCTCGTGGCCTTTGCCTGGATCATCCTGGCGTTACAACTGACACCACTGCCTCCCGAAGTCGCTGTGGCAGATCATACCGCCTCTGGGCTGGATCCCCAAACACTGCTTTTGAAGATTTGAAGGCAGTCTAGGACTTCTTGATCGCCATTATATATAATCAAAAAAGCGGTCTCCCGGTAGAGGCCGCTTTTTTGTTGAATGGCTGTTTATCGGCCTATGCTTCAGCCAGCCGTGGTCGAAACTTATACCCACCTATCCGACTCGGTCCATGGAAGAGGTTTATACCCGGCCCCCTGGCCGGGCCAGAAATAGGCCAACGCCTGATAAATATAGATGTGACCGACATTCAGGAATTCTTGTCGGAATTATGTTTGTATATTTGTTTTAAGCAATGTCATTCCAGTGACACGAAAATGGAACCAACAAGTCCCTTATTTCGTATTATGCTTATAGATATCGGAGGTTATGCCATGTCCAAAAATGCTTTCATCTTACTGGCGATTTTCGCGGTTCTGATTTCGGCTTGCTCCCCCGCGCCAGCCCCTATCCAGATACCAGTGCCTTCAAATTGGCCCACTCAGGAATGGCAAATGGCTAACCCTGAAGACCAGGGCTTTGATTCCGCTAAGTTGGCAGAAGCCCTACAGTCAATTCGTGCCAACGGAATCAATGTCCATAGCATTACCGTTATCCGCAGCGATGAGATGATCCTGGACGCCTATTTTTATCCTTACAATGGCCAAACGTACCACGAAATCGCATCGGTAACGAAGAGCATCATGACAACCCTGGTTGGTATTGCGGCTGATCAAGGGATGTTGGATCTAGATGACCCCATCCTATCGTTCTTCCCAGATCGCAAGATTGCGAATCGTGTTTTTTGGAAAAACCTCATCACAGTCAGGCAGTTAGCGGGAATGACCTCTGGGTTAGAGTGTATTTCAGCGAATGACGAGCAGACCCTAACTGAAATGGGCAGTGCGCCGGATTGGGTGCAGTTTACGCTCGATCTCAAGGTTGCTCATATTCCTGGCACCCACTTTGAATACTGCAGCCCCGGCATGCATTTGCTATCTGCAATCCTCCAGCAGGCAACCGGAATGCAAGCCGCAGAGTTTGCCCGCCTCTACCTCTTTGAACCGCTTGGCATAACCGATTTCCTTTGGGAGGCAGACCCGGATGGGTATAGCGACGGGTGGGCAGGCTTATACATGCATCCGCGCGATCTCGCGAAGATTGGTTACCTGATGCTGCATCAGGGCAAGTGGGGGGATCAGCAGATTGTTTCGCCGGAATGGGTGAGGGATGCAACTCGTTTGCAGAAGAAAACTGGTCAGGGTGACAATTACGGCTATGGCTGGTGGGTACCCCCCGCTAACCAGTTTGTGGAGTTCGCGGCTGAGGGACGCGGCGGGCAATATATCCGGGTGATTCCCCAATTAAATATGGTGATCGTCACCACCGGCGGCGGCTTCGAATGGAACGAGATTACCCCACTGCTTATCCCCGCTATGATCAACATGGCTGAGCCCATACCTGCCAATCCAGCGGCGGTGGAGCGGTTGCGCACCGCATTGGCATCGATTCAACAACCCCCATCTCCGCAGGCAGTTCCGCCTTTGCCCGAAACAGCATACGAGATTTCTGGTAAAACCTATGAATTTGAATTCAGCCCTCTTGATCTGAAAACAATCCGCTGGGAGTTTACCGGGGCTCAGGAAGCAACATTGTTTGCTACCTTTTACAATCAGCCTGATCGCGAATTACTCATCGGCATGGATGGAGTCTATCGGATGTATCCAATTGGTGAGCATGAACTCCCAATGGGTCTGCGCTGCAACTGGACCGGTCCACAGACTCTTCTGTTTGAGTACGACACGATTGCCAATCACGATGTATACACCCTGGAATTGAATTTTCGGGGAGACGGCGTGACAATCCGGGCCAAAGAGCGCACCCGTACAGGTGAATTCACGATCGAAGGCAAGCAAAAATATTAATTCACGAAGCCATTCCACCGATTCGCGTATCGGGGTCATTCGCCGCTGTCATTTGGATCCCGGTGGGTTACATCGGGCTGTCAAAGCGGCGGCGAAAAGCGATTCTAAAGATGACTGGCGGGTTGAGTGATCTAAGCACATTAAACATGAATGATCTTGCTGGCTTTCCTAACCGGCCAAGCCATGAGCAATCCAGGCGGCAATCAGAGAACTGCGTTTCACCCGCAAAATTCCGAACAGCAAACCGAATGCAAAAACGTTGGCAAAGAGAATCCAGCGCTCAAGGGGCAGATATCCGATGTGTGCGAGGGAAAAGGCCTTGGATGATCACGTTCCATGCAAGGCCGAATCGTTGTTGCAATGCGTCCATCAGGAAGCCCCGAAAGATAGTTTCCTCCTGAAAACTGGCGATGGCAAACCCGAAAAACAAATTCAGGAACCAATCTAGAAAAGATAACCGGGCAGGCTGGGCAGTGACGGCTTCCTGTGGGAGCAATCCGAACCCTGAGGCAAGCAGGACGAAACCGATGTTTACAAAAAAACACAGGATGAATCCCAAGAAGCCCCATCCGATGTCGCCCGCCAGGCGTTTGCGATCGTAGTGCCACCACTGGCGCAGGTCGACTCCCACCCAACGGGTGAAACCGAAGTTCGTCAAACCCACGGAGAGGACGAGAAAGCCGCCTCTCAGAAATGAAATGCGTTGCCAAGTGGTTTGTGTCTCGTCATTTGTACCTGTTGTATAAGTCAGAATTGCTCATAGAACAATGAAAGCGACAAGTAGGGCAAGCCCTTTTTTGACTTGTTGCGAACTAAGATTGACCGATGACATATCATCTCCTATTGAATTTATATCCGTGTTCTTTTGCCTCATGTGACCGTACATCACTGTGTGGGAACAAAGCCGAAAGAATCATGACGACTGACATGCCGAAAAACGAAATTCCTGTCCAGCCTGCTATTCCGGGAAATATTGATGAGACGATCAGGTAGGGTTGCGCGGCGTACCATGCCAACGCGGCAATCACGTTGAGGCCGAGCATTGCCTGTAACAGCCGCGCAATCCGAGAATTTCTGGAAAGCGGCGCGAAGGTCCGATCCCTGCTCTGTAATCCCTGAATCAGACGAACCGCTTGCCACAGCGCAGCCAGCGCAACCAGGGATGTCAACACCCGCATGATGGCGATTCCGTAAGTGATCCTGCCCATTTTTACCAAGCCGATACCGTTCCACTTTGCCCAATCGCTCAATACTTGCGCCATGAGAGGCCAACTGCGCTGGCTGTTGGTCAGAATAACGATCCCATCGCCAGATTCTGGAACGAGATGAAAATGAGACATCCATCCATGCCCCTGCCCGCCATGCCAGATTGCCTGCCGGCCATCGGGGAGGTTCTCGATAAAGTGCCCGAGCCCATACGAGTCAGAGACGATGCCGTAGATGCCGGGAATATCCACCTGCGGAGAGTGGAGTATTCGAATGCCCTCCTGTGAAAGTGGACGACGTGCTGTGTAATGGGAGCCTGTCATCTCAGCGCTGACAAAGCGGGCGATATCTTCCACAGTTGCAAACAGACCGCCGGAGGCTTTCGCCGGGTACACGTACACCGGCACCGATTTGCCTTTCAGATCATAGCCGATGGGAATCGAGGGACGCCGTCTCTCATCCCAGGCAAAACTGGAGTCCCGCATCCCAAGCGGAATCAACACTTCATTCGTCATATACTCCGCAAAATCACGCCCGGTTACCTCCTCGATTAGCAGTTCCAACAAATTGAATCCCGTGTCAGAGTACAGGAACCCCGAACCAGGTTCGTTGAAAAGACGCGCCTCAGACGTCAGGAAATCTTGCAGGGTGGGTGTATTGCCCTGGGGCGGATATTCCACCTTCACCCCAATGGTTCCCAGCGGCATACCGGCATTGTGGCTCAACAATCTTCGAATAGTGACTTTTGACTCGGAATATTCCGACTCTGGAAATTTCCAATCGCCCAGATATTGCTGTACTGGCGCATCCAGGTCAACCAAACCCTGCTCGACCAGCCTCATGACACCCCAGGCGGTAACCGATTTAGAGATGGACTCCACTCGATAGACTGCATCAACTGTCATCTTGCGCCTGTGTTCAGGATCAGCATAGCCATAGGCGTTGAGCCACACTGCTTTCCCTTTGTGGATCAGCGCAATGCTCACGCCCGGAACGTCATATTGATCCATCAAGGGGGGAATGCGTTCATCAAGATGCTCGGTGAAAGACTGGAGTGAATTGCGGAACTCAGCTCCTCGCCGATTATGGGTACAGGCAACGGTCAACACCAGTGCGAATAACGCTGACAGGACCACACGCCCGACATTTCGCTGCGTCGCGTCTTTCCGCGAAGGCGCGATATTTCTTGAACTGCCTCGATGTCTCACCAACGACCTTGTATCCGACTTCATCTCTGCTCCTGCACCCTCACGTTCAACACTGATCCGCGAAATATCTCTCGAAATTCGAGGGGGCGAATGCCGTGTTAGACACGATCCAAAGCGAAGCTGATATTTGTCGAAGTTTCATAAGAAGTTTCCGCATCTTTGACGCTCAGCATTTCTTCTAAAACTCTGTTCTTTCGAACTTCACAACTGCGATGAAAACGAATACCAGGCTCCACAACGCAGAGGCAATCAATGGTGGGAACAACAACGTGGGCGGCAAGGGCTGACTACCCGCCACCAGCGAAGCAAGTTTTCCAAGCCCCCACGGTGTAACGGACAGAAAAGGCTTGAGAAAACCTGCGAGCAGATTCCCGCCCAACAAAACGCCCAGCGCAATTCCCAAAATGGGCGGACGGGAATTGAAGAATGTACCCAACATCAAAGTCAGAGTGAGATAGAACAGGGTATGCACGATCATGATCCCCATGCCGCTCAGGAAGGGCAGTGGCGGAAAGAACGACCCAATCCGCACGGATAGCAGGAGATACGACGCTAGAGATGGTAGGGCGACTAACAGAACCAGCACAGCAAGCACCGACGCGATCAATTTAGCAAGCACGCAGGCGCGTCGTGTGACTGGCTTTGCCAATAGCCATTCGGTTAATCCCGATTGCTTCTCGTCCACGATCAGGTCCTGGCAAAGTACGATCACACCGATTGCCAGCGCCATCGTCCCCAGTTCAAAAAAAACGGTGCGCCCCATCTCCAGACCAAAGGCAATCGGACCGCCTGCGGCTGTCACATTCGGGTCGTCGGTCGTTTCGGCAACCGAGGGCAGCATGAACAGCACCATGCTCACCAGTCCTCCCAGCATTCCCATCCACAACAGGGCATTGAGCCACCAGCGGCGGGTTCCCCACCAGGCAAGGTTCTCTTTATGGAACAGGTTGGCAAAACCGCGCAGTCTGTTCCATTCATTCACGCGTTGAAGTTCAAGATTGGATGCCATTACCCTCTCCTTTCACGATCTCCATGAACACTTCCTCCAGTTCGTATTTTTTGCGGCTGAATTCGATCACAGTAACGTTCTGATCCTCCAATACGAAACGCAGTAATGCAGTCTGGGCAACCGCATCGTCGCTCACTCCAATCTGCCAGACGCTCGCGTCGTCATGCTGTTTGGTCGAGACATGCGTCACCCATGAGAGTTCTGCAAGCCGCTTGCCGAATCCCTGCGGGGACCCTTTTACTGTCACGCTATAAACCACGCCATCCCTGCCATTCAGGATTTGTTCGATCGGCCCGCTTGCCACCAATTCGCCCCGGTTCAGGATGGCGATGCTGTCGCTGACTCGCTGCACGTCGTCTAGGATGTGAGTCGAATAGAAGATCGTGGTGTGTTTCCGCAGACGTTCCATCAACGCCAGTACCTCCTGCCGCCCGAGCGGGTCGAGCGCCGAGGCGGGTTCATCCAGGATCAGCAAATCGGGATAATTGACCTGCGCTAGCGCAATGCCGAGACGCTGCTTCTCGCCGCCGGAAAAATTTTTGATGGGACGATCCGCCTTCTCCTGCAACCCGGCCAATTCCAGCATCTCATCGCATCTTTCCCGGACCTTAGGCTGGGGACCACGAAAGAAGAACTTCGCAGCGAAGAGCAGATTCTCACGAGCTGTCATGTACTCAACGAAGCGCGGCTGTTGAGGCAGGTAGCCGATCCGTTCGCGGATGGCGACGCTTTCACGAACAATGTCATGACCGAAGATCGTTCCACTGCCTGATGTTGGGCGGCTCAACCCCAGCAGGACTTTCATCAGCGTGGTCTTGCCCGCTCCATTCGGACCAAGAAAACCGAAGATGGAATTGCGTGGCACTTGCAAATCCACCTCTTTCAGGGCTTGCACAGCGCCAAACGTTTTGCTCAATCCGCGCGTTTCGATGATATTAGATGGGTTGGATAACACTATCCTTATCTCCTTGTCAGTTGCTCCAATGCCGGGGTCGGTTGCTGCGCGACTTGCGCGAGCATGGAAAATTCATCCGCAAGCAGGCGCATTTCATCGCGGGCAGCCAGGCTGTGGCGCAAAGCCAGCGTTTTGAAGTGCTCTGTCCTTGTCCAAATTGCCAGGCTGTCCACAAGCACAAATTTTGGCAGGCGTTTCCAGAACATGAGCATCGGCGGCGTAATCGGTATCCCTAACTTTTCCAGGACATCAAACGACTCGCGAATGGCTTCTACCGTCAAGTTCAAAAGAGGTTTGGACGCACTCAACGAAACTCCCGCCTTCTCAGCCTGATAGATGGCTTGCGCCAGGGGACTAACCCAGGCCACATGCGTTTTTTGCCATGCGTCCATGTTGGAACAGATCGCAACCGGAAAACCAGCCTGCCTGAAAATCCTCGCCATCGTCTTCAAACGCTCGGTTTCGCGCCCGTCTAATTCAGCCAGCGTCGTCGGCTGGAAGAATCCCGGCGCCAGTGCGTAAATCACCACGCCATTGTCTATTGCGCCGCCCGCGCCGGCAAATCCTAGCAGTAACCGCTCTTGACCAACCGCATTAACCCAGGACTGGTACCCGGAAGGATTGTTGACCATCACCAGGATATTGGGCGTGTTCTTATTGTTGCCGACAACAGCAAGCGCGTCATCAACCTGATTCTTTCGCACCAAGACGATGATATAGTCATACTTGTCGGATGGCGATAACTTCTCAACCGCCTGCAGTCGAACGACTGTCCGTTTACCGGAAAAGGCGTGTTGCAGGATAATTCCCTGTGAGCGGACTTCCTGTAAGCGCCTCCCACGCACGACAATGTGGACGTCATATCCTGCTTCCTTCAGAGAGGCCGCGTATAGGCTCCCCAACACGCCTGCGCCAAAGACCAGGATTTTTTCCCCGCGCATTTCAACTCCTTTTTGAATTTGCCAGAATGATATAAAAAATCTCCCCAGCACGTATCGGTGGACTGGGGGATTCGTACCTGGTCAGTTGGAGAGGATGTTATCTGATTTGTAGATACTTTGCTCGAATGTGTAACTATCAGCAAGAGCCGCGAGGTGAAGGTTGAGGATCGCGAAAACATGCAGGAGATCCTCGACCAGGATGCAGGATGAGAAGATCTTAGTCCTGCGGCATATTCCAGGCGAGTCAGAACTTATACCCGTATACCGGACTTGGTCCACAAGGGTATGGTGCTTCTATCTTTATAGTAAGAGTAAGGCCCTTATCCGGCACTCGTGCTGTATTGATTGAACCAATCCCTAATCTCCTCCAAGGAGAGCTGAGACTGTGCACAGGCTAGGGTAAACCGAACCATTTCGATGTTTTCAACAACCAATTGGAAACCGTTGATCCTCAAGAACAACGCCGAAGCTGTGATCGCCGTCCGTTTGTTGCCATCCACAAAAGGGTGATTTCGAACCAAAGAATCCATCAGGGCTGCTGCCTTTGTAAAGAGATCCTGATAAAGCTCCTTTTCATCAAAGGTCGCTTGCGGTCTACCTAAAGCTGAAAGAAGCATTCCTAAATCTCGGATCCCGTGCCCCCCGCCGGTTTCAGCAATGAGGCGGCTGTGAAGGAAAAGGACTTGTTCGGGTGTCAGATACTGAGTCATTATGCTCGCTTAGATGCTGTTCGTTGGAATGGTTACTTCAACGAAATTACTACTTCGCCAATTCTTCCAAGGCGGGGCGATATTGCTGAATAAACTCATCTACCTGCCGTGCAAATTCCTCGTTGACGCCTGCAATTGCGACTGACTTCTCAACGGGTGCAATAATCACCCTCCGCTGCCCGCGGTCCAGTTCCAAGTTAACACTCTCGCCGTCTTTAATACCCAACTCATCCAACACTTCTTTCGGCAGAGAAAGCACAATGCTGTTTCCAGTTTTGAATAAACGTCTAATCATAGCACCTCCTATACTTACAGTGTAAGTACATCTTTAGTATAGCACACCACATTGAAAAAGCCAGCCATGATTTATGATTTCACGGCTGGCTCTAGCGAGTTCTTAGATAATGTCAGTCAATTATAATCGCGGTCGGAACTTATATCCGTACACGATAATCCCGCGCTCGTCGCCGTCGGAGCGAATGCGGCGCGTGACCATCTCGACGGGCATGCCGATCTCGACCGGCTGATCGCCCAGGTCGGTGAGTTGGGCGGTGACGATGGGGCCTTCTTCTAGCTGGATGAGGGCCACAGTGTAGGGGGCGGTGTTCTCAAAGCCGGCGGGGCCTTCTTGCAGGGTGGTGAAGGAAAATACGCTGCCCCTGCCGCTGAAGACGTAAGGTTCTTTGGCTTCGCCGCCGCACTCAGGGCAGACGTCGCGCGGAGGGAAGATTTTAAAATCGCAGTGCGGGCAGACTTCTCCGACCAGCCCATAACGCTGTTGTTTTAAACGCCAGTGGCGCGGTACTTCCATGAAAGTTTCTCCCTTCTCAGCTTACGCTTGTTCCAACACGTGGGTGACAGCCGTGGCCGCCGCCCCACCCAAAGCCTGCACCAGTGCGCGCCGTGCGCCCGGCACCTGATTGGGGCCAGCCTCGCCGCGTAGTTGCAGGGTGGCCTCGACCAGTTGGTACACACCAGAGGCGCCCAGCGGGTTACCGCGGCCCTTCTGCCCGCCCATCGTTAAAATCGGCAGGCGGCTCTGCGAACCAATCATGCCTTCGTAGCCCAGCTTCCAGCCCTGGCCGCGTGGGGCAAAGCAGGCGGCCTCGAGCGAGAGCGCCGCGTAGATGCTGAAGCCGTCCCATAATTCAAAGAGGTCCACGTCTTGGGGCAGGCAGCCGGCCTGACGGCAGGCGCGCTCTACCGAGAGGCGCGCGGCGTCAAAGGCCAGCAGGTCGGGCCGGTCGTGCAGCGCCAGCCGGTCGGTTACCACGCTGGAGCCGGTCACGCGCACACGAGGGACCGCGCCAGCGGACGGTAGTACAGCCGCGCGCGCCAGCAGGATGGCGGCAGCTCCGTCGGCATAGGGGGCGGCGTCTAGCAGGTTAAGCGGGTCGCTTACCAGCGGGGCGCTGTCGTAGCCCTCTGGGCGGATGGCGCGCCGGTACATGGCGTTGGGGTTGTGGACGGCGTTGGCGTGCGCCAGCATGGCAAAACGGCCAAAAGCCGCGCGCGGGGCCTGCGTCTCATACAGATAACGCTGCATGATCAGCCCGGCCTGTGCCGCCGGGGTGACGCCGATCATGCCTTCGTAGTCGAAATCGGTGACTTCTGCCACTGCCGCCTCGGCGCGCGGGCCAACCACGTCGGTATACTTCTCCACGCCCACCACCAGGGCCGCGTCCATCAGCCCAGAGGTGACCGCCAGGTACGCCATATGAAAGGCCGCCGCGCCCGAAGCTTCAGCCGCTTCGATGACGTAGCTTTCCAGCCCCGTCAGGCCGCTGTTGGTCGCCAGCAGTGCCCCCAGGTTGGCCTGATGTGAGAGGGTCGGCGCGAGCAGGTTGCCGACATACATGGCCTGCGGCTGAACCTCACCGGCTCCCTGGCGAGCGGCATCCTGCAAGGCGGCCTGCACCGCGCGGTTCGCCAGCGTGCGCAGTGATACGTCCCAGTGTTCGCCTACGGGCGTCTGTCCAATTCCTACAACCATCACATCGGACATCATTGTACTACCTCTATTCCGGCGCTAGCCGTGCTTACTTCATCGCCAGCTTGCCGCGGAAGCGCGCGTAGGTGGCATAATCAATGGGCGTGCGGCGGGCGATATAATCACTGGTGCGGGGAGCCAGGCTGCGGCGCGCTTCAATAGCTTCTGTCACGCGCAGCGCAAAGGCATCGGAGCCAGCTCCCGAACCAAACGACACCACCAGGATGCGGTCGCCTGGTTTGGCAACGTCCAATGTGGCAGAAAGGCCGATCATGGCGGCCCCGGCGTAGGTGTTGCCAATCACAGGAACCAATAGGCCCGGCTTAATCTGTTCCTCGCTGAAACCCAACTGCGCCGCGGCGCGTTGAGGGAATTTGGTGTTGGGCTGGTGAAAGACCGCGTAAGTGAAGTCGGCGGCAGTGACGTTCATTTCTTTCATCAGAGTGCTGCCGGCCGCGTGAATGTGTTTAAAGTAGGCCGGCTCGCCGGTGAAGCGCTGGCCGTGTTCGGGATATTTCTGTTCGGCCCGCCGCCAGAAATCGGGCGTATCGGTAACAAACGAGTACGAGGCCTCAATGACAGCCAGGGCATTTTCCGCCGGGCCGACTACGTAGGCCGCGCCCCCGGCCCCGGCGGTGTATTCCAGCGCATCGCCGGGCTGACCCTGGGCCGTGTCCATGCCGATCGCCAGGGCGTAATCGGCCATGCCCGAACCGACCAGCCCAACCGCCGCCACCAGGGCTTCGGTGCCAGCCTTGCAAGCGAATTCCCAATCACCGGCCTGGATGCTGGGGGTAGTGCCGATGGCCTCGGCCACGATGGTCGAACTGGGCTTCACCGCGTAGGGGTGCGATTCCGAACCAACCCACACGGCGCGCAGTTCTTCCGGCGAGATTTCGGCGCGCGCCACCGCGTTGCGGGCCGCCTCAATGGACATGGTGATCACATCTTCATCCAGGCCGGCCACGGCCTTTTCTTTAATCGGCAGGCCGCCGGTTTTGCCGCCTGCCCACACGCGCGCCACTTCGACGGCTGGCAGCCGGTAGCGCGGCACGTAAGCGCCATACCCTATCACCCCTACCGGGCGCAGGGTCTTTAATAATCGAGAGTGATTGCTCATTGCTTCCATTCCCGCAAAATCTCTTCTGCCCGATCAATGCGCACGTTGCGCTCGCGCACCAACTGGTCGGCCAGTTTCGTTACCATTTCGCCGGTTGCCCCGGCGGCAATTGCCACCTGACGGGCGTGCAGGCCCATGTGACCGCGCTGGATGCCCTCGGTCGCTAGAGCGCGGAGGGCCGCCAGGTTCTGCGCCAGGCCCACCGAAACAATAATCTCGGCCAACTGCGCGGCGCTGGTCACGCCCATCAGCTTGAGGGCGGCACGGGAGGTGGGGTGAACGCGCGTTGCGCCGCCCACCACGCCAACCGCCATGGGCATTTCGAGCGCCCCCACCAGGTTGCCATCGGCGTCTTTGTCCCAAATGCTCAGGGCAGTGTATGCGCCGCCGCGCGCCGCGTAAGCGTGCGCTCCGGCTTCCACTGCGCGCCAGTCGTTGCCAGTGGCGATGACCACCGCATCTACCCCGTTCATGATGCCTTTGTTGTGCGTCGCCGCGCGGTAGGGGTCGGCGGCGGCAAAGGCCCATGCGGCAATCACCCCATCGCGCACGGCCTCGGCGGAATACTCGCCGAAGGCCAGTTCAGCCAGAGGGATTGTGCAGCGGGCGCGGGCAATGCGCCGGTCGGCCAGGTTGGATAAGATGCGCAGGTGTACCCGCCCTCCGGTGATCTCTTCGACCAAGGGGGCCAGCCGCTCGGTGGCGGTATTGATGGCATTGGCTCCCATAGCGTCGCGCACATCGTAGATGAGGTGGATGACCAGGAACGGGCCGATGGCGGGGTGTTCCAGCAGGCGCACTTCCAGGTCGCGCGGACCGCCCCCCAGCCGCGCCAACACCGGGTCGATTCCGGAAGCCGCCTCCAGTAGCCGCGCCCGGTTTTCGAGGATTTTCAGCCGGGCAAGCGCCGGGTTGGTCAGATGAATCACCTGCATCTGGCCGATCATCTCTGGCGCGGTGGTATGGGCTGTAAAACCACCGCCCGCGCGCGCCAGCCGCGCCATAAATGACGCCCCGGCCACCACCGAAGGCTCTTCGATCGCCATCGGAACCAGTACCTCGCGCCCGTTGATCACAAAGTTTTGGGCAAGTCCCAGCGGCAAGGCGTGCAGGCCGATGACATTCTCGATCATATGGTTAGCCTGCTCAGCCGTCAGCCCACCTGCTCCGCTGAGGGCCGCCAGATCCTCGGCGGTCAGCGTGGTATGTTCGGCCAGCCATGCCAGGCGCTCTGCCAGACTCAGGTTATAAAACTTGACGCGCGCGCTCTCCACGGTTCGCTGTTCCTCCTTTTTTGCTCTCATCACCAGGCTGTATCGCATCATTTTAAACCCGCGTCAGCGTGATGAGATTGCCATTTATAGCCCCGGGTTACTGGCAAAAACTATCAAATTCCCTATGCCAGAGGCGCAGTATGACTGCCGCGAAGTGGATATTCCATCAGGTTTTCGCTGAAAATATCCCCTCTAATGCACGAATCCACCTTTTAGTGGATGAACGCGCCGCCGCGAGAGGCTATACTGTAACCAATACCACCCCAGGTTGACAGGAGAGAGCCATCATGCCCCCCAAAATTTGTGCGCCCCGTTTCTGGACCGGTTTGGCCGCTGTTCTGGCCGCGCTGGTGATCGGCTTCAGCGCAGCCAACTTGTTGATCCCGAATTGGGGCGTCACCCCCGCTGAGCGCAGCCTGACACTGCCTGGTGATGAATTCATCACCAGCCCCCTGATGGAGTGGAACCACGCTATCACCATCAACGCGCCGCCAGAGCAGGTCTGGCCCTGGCTCATCCAGATGGGCGATACGCGCGGCGGGTTTTACAGCTATATGTGGATTGAAAAAGCCACCAACGCGGCGTTTGGCGTCCCCTTCGCCGATGCCTATAACAACGCCAACGCCATCCACAGCGAATGGCAGAACCCGGAAATTGGACAGGGAATGATTTTAGACGCGCTGGTGCTGCGGCAGTATGAGCGCAACAGCTACGTGTTGGCTGGTCCCGGCCCTGATGCCAACGACACCGGCCTCTTTTGGGGCTGGTACCTGCGCCCTATCGGCGACGGGCGCACGCGCCTGCTGGTGCGCATGGCTATCCAGATACCGGGGATGGAAGCGAATCCCGTCATCGGCGCAGCAATGAACCTGCTGACCTTTATGATGGAACGCAAAATGATGACCGGCATTAAGCTGCGCGCCGAGGGCGGCAGTGAAGCCCCCTGGGTGCAGACCGCCGAGTTGATGGTGGGCCTGATGGCGCTGTTCGTTGGGCTGGTGGCCGCAAGGCGGTTCGTCACCCGGCCTGATTGGAAATTCCCCCTGCTGGTTGGGCTGGGCGCGGTCGCCGCGCTGTTCGTCATGATCTACGTACAGCCAGCCCTGTGGGCGCGCATCCTCATTGACCTGGTTCTGATTGCCGCCCTGGAAAAGGAAATGATTGTAAATACGCTCCGGGCGCGCCGTGCCGGTCTGGCGCCCCAGGGTGGGTAAGAAGCTCTAGCGATAGTCGGCCCGGCGAACAGCCGCCGCGCCGCGCATGAGGAAACCCATCACAAACCCAAACACAAAACCGCCGATGTGCGCCCAAAAAGCCACCCCGCCGGTTTGGGCCGTCTGTACACCGAGGCTGGCAACGCCGCTGAGCAGTTGGGTGAGGAACCAGATGCCCAGGAAGAGGATGGCTGAAACGCGCGTCATATAGGCCCAGAAGCCAAACAGTACCAGAGCATGGACGCGCGCGCGAGGAAACATGACGATATACGCCCCTAAAACCGCCGAGATCGCCCCGCTGGCCCCCACGCTGGGGACGGCGCTCTGCGGGTTGAGAAAGATGTGCGTGGCGGTGGCCGCCACGCCGCCGGCCAGGTAAAAGATCAGGTAGAAGAAGCTGCCCACTGTCGCTTCGATGTTATCGCCAAACACCCATAGGAACAGCATATTGCCGATCAGGTGCAGCCAGCCGCCGTGCAGGAACATTGACGTGAGCAGGGTGATCCACTGATTGCCCTGCAGGATTTGAACGGGAGTCGTCCCCCAGCGGTTGACAAAATCTTGAGCTGCGGACGGGCTCATCGTCACCTGATATAAAAACACAAGAACGTTGGCAGTCAGCAGCAGGTAATTGACAATCGCTGGTTTGGCCCCGTGAAGACGGTCGTCGCCAACAGGAATCATCGGTTTTCCCTCCAAAGCGTTCAGATCAGTCTGCGCGTGGTAGGGCCATCCACACCAAGCTAAGCTTATTATAGTGAGTTTGGGGGTAAGAAGAGCATGGGGAATCGTCCTCGCCAGGGGGGGGAACAGCCGTGGTCTCCATCCTCGGTCAGCAAGACTGGCTCAATATGGTCTTTGGCCTGCCCATCGGCCTGGCAACTGCTTTTAACATTGATATTGTGGTTCACAAGCTCCGTCCGCCTAAAAAGCAGCTCAGGGAGAACTCCCCAACAGCCGCATGGGGTCTACCAACTGAAATCGCCCGCTGATGCGCCACAGGCAGTAGACAGCCATCTCTTGCGGGGTGGCCGAGGCATCGTAGTGGGCCATGCTGCCAATCTGCGCGTCCGCCGGCCCAACCCTCGCTTCAAAATGCAGGTGCGGGTTGAGGGCGTTGCCGCTGCTGCCCACTGCGCCAATGGTCTGGCCGCACGTTACCGCCTGGCCGACCTGCAAGCCCGGCGCAGATTGTAAATGGGCGTACAACACGTACAGCGAGCGGTGGTTCTCATCCCAGGCCGGCACAGGTTCGAGGGCCGGGCAGGTGAGAGCCGAGCGCGGGGCCAGCGTGGGAGCCGGTTCGGGGATGCCCGCCTGCGCGAGCCATTCCGGCGCGGCCCAGTCCAGCGGGGTTTCGATCAGAATGGCGTTGCCATAAGGGAAGCGGTCGTGGATGACGGCGGCTACGCTGCCGGCGAGCGCCGCTGTAACGGCGCGGCCGGCCAGGGCAATCTGCGTGTCGGGATGAACCACGGCCAGATCCACCCCGTGATGGGGGTCATCTAAGCCGGGGGCAGGCGGGTGGTAGGGGTTGGAGATCATCCCCGCCAGATCGGCCAGAGCATAACCCTCTAGCGGCGAACAAAGCGCCAGAGCCGGGGTAGCCGTAAGGGTAGGCTGGCTGGTTGCGGTAGGCAGTGGGGTTGCTGACGGTGGTGGGGTGAGCGTAAGAGACGACGTGATGGAAACCTGCACGGCGGGCCTGGGCGGTACGGTGGGAGTGTGAGCTACTGGCGTTGGGGCGGAACAGGCTCCTAAAAAGATCAGTGGCAGTAGAACAGCCCAGTGCATTCTCATGGCGTTATTATAATTTGATCCCGTTGAGCAGATTGAGGATGATTTGGCACAGGACAATAGGTATAATTTGAATACTCCGTTTATCTGCGCCGGAAGATGGGCTTGCACTTTAGGATCGCCTACCGGTTACGACGTGACCTTCAAAACTGTTTGGTGAACTGGACGGATTAGTAATGAACCGATTTGCAGCCCAATATCCGCTGGTCGTCTTTTTTGTGCTGGCCTTTGTTTTGGGCTGGCTGGGCGTGCCGCTGGCGGCCGTATCACCTATCCTTATGGCGCTTGTAGCTTCGGCCGCGCCATCGCTAGCGGCGCTGATGGTAAGCGCGTTTACCGGTGGGCGGGCGGCCGTGGGCGTCTGGTGGAGTCGGATGGGTATTTGGCGCGTGGGGTGGGGCTGGCACCTGATGGCATTGGGGATCCCGGTAATTGTAAGCGCGGCGATTCTTGGCATAGCGACCCTGGGGGGCGGTTCGGATCTGTTGAGTGGGGGGGCGTTCACCCGCAGCATGTTGCCTGCGCTGGCGCTGTTGCCGGTCGTCTTTCTTTTCGCGGCCGGTGAAGAGTTGGGCTGGCGCGGGTTTGCCTTGCCGCACATGCTGGCGAAGAATGTACAGCGCCCTATGTTTGTGGCTGTAATCCTGGGTATCGTCCATGCTATTTATCACCTGCCGCTGTGGGTGTCGCCTGAGTGGCCGACGCCCGGCTATTCATTCTTATCGTTCCTGGTCAGTTCGCTGGCCTTTGGCATTGTGTGGACCTGGCTGGCGTTGAATACGCGTGGAAGCGTCATCATCGCAACCTGGTTTCACGGCATGATTAACCTGGCTGGCAATCTGTTCTTTGCTGGCATGGCTCAAGAGTGGTTGTCGTGGTTGATGCCGATTGGTTACGGTTTGGCGGCTTTGTTCGTGGTATGGGTGTTGCCAGGGCCAGGGAGTAATATTACCAACAATCCCTAATAGTGATCGGTTGGTCATTGGTTGGTGTGGGCCATCCAATGAGGGATCGGGGCGCTCCGAGAGTTCCACTGAGAGCGAAGTGGTCACTTATGGCTTGTTTCTAGGGTAGATCAATAAACTCGATCTCACAGGTATTCTGATTTTTCGGGCAGGTTCCCACCAGTTGATTATCGAAATAAATGGGGAACTCTTCCGTCCAAAAGCGGCGGTCGCCGGTGCGGCGGAGATTGTCGCCAACCCGGTCACATTCGATGCCTTCCGGCACGGGCGGGCGCGAGCCGCGCTCCCAAACGGCCACGCACTCGGTAGGGTCGAGGGTGCGCACGTCCCAGTCGTCGCCGGGCAGGGTGCGGGGGTCTTCGGGGTCCGCGCCCAGGCGCAGGCGCTCCAGCGGGAAGCCAACCTCGCTGATATTGACGAGAAAGAGGCTTTGGCTGCCGCGTTTGGCAAAGAGCAGGTGGTAGACCGGGGCGGGGGTATCGGTCGGCGGTGGGAGTGGAGTATCCGTTGGGGTGGGAGGGATGGCCGTGTCGGTGGGCGTCAAGGTGAGCGTGGGGGGCAGGGTGGCCGTGCCGGTTGGGATCAGTGCGGCCTGGGTGGCGGTAAGATCGGGCGTTTGGGTGGGCGCGGCGGTCTGAGAAGGGGCAAACGTTTCAGTAGGGGTGATGGTGAGGGTGGGAATCACGAACCCGGTGGGGGTAGAAGCAGGCCGGCCCAGCCCCAATGGCAGGCCGGGCAGGTTCATGGCGACTACCACCGCCGAAACGGCCAGGATCAGCCCGAAGGCCAGCAGCAGGCCGCAGCCCAGGTAGCGCCCGCCGGAGGAGCGCGCGGCAGGGCGCGCCGGAATAGAGTAGCCGCCGGTATAGCCGGCAGACGGGGGGACGCCGCTGGTGGGCGGCGGCGGGATCGAAGCAGCGGCAGCCGGCGGCGCGCTGGAATAGCGCGCCCCCACGCGCTGCGGCCCGCCTATCGGGGCGCGGTGACTGCCGGGCAGCATTTGCATCGTCATCGGCTGGGTGTCGGCCACGCCGGTGTTCAAGGCGCGTTCCAGCGTCTCCACCAGTTCGTGGGCAGTGCTGTAACGTTCCTGCGGGTTCTTGCGCAGTGCCTTCAGCAGTACCTGCTCTACTGCCGGACTGAGAGATGGGTTGAACCTGCGCGGCGGAGGCGGCTCTTGGGTCATGTGCTGGAGGGCCAGGGTGGTTGGCGAGGGGTCGTCAAATGGCACGCGCCCGGCGAGCATTTCGTACAAAATGACGCCAAATGAATACAGGTCCGACTGCGGCACGGCCAGCGAAGAATTGCGGGCCTGTTCTGGCGAAATATAGTGCGGGCTGCCAAAGACTTCGCCCAGCGTGCCTGTAGACGCTTGCAGGGCCAGGCCAAAGTCGGCCAACACCACGCGCCCATCCTCTGAGACGATGACGTTCGAGGGCTTTACGTCGCGGTGGACGACTCCGCGCCCGTGAGCGTAATCGAGCGCCCCGGCGATGGCGCGCGCGATGCGCATCACCTCGTTGTGCGGCAGCAGCCGCCCCGACCGGCGCTGGCGGCGTAACAGTTCTTGCAAATCCATGCCGCGCACGTATTCCATAGCAAAGAAGTAATAACCGCTGTCTTCGCCCGCGAAATATACCTGTAAAATGTTGGGATGCCGCCAGGCGGCGATGGTGCGCGCCTCGCGTAAAAAGCGCTGCACAAAGGCCGGGTCGTCTCGGTAACGCTCGCCGATGATCTTAACGGCCACCGGGCGTTGAAGGGGTTCATCCCAACCGTAGTAGACTCTGGCCATCCCCCCTTTGCCGAGTAAACGTTCAATGCGGACGCCGCCCAGCGTGCGGCCAATCACCGGATCTTGCTCTGCTACCATATCGGAATTATAACTGATCTGATCTTTTTTCTGAAAATTGGACTGAATGGGAGCGTCACAGTGCGCCCTTACCCCGGCCGCTCTCAACGCCTGCTTTTCTAAAAACAGCGCGGGGAAAATCCCATGATACAATATGCAAAATCCTGACCTGGACATTCCGATGCCAGCAGGTATACTGGAAGCAAGATGCTCGAACAGCTCTTAAATCTGTTAAAAGTAGCCGGAATCGTTTTTCTTTTCCTGGCGGTATGGTTGGTGACGATTGCCATCGTCTTTCGAGATGTCAACCGCCGCCGCATGAACGGCATCGAACAGTTCCTATGGCTGGCGGCGGCGGCGCTTCTGCCGGTTGTCGGCTTTCTGATCTATTGGGTTGCCAGGGCCTTGACGCGCCTGCTGCTGACCGATTCGATCCCACCGGAAGACCCGCGCCTGCGCCTGACGGCCGTCCGACCCGTCGGCGGCATCCATCCGCGCCCGCCGCTTTACTCTGGGCCGCGCCAGGAGCCGCTGCACCCAGGAACCCTGCCGGCGGCCGGGCCGCTCCCGCACTCGCAGCCGGTTTCATCTCTATCGCCCTATCCGCAGACTGCGCCCGCCTTTGCCCTGGTGGCGCTGGACGGCCCCTATATGGGCAGCCGCTTTGTGATTACCTACCTCCCGGCGCGGGTAGGGCGCGGCAACTCGGTGATGGTGCAGTTGAATGCCGATCAGGGCGTTTCGCGCCAGCACGCCGAAATCTATACAGACCCAACCGGCTATCCGCGCATCCGCGATTTGAACAGCACGCATGGAACCTATCTTAACGGCCAGCGCATCCAGGATGCGCGCCTGTCACCTGGCGACCGCCTCACCCTGGGGCAGTCCACCTTCGTATTCACCGATCAGCGGGGGTAGGCATGACGATCAGCGAAGCGGGCGAGCGGTGGCGGGTGAAACTGGTACAGCCGCGTCTGCCGTGGATCACGCGGGCGCTGCTGCCGGCGGATGTGGGGCAGGAACTGTGCGGGGTGCTGCTCAACCGCGAAAACGCACTGGAAGACGCCTCGTACCAGAAAGTCGTTCCTAACCGCTTTATTGTGGAAGTGTCGCCGGATAATTACGAGCGCAATTACCGCCCGGTCGAAGGCCGGGTGATCCAACAGTGGCAAATCCGCCTGAGTGAATGCCTGGCGACGGCTAACAGCCGTCTGGGGCGGCGCGAATATGCTCTGGCGGGCAAAATTGCCATCCAGGTGCGGCCTGCGCAAGACCTGCAAAAGCACCAGGCCCGCATTTTATGCCAGGTCTGGCCGGGAGGGGCCCAGCGGTCTACGTCCGGGGAGCGCGGCTCACAGCCTCGCCCGGCCCCGCCGGGGGGCGAAACGCGCCTGTTGGCCGCCCCTGTCGCCTGCCTGGAAGAACTCTCTGGCGGCAGAGTGTGGCCGCTTTACCCTGGGACGACCACCCTGGGCCGCCTGGAGGACTGCGACATCCCTGTCAACTCTCCCCTAATTCAGGAAAAGCGCCTGGTGAGCGGGCGGCACGCGTTTATCCAGGTGGAAGGGAACCGCGCCCGCCTGTTCGATGGCTCTCCGGCGGGCCGGCCTTCGCTGAACGGAACGTATGTGAACGGCCAGCGCATCTACGCCGCCGGTTACGATCTGAACGACGGCGACATCATCACGCTCGCCGCTGTTGATCCCAACCACCCCCGGCCTGAAGATCCCGGTGTGGTTTCCTTTCGTTTTCGCCTGGGTTGCTGATGGATTGGAGCGCCTTTTTATTCGCCTCAAAGTGGGCGCTGATTGCCCTGGTTTACTTCATTCTGTTCCTGCTGCTGGCAACCGTGCGGCGTGAGTTTGGCCTGCGCATTCAGGCCGTCCAACTGCAGTCGCCGACCATTGCGCGCTTGCGGGTGCTTCAGGCCGCTGGTCACAGCAAAACCCGCCCTGGCGCGATCTTTGAACTCTGCGCCGAGACGACCCTGGGCGCCGCGCCCGATAACCAGGTAACGCTGGCCGATCCTTACGTCTCAGGTCACCATGCCCGCCTGCGCTGGGACGGGGCAAACTGGTGGGTCGAAGACCTGGGCAGCCGCAATGGGACGTTTGTGGATGGCAAGCGGGTGGTTCCCTACCAGGCCGAGGCGCTGCGGCCCGGCGCGCGCTTGCAGGTAGGGGATGTGGTGTTTGAACTGCTAGAAGGATGATATCTTGAAACGAGCATGGGCCTCGCGCCCGTCTGAATCACTCTTGCTGTTGATGGTGAGCATCACCTGCGCGCTGGGGTTTTTCCTGGTAGCGGCGGCGCGCCAGGTACAGCAAAACCAGCCGGTCACGCCCGCCATTCTGACGGCCCTGGTGATGCCGCTGCTCTTCTCTGGCGTGCTGATTAGCCTGCACCTGCTGCTCATCTGGCGCGGGACGCGGGTGGAGCAGGTGATCCTGCCGGCGGTGGCGCTGCTGCTGGCGCTGGGCCTGACGATGATCTGGCGGCTGCGCGGCGCCGATGGGGTGATGCAGCAGATGACGCGCGGCTTTATCCCCGGCATGATCCTCGTGGCCGCGCTGGTATTTCGCCCACGCCTGGTGGAATACATCCGCCAGGCGGCTGTTCCTATCTCCATCGGCGGGCTGCTGCTGACGGTCATCACCGCCTTTTTGGGCGTGCAGGATGAGACCGGCTCGCGCCTAGCGCTTAAGCTGGGGCCGCTGCCGGCCATCCAGGTGTCTGAAATCCTCAAGCTCACGCTCATCATCTTCCTGGCTTGGTACATTGACCGCGAAGGCGAGGCCGCCGAGGGCCGCGCGGTGATTCTGCCGGGGGGGCTGCGCATCCCGCCCCTGCGCTACTTCTTGCCGGGAGCTCTGTTTTCGGGCCTGGCGATCCTGGCGCTGGTAAAAATGTCGGACTTTGGCGCAGTGTTGATTATGGGCATCCTGTTCGTAGCCATGCTTTACGCCGGGTTCCAGACGCGCATCTTCCTGACGGTGGCGGCTATTGGGCTGGTGTTTGCTCTGGCGAGCGGGCTGCTGCTGGCGACTACCTGGCCGGTTCCCGATACCATCCGCGTGCGTTTTGAGGCCTTTTTAAATCCCTGGAGCCAGGCCCCCTGGATCGTCAACGGCCAGCCGACCGGGCTGACGATCTCCGAAGGGCCGGGCTACCAGATTCAACAGGCGATTTACGCCATCATTGCAGGGGGCATCACGGGGTCGGGGCTGGGGTTTGGGTATCCACAGTTTATCCCCCTGGCCCACTCCGATTTTATCTTCCCCGCCATTGTCGAAGAGATGGGGGCGATGACCGGGTTTGCCATCCTGGCGCTGTACGGCGTGCTGGCGCTGCGGCTGTTCCGCCTGGCGGCGCTGCTGCCGCGCACGCAGGTTTTTGAACGGCTGACACTGACCGGCGTGGCCCTGCATTTCTTTGCCCAGGTGTTGATTATGGTCGGGGGCGTCACCAACCTGATGCCCCTCACCGGCGTAACGCTTCCCTTCCTCAGCTTGGGTGGAATGGCCCTGCTGGTCAACCTGGTGGAAGTGGGGCTGGCACTGGCGATCATGCAGCGGCTGGAACAGGAGCCAGCATGACTTTCCAGCGCCGCCTGTGGTTCCTCAGCCTGGCCGTCCTTGCGCTGATGGCGCTCTTTTCGCTGCGGGTGTTGTACTGGCAGATGCTGCGCTCGCGCGATTTGCAGGCCGTGGCGCTCGACCCGCTCTCTGCCGCGGCGGAATATGCCCGCCGCGGCGAAAACCCTGGCGATGCCATCCCCGATGAGCAAGGCCACCTTGAAAACCTGGCAAGCCTGCCCCAGCCGGTGCTTCAGCGTACCATTGCCCTGCTGCAAACCATCACGCGCGGGACGATCTATGACCGCAGTGGGCAGTTACTTGCCTATGACCAGGTGGATGAGCAGGGAAGCCGCTACCGCGTCTACAACGACCCAACTCTGGCGCACGTGATCGGCTACACTTCGGCCATCCGTACCGGACTGACAGGCCTGGAACGCTCGTACAACGAAACGCTGTTGGGTGTCAACCGCTTAGACGCACAGCTCGCTATGAGCCTACACCAACCGGTACGGGGCAGTGACCTGATTTTAACGATTGACGAGCCGCTTCAGCAGGCCGCCGCCGCGCAGTTGGGCGCTCAGCCAGGGGCAATTGTGATCCTGGATGGAAGCGATGGGGCTGTTCTGGCTATGGTTAGCTACCCGCGCTTTGACCCCAACCTGATTTTGACCGAAGGTTACGCCGCCGGGCTGACCGCTAACTGCGGCGGCGCGCCATCCTGCCAGGCCCCGTTCCTCAACCGCGCCACCCAATCACTCTATACCCCCGGCTCAACTTTCAAAACCGTCACCCTCATCGCCGCGCTCGACAGCGGCCTGGTGCGGCCTGAAACGATGTTTGATTTCGGCGAGCCGGTCGTGACAGACCAGGGCCAGTATTACGTCTACCGGGTGGGTGGCGGAGAAATCCCCGACCCCAACCACAAAGAGCCGCGCCTGAACTTGCCCATGGCGTACGCCAAGTCGGCTAATGCGGCATTTGCTCGAATGGGCCACGAGATGAACCCCGATACGTTCATCCGCTACGCTCAGCGGTTTGGTTTCAGCGCGCCAGAAGGGCAGAACTTTCCCATCGAGGTCGAGTTTACCCCGGCGCGGCTGGCGAATGACCTGGAGAGCATCCGCCAGAACGATTTACTGCGAGCGGCCACGGCCATCGGCCAGGGCGAACTGCAAGCCTCGCCCCTGAGTATGGCGCTGACGGCGCTGGCGGTGGTCAATGACGGCAATTTGCCAATCCCGTATTTCGTCCACGCAGTGCAGGGGCCAGAGGGCGAGCCCTCAGAGCGGCTGCCCAACCGGCAGGTGCGCCGCGGGTTGATGAGCGCCCGAACCGCCCAAGAGGCGCGCAGCATGATGATTACCACCGTGCGCGAGGGCGGCGGCTACCGCGCCGCTGTGGAAGGGCTGACGGTTGGCGGCAAGACCGGCACTGCCCAGCAGGGCGGCGATTTGGCTCCCCATGCCTGGTTCGTGGGCTTTGCGGAGCGCGGGGAGGGAGCAGAGCGGCGCGTCGTGGTGATGGCAATTTTGCTGGAAAACGGCGGCGAAGGTTCGCGGGCGGCGGCGCCGATCTTCGCGGCCCTGGCCCCGGCGGCTATCGAAGCGGCCTCTGAAGCGGGCGGCGGCTGGCCGTTTGGGCTGCTCAATGCGCAGCCAGACAATGCCCCCGCTCCCATAGCCACGTCTACAGTCCCGCCCGCGCCGCTCCCTACCGAGACTCCTCTCCCCGTCCTCACCGAAGCGCCGCCCCAGCCTACTTTGGCCCCCACCTTCACCGCGGCGCCCCCACCCGACCCCGGCCCCTTGCCCATTGTGACGCTCTCCAGCCTGCCCGCGCCCGACATTCCCTTTGACCCCAGCAAGAAAGATTTTATCGCCGAGCAGGCTTCTTGCCCCTTCAGTGATAACCTGCCTGTTGCCAGCGGTGGGTTTATCTGGCCCAGCCCGTACCAGGCCCTTTCGGGCGGCGATTTTACCCCCGAACACCCCGGCCTCGACCTCAGCGCCCCAGAAGGGTCGCAGGTGTATGCGGCGGATGCCGGCGTGGTGATCTTTGCGGGATATACCGGGGTGGGTTACGGCAACACGGTGGTGGTTGATCACCGCAACGGCTACCGTACGCTCTACGCTCATCTCAGCCACATCAGCGTGCACTGCGGCGAAGCTGTGAGCGCCGGTAAGATCGTCGGACAGTCGGGCAGCACCGGCAACTCGACCGGCCCACACCTGCACTTTGAAGTGCGCGTGCCAGAGGGCTATCTGAACCCGCTGCGGGTGCTGCCAACGCCGTGATATAATTTTTTTATGACCCTGTCCGACCTGACCGGCGCGCTCTCTACCCTCCTGGCGGATTTTCCCAGCATCGGCCTGGTTTACCTGTTTGGGTCACGGGTTACGGGCGCGATTGGCCCTCTCAGCGACTATGACCTGGCAATCTACGATGTGACCAACCAGGCGGACATAGAGCTTCAGGCGCGGTTTCAACATGCTGTGATGCAAATCCTTGCAACCGGGCGCATTGATGTCGTTCTCCTCAACCGTGCTCCCATCGAACTGGCATATCATGTCATCGCTACCGGACAGTTGCTTTTCCAAAAGGATTTGTATACGCGTGTAGAGTTCGAGGCGCAGGTGCTGGGGATGTACGGCGATTATCTTCCCATCCTCCGATTATTTCAGCAACATGCTCTCTATGGAGACCCTGATGGCAAACGAGTTCAGCGGTATCGAGAGGCGCTTAGACGAACTCAACGAGCGCTTGGCGAGGCTCGCACCTCTCCGCGGTCGTCCTCGCGCTGAGTTCGATGCAGATCCCTACCTGCGTGATATTGTAGAGCGTAATTTGGAGATCAGTGCGCAGTGTTGTATTGATCTTTGTCACCGCATTATCATTGTCGAAAATGCGCGTCGGCCAGGTAGTTACTATGAGTCGTTTTTGATCTTGGGAGAATTGGGGGTCTTAGCGCCTGAATTTGCTCGCCAGCTCGCTCCGCTGGCAGGGTTTCGGAATGTGTTGATTCACGAATACTTAATGGTCGATTGGGACCAGGTCTATCAGAATCTACAGAAGTTGGATGATCTGATCGCTTTTGCTGAAAGAATTCGGGCTTGGTTAGCGAGCCGGTTGCATGGAGGATCAAACGCGTGATGGATGATTACTGTGTGATTTTGACGACGGCCGGCAGTCAGGCGGAGGCACAGGCCCTGGCCGCTATGCTGGTAACGCGCCGGCTGGCCGCGTGCGTGCAGATAACGGGCATTTCCAGCTACTACACCTGGAAAGGGGCCGTGACCAACGAGGCCGAGTACTTGTTATTGATTAAAACCGCCGCGCGCCTTTACCCCGCAGTGGAAGCGGCAATTGTGGAGAATCACAGCTACGAGATCCCTGAGATCATCCAACTGCCCATTCAGCAGGGGTTTGAGCGCTACCTGACGTGGGTCGAGGAAAATGTTCAGAAGGAATAACGCCTATGCCTAAACCACGCGTTTTCGTCACCCGTATCATCCCACAACCGGGCCTGGCCCTGGTGCAAGATTTCTGTGAGGCCGAGGTCTGGCCGGAAGAACTGCCTCCCAGCCGTGAGACACTGCTGCAAAAGGTGCGCGGGGTGGAGGGGATTCTGAGCCTGCTGACCGACAAAATTGATGGAGCGGTGATGGACGCCGCCGGGCCGCAGTTGAAGGTCATCAGCAATCACGCGGTCGGCTTCGATAATATCGTCGTACCAGACGCCACCGCCCGCAAGATTCCGGTGGGCAACACGCCCGGCATTCTAACCGATGCCACCGCCGATTTTGCCTTTACCCTGTTGTTGGCGGCGGGCCGCCGCCTGGTGGAAGCGGCGCAGTACGTCAAAGATGGCAGGTGGAAGACCTGGGGGCCGTCGGTCTTGCTGGGAGCTGATTTTGTAGGCGCTACCCTGGGGCTGGTGGGCTTTGGCCGCATCGGCAAGGCCGTCGCCAAACGCGCGGCGGGGTTTGAGATGCGCGTGATCTTTTATGACCCCACCGCTGAGGAAGACCCGCAGATTAAAGCCGAGAAGGTGAACAGTCTGGAAGAGCTGCTGCGCCAGTCGGACTTTGTTTCGCTGCACACCCCGCTGAACGACAGCACCCGCCATCTGATTAATGCTGTGACGCTGGCGCAGATGAAACCAACCGCCGTGCTGGTGAATACCGCGCGCGGGCCGGTGGTGGATCAGCAGGCGCTGTATGCAGCGCTGAAAGAAAAGCGCATCTTCGCGGCGGCGCTGGACGTGACCGACCCCGAACCTTTGCCGCCCGACAGCCCCCTGTTGACCCTCGATAACCTCATCGTCGCGCCGCACATCGCCAGCGCTTCGCGCCAGACACGCGATAAAATGGCCCTGCTGGCGGCCCAGAACCTGATCGCCGGGCTAAAGGGCGAGCGACTGCCTCACTGCGTGAACCCAGAGGTGTATTCTCGTTAATCATTCAGCCTGGACGAGGTCTTGGATCGTATATAAAGCGGTCCCTTCTCCGGCGACCAGCGTTTGCAGCGCGGGGGTGAAGCCAGAGCGCGAGAACAAAGCGTATTGAACCGTTGCAAAGGGGTGTTTTTGCAGCAGTGCGGCGGCTTTCCGCTTTAAATCATCCCATACATTTACTCCGATAGGGTTAAGCGACCATTTACATTCACCTACCAGAGCGGCGCTTTCAGCCAGGCTGACGGCCAATACATCAATTTCAACCTCGCGATCCCACCAGCCGCCGATGCGTTCGGGGATAAAAGCAAGCGCGCCCCGCTGCGCCAGCCGGGCGACGAACATCTGAGCGGCCTCTTCAAAGGCGGCGGCCGCAAAATGATCGAAGTCCGGTCGGATGCGCCGTTCTAAGATCGCATCCACCAACCCCAGGTCCAGGCTGGCCTGGTAGGGGTGAACGTACCGAAACCAGAAGCGCAAGAAGTGGTCGTCAATCTGATATAAGCCTTTTTTGCTCTTTTCGGGCTGGTTTTCGGTGGCGGGAACACGCCGCGTGACCAGGTGCATCTGTTGGAGGATATCGAGGTAGCGCGATACGGCGTTGACTTCGCCTACGCCCGATGCCTGGGCAATCTCATTCAGGCGAGTGCGTCCTTGAGCAATGGCGCGTAGAATGGAAAAATAGTTGCGCGGCTCGCGCAGTTCTTCCATCAGCAACAGGCGCGGCTCGCTGAAGAGTGTTCCGGTCTGGGTATCTAAAATTTGCCGGCGAATATTGGTGAATAGGTCTTGCCGGTCATCAAATGCACACAGGTAGTAGGGCATTCCACCCAAAACCGCCCATGCTTGAAACTGTTCATCCGGTGAATAGGCCGGGAAAAACAGAGCGGACGATGGCAAATCCAGCGGGCGGAGCAGGCTGCTGGCAGTGCGCCGACCGTACAGGGGGGCGCGGTAGCTCAAGACCTCGTCTTCCATCATGCCAATGTAAGAGCCGCACAGCACCAGCATCAGCCGGGTATTTTTAAGTTTCTCATCCCAGACTTTTTGTAGAATAGAGGGCAGCGCCCGATTGCCGCTGATAAGGTAAGTGAACTCATCCAGCACCACTACCGGACGGGGTTGCATGGGCAGGTCGGCCAGGGCGCGCAGCGCCGCTTCCCAGGTGGGGAAGGTGAAACCCGGTGGGGTTTCAGCGTGCGTAAACGCGTAAACCTGCTGAGAAAACGTGGCCAATTGCTCGCTGTCACTGCTGAGGGTGGCAATGAAGAAAATGTGGGGTTTATTCTCGCAAAAAGCACGCAGCAGTTCGGTCTTACCCACTCGCCGCCGGCCGTATAAGACGAACAGCTCGGCGCGCCCCGAGTGGTAGAGATTCTCCAACTGTTCTAACTCGACCTGTCGGTTAATGAACATATCTGCCCCTTTTTTCGACAGAGCGCCCTAAATTATAATCGTGATTATTATAATCGTGATTAGAAAAAGCGCGCGGGTCAGATGGCAATCTTGTAGACGCGGTAGCGTTTATACAGCTTCGCGCCCAGGTGATCAGCAAGGGCGGGAGTGCGCGGATTGTCGGCAGAGGTGAGCGAGCCGTCTATCCAGCGGTAGCCTCTGGCGCGGGCGCGCTGTACCAGTTCGTCCATCAATAACAGGCCTACGCCGCTGCCCCAATACTCCGGCAGAACCAACACGCTTTTCACCGTCAGACATGCGGAGGGGCGGCGCAGATGCCACCAGAGCTTGAGATAATCCCAGGGGTAGCGCAGTCCGTTAGCATGGATGAAGGCTTCGTTCAGGTTAGGCAGGCCGGGCAGCCAGCCGACCACCTGCTCGCCGGCCTGGGCGAATAAAATCAGTTCTGGGTCGGCCGCTTTGCGGAAGGCCGCCAGGCTGTCGAAAACCACTTTGCGCGGCCAGGGGCGGAAATCGGGCAGGTGGGCAAGGCAGCGGTTGAGCAGAAGATAAATGCGCTCCAGTTCTTCCTGCCAGTCAGCTAAGTTGGCGGGGCGCACGGTAAAACGCCCGCGCCGGCGCACCCGCCCGGCCAGGCGCGCCAGGTCTTGCAGGCCGGGGCTGTCTGGCGTAATCTCCAGGGCATAGGCGATATTGTCGCCGCGGAAGGTCTGAAAACCGTAGCGCTCGACAAACGTCAGATAATACGGCGGGGTATGGCCGCACAACAGCGTGGGCGGGCGGTCGCGGCCTTCAACCAGGATGCCGTAACTGTCTTCGTAATCCAGGTTCCAGGGGCCGGTGAGGGTTTGCAGCCCGCGCGCGCGGCCCCACTCGCGGGCGCGCGCCAGCAGCGCTTCCATTACGGCGTAATCTTCGATGAAGTTAAAAAAGCCAAACAGACACTCGCGCGCGCCGGTGAAAGCGTTCATGGCGCGGTCTTCGGCGGCGCAGATCGTTCCTACCGGCTCTTTGCCGCGCCAGGCGATGAAAAAATCGGCTTCGCCGTGCTGGAAGAACACACCCCGAGCCGGGTCGGTGCGCCTGGACCAGTCGGGCAGCAGCGGCGGGACCCACAGCGGATCATTTTTGTAGATGCGCCAGGGGAAGGTGAGAAAGACGCGGCGCTCGTGGGGCGTGCAAACCGGGCGAACCTCAACGGCACTCATGGGGCCTCGACTTCAGCGGCAGGGGCTTCAGGCGTTGGGGCGGCTTGAGATGCGGCAGGGCGGCGGCGCGCTTCCAGCTCCTGGACGATGTGCCGGTGCTTCTCGCGGCTGAGGGGGTAGAGCAGGGCAAAGAGGATCCCCGCGCTCAGCAGCGCCGCCGGGATGGGGCCAATCGTCAGGCGGATGCCTAACAGCGCCCCGGCGGGCTGTTCGAGGGCGGCGGGGACGTAGCCGGTCACTTCCAGCACCAACAGCACCAGCGGGATGGTGATGCTGGCCGCTACCTTGTTCGCCAGCATCACCAGACTATAAAACGTCCCTTCATGGCGCTTGCCGGTCTGATATTCATCCCATTCGATGGCGTCTGGGATGATTGACCAGGGCAGCACGTGCGCCGCGCTGACCCCTACGCCCGCTAATACGCACAAGAACAGCAGCAGCGGCAGAGGAGTGCCAGGGTTAAGCGTGACCAGGACAATCTGCACCACTGCCCAAAAGGCGATCCCACCACTGTAAGCCAGGCGCTTGTTCCAGCGGTGCGAGGCCCAGTTCCAGAACGGCAGCACCAGAATAGCGGTGACAAAGATCGTTGCCATGATCAGGTCGCTGTCGCCCTCGCGCCGCACCACGTACTTGATGAAGTACAAGAGCGAAACCTGCAAAATATCCACCGCCACCCAGGTCAGCAGGAAGATAATGGTGCTGAAAACGAAGGGGCGGTTTTGGAGAGCCGCTTTGAGCGAGTCGCGCAGCTTCGGTTGTTCCTGGGCAATGTAGGCGGGGCGCTCGCGCGTCCCCCAAAAGACGAGCAGCAGCGGCGCCGCGCTAACGGCGGCGAAGATGGCCCCCATCAGCAGCACGCGCGGGGCGTTTTCAGGCCGAAAGGAACCCACAATCATCAGGGGGATGGTAAAGGCAATCAGACTGCCGAAGATCGAAAAGAACATGCGGTAAGAGGTCAGGCTGGTGCGCTCGTCGTAGTTCGAAGTCAGTTCGGGAGTCAGGGCAAAGTAGGGCATATAAACGAAGGTGGCGGCTGATTCAAACAGCACGTAGGCGGCGGCATAGTACGCGGCCAGCCCGGCCTGGCTTTCGATGGGCGGGCGGAGCCACATCAGCAGGAAGAGCAGGGCGAAGGGCAGCGCACCAAACAGCAGGAAAGGCCGCCGCCGGCCCCAGCGCGTGCGGGTGCGGTCTGAAAGGTAGCCGATCAGTGGGTCATTGATATAATCCCAACTGCGGCCCAGAAAGATGGCAATAGCCGCTGTACCAGGCGCGACTCCCACCACGTCGGTTAAGAAGATAGCGAAGTACGCGCCGATGATGGTAGAAGTCAGGCTGAAGCCAATATCACCAATGCCGTAGATAAATTTAGTGCGCCGCGCGAGTTTTTCGGTGTCTTCTGCCATGGAGACCTCATTCTTTTTTGCCTGAGATGTCACCGGGTTTTTGGTCCGGCGTATAGGGGGGAGGTTGTGGGGCGCTGGGGGCAGTTTGGCGGGCCTTCCAGCACGAATAGCACAGGCGCAGTGTGCCTAGCTGTGGGTCTTGCACCAGGTAAGAAGCGTGAAACCCTTTACATAGGCTGCACCGTTTTAAGACTTTGGGAGGCATGGGGTTCCTTTCTCACTGCCGGCAGGGAGCGGCCGGGCAAGACGTCGCTTCTACAGCATTACCAAAACCAACACAATGACCACCACCATGACCGCGATCAGCAGTGACCACAGGATCATCAGTGGGTACAGGCGCACATCCTGCCAGCCCAGCAAGAAGGTGCGGGTCCCATTGATCCAGCGCCACAGGGCGTTATCGGGGTAGACGCGCGCCCCGATCAGGTATTGAAAGATGAAATTTACAATCAACAGCAGGAAAAACAGAAAGGCCAGGCTGATAGCAATGACGTTGCGGGCGCTCGCAGCCGGGTCTACTGGCGCGCCCGCCGGCGTGGGCTGGTTGCCAAAGGGAATCTGGTCAAACGTCCCCGTCACCGTGATGGCCTGATCGCCGTCTTGGGCGGTAAAGTTTACCTGCCCGGTGAACTGCCGGCCCGTTTCGACAATGGTCAGTGTCCCCTGGATGTTATCGGTGAATTGGCGGGCCGTTCCGCCGACCACTTCAAAATAACTGGCTGTAGGCGAGCCAAAGGTGGACAACTCGTATTCGCCGGGGCGCTCATTGGGGGGCAGGATGATGGTGAGAACGATTAAATCTTCGCCCGGCCCGGCTTTTTGCAGGTAAATCTGCCGCCCGACCGGCGTGCTTTCAAAATAGATCTCCCCACCGGCAAAATCACGCTGTACCGCGCCGGTGATCTGCACTGAAAAGCGGCCCTGCATGGCTGGCAGGGCGCGGAAAGCAGAAAGCACCAGCACGCCCAATAACACCAGCCAGACGGCCCAGCGCCTTACCATCATCACTCACCTCAAGAACATCATTCACGCGAGACTGAAATTGATTATAGCGTAGTTCCTTTGTCGCGCTGTTTAATTTTACCCCCTGGCGTGAAGAAAACTACCACCAGCCCGGCCAGGGCGGCAACGAGAGCCAGGATAAACATATTGGCGCTCGCCACGGCCAGGGCGGCGCGTAGAGGCCCTTCCATCAGCGCGCCGGTGGAAGCGAGGGGATCAAGCAGGCTTTCGAGCGAGATCGAAGCCGGGTTAATCCCCTCGGCGCGCAGCAGGCCTTCCAGCCGGGCGCTCAGAAACACCCCCAGCACGCTGACGCCCACCGTCCCGCCGATGCTGCGGCTGAACTGGATGGTGGAGGTGGCGATGCCCAACTGCTCCCTAGGGACGGCGCTCTGCACGGCGATCAGAAATGCCGGGATGGACAACCCCATGCCCAGGCCCATCAGCCCGGTGTAAACCATAATACTCGCCATGCTGGAGCTAACCCCAATAGTGGTCATCAGAAACGTCCCCAGCGCCAGCGAGATCATGCCGGCGAGGGCCAGGACGCGGTAACTGACTTTCAACAGCAGGCGGCTGCCGAAGATGCTGGCGAGTGTCCAGCTTAACGACATGGGCGTGAGCGAAATGCCCGCCTGGGTGGCGGAGGTTCCTAAAACGGCCTGGACGAAGAGCGGCACGAAGTTCAGGCTACCAAACATAGCCCAACCTGCCAGCACCCCGTGCAGAATGGAGATGGTAAAGAGACGGTCGCGGAAGAGACTCAGCGGCAAGATGGGGTCGGCGGCGCGGCGCTCAACCCATAACAATGCGGCGATGAGCGCGGCGGCAGACCCCAAAAACCAGGCCGAGCGCAGATTGCCAAGTTCGTTGAGCCCCAGCAGCAGGCTCAGCGCCCCCAGCGTCAGAAACCCCGCCCCAGGGTAATCTACGCTGACTTTCACCTGTTCGCGGGGGTGGCTGTCTTGCCAGGCAAACCACACCAACAGGACCGCCAGCGTGCCGGGGAAGACGTTAATCAAAAAGACCCACTGCCACGAGACCTGATCCACCAAAAAACCGCCGATCAGCGGGCCGATGACCGAAGAAACCCCCCATACGCCCGAAAACAGCCCCTGCAAGCGGGCGCGCTGTTCCAGGGTATAGATCTCGCCGGTAATGGTGAAGGCCAGCGGAAGAACGCCTCCTGCTCCAATCCCCTGAATGCCCCGGAAGAGGATGAGCTGTTCCATGCTGGTGGCCTGGGCGCACACCACCGATCCTACCAGGAACAGAAGCATGGAGGCCGCATAGACGGCCTTGCGCCCATACAGGTCAGAGAGCTTGCCGTACAGCGGGACGGTGGTGGTGGAAGTCAGCATGTAGACCGCAAATACCCAACTGTAAATGGAAAGCCCGCCCAACTGCGCCACAATAGAAGGCATGGCGGTGGCAACGACCGTCCCTTCCATGGAGGCCAGGAACAGACTGAGCATAACACCAGCAGTGATCAGATTCAGGCGGCGGGGAGATAACATAACGTCTGGTTTCCTTTAGTACCCATCCGCAAAACAGGACTGGCGCGCTGGTCGTGAGTGGCTGAACCGCCTGCCGCCAGCGCGCGCAGCAATTTTCAGACGGGCTGTTAATATAGCCATGCCTCTGAGTCGGGCAGAGGCTGTTGGGTCAGGGGGTCCCAATCGGATGGGACGGTCTGCGGGACGCGGCGCGGGCGGATAGGACAGCGGCTGCATGGGGGGTGGCCGCGGTATCCCGATTGCAACAAGGCCGCGATGACGGCATAAGCGTCGGCAAGACGGAAGAGGGTGGCGCGGCAGTTGCCGATAGTGGTCTGTCGGTGCAGGCCGCGCGCGGCCATTTCATCGGCGTAGAGGGCGGCGTCGTTGATCGGACAGGCCGCCTCGCGCCAGCCCCAGGTACGCCCGGTCACGCGGCGGCCGTCGGGTAAGACGACGGGGTAAGCTTCACTGCGCTGACCGAGGCAGGGCGCACCGGTGGACATTTCGACCACGTGGTGGAAAGTGTTGGCGTGGTAATCAACTCCCAACAGCAGGCCAAAGCCGCCATCGGCCATCAGCAGACCGATGGGCGAACGGGGGCCCATCGTCAGGGTGCGGTGGTGAAATTGGGTGTAGGTACGGCTGTGCTGGCCCCAGGCGGCCACCGGATGGGTGGGGTCGAGACTGCGGTAAACGCCCGGCATGCGCCAGAAGGCTTCTGGAATGGCCCCGTTGAGGGTGGGCGTCTCGCAGGGGTGGTAGTAGCCCGGCGCGCCGGGTTCAAAGGCCGCGCCGTGATTGAACGAGGGCATAAGCAGGGTTCCCTGGGGGGTCAGCACGTCCATCAAGGCGGCGATGACCGCATGGGGGCCGCCGGCGACGTGTCCAAAACTCTTGAGTGAGGAATGGACGATCACGCCGCTGCCGGCTTCCAGCCCCAGGCGGCGCAGCCCGGCGGCAATTTCTTCCTGGGTAACGGTAGGGAGCGTGGGGGGCATCATGCGAGCAACCCGGCCTTTAAAAACGCCAGCCCCTGGCGGATGAAGGCGGCGGCATCTGGGCAGACGTTGTGGAACATGGCGCGCTGCCAGGCAAACCCTGGAATGGAAGAATTGTATGCCTCCATAATGATGTAGCCATCAAACTCTATCTCGCGCAGTGCGCTGAACACCGCCGGCCAGGGGACTAGACCGCCCCCCGGCACGCCCCGGTCGTTCTCGCAGGCGTGCAGGCCCCACAGTCGGGGCGCGGCGGTGCGGATGGCCTGGGCATAGTCGCGCACCTCCACCACCATGTGATAGGTGTCGAGCAGGGCCAGCAGGTTAGGGTGATCGGCCATCGCCAGCAGGCGCATCACCTGTTCGGGCGTGTTGACCAGATGGGTGCGGAAGTGACTCATTGGCTCTAACACGACGGCGGTTCCCCTGGACTGGCCGTACTCCGCCAGGCAGTGCAGCCCCTCAGCAATGCGCTCATACTCTTCGGGCAAAGGTGAGTGGCGGCGCACCACTCCGGTGTGGCCGTAGAGCGACCCGCTGTAGGCTACCGCGCCCAGTTCAGCGGCCAAATCGAGCTGTTTCTTATGCCAGGCCAGCCCGGCGGCGCGCTCGGCAGAGTCGGGGGATGACAGGTCGCATTCCAGGGGCCACAACCCACCTGGGCTGATCGTCAGTTCCAGGCCCAGCGCGGCGGCATGGCGGCGCGTCAGCGCGGGGGTGAAGACAACGTCATCTCCCACGCCGATCTCAAAACAATCCAGGCCCAATTCGCGGGCAGTGTCGAGATGGGGCAGAGAAAGATCCGTCCAACGGTCGGTGAAGATGTAAGAGTGAGCGCCAAATTTCATGGGAGCGATTATAACAAATGCCGCCTGTAAGGGCCAAACTTGCGAAACTGCTCCGGTGAGGCGCGCCGCAGGCGCTCGCTTTTGGGGCTGATCAGGTAATATCCTCCGTTGCGGTGCAGTAAGGGGATGCGCCGCTTTTGCGCGGCGAAATGTTCTCGCATTTGTTCGGAGAGGGCGGCATAGCTGTCGAACTCTGCCTGCCAGAGCGCGAAGATTTCATCGTAGGTGCGCACGAATTCCTGCCGGAAAGTCGGGGTGACGGCCTCCAAATGGCTGATGACCCAGCAGACCGGCTCAAAATTCCACTCATAGGCCAGGCCGATAAAGCGGTAATCGGAAGTAACGTAAGGGAAGAAAGGGAACTGCCGGCAGCTAAGGGCGCGAAAATCGCGCTGGCAGTGAGCCGGCCCCTTACAGGCCAGCAGTAACATATGGCGCGGCGTAGCGGCGCGCAGTTCGGCGGGGTGGGTGGGGTCTGTAGGGCATTCATTGCCGCGCCAGCGATGCCATAAATCCGTATGGCCGCGCAGATAAGCCCATTCCTGTCGGTACGCGGCGGGGACGGCCTGGCAGATGTCACAGCAGAAAGGCTTACCGCTGGGGTTGTGGGGGGCGCACTTCTGCCCGCAGTCAAAATCCGTCACCGGAGCATTGAAGCGGTCATACAGCGCGCGGATGTCCAGTTTGGGCGTAAAACGATCCACTTAATACTCCAGCGTGGTAGTCATCTGGTAGCGGCGGCCGGTGGTAAAGGATTCCACCGCTCCGGCCATCATCTCGGTAATGTGCAGGCCCCACTCCACGTTGACGATGGGGTCGCGGTCTTCGAGAATGCAGTCAATCAGGTGTTGGGTGGACTCGGTGTAGTAATTAAAAGCCCCTGGGACGGGCTGAGGCCATTTGGCCCGGCTGTGGTCACCGCGCAGGGGGATGTGGAACCAGCCGTCGGCGTCGACGTGGGGGAGTAAATCTTTTCGTTTTGAGATGATCGAGGCCGTGTAGCCCGCGCCGAAGATCAGGTTGCCTTCGGTGCCAAAGATTTGCAGACTGCCGCCGCCCGTCCCCGGCAGTACAGGGTGGAAAATGCGCCCGGCGTGACATGTGCCGATGGAACCATCAACCATCTCATACAGCGAATAGACGTTATCATACGCTTCCATGCGGACGCGCTGAGTGCGGGGTAGGTCTAAGACCACATCCCAGTAATTGGCCTTGTTGGGGTCTGTCACCTGGGCCAGAAATTCGTCGTACTTTTCTTCTGGGACAATGGCGTTTTCTACCGGCGAGATGCGCGCCGCGGCCATCACGCTCTGGCAGGGGCCCAGCACGCCGACAATCTGAGTGGGGGCGTAGGGGAAATCAAACAAAAAGCCGCCGCTGTCTTGGGTGTAGAAGGCATCCAGACCATAGGGATTGTTGCCCAGGGACGGGCCGTAGGTGGTGGGGCCGGTGTAGGCCAGTGAAAACCACAGCACCTGGCCCAGCACACCCTTGCGCACCAGGTCGCGCAGCAGGGCAATATCGGGATCGAGCGGAGTGGAAGAGCTGGGTTCGATGAGGGCTTTCACCTTGTGCTTGCGCACCGCTTCGGCGATGCGGCGGGCGTCTGGCAGGCTGGTCGCCATGGGCTTTTGCAGCAGAATGTGTTTTCCGGCTTCGACCGCTCTGAGGGCAAAGGGAACGTGCGTCCCCGGCGCGGTGAGAATCCAGACGGCCTCAATATCGGCGCGCTCGATCATCTCGTAATAGTCCAGGTACTGTTCTTTGGCCCCAAACAGGCGTGCGCTGGCCTGGGTGCGCGTCTCAAAGCGGTCGCACACGGCCACCAGATCCACAGTATCCATTTTCATCAGGTAGGGCAGGTAGTAAGCGGTCGCTACCACGCCACAGCCCACTACACCCACTTTAACCTTGCGCTTTGATGGGGTTGGCATTCTCGTTCTCCGAAGAAGAAGAATATAGTCTTCACGTTAAATATGCGCCCGGCGGCGCATAATATCGTCCTGCACTTCAGGGGCCAGCTCTACAAAACGAGCGGAGAAACCGCTGACGCGCACCACCAGGTTGCGGTAAAGTTCTGGGGTGCGGCGGGCGGCTTCCAGTACTTCGTTTTTGGAGAAATTAAACTGAAGTTCTGGGATGCGCGCCGCAAGGAAAAAGCGCGTGAAGCTCAAAAACCGCTGCGCTCCAGCTTCATCTTGAAAGTGATCGGGGTCGAAGCGCATATTAATCACGCTGCCGGTGAGGACTCTATGATAATCGGGCCGTGCCACCGAGCGTAAAAAGGCAGTTGGGCCCTGCAGGTCGCGTCCGAAGAAAGGACTAGCGGCGTCTGAGAGAGGGGTAAAAGCACGGCGGCCATCGGGTGTTGCTCCCACTTCGCGGCCTGCTGAAATGTTCTGTACGTTGGCCGCCATTGCCGCCACAAAGCGCCCTCCGCCCATCAACTCGTGCTTCAGGCATTCATCAGCAGTCCACTGTACGATCTGCGCGGCGATCTCGTCTACATAGGGGTCGTCGTTGCCGTATTTGGGCGCTTTGTTCAGCAGGGTCTGGCGCAGGGGCTCGGCCCCGGCGAAATCACTGCGCAGTGCCGCCAGCAGGTTGGGGTAAGCAATGCGCTGCTCTTCAAACACGAGTTTCTTCACTGCGGCCAGCGAATCGGCTAGCGTTGCCAGGCCCATAATACAGATTCCGTGAAAACGCGGGAACTGCGCTCCGCCGGCATTCACATCCTGAGCGCGGGAGAGACAGTCGCGCGTGAGGGCTGAGAGGAACGGGTCGGGGAACTGCTCCGCTGGAAAGCGGGCAATGTGGGCGTTGATCATCTCAGTGTGTGCGAAGATAGCCCCGGCCAGTTCCTGCTGGAAAAGCTCCACTAAACGGTCATAAGAGGGCTGCGGCTCATCTGCGAGCCGTTCCAAGGCCTTGAGCAAAACCAGAGGGGTGTTGAAACGACTGTCTGACCAGGCTGGCTGGCGGCCAGGGAGCATCGTCTCAATACAGCCAACCATGCAGTAGTCGCGGGCTACCTCGGCAGGGATGCCGATCTCTTCCAGACCTGACAGCAGGACGTGATCGTTGAAAATTGCTGGAAAGCCGATGCCCGTGCGAATTACTTCAAAGCAGGCGCGGTGAAAGGCTTCAGGCGCGCCGTCGTGAAAGCGGGCCGAAAGGTTAGTATGGGGCGACTGCACTAACTGCGTGGCCTCCAGGCACAGGTAACTAAGCTCATTTACCGCATCCTGACCTGTGGGAGTCAGCCCGCCGATGCAGATATTCTGTACCTCACCGATTTCGTCCAGACGCGCCCACAGGTGACAGAGCAGGTTGAGGGCCGTATCTGGCGTCAGTGCGTCGGCGCGCAGGTCGCGCTCGTAAAAGGGCCACAAATACTGGTCAATGCGCCCCAGTGCCATGTGGCAGCGGCCTTCGCTTTTAAATGCCAGGTGCGTTGCCCAAACCAATTGCAGGGCCTCGCGGAAATGCCGGGGTGGAGCTTCCACAACAGCTTCACAGACTGCGGCAGCTTCGAGGTCTCCGCTCTGGCGGGCCGCCTGAGCCAGCCGCGTGATAAACCCGGAAAAAGCCTGCAGGGTCAGGTCGGCCGCCTGCAAAAAAGTCTGCGCCTCTGGTCCAGGGTCATGGGCCAGTGCTGACTGCGCCTGGCGGCGGTAGCCTCCTACCCCAATGCGCAGAAGCGTGGGGTAATCGGCCAGAGAATGATCAAAGCCGGCCCAAAAATCGCGTTGAGGGTGAGCGGCACGTGCCGCGCTTAAAAGTCCTTCCACTGTGCTTTCCGCACGAGCTTCAGGCCAGTCATCAGCGGTGAACATCCGGCAGTTCCCCACCAGCAGGCCGCCATCGGCCTCGATGGGCAGGTGATCGAGGACGTTTTTAAACCCCCAGGCGCGAACCATTGCTTCTGGTTCACCTGTGCGCTCGCAGTAGGCCGCCGCCCGCCAATAGGCGCACAAGTCCGCCGGTTTTCGCCTAAAGTCATCAATGCGGTTGCGCGCTAATAGCTCTTGCCAGTGCCGGGTTGTTGCCATTCTCCCTCGCATTTTTGGACTGATGCAACTTTTTCCACATATCCTTCGTACATGGAAGTGGAATTGAAAAACAAAGTTGATCGTTTTAGGAGCGTACGACCGTGAGCAATCGCAAATCTCTACTGTTTATTTTACCCCTCATCGCATTGGCTTTGATGGCCTGCAACCTGGGGATTAACCTTCGCGCGGTGCGCGGTTCAGGTAACCTGCAAACCGAAGAGCGTTCCGTCAGCGGGTTCGACCGGGTGTCACTTTCGGGCCTGGGTAACCTCAATATTGTGCAGGGCGACGAGGAAGGGCTGACGATTGAAGCCGAAGACAACCTGCTGGAATACATCACTACCGAAGTGGTCAACGGCGAACTGCAACTTGGCATCCGTGATGGCGTCAACATTCTGCCCACCAAGGAAATTCGCTTTGACTTGAAAGTGAAGGAACTCAAAGAAATTGCAGTATCGGGCGCGGGCAACGTTAAAGCCGATTCACTGCGGGCCGATGACCTGAGCATGTCGGTCTCTGGCGCGGGCAATGTAGATATTCAGGACCTGCAAGCGACCACGCTTAAAATCCGTTCCAGTGGAACCGGCAACTTCGACCTGGCCGGCAAAGTGGACGAGCAGGAAGTAAGCATTTCCGGCGCGGGCAACTACCGTGCTGCCGACCTCGAAAGCAGCTCTGCCAGCCTGACGATCTCCGGCGCGGGCAACAGTACTCTGTGGGTGAAGGACAGCTTAACGGTGAAAATCTCTGGCTTTGGCAGAGTGGAATACTACGGCGACCCCAAAGTCAATCAGGACATTTCCGGCGGGGGCAGTGTCAAGAACCTCGGCAACAAGTAGTTCTTCTATAGTAATCAGCTTTCAGCAGTCAGCGATCCACGACGAAAGTGGATCGCTGACTGCTTTTCCGGGGTTGGAATGGCAGGTTCACCGGGAGATTTGCGGGTACAATAGGCCCCGAAGGATTGAAAGCTTGCACTTGGGCCTCTTGAGAGGAAGACGGATAACATGCCAATTCCCGAATCATTACTGGTAGATCTTGCTGCTGCGCCGCGCGACCGTCCCATCAGCCTGTTGATGCGCCACTCCAACCGCTTTCCGATCACTGACCCTGCCCGCAATTACGAAATCGGGCTGACGGAAGAAGGCGTGCAACTGGCAGTGGACCTGGGAAGCTGGATGGCGGCGCGTTTCTCACTGGGGCGGTTACATTCTTCTCCGGTAGGCCGCTGTGTAGACACGGCCAACGCCATCGCTCGCGGAGCGGGTTGGGCGCGCCGGGCTGTGCCTCATGTTTACCTCAGTCACGATCACATTGAGCCGGCCTGGAACTGTTTCAGCGCCGGGCAGGTCAACGGCCGTCTGCCGTCTGAGGTGACGACTACTCTGGGGTTCCTGCTTGACCATGGGGGGGATGGGCCGGTTTTGGATATTCACGTTACCCATGATACCGTCTTAGGAACCCTGGTTGGCTGCCTGCTGCGCCAGCCTGTTCTGGACGAACACTGGCCCGCGTTTTTAGAAGGCGCTCTGTTCTGGAAGGATCAGGGTGAGGTCTGCGCAGTGTGGCGTGGACAGGCGTACCGGATTGGATAGGATTAAATCATCATGTCGCGTTGGAAATCGGACCTGATCTTACTGTTTGTTGCTGCGGTGTGGGGCAGTGGTTTTGTGGCTCAGCGGTTTGCCGCGCCGCTTTTGAGCACTTTCTATTTTAACGGTGGGCGCTTTCTGCTGGCGGCGGTGCTGTTACTGCCGCTCACCCGCCTGCAGTGGAAGGTGAAACGCCCGGAGTTGCCCTGGATGGTTGGGGCGGGGGTGTTGTTATTTGCCGCTGCCGGCTTGCAGCAGGCCGGGCTGGCGACCACCACTATCGGCAACGCCAGTTTTATCACCGGGTTGTATGTGATTCTGGTTCCTATTCTGCTCTTTCTGGTGTGGCGCAAGCAGCTTACCTGGATCACCTGGGGCGCGGCGCTGTTGGCCGTGGTAGGCGTGGGGCTGTTAAGCCTGCAGGGAGAATTGAAAATTGCTCCCGGCGACCTGTTGGAACTGCTCGGCGCGGTGGTTTGGGCGGTTCACATCCTGGTGGTGGGGCGGCTGGCGGCGCGCGGCGTAGATGTGCTTTGGTTTGCCATCATCCAGTTTGCGGCCTGTGGACTGCTCAGCCTGGCCCTGGGCTTTGCGCTCGATCCGGCTGGCGTCAGCGGTTTTGCCCTTTCCTGGCAGGCTGTGGTTTATTCGGCTATCTTCCCCATCGGTCTGGGGTTTACGCTCCAGGCCGCCGGGCAAAAAGGCGCTCCGCCGATAGACGCCGCGATTATCCTCAGCATGGAGGCCGTCTTTGCCACCCTGTTTGGCTACCTGTTCCTCCAGGAACTGCTGACCCCCAGCCAGTTGGCCGGCTGTTTTCTCATCCTGGTTGCCATGATCCTGTCGCAAATCAAGCCGGAGCCGGCCTTGCAGAAAGAGCGAGCATAGGGAAAGCCCATTATTCCCCTTTCTTCCAGCTCACTGCCATCTTGCGTTGAGCTTCAGTCTCTGGGGCGGGTTTGTCAAGGTGTGCGGCAAGGCGCAGTTCTGCCAGGCGGTCGAGCACCGCAGGGCCTTCGGCCATGCCATGGCGCGCCAGGTAGCAGGCGGCCACTGTGCCTGTGCGCCCCACCCCACCCCAACAGTGCAGATAGACCGTCTTCCCGGCGGCGATGGCGGCATCCATGTCGTCTAAAATGGCCCGCATTTGCTCACGCGAAGGCACTCCAAGGTCGGGGATGGGATAGCGGACGCACGTCACCTGACGACCCTGCGCCTCCGCCAGCGATTGGAGCATCTCTTGATAGGGGACAAACGGTCGCCCACCGTGATCAACCTCGTTTTCTTCCATCAGGTTAACTACGTGGCTCACCCCGTGGTCCAGCAGGCCGCGTAGTTTCTGCTCAGCCTTCTGGAGATCCGAGGCGCCGGGGTAGCACCCACCCATCAGCTTGCCTGGAATGATCCAAAATGCTTTTTCAAAAGGGAGCGGAGCTGCGTTGTTCATGGTTTCCTCCATGGTTTGCGTTGCTCCGCGTATTGTATACCGGGCGTTATCTTCCTGGCAAGATTTTCGCCAGCATCGCGGCGACGGCGCGGTACACCACCGAATCATCGCCCAATTGAATGAGGGGCCGGCCGTTGGCGTCAAACTCCGCGATGCGTTCGTCGTGAGGGATGACTCCCAGCAGGGGTACGCCGATCTGCTCGATCCGTTCTTGCAGTGCCGCCGGAAGCTGTCCTCCAGGCGCGTTGTTCAGGATCAGGTACGTGTTTTCGATGTGAATATCCAGCTCACTGCAAAAAGCCGCCACCCGCTCCGCCGTCACCACGCCGCGCATCGAAGCGTCGCTGACGATTAACATAACCTGCACATCGCGGGTGGTACGGCGGCTGAGGTGTTCCAGGCCGGCTTCGTTGTCAATCACCACGTAGCGGTAACTGCGGCTGATGCTGTCAATCACCTCGCGCAGGTTGTGATTCACGGCGCAGTAACAGCCCGGCCCTTCTGAGCGGCCCATGGCGATCAGGTCAAAGTGAACGCCCTCCGCGAGCGAATAGCGGATCTGGTAATCGAGATAGTCGCGCTTGCTCATCCCATCGGGCAGTGACCCCATAGCCGCCCCGCCAGCGGTGAGCGAGGATTTGACCTGCTCCAGCAGGTTTTCGCGGATGTCGCCAATGGTCCATTCCAGCGGCAGACCGAGCGCCAGGTTCAGGTTGCTCGATGGGTCGGCGTCGATTGCCAAAATTTCACCGGTCTGCGACTGCGCCAGATATTTGATGACCATGGCGGCGATGGTCGTCTTGCCCACGCCGCCTTTGCCTGCAAGTGCAATCGTTGTCATGGATTGAGTGCCTCCGCAATGCCATGCGCGGCCTGGCGCAGTTCTGGCACATAGTCGTATACCGCCGCGCCCAGTCGGTCTGCTTCTACAACGCCGGGGTGAGCCGGCAGCACGCCCAGCACGGGAATGCCCGGTGTTTCTTCGACCAGGAATTGCGCTTCGCTGGCGTCACGCACTTTGTTCCCCACCAGCCACAGGCGCGTCAGGCCGATATCGGCGGCCAGCTTCTTGATCTGCGCGGCCGTTCCCAGACTGCGCCGGGTTGGTTCCACTACCACGATCATCGCGTCCACAAAATCTGCCGTTGCCCGGCCCAGGTGTTCGACTCCGGCATACATATCCAGGAGCAGCACATCATCTTTGCGGAAGAGCAGGTGCATCAGCAGCGTTTTGAGCATGGCGCTTTCCGGGCAGATACAGCCCGCCCCGCCGAGGGCCACCGCGCCCATCTCCAGCAGGCGCACACCCCGATGCGCCGCGCTGAACCGTTCCGGCAGATCATCCACGCGCGGGTTAATCGTAAAAAAGCCGCCCACCGTTCCGGGTTTTGCGCCGGTGCGCTCTTCGATCAACTCGTCCATCTCGGCAATCGGGCGCAGGCGCGCGCGCAGTTCCGCAGGGAATCCCAGCGCCCCTGCCAGGCACGGCGAGGGGTCGGCATCTACAGCCAGCACGTCGCGCCCGGCATCGGCATAGGTTTGGGCCAGTAACGCGGTGAGGGTTGTTTTCCCTACGCCGCCTTTCCCACTGATCGCCAGTTTCATAGCGCGCTTACCCCGCCACCGCCGCGGCTTTCTTCGCCGGGGCTGGGGCCGCCTCTGGGGCGACAAAATTGGGCGGCAGCAGGCCGGCTTCCGTCACCAGGCGCGGGACGATCTCTTCCCATCCCACCGCCATTACGTGAATGCCGTTGATTCCCTGGATGGTCTTGATCTTCTCGATCAGTTCCAGAGCAATTGTGATCCCTTCTTCCGCCGCGCCGTCACCGGCGGCCTCAATCCGCTTCATCACCTGCTCGGGGATGAACACGCCGGGGACTTCGTTATGCATGTACTGGGCCATCTTCAGGCTTTTGATGGGCGCAATGCCAATGAGAATATAGACCTTGCCCAGCACGCCGCGCTTTTCCAGTTCGTTCAGCCACTTTTCCAGGCCTTCGATATTAAATACCAGGTTGGTCTGGAAGAACTGCGCTCCGGCATTCATCTTTTTCTGCTCGCGCAGGGCCTGGAACTTGGGGTTTGAAGCAAACGGCGCCGCCGCGGCCCCTAAAAAGAGCTTGGGCGGGGTTTGTAGCTTGCGCCCGTCGAGGTAATGTCCCTCGTCGCGCATGCGGCGCAAGATCCACAACATCTGCACCGAATCCATGTCAATGACGTCTGAGCGGCCAAAGGGCGGCGGCCCCATGCGGCTGTGATCGCCCGACAGACACAGAACGTTGCGCACCCCCAGCGCGCTTGCGCCGATTACGTCAGATTGAAACACCATGCGCGTGCGGTCGCGCGCGGCAATCTGCATGACCGGCTCGGCCCCGTTTTGCAGGGCAATCAGGCTGCACGCCAGGCTCGACATGCGCGGCGTGGCCGAGGGGTTGTCGGTGAAGTTCACTGCCGTCACGTAGGGCTTAATCATCTTGATATTTGCCGTCAGCTTGTTGGTCGCCGTGCTTAGGGGCGGGGCTACCTCGGCGGTGACGACGAACTGCCCCGCGCGCAGGCTGCGCTCCAGTTCTGAGATCGGCTCGGTATAGGCCGGCGGGTGGTATTCCGCGTCGCCCTGCCACCAATCGGGCTGGCGCACCGGCTGAAAGACCGACTCCCACGCTTTAAACCGCTCCATTGGGTTGCGCGACAGCAAGCCGCGCGCTACCTTGCGCACGCCCACCGCCCGCACCTGATTCACCACGTCGGCCCAGGTTTCGGTTCCTACTTTGTCCCAGTCCATTGGCGGCAAGACTTCCAGCAGGCGGTCTTCGCGCCCCATGGCGAAGGAACGTTCATAAATCTTATACCACAGGCAGGGCCGCGTTTTATCCACATAGCAGTGCCGGGGCGTAGACCCTCCGCAGGGGCCGTTCCGCCCGCCTTTAGGGCATTCCATCGGGCAGATAAAGGCCGTCTCTTGCAGTACGCAGTTGCCGCACATGCGACAGCCAAACAGCGGTCCTTTGACCATGCGCTCGATAAAAATCAACAACCGGCTGCGCAGCGGCAGCTTTTTGAAAGGATAATATGCGGGTTGCCATAACCTTCCGGGGGTAAAGAGAGGCATAAGAACGCTCCTTTCGAATCTCCAACCAGCCCCGTAGCTTAAGCAGTTTCTTGCTCCAAGTACGATTCGGCATAGATCACTTTATTCATCAGAATTTGCACCGTCCGCCAGATGGCCGCCTGTTCCGGGTCTTTCATATCCACGTCATCCGGCTGAAGCTCTTCGCCCGCGCCGGTGCGGTCGGCCAGCTTGAGCAGCAGGCGGTTGAGGGCGCTGCTGGTATCACGTTCTTCGATCACGCGGATCGTCTCTTTTAATTTTTGATCCAGCGGGTTGGCAATCATCATCTTCAAGCCCACACCCATCAGCATGGCACAGTAGGTGCGGTTGATCAGCGGGCGGTTTTCGGCAGGAACCGCATTCGACACGTTGGAAAGCCCCACCGAAATGTGCGGCGGCGGGTCCCAGGCATATTGCAGCATGCGGATCGTTTCGATAAGCTGTGGGCAGTATTCCTGACAGCCTGAAACCGTCAGCACCAGCGGGTCGAAGATCAGGTCAGACATAGGAAAGTCAATCTCCAACATGCGCGGGATGATCTTCTCCAGGGCAATGTTTACCCGCTCATCCGCGCTCACCGGAATGCCGCTGGAGCCCATGGTCAGCGCGATCAGGCGGGCGTTGTACTTTTTCGCCAGCAGAGGCACTTTTTCCAGGCGTTCTGGTTCCGCTGAGGTGGAGTTGATGATCGGTTGGGCCTTGGTCACTTTCTTCAGACCCGCCTCGATTCCCAGCAAATTGGTGCTGTCGAAGCTCAGCGGCACGTCCACCACTGCTTCGATGGTCTCCACCATCCAGGGGAAGATTTCTTCGCCGTCCTTTTTGCGCGGGCCGAGGTTAAGATCGAGCGCCTGCGCCCCGGCCTCAACCTGCCGGACGGCCAGTTCCTGGAAGAAACCGGCGTCTTTCGCCGCCAGCGCATCTTTGACTCGCTGTGATATGATGTGGATATTCTCGCCGATGATGTACATATTTTCTCCTCTACAAACTGTTCCAGGATGGCCTGTGAATTACGGAAGTTCTCTCGCTGTGGTTAAAGCCGCCTGCACCGATGGGAAGCGGAAGAGGTCGGTATGGGGCAAAAACAGCGCCAGCGTGAACGCCTCGTAAAAGGTGTTGTCGGCAGATAGTTCGATATAGGTCATGCGCGTGGCAATTTCTTTAATCCGCGCGCGTGCGTTGCTGTCCAGCAGGGCTAAGTATGCTCCGCGCACCGCCGTATTGCCCAGGAAGTGAATGCGCTCCCAGGGCAGATCGGGCAGCAGGCCGATTTGGATCGCTTTCTCAACGTTGATGTATTTGCCAAACGAGCCGCCTACCAAAAGCTGTTCGACCCCTTCTGGCGGCACGCCGACCTGCTCGCCCAATACTGAAAACCCGGCATAAATGGCGGCTTTGGCCCGCATCAGGTTGTCGATATCTACCCGGTTCAGGCAAATATCGCGCCCGTGAGCGGTTTCGCTGGCCCAAGCCACCACGTATTCGGCCCCATGCTCGCCTTGCCGCACGCGCGGGGTGGGCAGGGTGGTATTGAGGTTGCCGCCTTTGTCAATTACCCCGGCCAGGAAGAGTTCGGCCAGCAGTGAAATTAACCCGCTTCCGCACAGACCCACCGGCGGCCCCCCGCCGATGACGCGGTAAGTTGGCTCATAGGTGGTACTGCTTACCCACACTTCTTCAATCGCGCCCTCGGTCGCGCGCATCCCATAAGTAACGCCCCCACCTTCAAAGGCCGGACCCGCCGAACAGGCGCACGTGACCAAAAATTCGCGGTTGCCCAAGACGATCTCGCCGTTGGTTCCTACGTCAATGAAGAGCGTCACCGCTTCGGCGTCATCCAGGCCGGCGGCCAACACCCCGGCGGTAATATCCGCGCCTACGTAGCTGGCAACCCCCGGCAGGCAGTCCACTACCGCTTCGGGGTGGATGCGCAGGCCGATTTCACGCGCCGGCATGGTGGGGATCTGGTTAATGGTGGTGATGAAGGGCGACAGGCGGATCGTTTCGGAAGGGATGCCCAACAGCAGGTGCATCATGGTGTTGTTGCCCACCACCGCCGCTTTGATGATCTCGTGCGCGTCTATCCCGGCGCGCTTGCACAGGGCTGTGATCAGGTCGTTGATGGTTTCCAGCGCCAGGTCGCTCAATTCCGCCGCGCCGTGATTCTTGCTGGCATAGATGATGCGCGAGATCACGTCTTCGCCGCGCGCAATTTGGGCGTTGTATTCTGAACCCTGCGCCTTCACCTGCCCGGAAAACAAGTCCACCAGCCAGACGGTGACCGTGGTTGTGCCAATGTCAATGGCAACGCCCCAGAGAGGGGCATCGAGCGGGGTCAGGCCGGGGGTAATGTCAATCAGGCGCGCCGGGCAGGTGGGGCAGTCCCACGATTCGGCCTCGAACACAGCCGTCACCTGCCAATTGCCGGCGCGCAGTGCATAGCCGATCTGGCGCAACTGCGGAAGCGACACGCGCGCCAGGTCTAAGCCGTACAGGCGGCGCATGGCCGCCTGCAGACGGCTCCAGTCGTCGGTCTGATCTTCCATGCTCGGCGGTGAAAGGGTCAGCGGTACGCGGCGCACGTTCTGATGCCGGAACGGGTCGTACCCCGGCGGGACGGCTACTTCGTGGGCCTGCCGGTCGGTGGCAAGGCGGCGGGCGATTTTATCCTGCGCCGGTATGGCTACCGCCACATCGCCCTCAACCACGCTCTGGCAGGCCAGCGTCATCCCGGCGGCGAGGTCGGCGGCCGTCAGCCGCAGTGAACTGCGCGCGCGCACGCTGCCCTCAGTGATCTTGACGCTGCAGCGCCCACAGCGTCCCTGCCCACCGCACGGCTGTTGCAGGTTGATCCCGGCCTGATGGGCGGCCTCGACCAGCAGCGTTCCGGTGGGAACCTGTACTTCTACCCTGCCTGCGGGAGCGTCAAACGTTACGCGATGCATGTGCATATGGCCGTACCCTGCTTTAGAGCAGCACCTGTTTCATAAAGGAAGGCAAATCCACCGCTTCGCGCGGCCCAACGCGGATTTCCCAACCCGGCAGTTCGCTTTCCAACTCGCCAGAAAGCAATGCAACCTGCCCCGGAATGACGATGCGCTTTTTGTTGATCTTTTCGGCCACGTTAAAGGTCTTGATGGCTTTGGCAATGCGCTCGGCGTCGAACTTACCGGCGGCCCAGGCCGTCAGCACGCTCATGCCTTCCGCATCCGTCACCACCAGCCAGGCCGGCAGGCCCGAACTCTCCACTTCGTTGGCGACGCTGAAATACGTGATGCTGAAATTGGTCGTCACCAGCACCGGGCTGTCGGGCGTGGGGTTGTTGATCTCGTAAATGCCGGGCAGTACCTGGATGGGCTTCTGCGGGTCGGTGTAAATGTTTTCGCGCAGTACCAGCAGGGGGTAGACCGCCTCTGGCGCAAAGCGGTCAATCACAATCAGCCCGGCGTATTTGACAATCGCGTGGGCGGCCAGCACGGCTTCGGTGGCCGCGTCTGGGGCGTCTCCGGGGAAGGCAATGATGGGATACCCCAGCGGGCGGAAGTTTTTGCGCAGCGCCAGGCGGCGGATTTGCGTGTTCAGCATCAAAGAGTCGCCCAGCCCGCGCACCTGCGGCCCCAACACCAGGTCATCAACGCCTTTTTCTTTGATTTTGCTCGTCAGGTCGGCCAGCCCGTCCAGAGTGGAGGCCGTCACGCCTAGAGCCGCGTTGTGCTGCTTTGCCAGGGCGGCCATGGCCTGCCAGTTCGAGGCATCCGCGCCAAACAGCAGGGGGCGCTCGCCGTCCAACACGCGCAGACCGGCGGCGGCGGCCTCGGCGCTGCGGCTGATGAGAATCACTGGTTTGTGGCTGACTGCGCGCACCGCCGCGACCACCTGCGCAAACGCTTCAGGCGAGGCCGTCGCCGCTTCGATGGCAAACCCGCTCAACTGAAGTTCGATGCCCACGTAGTTGACCATGTAGCGGTCTGCCGCCGCAACTTTGGCCTGCACTTCTTCCAGAGATTCGCGGTCATAGACGCGCAAGAAGATGCCGGGCTTGTTGTAAAAGGTCTTTTCGTGCCGGAACAGGACGACCTCGTTGCCCGTTTTGACCTCGTACCCGTTGGATTTCAGCGTAATCAACCGCACCGGCGGCTCAGACGACTCGACGAGTTGGGCTTTGGCTTCGGGTTTCACGTGCGGGCAGGCCGCCAGTTCCACCTGTTTAGCCGCCAGCTTCATTGCAAAGGCCAGGCAGGTGGGGAACCCGCAGTCCTTACAGTTGGTTTGCGGCAGTAACTTGTAAATTTGAATGCCAGACAGCGCCATAGGGTTACTCCTTCTCGCTATACCGTCTGTGGAATGCTCATCAGATCGTTGATCGCCGCGTGGACGCGCCGGACACTTTCGGGGTGGCGCAGGACGACAATATCCGCTCCCGCTTCCAGCAGCGTGACGGCCGTCAGCGTTTCCCAGTGGATGGCGCGCTCGCGCCAATCACCCCAGGCCGCCGGCACGTCCTGCCCGACTTTGGCTTCTTTGGTTTTCCAGGTCTCAAATCCGGGGGTGACGATCATGGGCAACTGCGTCATTGCATCGCCCTGGAGGGCCGCCAGGCGCAGGCGCTCCATGACCGAATAACCGTATTCGATGCCATAGCCCAACGCGCCGGTGGTTGGGTCCATCAGAATACGATCCAGCGGCAGTCCCATATCTTTAATCAGGATAATCAACTGCTTTGCCAGGTTTACGTCCATGGGTGTGCGCGAGATAACCACGTGGCCGTTAGCCATAGCCGTCGCCACAATCGTGCGGTAATTTTTATCTTCGCAAATGCCCAGCGCCAGCCGCTCGCCTTTGGCGGCTTCGGCAACGGCGATCAATACCTCGTTATCCAGTTCGGCCTGCCCCGGCCCCCAGACGATCAGCGGCAGCCCGCTGGCGCGTAGTACTTTTTGCGTGGCCTCTACCGCCTGCGCCGGGGTGAGGGGAGCGCCGCCCGGCCCGTTCAGGCTGAGGGCCAGTACCAGCAAATCGGCCCCGGCGGCCTCGGCGGCCCTGGCCCAATCGGCGGGGTCGTCCATAGCCGCGCCCCAGGCATCGTGCAGCAGCGGAGACCAGTCTTCGGGGCGGCGGTCTTTGATTTCGATGGCTACCACCGGCCTATGCGGCATATCGCTCTCAAAATGGCAAAAAGGGAGCGTTTTCTGCCCGCCCACGCGGACCACGCGGGTGCGCGTGCCGCCTTCGGCGGCCTCTGCGCCCAGCGTGACGGTGCGGACCACGCCCGGCCATGAATCCTTGATGATCTCGACGGCCATATGGCTAATCCTCCTCCTGATGTAAACTGGCTTTCCGGCGACGGGCATCCCGTCTTTCAATAAATACTTCCAGGGGGCCTTTGCGGGCCGCCTGGTTACCTAAGTCTTGCAGTTCGCTGTCGTTCTGGGCGGCCATGTGGCGCAGGAAGTGTTTGTACGTCAGCGACGCGGCGGAGTAGATGATTCCGCCAGCGTGGTGCATGAGAAAAACCGAGCGCACGCCCAGATCGCGCATGATCTGCGCCGCCGCGGTCAGTGGAATGTCGGGCGGAACCTGGGGGACCTGTTCGCGCATCACGTCTTCTGCCGTCAGGCCGTGCCAGTTTTCTTGGGCATAGGCCTTGACCAGGTCATCCTGGTTAACCACGCCCTGAGCGTGGCCCTCGGCGTCAATCACTACCACGCAGTCAATATCGCTGTTCAACAGCAGGCGTGCTATCTGCTGCACCGGCGTTTCCAGCCCGCAGGTTGGCACGCCCACGCTCATCAAATCTCGAACCAGTTTTCGCTCGCCCATGCTGTCTCTATCTCCGCGATTGCGTTTCCTGTTTCGATCCAGCGGGAGCCAGCCACCCCCGCTGGACCGAAACCCGAAAAGCATCCTAAAAGATGGGGTCCATAATCAAAGCCGGGTGGTTGTGTTCTTCCAGCCAGGCCAGCAGTTCTTCTACTGTCGTTACCGTGCGCTCGTCGGCGATCCGCTCGATCAGTTCCGGGTCGCCCTCGCGGATGGCAACGGCTTGCAGTTCGTCGGCCATCGTTTCCTTGAGGATGCTGCTCATCCACACCACGCGCTTAAAGCCGCCGTCGGCGTAAATAAACTTGGGGCTGACGAGGTAATATTTGCCCACGCCCATCACGCCGGGGGTTTGCAGTCCTCCGCCGGCCACTCCGGCCAGCGTGCTGAAGGTCATTCCGGCGGGAGTCATACTGGTATCTTCGCGGTTGACCACCATCACGCCGTTGGCTTCGGGGATGAGCATGACGATGCATTCAAAGCAGCCGCAGGCCGTCATTGGGTTTTCCATGATCGAATACATGGCGACTTCATTGACTTTGCCGTGCGAGGCCACCTGCGCGTACTCGTTAACGCCTGTCCAGTAGCCCTTCTTGCCATCCACCTGACTGCCGAGCTTGATGGGCTTATTCGGCCCGGTGGGATTGATGCTGTACGAAGCTTTGCAGTCTAGCCAGTTATACGCGCCGCACAGCCCCAACCGTTCTGGACTGACGATGCAAACGTGGTCCGGCGCAAACGACTGGCACAGCGTGCAGGAATAAAACTCATTGACGGCCGAGTCGGTCAGGTCGGCCAGGCGCTTGTTGCGGTAATCGTAGGCTTCGCGCGCCTTTGCCAGCCAGTATTGGAGCTGTTCCGGTTCGGTGTAGATCGTCACCTGCACTTTATCCACAATCGCCCCAAAGTCGGCATGCAGGCGGGCGTGCAGGATTTTGCCGAAGTGGGTGAGATCGAAGCCTTTTTCAGCCGCCGCGTTGGAAATGCGAATCCAGGCGATGTCACGCTGGCCGATGTGCTGGATGCCCGACGCCCCGTTGATAAAGTAGTGAATCTGGCGTTCCAGCACCGGCTCGAAGTCTTTCTGCATTCCCCGGCCAGAGACTTTAACCACAATGCCCATGTCCATCGAACCCTGCGGGGGAACCTTCTCGAAGCCGCTGCCGACCACTGTGATCTTGCCATCGGTAACTTCATCCATCTCAGCCATGTAGAGGTATTCGAAGCAGCGAGCACGCTTGCCGCCAAACTCCACGCGCATATCGGCCTTGCGCACCACTTCGCCCTCAAAGGCCGAACCGTAGGGGACCGGAACCGGCACGTCGGCGACCTTGACCTTCACCCCCCGCACTTCGATGCACTTCTGCACCAGCTTTTCGGCGCGTTCCAGGTCGTCGGCCCCTTCGATCTCGTTAAAGGGCAGGCTGACGACGTGTTCGTACGTGGTCACGCCGGTCGGTAGAATTTCTGGGATGACTGTATCCGCGATGACCGGGAAGCCGAAGTTGATTGCCCCGGCGGCGGCGGCGTATTTCAGGTCGTCTACCTCGCCCAGTGCCAGCACAAAGGCAAAGACGCGCTCTTTGTTGTACATGAGGATGTCGCGCGCCATGCCGCCTTTCAGTCCGCCAAACGTGAGCGCGGAACGCACCGCGAATCCCAGGGCATAAATGGCGCTGATCGTATCCGTGCCAAAGGGGACGGTGTAAGTGTCGTACCCCAAATCAACGCCCTCTTCGATCAACTGGTGGATGATGCTGCGCCCATTGACGTTGCCGGAGAGGAAGCACAGGATGTTGCGGCGCTGAAGTTCGCGCACGATCTTCACCGCCACCTCGTTTGATTTGGCCGCGCCGACAATGGCGGCAAAGCCGGGCATGCGGCCATCCACCAGTTGAATGCCCCAGGAACGTAGTTGAATATCGTCTATGGGGCCGTTTAGGTGGCCCACCCCGTCGCTCTGGCCGCCGCTTTCGCTCAGGTCGGGGCTGGTAAAAGACGTGCCGCCCGCCAGATGGAAGCCAGGCATGCGCTCTGGCTGCAAGCCGTACACGTAGCGGATTGCCTCAATCGCCTCGGCGGCCAGCAGGGTTGCCATGCCGCTGTCGAGCGTTTCGCCCAGGTAGGGGGTCCACAACTGCCGGGCGGGGACGGGGTGCAGCAGTGCGCGGGCCTGCTGAAGAATCGGCTCGAGCTGTCCAAGCGTCGTCACCGGCTGGCCGGTCATGCCGTAGATCAGCGGCAGGTAATAAGCCGTGTTCGGAAAGGCCACCGGCGTATCGGGGCCTTTCTCGGCCAGCGCCTTTTGCAGCATAAAATTGGCCTCGTTGACGAGCGCATTCGCGCCGCGAATAGCCCGTGTAGCGATGTAACGTGACATAAACGCACCTCTTCTTGGGTCTTTTGAGACCTGGAACCTCAGCGTATCCCGCCATACAGCGCCCTCTGGCGCTCTTCCAGCGGGAGCATTTCGAGCTGCAAAACGCGCGCGTCGCCGCTGCGCCCAAAGCGGTCGGGAGAATAGGCCGGCAGGCCCAGCGCGGCGCGTTTTTTGTCAATATGTTCCAGCGTGCGGCGGATCATTTCAGCGGGGTCAGAGATGAACTCCATCTTGCCGCCGTAGAGCTTTTCCCAGCCGGCACTCATGTAATGCAGTACATTGTCACTGCCGGTCACCCGGTCGGGCATGCCGCTGATGGGTGATGAGCCGCCGAAGATGACGTACACGCCCGAAGCCGCCGCGTAAGTGCCGATTGCCAGGGCCTTCTCGCTCATCCATTCGGGGGCCAAACCCACCGCCGGAATCTGGTCAATATCGTCGCCCAGGCCGCCGTCTTCAACCATCTGCGTCAGCACGGTGAGGATGCGGGTATTATCAACGCACGAACCCATGTGCAGCACCGGAGGAATGCCGACCGCTTCGCAAATTTCACGCAGGCCGGGACCAACCTGTTCCAGGCCGGCCTCGCCCCTTAACAGGCCGAGTTTGGCGCTGGCAATTGCGCCGCAGCCGGTTTGCACCACCAGCACATCGTTTTTCAGCAGTTCGCGGGTGACATGGGTGTGCAGGTAATCTTGTGGGCTGCGCGGGTTGTTGCAGCCGACAATCGCCGCTACCCCGCGAATGCGCCCGGCCATAATGGCGTCGTTGAGGGGGCGGAACGAAGCGCGGTAGCTGCCGCCCAGCATATAGTTGATGTATTCGTGCGAAAAGCCGGGGACGAGTGTCTCGCGCACATCGGGGATATGGGTGGCGCCGCGGTTTTTATAGTTGTCAATGGCATGGCGCAGAATTTGCTTGGCATTGGTCAGGGCGTGATGCTCATCAAATTCGATGTGAATCGCGCCAGTGATTTTGACTTTCGGCGATGTGGTGATGATTTGGGTATGGAAGCGCTGTGCCAGGCCCACCAGCGCCTGCATGATGCACTGCACATCCACAACCATGGCTTCTACCGCGCCGGTGAGGATCGCTAATTCCTGGTGCAAGAAGTTCCCCGCCGCCGGGATGCCCTGGCGCATGAGGATTTCGTTGGCCGTGCAGCAAATCCCCGACAGGTTCACCCCCTGCGCGCCGGCCGCGCGGGCGTAGGCGATGATCTCTGGGTCTTGCGAGGCCGCCACGATCATTTCGCTCAGGATGGGCTCGTGGCCGTGAACGACCACATTGACCATGTCTTCTTTTAACACGCCCAGGTTGGCCTGTCCTAAGATCGGCGCGGGCGTGCCAAAGAGGATATCCGAAACATCCGCTGCAATCAGACTGCCGCCCCAGCCATCGGTCAATGCGGTGCGGACGGCGTGGTGGAGCAGGTGTTCGGGGTCCTGGTCATCACCGATGTGGGTGCGGTGGAGCGCCTCAACCACTTCGCGGTCGATTCCGCGCGGGATCACGCGCTGTTCCTTCCAGAGTTTCTGGCGTTTTTCAGGCGCGCGGATGATTGGGGCAATGCCGCCGTTCTGCTGCCCAAACTGGGCAATGAACAGGTCGGCCAGGTCGCTGGCGATTTCATTGGGCGAGCGCTTGTCAACGGGGATGCCGTAGCGCACCGCCACACTGCGCAGCTTGGCAACGTCGCGGATCATGTACCCTTCGGCTTCGCCTTTGGCAACCGATTTAAGAATAAAGGCCATATCGCGCCCGTGGTCCGAGTGAGCCGCCGCGCCTGCCGCAATTGCGCGCACCAGGTTGCGCGCCTGGATCGTTTCGATGGTCGCGCCGCATACCCCGGTCTGTCCGCTGGCGGTCAGCCGGCAGGGACCCATGCCGCACTGCTTACAGCACATTCCTGCCGCCCCAATGTTGCAGGGGGGCATCGCATCCGCCCGGCTGAAGGCGGTATCAATGCCCAATTCTTCAGCCCGCGCCAGCATAGCCTGCGCGGCGGGGTCAATTGACTGTTCTTGGGGTGTCCGCTTTTTAGCCATTGTCCTCATCCTTTTGCCTGGAAATTACCCCCATCCCTGGGCAGGGCCAGAGGAACCTGCCGCTGTACGCTACCGGTTGGGTAAATTGGACGGTGTGCCGGGTTTGCTCATAAGAGGAAGTGTGCCGAAAGAAAAGGTCGCCGCGCGTGTTGCCATAAGCGGGAACGCCCGCCTCTACCGGGATTTGCAGGGGCTGCAAGTACCCCGCCGCCTCTAAAGCGGCGTGGATGGCCTCGCTGCTGATCTGGGCAGGATCAAACTTCACCTGGACGGTCTGAAAGCAACTGCTTGCCATAACCTCCGCAACGCCGGGCAATTCCAGAAGAATGCGGCGGACTTCCAGCACATGATGGTCAGCGTACATCGCCGGTACTTGAATCTGGACTTCATCCATAAACGACTCCTCCTGACATATGAATAACTGGGGTAAGGAAGGCCAAGGCCTATTCGGTTGTAAAAAGCTTTGCAAAGAAGTATGGATAAAACAGGCGGCTAAGAAAGGGGGATGCGTCTGGAGGAAACGAACCGATATTAAGCTACGATTAAGTAAATGTTAAGAATATCATCCTCAGAACGATGAAGCGTTTCAAGTGATGATGTTCACTCAATTACTTACAAATGTCACTTGAGTAATAGATGATATGTGACAAAAATCACAACTCTTGATATAGGTCAGCAATGATGAAAACGTTTACTAAAATTTTCATTAAATTCTTTAATGTAGCTACAAAAGTACATGAGACGGTTACAAAAGTGCATTTTCATAATCTTTTATTTTGATATAAAGGAAGTGACGAAGCCCTTGCATTCCCCAAAATTCAACTGCTCATGTTCAGTTGAAGAAGGCGGCCTGTGAGTGGCCGGATTCTTAGAAATTTAAGCCCGGCTGATCGGGGTAAATCCTGACAGCCGTGTATCACTGCATTAACTGGCCTGTGCCGCTGTAGAGAAAGAATTGGAGATTGTTGGATGTCTGTCGCGCAAAACGATACCGCTAAACCGGTTCCGGTGAAAACGAGACGCTGGAATGCCGATAAGGTTTACACCAACCTGTCTTATCTCACCATGGTCCTGCCGGGCGCTATCTTCCTGTTCCTGTTTTCTTATCTGCCCATGCCCGGCATTATCATGGCTTTTAAAACCTATCAACTCCGACGACCGCCCGCCGATCACTGGCTGCAGAACCGGTTCTTCTACAGCCTCATCGAAAGCCCCTGGGTAGGGTTGTCAAACTTTCGCTACCTGACGCTCCCCACCAATTTAGATAACACGCTCACCTATATTCGCAACACGGTTTTCTATAATCTACTTTTTATGGTGGTGGGGCTGGTGCTGGCGGTGGCGTTGGCGGTGCTGATCTATGAGCTGACCAACCGCTTCCTGGCAAAACTCTATCACTCGATCTTCTTCCTGCCGTTCTTTATCTCGTGGATCGTGGTGGCCTACGTCGTCTACGCCCTGGGCAGTTCCAATGGGATTATCAACAGCATCATCGTTCCAATGGGCTTCCAACCCATTGAGGTTTACCGAAATTCGGCGGTCTGGCCGGTGATCTTCCTCATCAGTAACCTGTGGCGTTATACCGGGAACGGCTCCATCATTTACCTGGCGACCATTACCGGCATTGACCGCGAACTTTACGAGGCCGCCGCCATTGACGGGGCTGGCAAATGGAAGCAGTTCACTTCGATCACCCTGCCGCATCTCATCCCCGTCATCGTGTTGCTGCAAATTTTGGCCGTCGGGCGCATCTTTGGTTCAGACTTCGATATGTTCTATACCCTGCCGAATGGGGCGGCCATGGTTAAAGACGTGACCTATACGCTGGATGTCTTTGTGTATAACATGTTGCGCAGTTCCACGCCGTTGGGCTACCCGGCGGCCGCGGCCTTCTTGCAGTCAATTGTTGGTTTTATCCTGATCCTGGTAACGAACTATATCGTCCGCAAGACCAGGCCAGACCTTGCGCTGTTCTAAAGTGTTTTGATGGGAGACCTGGGTTGTTATGGATATTGAAACCGATTATTCATCTACGCCGAATCAAGGAACGCACCGGGTCGCCGCGCAGAAAGCGCGCAAAAACCGCGACATGCTCGCCATTGGGCCGGTGACCAACCTCATCTTGAATGCGTTGTTTATCATCGCCAGCATTCTGGTGTTGTTCCCACTCTACATTATCTTTATTTCCTCTGTCACCAAAGAGTCGGTGCTGGTTGCCAACGGCTACCGGCTTTGGCCTGAAGAATTCTCGGTGGAGGCGTATAAATTCCTGTTCGGTCAGGGTTCGATTGTCGTCACCGCTTACGTCAACACCATCATTTCTACAGTGGCCGGAACCATCCTGGCGGTGTTATCGGTGGGATTGTATGCTTACCCGCTCTCGCGGCCCAACTTCAAGTTCAAAACTTTCTTCACCTTCTACGCCTTCTTCACCCTGTTGTTCAACGGCGGGTTGGTGTCTTACTACATGGTCATGCGGCAGGTGTTGCAGATTCAGAATACGCTGTGGGCTCTGTTCCTGCCCTCGTCCTTCAGCGCCTTCTGGGTAATTATTATGACTACCTTTTACCGAAGCAATGTGCCGGGTGAGGTGATCGAATCCGCGCGGATTGACGGGGCCAGCGAATGGCGCACGCTGCTGCAAATCGTCATGCCGCTGGCACTGCCCGGACTGGCGACGGTTGCGCTGTTTGCCGCCATTGGCATCTGGAACAATTTCTTCAACTGTCTGCTGTTGGTAGATGAAGCCCGCTACTACAGCCTTCAGTTTACGATCTACACGACCCTTAATAACATTCGCTTCTTGTTGGAGAATGCCGAAAAGATGCCCGGCATGGTCAATCTGTCGGAACTGCCGTCGCAAACGTTCCGCATGGCGATGGCAGTGGTGACAATTGGCCCCATTGTTTTTGCCTATCCGTTCTTCCAACGGTTTTTTATCCGGGGGTTGACGATTGGCGCGGTCAAAGGGTAAAGCCTCTCTGGTAGATGCAGGGAATTTGCCAGACAGATATGGGTGGGCTAGTATGAAGAGATATGGAGAGATTGAAAAGGATATGGTTAAGAAACTGGTTTCGTTACTCGTGATCGTGTTTGTGCTTTTGGCGGCGGTCGGCTGCTCAGCTCCGGCCACCCCAACTGCCACGCAAGCGGCTGAAGGCGCAGGATCTGGAAATTCGGCGGCTGAACAGCCCACTGAACCGCCCACTACGGCCCCACAAAGCGAAAGCCCCAAGGGTGAAGTGGTGGTACTTGATTATTACTGGATTGGCAACGGCGACACCGACCAGCGCGAAGCGGTTGAACAGGCGATCAACGCCTATGTAGAGCCGCTGATCGGCGTGAACGTCAAATTCCACATTATCGGCTGGGGTGACTGGGATTCGAAGGCCGTCACCGCTTTGCAGGCTGGAGAAAAAATTGACATCTTCTTCACCGCCGACTGGCTGCGCTATATGCAGCTTGCGAGCGATGGCCTGTTTACCCCCCTCAACGATGACAACGGCCCCAACGGCAACCTGCTGGAAAAGTACGGCCAGGGCATCCTGACCACCCTCAACCCGGCGTTCATCACCGGCACGCAGGTGGACGGCGTCAACTACGCGGTTCCAACCAACAAAGAGCTGACTGTGCCGATGGGTTTCGTGTACAACGTCGCGGCGGCGGAAGAAATTGGCTTTACTGACGAAGAAGCCGCCAAAATCAAGAAGATGGAAGATTTTGAACCCTGGCTGGCGAAGTGGAAGGAACTGCACCCCGATCAGTACCCCTATCTGGTGGCGGATGATTGGTGGGGCTTCGAACCCTGGGTTCCCAACTTCGGCGGCTCCATCCCCGGCAACATCCTGGCGCAAAAGTTAGCCCCCAACCCCGATGGCACCTTTGACGAGACCATCTACTTCGTGTGGGAAACCAAAGAGAACCAGGATTTCGCCCGCTTACAGCACGAGTGGTTCAAGAAGGGTTATATCAACCCCGACAGCGCCCTGACCACCTTTGATGAGGCCCCCGACATGAACGCTGGCCGCTTCTTTGTGACCACGCAGCCGCTGAAGGGCAGCAACATCAAGGCGCAAGAACTGGTGAACGCCTCTGGCAACGCTGAACTCCAGTTGAAGGAAATCTACGGTCAGCCCAAAGTGAACGTCACCACCCACGCTGGCGGCTCCATGCTGGCGATCCCGGCTATCTCGGAGTACCCGGTGCAGGCCATGCAGTTCATTAACCTCATGCACACCGACTCCAAGCTGATCAATATGATGCTCTACGGCGTGGAAGGCACGCATTGGGAGTTCGAAGCTGATGGGCGCGTCAATATCCTCAACAGCGCCTGGTACGGCGCGCACGGCGGCGCCTGGACCCTGGGCGACACGCAGATTCAGGCGGTCTCGAACAAAGAAGATCCCAAGAAGAACAAGATGCTGATTGAGTACTCTAATGACGCAATCGCGCATCCTTCGCTGGGCTTCCGCTTCCGCACCGAGCCGGTGGCCGCTGAACTGACGGCTTTGCAGGCGGTGGTGGACGGCATGAACGCCGCGCTGATGACCGGCACGGTGGACCCCGACGTTGAACTGCCGAAATACATTCAGGCTTTGAAGGACGCTGGCCTGGAGACGGTCAGGGCAGAGCTTCAGAAACAGTACGACGAATGGAAGAAGACCAAGTCCCAGTAAGTTTTGGCAATTGAAGTACCCACCCATGAAAAACTCCCCGCAGGCCCAGTACTACCTGCGGGGAGTTTATGGATTGTATTACGGAAATAGGGATAACTGCTGAGGAGCCGCCGGCGGCTGGTACAGCGGAACCCGGTCGGCAATGCCCAATTGACTGCGCAGCTCGTGGAAGAACTTTTCCAGACGCCCGGCGTTGGGAACCGGACAGCTATAGCGCCCCCCGTAGCGGCGTTCGTATCGGGCGCGCAGGCCCGGAAAGAGACGGTCGAGCTGTTGGTAGAAGTAATCGCGCTGGCGGTCGCGCAGTGACATGCCAAACCACGGCAGAATATAACTTGCGCCGCAATCCGCCGCGCGGCGCAGCACCGCCGCAATATTCGCCTCGCTGTCTTCCAGGAAGGGCAAAACGGGCATCATCGCAATGCCCGTACAAATGCCGCGCGCCGCCAGCATTTGCAGGGCCGCAAAACGCTCGGAGGGCAGCGACGCGCCCGGTTCGATCTTGCGACCCAATTCATCGTCGGTGGTGGCAATGGAAAACGTCACCAACGTTTGCACCCGCCGGATGGCTTCCAGCAGGTGAATATCGCGCAGTACCAGCGCGCTTTTGGTGATTACCTGCACGCCGAAGCCCATCTCGGCGATCACTTCCAGGGCGCGGCCCGTCAGCCGATACTGCTTTTCCAGCGGCATGTAAGGGTCGTTCATCGAGCCGGTTCCAATCGTCCCCTTTACGCGCTTCTTCGACAGTTCTTTGCGCAGCAGGGCGATGGCATTCACTTTTACCAGTACGTCGTGGTTGAAATTTTCGATCTCATAGCACTGGCTGCGCGAGTCGCAGTAAATGCACTGGTGCTGACAGCCGCGGTAGAGATTCATGTTGTACTTGATCCCAAACACCGGCTCGGTTTCTTTGTTGTGCGACAAAATCGTTCTGGCCTGAATTTCAATGACTGCCATGGCTGTACCTGTATTTTCATTGTAGCACAATCGTTTAAAGAGCTAAAAACACGCCCGATTTTCATGTTAAAATAAGAGCATCTTCCGACCCAACCGCCGGCGGCGCTTAGGCTGGCATGGTGAAACATGAATCAACGGATTGAGGTGCAGGTATGAATACAGATAGCCAGGCTCTGCGCTGGTGGCAGCGCGGCGTTGTCTATCAGATTTACCCACGCAGTTTCAAAGACTCAAACGGCGATGGCATTGGTGACCTGGAAGGGATTATCCAGAAGCTGGATTATCTCAATGATGGTTCCGGCAGCCCCGCCGGGGGTTCGCTGGGAATTGACGCCATTTGGCTCAGCCCATTTTACCCTTCCCCCATGGCCGATTTTGGCTACGACGTGGCCGACTACTGCAACGTAGACCCCATGTTCGGCAGCCTGGCAGATTTTGACCGCCTGGTGAGCGAAGCCCACCGGCGCGGCATCAAGATCATCGTTGATTACGTCCCCAACCATACCTCTGACCAGCACCCCTGGTTCCTCGAATCGCGCTCCAGCCGCGATAATCCCAAGCGCGACTGGTATATCTGGCGCGACCCCAAGCCCGATGGCTCGCCCCCCAATAACTGGGGCAGTTTCTTCGGCGGCCCCGCCTGGACGTTTGACCCTACTACCGGGCAGTATTATCTCCACCAGTTCGTCAAAGAACAGCCTGAACTTAACTGGCGTAACCCTGAAGTGCAGGCCGCCATGTTGGATGTCCTGCGTTTTTGGATGGACCGCGGCGTGGATGGCTTCCGCATGGATGTCATCGGGCTGATTCTCAAAGACAAAGAACTGCGCGACAATCCACCCAACCCTACGGCCCCGCCCAATTTGCCCCCCAATGATATTTTTGGGCGGCAGTTGCACATTTATAACGAGGATCAGGATGACGTTCACGAGCTGATCAAGGCCATCCGCGCTATGCTCGACCGCTATGACGACCGCTGCGGTATCGGCGAGCTGTGGGGACCGCTGGATCGTTGGGTGCGCTACTACGGCGAGAACGGCGATGAACTGCACATGCCCTTTAACTTCCGCCTGATGTGGCAGCCGTGGTCGGCCAAAGCCATGCGTGCCAGCGTGGATGAGATGGAAGCCGCTTTGCCCCCCTGGGCCTGGCCCAATTACGTGCTGGGTAATCACGACCAGATGCGCCTGGCGACCCGCTTCGGCGGACAGGCCCAGGCCCGTCTGGCAGGGATGATGCTGTTAACCCTGCGCGGCACGCCTACCGTCTACTACGGCGACGAACTGGGCCTGGAAAACGGCAAAATTTTGCCTCACCAGGTGCAAGACCCCCAAGGTAAGAATCTTGGCATCGAGCGCACCCGTGACGTAGCCCGCACCCCCATGCAGTGGGATGCTTCTCCGCACGCCGGTTTTTCCACCGTCGAACCCTGGCTGCCGGTCTCAGAAGATTACCAGACCCGCAACGTAGCGGTGCAGTCGCAAGACCCCACTTCAATGCTGAACTTTTACCGGCGGCTGTTCTGGCTGCGGCGCAGCACCCCGGCCCTCTACGGCGGCAGTTATCGGGCGGTGGATGTGCCTGGCGATTGCTACGTCTACGTGCGTGAAGCTGGCGGCGAGCGCCGGCTGATTGTCCTCAACTTTGCCGGCGAGCCGACCTGCGTCACCCTCCCGATGGAAGGGGTGGGCCGCGTGCTGCTCTCAACGCACATGGATCGCTCTGGCGAAGAAGACCTGGCCCGCCTGGACCTGCGCCCCTATGAAGGATTGATTCTGGCAGTTTAGGAGTGCGATGATCGAAATTACGCTCTCGATAATGAATCACAGCCCCGACGCGCCCATCGTTCTGCGTGCTCTCCTCGACGAGTTCGAGCGGCAGTCGGGCATCCGCGTACAGCTCAGGGTGATTGACTGGCAGGTGGGCAAAGCCGAGTTGACCCGCTTTGCCACCTATCACCAGGGGCCGGATGTGTCGGAAGTCGGCACAACCTGGGTGACGGACCTGGTAGCGATGAACGCGCTGCGCCCCCTGCAGCCCCATGAGGTGGCGAAGATCGGCCAGCCGGACGATTTCGTCCCCGCTTCGTGGGAGACTGGTCACCTGTTGGGTGGAAACCTGGCCTGGGCCATCCCCTGGTTGTCCGAAACCTACCTGATTTACTATCGTCAAGACTGGCTGCGGCAGGCTGGCGTGAACGAAGAAACGGCCTTCGCGTCGCACGAACAACTGGCCGCTACCGCGCGCAGTTTACAGCAAAACGGCGTGGATGTACCCGTTGAGCTATCGTTTGAGTGGGATCAGTTCGGCATTCTCCACGCGCTGGCTTCGTGGGTGTGGGCCGCTGGCGCAGAGTTTTGCAGCCCCGACGGAAAAAAAGTTCTGTTCGATCAGCCCGCCACTCTCGCGGCCATCCGAGCTTACCTGGGACTGTTGCGCTTCCACACGCCGGAGGGCATCCGCGCGGTGCTGGAGGTGAAAGATAACCTCTACTGCCAGGGTAAATCTGCCGTGATGTTCTCAACGCTGTCGCGGATGACGGACTCTGGCGGAATGGCCCCTGGCGTTTATGAGAACACCCGCGCGGCGGTGATGCCCGGCAGCCGCTTCGTGGGCGGGTCGAACCTGGTGGTTTGGAAGCACACCCGCCACGAGGCGGAGGCTATCGCCCTGGTGCGCTTTTTAACCACCACTGGCACCCTGTTGAAGCTGATCCGCCCATTCCGCGCTCTGCCCTCACGGGTAGAAGCGTTAGCGATGCCGGAAATCGCCCAGCACCCCATCCTGCGGGTGGCGGCCCAGTCGGTGCAGAGCGGGCGGTCTTATCCACCGGCCCCGCTGTGGGGGCTGATCGAAGAGCGTCTGATTAAGGCGCTGCTGCAAACCGGGCTGTATTACCTGAGCAACCCTTCTACTGACCTGGATGAGTTGGTAAATCATCAAATCACATCTCTGGCGCGCCGCTTAAACCTTACCCTGGCGCAGTAGGAGTAAACAATGGCTTTAACTGAAGAGTGGAAACATCGCATTGAGCGATGGGAAAAAGTGTTGTGGAAAATGACCTACCGCCCGTTAGGTACGGTAGAGTTGAGCGGCTTCACCACCCGCGAGAAGTTGAGCACCGAGCAGGCCCTGGCGCGGCAGTTCCAGCCCATGCCGGCGGGAACCCCCTGGGGGGCGAAGTGGGAATACGGTTGGTTCAAAACGCGCCTGACGCTGCCAGAAGAAGCCGCTGGCCACCGTGTTGTGGTCATGCTCAAACCGGGCGGCGAGAGCCTGGTGTGGGTCAACGGCAAAGTGGGCGGCTCGCTGGGTTGGGCGCACGAGGGGATTACCCTGGCGAATCCCGCGCAGGGCGGCGAGACCTTTGACCTGTTGATCGAAGCCTACGCTGGTCACGGGCGCATCACGGTGGGCGAGGGGCCTATCCCTTACGGCGTAGAGACCGTGCCGGAACCGCCTGCCGCACAGACCAAAGTGGATGTCAGCACCTACGGCGTCTGGCGCGAGGAAGTGTACCAGGCGGCGGTGGACTTTACCACCCTGTTCATGCTGCGCGGCCTGTTAGATCCGCTCAGCCTGCGTGTGTCGGAGATTGACGAGGCCCTGATGGATGCCACGTTAATCATTGACCCCGAACTGCCTGAAGCGGAGATGTTGGCGAGCGTCCGGGCGGGGCGCGAGCGCCTGAAGCCCGTGCTGGCCTGCCAGAACGGCCCCACCATGCCCACTCTGCACGCTTTTGGTCATGCGCACATTGATGTGGCCTGGCTGTGGCCTCTGCAAGAGACCGAGCGCAAGATCGCGCGCACGGCCATTAATCAGCTTGTTCTGTTTGAGGAATATCCCCACTTCCGCTTCTTGCAGTCGCAGCCGCACCTCTATTGGATGCTGAAGAGGGATTACCCTGAACTGTACGAGCGGTTTAAGGCCGCCATTAAAACCGGCAACCTGATTGCCGATGGGGGCATGTGGGTCGAGGCCGACACGAACATCAGCGGCGGCGAAGCTCTTATCCGCCAGGTTGTGTACGGCCGCCAATACTTTAAGGAAGAACTGGGCGTAGACAGCCGCGTGCTGTGGCTGCCAGACGTATTTGGCTATTCGGGGGCTGTGCCCCAAATTCTGGCGGGCTGTGGCATGATTGGCTTTTCTACCCAAAAGATCACCTGGGCTTACAACGGGGGCGAGCCGTTCCCCTATAATACCTTCTGGTGGGAAGGCATTGACGGCACAGCGATTCCGGCCCATATCTTTACCGATTACAACAGTCAGACCAAGCCGCGCCATATTCTGGAACGCTGGAACACCCGCTTGCAGAAGAACGGCATCCGCACCATGATTATGGCGTTTGGCTGGGGCGATGGCGGCGGCGGCCCCACCCGCGACCATTTGGAATTCCTCAAGCGCGCCCAAGACCTCGAAGGTCTGCCGCGCGTCAAGATGTCTTCGCCAGAAGAGTTCTTCAAAGATCTCCAGGCGCACGGTCTGCCCAAAGAGCGCTACGTAGGCGAACTGTACTTCCAGGCGCACCGTGGTACGTATACGTCGCAGGCGCGTACCAAGCGCGGCAACCGCAAGAGCGAGTTCGCATTGCGCGAGGCTGAACTGTGGGCCAGCGCCGCCCGCGCCCTCAAGGGCTTTGACTTTACCCCCCGCACCCTGCAAGATGCCTGGCGCAAGGTCATGCTCAATCAGTTCCACGACATCCTGCCCGGTTCGTCCATTCACCGCGTTTACGAAGAGGCCGAGGCGCTCTACGCCGAAGTGCTATCAGAGGCCAACCAGCTTACCCAGGCGGCCGTGGCCCGCTTTACCGATGGCTCTGATGCCTGCACGGTCTTTAATTCGCTCTCTTGGCCGCGCCGGGCGTTGGTAGAACTGCCCTCCGGCCCCGTTGAGGTGACGGTTCCAGCCTGCGGCTGGACCACCGTGCGCCCTGGTCAGCATGAAGACGGCGCGGGAGCTGTCTCTGCCGTCCAGATTGAACAGGGCTTCCGCCTGGAGAACGAACTCATCCGCGCGGACTTCAACGCGCGCGGCGAAGTCGTCAGCCTGTGGGATAAGACCGCCGGGCGTGAGTTTATGGGCGGGCCGGGCAACCGCCTGTGCCTTTACAAAGACGTTCCCGAAAATTGGGACGCCTGGGATATTGACAGCATGGCCGAAGATCAGCCCGTGCCGACGGACGAGCCGGTGACGATCGAGATCCTTTCGGGCGGGCCGGTGGTGGCAAAACTGCGCCTGACCCGCAAATTGAGCAAATCCACCCTCACGCAGACGATCAGCCTGCGGCGCGGCAGCCGGCGCATTGATTTTGCTACTACCGTAGACTGGCAGGAGAGTCACCGGATGCTCAAAGTGGCCTTCCCCGCCAACCTCTACACCACCGAAGTCATTAATGAGATCCAGTTCGGCCACATCCGCCGCCCCAATCACCGCTCGCGCCCCTTCGATGCTGACCGTTTTGAAATCTGCAACCATAAGTGGTCCGCGCTGGCCGAAGAGAACCGCGGTTTTGCCGTGCTGAATGACTGCAAATACGGTCTGAGCGCCCGCGGCAACAGCATCAACCTCACCCTGCTCAAGTCGGCCACTGCGCCCGACATGACCGCCGACAAAGGCGAACAGGTCTTTACCTATTCGCTCTATACATGGAACGGCTGCCTGGCGCAGAGTGGGGTCGTGCGCGAAGCTTATGACCTGAACGTTCCGGTGGTCGTTGCGCCGGGGGCCGGTGGCGAGGGTTCGCTCTTCCAGCTAGACGCTGACAATATTGTCATCGAAACGGTCAAGCCAGCGGAAGATGGCTCGCCGGACCTGATCGTGCGGCTGTACGAAGCGGCCCGCTCTGCCACGCGCTGCACCCTGGCATCGTCTCTGCCGGTTAAGTCGGCAGTTCAAACCAATATGGCCGAAGAAGCCGAAGGTCCCTTCTCTGCCAGCCTGGAATGGCAGGATGGCAAAGTGACCCTCGACTTCCGCCCGTTTGAGGTCAAAACGGTACGCCTGCACCTGTAACGATAAATGGTTAAATGCGCTTGCGCCGGTTCTCTTTAAGGCGTAAGCGCATTTCATTTCTAATCTAATTTTCATCCACCAATTTCCAGATAAGTCTTGTTTTTCAAAACAGATGTACTATAATAACGTCCTATACCTTTGATCCCCCGTTCGGGGGAGGTCAAGGATGTATACATCCTTCGAATGGGCGACTCGACTTTTTTTGAAACTCTGGTAGAATCGAATTGGATTTTGATATTGTGATCTAGGGGAACCCATCACAGCCTTTCACTGAACGATCTTCCCTTGTTTGTTTGTACGTCCTGGCTCTGGTCGAAGGCCGGTACTCTTCCCGGGACCAGAGTTTTTAGAACCGAGGAGGTTTATACCTTGTCTGGAATGGAACGTTTTACCCAACGGGCGCGCCGCGTTTTGAGCCTGGCTCATCAGGAAGCGGAACGCATGCGCCAGAATGTCATCGGCACCGAGCATCTGCTCCTTGGCCTCATCGAGGAGGAAGGTGGTGTGGCCGGTCGGGTATTGCGCGAGTTGGGGTTAGAACCGGAACGCGTGCGCGAAATGGTTGAGCGAATGAGTGGGTTTGGTCAATACCGGGGCGGCAAGATCGACCTGGCTCCGGGAACCCAACAGGTTTTAGAGTTTGCGATCGAAGAAGCGCGCCGCATGGGGCATCATTATATCGGCACGGAACACTTGCTCTTGGGCCTGGTTCGCTCTCAGGATGGCCTGGCGATGGAAGTTTTGCGCAAATTGGGCGTCACTTCCGAGCAGATTCGCCGCCAGACGCGCCGTATCTTGCAGGAAAGCAGCACCACCCCTTCTACCTCTTCTCCTACCGCGACCACCCCTACCGCCCCCAACCGCCCGGCGCAGCGGCAGGAACAAAATAAACCCAAGACCCCACTGGTAGATCAGTTGGCGGTTGACTTAACTTCAAAAGCAGAAGAAAACAAGCTGGACCCGGTCATTGGGCGCCAGATGGAAATTGAGCGGCTGATCCAGATTCTGGCCCGCCGCACCAAAAACAACCCGGCCCTCATCGGCGAACCGGGCGTGGGCAAAACAGCCATTGTTGAAGGGCTGGCCCAGCGCATCGTAGAGGGCGACGTGCCGGCCCTGCTGTTGGGTAAGCGCGTTTTGCAGTTAGACGTTGGCTCACTGGTGGCCGGGACGATGTACCGCGGCCAGTTTGAAGAGCGCCTCAAGCGCGTGATTGACGAATTAAAGTCTTCTGGGGCCATTCTGTTCATTGACGAAGTTCACATGCTGGTAGGCGCTGGCGCCGCCGGTTCATCGGTGGACGCCGCCAACATCCTCAAACCGGCCCTGTCGCGCGGCGAGCTGCAGGTTATCGGCGCGACCACCCTCGAAGAATACCGCAAGCATATTGAGAGCGACGCGGCCCTCGAGCGGCGTTTCCAGCCCATCGTGGTCAACGAGCCGACCATCGAGGAGACCATTGCCATCCTGCGGGGCATCAAATCGGCCTATGAGGAACACCACCGCCTGATGATCTCAGACGAGGCCCTCGAAGCCGCGGCCCGCCTTTCGGCCCGTTATGTGTCTGACCGTTTCCTGCCAGACAAGGCCATTGACCTGATTGATGAAGCTTCCTCGCGGGTGCGCATGTATAAGAGCGCGGCGGCCAACAGTTCTAAAGAAATGATGGCCGAACTGCGCAAGGTCCGTCAAAACTACAATGTGGCCGTCGAGGATGGCCGCCATGAAGATGCTCTGGAACTTCAGGAGCGCGAGGCAGAAATTGAACGCCAGCTCGAACGCATCCGCAACACCTGGGACCGCGCCGACAGCCCGGTCGTCACTCCAGACGATATCGCCGAAGTGGTCTCCATGTGGACGGGCGTGCCTGTGATGCAGATGGCGCAGGAAGAATCAAAGCGCCTGCTGGAGATGGAAGGCGAGCTGAAGAAGCACATCATTGGGCAGGAAGAGGCCATCGAGGCCATCTCGAAGGCCGTCCGCCGCGCGCGTGCCGGCCTGAAAGACCCGCGCCGCCCGATTGGTTCTTTTATCTTCCTCGGCCCTACTGGCGTCGGCAAGACCGAGCTGACCAAAGCCCTGGCGCGCTTTATGTTCGGCAGTGAAGATGCCCTCATCCAATTGGATATGTCGGAGTTCATGGAGCGGCATACCGTCAGCCGCCTGGTTGGCGCACCGCCCGGCTACATCGGCTATGAAGAGGCCGGCCAGCTTACCGAAGCCATCCGCCGCCGCCCGTACTCGATTGTGGTGTTCGATGAAATCGAGAAGGCCCACCCCGAAGCGCACAACATGCTGCTTCAGATCATGGAAGAGGGCCATTTATCAGACGCGAAGGGTCATAAGGTGGATTTCCGCAACGCCATCATCATTATGACCTCCAACATCGGGGCCGACCTGATTAAGCGCCAGAGCACCTTTGGCTTCCAGTTGGGACGCGATGAAGAAATCGAAGAGAAAGCCGCCTATGCCGAGATGCGCAAAAAACTGCTCGATTCGCTCAAGCGCGTCTTCCGGCCAGAGTTTATCAACCGCCTCGATTCGGTCATCGTCTTCCGCGCTCTCAGCCGCGAAGACATTCACCGGATCGTCAAGCTGGAACTCGACAAGGTCAGCGAGCGTCTGATGGAGAGCGAAATCCGCCTGACGGCTACGCCCATCGCGCTCGACCGCCTGGCCGAAGAGGGCTATGACCCCGAAATGGGCGCCCGCCCGCTGCGCCGCGTCATCCAGTTGAAGGTCGAAGACCGCCTGTCTGACGCCGTTCTCAGCAAGCAGTTTACTACCGGCGACGAAGTGATCGTGGACGTAGACCCCGAAACGGATGAGATCATCCTGCGCAAGAGCGAAGAAACGCCCGCCGAGAACGAACAACCGATGGGCATTGGCGCGTAACCATCCGCCGCCTTTGCCCCCGAGAAGAGCTTTTGCGGCCATTGCGGCCGTAAAAGCTCTTCTTTCTATCTATGGCTTGCTGTTTCTTTGCGTTTTTTGCCAGAAACAAAAGTTCGGTGGTCTCCCTATCGAATGTGTTTTTGGCACGGTAAAGGGATCAACGTCAACAGTTCTTTAATAGTCCAAATACGATAAGTCAATCTAGTTGCCCGCGCTTGACTTTGAAATCGCGCATCAACACCGCTTCCACCTACTCGGCATGGGCTGCTGCTTCTCGCAGCCATTCCAGAATCGTATCTTCTTTATACCCTTTGGCACGCGTCAAACTGCTGATCCGATTTCCTTCCGCTAACAACGCCAGTGTTTCCAGGATTTGGTGTTCGGGCGTACGTTTGCGGTAGAAGACCGTGCCATGTGTCTCGGTGCAGGTGCCGTTACAAGTTTTGCATTGGTATCGTTGCACTCCGCCTCGTGTAAAGCCAATCTTTTTAAGGTTCAGTTCCGAAGGATCGTTTTGAAGTTTCCCGTAATCCGGGCAGGCTTCATTTGGACAAAATTCGTTACTATGGGTAAATCCTTCCATCACTCTCCCTTAAGGTGCTTTTGCCCGCAGACACTTGTAACTTATGGGACATATCGCCTTGCAGAAGGGTGTAAATCGCAGAGACGAGCTGTTCTTCAGGGATGTTTTGCCTGTTCTGAAACGCATAGATCAGGATTCCAATTAACCCAGAAAGAATATATTCGAGCATCAGGTCAACTTCAATAACATTGACCTTCCCCTGTTTTGAAAGCATTTCGAAAAGCGTAGATTTAATGCTGTTTTTCAACTTCCTCTGGAAGGCAGGGTCTCCGTTATCTCCTAGCAGTACATCATATACCTTAAACTTTTCTCGGTACAACGATAAAAAATATGCTGCAAACACCGGTGTGACTTCACCCTCGTCCATCATTGGGGGAAGCTCTTCAAACGAAGGCAGTGCTTGGGCTTCAAGTTGCTCCAGCACATCGTACACATCGCGAAAATATTCATAAAATGTCCCGCGGTTGTACCCCGCCTTGGTGGTTATCTCTCTGACGGTGATCTTGTCAATGCGCCTGGTCGTATATAAGGACCAAAACGCATCAATAAGATTTTGTCTGGTTCGCTGGCTTGTCTCTGACTGCTTGTGCATCGAATTTCCCTTTATTTTCCAACACAAACGGAATAATTGTTGGTTGATGCTTCCCCACCCTTTTGTTATGATTGTACAACATATTGTCGGATTTTTTTATTTCTTTTGGAGGGAGTACCATGATAACAATTTTATGCGCCGGTTCGCGTGGAGATGTGCAGCCCTACCTGGCGCTTGCTGTTGCGTTAAAGAAACTGGGTAAGGAAGTGCGCATTGCCGTTACCAGGAATCATGAAAGTCTTGTCCGCAGTTATGGGATTGATTTCTACTCCGTCGATGTGGATTTTGAATCCCTAAATGTGGACAAGAACATGATTAGAGAAGCCCAACGAGCGGATAACCCCATCAAGATGTTTTTCAGCTTTCAGAAAATGAAAAAGTATGGCATCCATATGGTGAACTACTATTATTCCGCATGTGAGGGCAGCGAAATGATTGTCTACCACCCGGGGGTTGCCGTTGGATTCTTTGCGGCAGAAAAAATGGGCATCCCTTCTGTTCTTGCTTCACCGTTCCCACTCCATAAAACCAGAGAGCGGTTATCCGTCATTCTGTATGGTAAAGTCAAACCAACTCCACCCATTAATCTCCTTAGTTATTCGATGCTGCAATTGATGCTCTGGACGGCCTCTGAAGCCTCTCTTAAACCTTTCTGGAAAGCGCATTTCGGAAAACTTCCCGACCGTTTTGGTGCTCCTTTCGAACGTCACACAGATGAGCGACATCCTGCGGTTGTTTCTTGCAGCAACTTTGTCTTTCCACGACCAGGAGATTGGAACGAACATATTCATCAACACGGCTACTGGTATGTAGATGAGCCAGACAACTTCGAGCCATCACCAGAACTGACGGCTTTCTTAAATTGCGGCGAGAAGCCGGTTTATGTTGGTTTTGGTAGCATGTTTGACCAGGTTGAAGCCAAGAAAATCCCAGAGGCCATCATAGCTGGTCTGAGCCGTATCGGGAAGCGCGCCATAATCAGCGGCATGGGGAAGATTTCAAATGCCCCCGATACTATTTACACAATCGATAACATCCCGCATTCGTGGCTTTTTCCCCGTGTTGCTGCGGTATGCCATCACGGCGGCGCGGGAACAACAGCGGCAGGATTGAGAGCGGGGGTGCCATGTGCAATTATGCCATTTGCTTTAGATCAATATGCCTGGGCGCAAAGAACATATGAATTAGGCGTTGGGGCAAAACCGGTCCCGATACGCCAGATCAGCCCTGAAAAATTTGCCGATGCCATTCAGTACGCGCTCCAGGACAGAATTGTGGCTAATGCAAAAGCTCTAGCTAAAAATATCGCTGCTGAAAACGGTGCAGCCAAGAGCGCCAGTGTTATCGCCGCCTGCCTGGAAAGGGTAAATAATGGAAAAGACTAAAACCTGGAACGGGCCTTTCTTCACGCTTTACATCGGCCAGGCATTTTCGCTGCTCAGCTCGAATGCCGTGCAGTTTGCCATCATCTGGTGGATCACTGTAGAAACTGGTTCGGCCATTGCACTGGCCTTTGCCAGCATTATTGGCCTGCTGCCCCAGGTTTTGATCCGCCCATTCGCGGGCGTTTGGATCGACCGGCTACACCGAAATTCATTTTAGTAACTGCCGATATTGCCGTGGCAGCATCCAGCCTGATCCTTGGCCTGTCTTTTTTCTTTGGCACACCATCGCTCTGGTTTGTTTACGGGATTTTGTTTGTCAGGGCGGTCGGTGAGACCTTTCATAAGCCGGCTTTGCAGGCTGCGATACCGCAGCTCGTCCCAAAAAGCGAATTGACCAGGGCAGGCGGTCTCTTCGATCATGACGATGACCGGCCCAATTCTCGGCGCGTTTTTGATGAGCATAACCACCCTACAGTATGTCATGCTTATCGTTGTTGTTGGCGCTACGCTGGCGGTATTCACGCTTTCTTTTGTTCGCATTCCGAAATATACCACCACCCGGACACACGCGCCAAAAATTACCGAGGATATCCGCCAGGGTATAGGAGTGATTAGAGCAAATAGTCTGCTGTTGCGGATGTTTATACCGGTATTTATCACCAGCATTATTTTCTGCCGCTCGGTACGCTCTTACCATTAATGGTAAGAGAATACTTTCGAAAGGCGTTGAAAACCTCAGAGTGGTGGTCAATTGGCTGATCCCTTACCTGCCGTATATTACGGGGTTGCCTGCATTGCCTGTCCTCTTCTTCCTGATTACAAGACGGCGACAGTCTCCCTCTTGAGGTTGACTTTGATATATTTAGCGTACTAAAAACACACTTGAACGGGAAACTACCAAAAGTTCTTTTACGATAAAATGGGATAGATTTAGGTCACTCGCCGTAAGGACCTTAACCAAAGGCGCTAATCGTCCAGGCGAATGACCGGGATAAAGCGTCAAATCGTGTGGGCGATGGTGTTTAAAAGCCTTCTGGCGTTTTGCTTGGTTGGGAAATGCCAGAGGCAAATGCAGGTGGCTCGTTATAGGAAGCCGGGAATTGCAATGAGCAAAGTTCAGACTCAATATATCTGTCAAAAATGTGGGCGCACGGCTCCGCGCGCCTTGGGGCGCTGCCCGGGCTGCGGCAGTTGGGGCTCGATGGTTGAAGAGATCATCAGCCCGGTGGAAGCGCCGGTTAAAAGCGGGGCGCAGGCCGGGTTGGGCATGGGCCGCTCCACGCCGCGCCGCCTGCGCGAGATCGAAGGCGAGCAGGAAGAACGCCTGCACCTGCCCATTGGTGAGTTCGCCCGCGTTCTGGGGGGCGGCATTGTCCCCGGTTCGATTGTTCTGGTCGGCGGCGACCCCGGTATTGGCAAATCCACCCTCATGCTGCAAGTCACCCTGGAAATGGCCGCGCAGGGTCGGGTGTTATACGTCTCAGGCGAAGAGTCCGAGCGCCAGGTAAAAATGCGCGCCGTGCGTCTGCTGACCGGCGATGACGAAGCCCAAAAGCCCGTCCCTGAAGAACTGTACCTGGTGACGGAAACCAATATGAACGCCATTCTGGAACACGTCTCTGCCGTCAAACCGTCTCTGCTGGTGATTGACTCGATTCAGACGGTTTATCTGCCTGAGATCAGTTCCAGCGCAGGGTCGGTATCACAGGTGCGCGAGAGCGCCGGGCGGCTGCGTGATCTGGCAAAATCTACGGGCATTGCCGTGTTTGTTATCGGCCATGTGACCAAAGAGGGGATCATCGCCGGCCCGCGCGTTTTAGAGCATATTGTAGATACGGTGGTTTACCTCGAAGGCGACCGCTACCAGTCGTACCGGCTGCTGCGCTCGGTCAAAAATCGCTTTGGGGCTACCTCAGAGGTGGGCGTCTTTGAGATGCGCGAGCATGGCATGGCCGAGGTCTCGAACCCCTCGGAGATGTTCCTGGCCGAGCGCATGGTTAACGTGCCGGGGTCGGCCATTGCGGTGACGATGGAAGGGACGCGCCCCATCCTGGTGGAAGTGCAGGGCCTGACCAGTCCAACCACCCTGGGCAACCCCCGCCGCACTCCCAATGGGGTGGATATCAACCGTTTGCTGTTGACGGTGGCCGTGTTGACCCGCCGCATGGGGATGCACCTGGGCGAGCAGGACGTGTTCGTCAACGTCATCGGCGGGCTGCGGGTCAGCGAACCGGCGGCAGACCTGGCCGTGGCGGCGGCGCTGGTTTCCTCACTGCGCGACGTGCCGGTGCGCGCCGATACCGTTCTCATCGGCGAAGTGGGCCTGTCGGGCGAGTTGCGCATGGTAGGTCAGATGAGCACCCGCCTGCGCGAAGCGGCCAAGCTGGGCTTCCGCGCGGCGGTGGTCCCCCGGCGCATCCGGCGCATTGGCGAGCCGTACCCACCCGGCATTCAGGTGATCGAGGCGCGCAGTTTGCGCGAAGCTCTCAGCCACGCTCTGCTCGCTGAAACGGCTGAGCGTGATCGTTCTGAGCGCCCCCGCGCTCGTGCTCAGCGCCCGGCAGTTCATAATGAAGGGGAGCAAGGATGATCCGCAAGCGCATTCAACTGGCATTGATCCACATGGCTGTCGCTATGGCCCTCGTGCCGATTAACAGCACCCTCAACCGGGTGATGATTAAAGAGTTAGCAATATCGGCCACGCTGGTTGCCATCCTGGCGGCCCTGCCGTACCTGTTCTCGCCGCTTCAGGTGGTGATTGGCTCGTACTCTGACCTTCACCCGTTTTTTGGCTACCGGCGCACCCCCTACATTGCCGCGGGATTGCTGCTGTGCGTGGCAGGCGTGATGGTGGCCCCGCACGTGGTTTATCTGATGCCCACCAACGGGTTGTTGGGTCTGCTGCTCAGCGTGCTGGCGTTTGGGGCCTGGGGCATGGGCTTTAACCTCGCCAGCGTTGCTTACCTGTCACTGGCATCCGAGATTTCCGGCGAGAAGGGGCGCTCGCGCACCGTTTCGATCATGTGGTTTGTGATGATCATCGGCATCATCGTCACTGCCGCCGTCCTCAGCCGGCTGGTGACGGGCTATTCACCGCAGCGCATCCAACAGGCGTTTGAAATCATCGGCTTCGCGGCACTGGCTGTGGGCGGCCTCGGGTTAATTGGCCTGGAAGATCGCGTCCGGCAAGATGTCCCCCCGCCGCCGCTGCGCCAGCGGGTTGGCTGGCAGGTATTGGTGGCGAACGTCCTCAGCGTTCCGGCGGCCCGCCATTTCTTCTTCTACCTGATTATCCTGCTGGCCGCCATTCTCGGCCAGGATGTGTTGTTAGAGCCTTACGCCGGTCATGCCTTCCATTTGCCGGTTGAGGCAACCACGCGCATCACCTCTTTTTGGGGTGGGTGCGTTTTGCTGGCGCTGCTGGCCGCTGGCTGGCTGGAACTGCGCGTGGGCAAGCGTGCAGTGGCGCGGGTGGGCGCAGTTGGGGGCATCACTGGGTTCCTTCTGATCGCCGTCAGCGGGTGGCTGGGTTGGGTCAATCTGTTTTACGCCGGGGTGATCCTTCTGGGGCTGGGGACGGGCCTGGCAACCGTCTCGAACCTTTCACTGATGTTGGATATGACCACGGCCCAGGTTGGGCTGTATATCGGGGCCTGGGGCATGGCTGATGCCCTGGCACGCCTGCTCGGAACCGTCTTGAGTGGGGCGGTACGCGACGTGGTCGCTTTCCTGAGCGGCAGTGACTTGTGGGGTTACGGCATTGTTTTCATCATCCAGGCTGGCCTGTTGGTTGTTTCGATCATCATGCTCTCGCGCGTCAATGTAGACCGTTTCCGCAGTCAGTCGCTCAGCACCGCAGAACGCGCCGCCCTTTTGCAAGAAGCATCGTAGACGAATATCGCCTCCGCCAACAATGGCAAGGGCGAAACCCGTGTTAATCGGTTAAAATGATCTCGGATGCACGGAGATGAATCGTGTAATCCCCTCGCTGGACGAGATTACAGGATTGTTTCATCTGTATTGGAGACGAATTTACCCTGGACAGCACTGGCGCTGCCAGCGTTATTTCACGAAGGAGCAGGCATGTCTGTTTTTGAGAAGGTTATCAACTGGGGGCCGTTTGCGCAGACCCGGCGCAACCATGCGCTGGAACACGCCACGCTACAAGTGTTGGCCGAAAAGTCCCCCCGCCTGCGCGCGGCGGGTTACTCTGACCCCAAAGGCTTCTGGTTGATTGGCGACATCGAAACCAGCCTGGTCGAAGAGGCCATCGCTCAGGCGGCCGCCCGGCTGCAAGGCGGCGAGCGCTCGCTGGCAATTCACCCAAACTGCGGCACGAACCTGGTGACGACCGGCTTCCTGGCGGGGTCGTTTGCCTGGCTGGGCATGTTAGGGGCCGGGCGCTCGTGGCGCGACCGCTTTGAACGCTGGCCCATCGTCGTTACCCTCGTCACGCTGGCAATGCTCCTGGCCCAACCGCTGGGGCCCTTCCTGCAAGAACGGGTGACGACCAACGCCGCTACCGAGGGATTGCAAATCCTCAGCATCCAGCGCACCCGGCGCGGTGAGATGCCCGTTCACCGCATCCTGACCCGTTACCTGTAGCACCGATGGATGCGCCATCCTTGCCCTCAGAACCTTATCCGGTCGTTCTTGTCCTGCACGGGAACGACCCGTTAGCCATTCAGCGCGCTGTTGCCAGAGAAGTCGAAGCATTAAAGCAAGACCCGGTGGGCGGCGCTTGTGCGGATATGAATATCATCCGGCTGGATGTCCGTCAGGTTTCTGAGGACGACTTGCGCCAGGCGGCGTTTGCCCTGCCGTTTCTGGCGGCCCGCCGCCTGGTAATCGCCACCAATCCGCTTGCCAAAGCCAATACCGACGCCGGACGCAAACGCTTTCAGGCCCTGCTCGATCAACTTCCCGAAACAACCACCCTGGTGATGGTGATCGAAGATGAGTATGCGCGTGGGAAGTGGCAGTCGCTGCACGAAAACCACTGGCTGCGGCGCTGGCTGGCGAAGGCCGGGCCGCGGGGCCGCCTGGAGGTATGCGCTCTGCCTTCTGCGCGCGAGATGCCAGACTGGATTCGCCGAGAAGCCGCGCGGCAGGGGGGCAAGTTCTCGCCAGAAGCCGCCCGTAGTCTGGCGTCTCACGTGGATAACAATACCCAAATAGCGGCCCTCGAAATTGAGAAACTGCTGACCTATGTAGATTATCAACGCGCGGTGGAAGCGGAAGATGTGGAAGCGCTGACTGCCCAACAGGGTCAGGCGGATGTGTTTGAGATGGTGGATGCTATCGCCTCTGGCAATCCGCGCACGGCTCTCAAGCACCTGCACCGCCTGCTCGAAGAGCAAGAGCCGCCCCAGCTTTTCGGCATGATTGTCCGCCAGTTCCGTCTGCTCATCCAGGCCCGCGAACTGATGGACGAGCGCCGCGCCAATGAAATTCAGTCGGAACTGCGGCTGCACAGCTTTGTGGCCGAAAAATTAACCCAGCAGGCCCGCCGCTTCAGTATGGCCCAGCTTGAGGCTACTTATCACCGCTTGTTAGAGATGGACGAAGCCATGAAAACCAGTCAGATGCCCGCTCCCCTGGCGATGGATACCTTCATCGCAGAGCTTGCCAGCGGTTAGGGGATTTTCATTGGCAGCTCTACCGGCCAGACACAAAAAATAGTAGCTTTGATCTATATTCATTCCCAAAATTCGTAAAATTATCGTGAATCTTTGCTTCAATCCATTCCTTTTTGGCTGAATTCATGCGAATCTGCCGCCGAATCGTACTATACTGGAAAAACCGCGGCTAGATTTTTGCGGGTTGCTCAAAAAATAAAACCAAACCGGCATAGTGCTTGCACCGCTGCGCATAATAGAACTGGCATGAGCCTGTATTTTAAGGAGTCTGCGCATGAAGAGATTGCTGGTGATCGTATTCGGCGTTATCGTACTCATTGGTTTGGGCGCGGCGTCTGCCCCGGCAGAAAGCCGTGCCGCCCCGCCGCCCGCTGTGGGGCATTTCCAGCAGTCCGAGATTGACGAAGCGGTGAAGACAGCCTTTCAAAATGCCCTGCAGGGCAGCCAGCCGCAGGTTTTGGGGTTCCTGATTTACACCGTTGAGGTGGACCGCATTGAGTATTCACAGGATAGCACGGTTGCTTTAATGTACCTGGCGCTCAAAGACCCGCTGACCGGCAACCCCATTGATGCGGAGCCTGGCCTCTCGATTGCGGTGAACAGCCAGAACGCCAACCCCACCGAGGCCAGCAGTTGGCAGATCAAACTGCAAAATTCCGCCGATTTTACCGCGCAAATCCAGGCGCTGCCGCCGGAGCTGTTGAGCGAAGATTTGCAGATGCGCTTTTTAACCCCCGCTCAGCAGCCAGACCCGCAGAATAGCTTACCAGTGTTCACCGGTTACAAACTCCCCTGGGCCGCCGGGGTGGAAAAGCGCCTGTCGGGCAGTATCGGCCACGTTCTCACCTATCGTTCCTGTCCCGAAACCTGCCGCTACGCTTACGACTGGGCCGACGGCACGATGTTCCCGCTGTTGGCCTCGAAGGGTGGGACGGTAAAATCCTTCCGCACCGGGTGCGCCAACAACGACCATAGCTGTACCAACTTTTTGGTGCTGGAAGATCAGAGTACGATCCCAACCACTTACCAGGTGTACTATCACATGGCTTTTAACAGCCTGCCGGAGCGCCTGCGGGTGGTTGGAACGCCGGTGCGGCAGGGGGAATACATCGGCGACGTGGATAATACCGGCTACAGCACCGGGCATCACCTGCATTTTCACGTGTTTGTTGCCACCACGCGCTCTAACTGGGAGTGGGGCTATTCGGTGGATTTCACATACGATGATGTGCCGATCAACGGGGGTCACCCGCGCACCTGTGCTGAGGCCAGAGATTATCCCTCGTATGGCTCGGAGTGCATGGTAGGCAAAGATGGCAAGCGCGGCGGGAGCGACGATGACCGCTTTGTCTCCGGCAATACCCCGGCTCACCCGCCCAGCGGCGCGCTGATTACACCGGTCAACCGCCAGGTGATTAACAGCCAGTTTGTCACGGTTGGCGGCACGGCCAGCGATGATATTCAGGTGACGCGCATCCAAGTTTTGGCGACCTGGAGCGGCCTGGAAGAAAAAGAGAAAGTGAAGTGGAAGACCATTGATAATATCACGCCCGGTGACGGCGGTATTTTCACCAAAGCGGTGGACCTGTGCGCGGCTAATGTGCCGGAAGGGCCTTTCGCTTTGAAGGTGAAAGTGTATGACCGCGAGGGCAGTCAGGTAGAGGCCACGCCGGGAACCATCCAACTCATCAAAAATTTTGCCTGCGGCGGCGTGCAGGTTCCTCCCGCCCCAGCTTGCGCCCCTGGCGACAACCAGGTGGCCCTGTACAGCGAGCCGGATTTCCGGGGAACCTGCCGAAAGTTCGATGCGGGCGACCATGCTTACAGCACGGAAGATTTTGGAGCGCTGGGTGATAATAACGCCTCTTCGGTGCAGGTGGGCCGGAATGTATTGGCGATCCTATATGATTTGAGGGACGACCTGGGCGTGAGTGTGCCGGAAGGACGCATCGAAACCCTGGACGTAAGCGACGTAAACCTGGCGGATAACCGCATCGGCAGTGATCGCGTGTCTGGCCTGCTGGTACTGCCGCGCTCGACGCCGCCGGATGAGCCGTTTTTACCGGTGGGCAGCCCCCGCCTGGATGGGACAGCGGTTACCAGTCAGGACTCGGTTGTGCTGGCCTGGAGCGGCGGCGCGGGAGGAACGGCGTTTGACGTAATCTTAAGTGGGGCTGGCAAAACCGACACCTGGACGGTGACGCGCGCCAGCAGTGTTTCAGTAGGCGCGCTGGCCCCCGGCGATTATACCTGGGTGGTGACGGCCACCAATGGCGCTGGCTCGAATACCAGCAATATTGGCAGTTTTACGGTAGGGGCGGCGGCTCCATTGGGAGGAACCGCCCGTACCCTGCCATTTGCCGATGATGTGGAAGCCGGCAGTAATGAGTGGACGGCTACGGGCCTGTGGCGGCGCGCTTCCGTCGAAACCGGTGGCCGCCCGGCGACCCAGGCCTGGATCTACAATAACGGGTCGAATTACCAGGCCGCCACCCCTGGGCAGCCCTGGCAGGCCGGTGACCTCACTTCGCCCCCACTGGTGATCCCGTCTGGGGCGCCTTCTTTCCTGCGCTTCAAATATTATGCCGTCGTGGAAGATGGCAAACCGTATTGGGACCAGCGCCGGGTGCAGGTGGTGGATGAGCAGGGCAAAGTAACCGACCTGTATCAGTTGACCGATGACCGTCTGGAGACGGGGCAAATCTGGCTGCAAAGCCCGCCCATCAGCCTGGCCGCTTTTGCCGGGCGTACCATCCGCATCCGCTTCCATTTTGATGCGATTGATGCTGAATATAACGATGGAGCGGGATGGATGGTGGATGATATTACCGTTGATGGGCAGGGTCCCGTGGCGGGCTGCGAAGATGCTGACCGTAACAGCCCCGATTTTGCCACAGCGATTGCCGTCGACTCGGCTGTGACCAATGCCACCATCTGCCCACAGGGAGACGTGGATTACTATCGGTTTGAAGGCGTGGCCGGCCAGTTGATTTCAGTTGATATTGATGCCCAGATCAAAGGTTCGCCGCTGGATGCGCAGATATCGCTCTTGGCTGGGGACCGGCAGAGCGTCATTGCGGAGAACGACGACGAAGTGTTAGGCGATAAGACCGACCCGCTGCTGACCTACACTTTGCAGCGCAGTGGAACCTACTATCTGAAAGTCAAAGCCTGGGATGCTCCGGGCGTAGGGGGGACCAATTACACTTATGACCTGCGCCTGATGAACGCCCCGGCCCGCACGCCGCGCAGTATTCGGCTGATTGAGCCGACCAATCCCAAGAGCATCCCGATTAAGCCGTTTAGCATCGTGGCGACGGCGGAGGATTATGACGGCGGGCCGATTGCCCAAATGGAGTTCTATTGGCACGGGCCTGATTGGGTGAACGGCGACTGGATTAAACTGGGCGTGGGTGTGAAGGATGGCAATAACTGGTACTATATCGTTCATCCCGCACTGTACGGCGACGTACGTGGCTCTGCGCTCTATGTTCAGGCGAAAAACGCCGGTGGGGCCGCCCTGGGCACCGTGCTGTGGGACCTGGAGCCAGACGCCATCCGCCCTACCAGCCGCCTGGAATCTCTGCCTTCAGAATTGAACAGTACCGCCATTCCTCTGCGCTGGATGGCGGATGACCCGCAGAATGACATCGTCCGCTTTGAGTTTCAGTATCAGGTGAATGAGAGCGGCGCCTGGAGCGATTGGACCAACTGGGGCTACCAGGCCCCTGCCGGCGCGCGCTCGGCCTGGTTCATGGGACAGCCAGGCAGCAGTTATCGCTTCCGCATTCGCGCGGTGGATGCTTCGGGGAATGTCGAAGATTATCTGGATGTTCCTGAGGCGACAACCTATCTGCTGCCCGGTTGTACTGCTGATGGCTATGAACCAGCGGATAACGCCAGCGAGGGCGCGGCGGCGCTGCAATCTGGGCAGAGCCAACAGCATAACTTCTGCCAGAACGATGTGGATTGGTTCGCTTTCGACCTGCCGGCGGCGCGCCCGGGCATCCTGTTGGTGAAATCTCTGGGCGGCGGCGCGGCCTTTACGGTGAACGTGTATAACAGCGCCCGCGCTCCGCTCGCCACCTACAGTTCTGGCGACCTGGGAACCAGTATTTTCCGGTCATTGAGCGGGCTTGGGCCCGGAACGTACTACCTGGAGATCAGGCCATTGGTCAGCACCCTGTATGGAACCGGCGTCAGTTATCTGGTGTACGCGGGGCCGGGTTCCTTCATCCATATGCCGGTCATCGGCCGCTAGCCAAGTACCGCAAGATGCTATCCCACGTTCTTACGCTCCGCGTGAGAACGTGGGATGATTTAATCGCTCTTTTTCCTTAGCGCGGCGATTGGGGAGAACGAGAACGCTGGTTGGGCAGGCCCATGTCGTGGTTTTCATCAACCGGGACGCGCGCCGTGAGAATCTCATCCGAAAGCAGGTGCAGGCTTTGCTGAACTTCCGCGTAAGAGAGCGCGCCGCGCATGTACTGCTGGCGGATATAGGCCAGTTGAGCATCAACCCGGCTGACCAACTGTTGCACACCGTTGGATAGGATGAGATTGTCGGGCGCGGCCTGGGCCTGTTGTAGCCAGCGTTGTTTAAGATCTTCGATCTGCTCCTCGATTTCCAGGATGCGCTCCTGGTCTTGCAGGATGCGCTCCAGCAGGGCAGAAGCGCGCTCGCTCAGGGCGCGGTAGAGGTTGGCAAGCCGGCCCAGTTCAAGGATGGCCCAATCAGAGCGGACGTGCTGCTTGCGCATCGCGTCCCACTTGGCATCAATGGGAGCCAGGCTCTGGTTTTCGGGCAGTGGAGGCTGGTTGGCCGGGGGCCAGGCGCGGCGCTGGGCCAGGCGCGCGGCGACATCGCCTAAGACGCGTTGGGCCTGAGCGCGCGCCTCGAGGGCTTCGCGGTAGGCTTCGAGGATCGCGGCGCTTTTTTCTTCCAGAGCCTGGGCGGCTCCGTTTAAATCCAGCCACAAGTCGTTTTTACGCTTGATCTCGGCGCTCAATTCTTGCTCAGAGGGCGGAGTTTTGGCGGCGAGCGGATTACGCAGCGGCCCGGTGACGCCCGTGCGCGGGCGCAGGTCTGGGCTGGCAATGAGTTTACGCGCTTCCTGGAAGGGTGGGTCTTCGAGCGCGGCGATGTTATCCAGTTCGGCCAGCCAGTCGCCGATCTGGCGGGCAATGGCCTGGTTTTCAGCGTCCAGGCGGGCCATCCACGATTGGATGGCCTGAAGAACGGCATGGTACTGGGCCTGGATGGATTGAACCTTCTTTTCAATCAACCCCTGGCCGCGGGCGTTTAGCTCTTCGCCCAGGCGCTTCAGTTCGTCGCTCTGGCGCTTAATCTCGGCTTCGGCCACCTGACGGAGCAGTTCGTTGTCGTTGGTGAGGATCGAGGCGCGTTCCAGGGCGTTCCAGGCGGCGGTCAGTTTCTCTTTGCCTTCTTTTTCCAGGGCCAGGATTTTATCAAGGCGAGATCGGACGGCGGCGGCGCGCGGGCGCAGCGTTTTGTGCAGGACGGCCAGTTGTTGGGCCTCTTGCAGGCGTTCCTTCAGGCGCGATTCTTTGATCGGCACGGCCTGCCCCGCTGGCACAACGCGCTCTTGCAGTGCCGCCAGCCCGGCCAGATCGGCTTTGAGCGTTTCGATCGATTCTGGTTTCGACCAATGGCGCGGGTCATACGCTTCGGCCTGGGCGATCAGTTCGCGGGCGCTTAAAACCCAGGCCGCGCCTTCTTTCAGGTCGGCGCTTTCCAGCAGGTCCACCAGGGCCTGGTGCTGTTCGATGGCGCGCTGTACTTTCTCTTGCAGCTCTTTATGGCGCGCGCGGATGACGGCGGCTTTTTCGAGCCCGGCGCTGATCTGTTCTGGCGTGCGCTCTTGCCCGGCAGGGCCGAGCGCCTGAAGCGCCTGGCGCAGACGGTTGACCTCGGCACTGCTTTCGTCCAGCACCAAAGGGTGACGATCTTGCCCTTCCTGGCTCTTAATTCGAGTGGAGAGGGCTTCGATGGCAGTTGTGAGTTCTGCCAGAGTGTTTTGGAGGATGGCGGCGCGCTCGCCGGCCTTGTTGATCTGCTGACCGGCGTCTTCGGCCAGCCGGCGGATGCGGGTGGCCTCGCGCATCAGGTTCTTGAGCTGGTCAACATCAGGGTAGGCCAGGCGCTTTTCTAACTCGGCGGCCATGCCCGTCACCAGGCGCAGGCGTTCCTGCATGGGTTCGGCTCTCAGCCCGCTGGGGGGGTGAGCAACCGCATTTTGCAGGGCGGCAATGGCCTGGCGGATGCCTTGTAGTTCCACGGCGGCTTTGTGCTGGCTCTGATCCCATTCTTTCAGGTAGGGCAGCCAGTGGTCAATAATGGGGCGGGCAGAGGTCAGAGCGCTGTAGGCCGCTATGGTTTCGGTAGGGGTGGCCGAGGCCAGCAGTTCATTTTGCCCCGCGTTGATGAACTTGGGCGGCACGCCCGCCAGTGCCCGCTGCATGATGGGGATGCGGGCCGTGGCCGACTGCAAGGAACTGCCGCGCGCGCCGTTCTGTTGCAGACTCTGAGCCATGCGGGCCATCTCGGCGACTTCCACCGTTGCCTGACGGATTTCCAGGGCGGTCTTCCAGGGCAGGGCGTCAATGGTGTGCGTTGACTGTTCGATGGCGGCCAGGCGGGCGTCGAGCGCGGCGCTTTCTTTTAGCATGGCGCGCGAGCGCCGCCAGCGGCTTAGCCAGTTGAAGGGCGCGTTGATGATATTCTGAAGCTGGTTGCCTGCAGGTGCTTCGATTTCAGCACGCAGGACCTGGCCGGTTTCGTCGAGGGCTTGCAGGCGCACTGCCAGGTCGCGGATATCATCCGAAAGCTGGTTCAGGGGGGTCAGGTAAGGCTCGGCCTGAACGTTCTGGTACTTATCAAGAAACTGTAAAATGCCGCGCACCCGGTCATCATAGTGCTGGAGATGTTCTTCGACTTGCAGCAGGCCGCTGGTGGCCTTGCGCCGCAGCCATTGAATCGCGCCGTAAGCCGAGGCGATCAGAACGACATTCGCCAGCAGGACCCACAAGACAATCTCAAGCGCGGATGGCCCGGTATTGTTCATACATTCGTATTATAGTACATCCCCTGTTAAGGTTTGCAGTAAGGCGTCGAACAGGGCGGCCCCGGCCACGTTGCGGTTCCAACCGGCGGCTTGCGCCCCGGCCCCACCCGTCAGGCGCAGGGCACAGCCAAACAGCCGACCCGCGCCCAGAGTGATTTCAAACAAATCATCGGAGAGGTGGAACTCGCGAGCGTCGAGGCGGCGCAGGATGGGGCGGAAGGCCGCGCCGGGGGGCAGCGCGGCGAGCAGTTGCGGGGTGTGGAAGGCCAGGTCGCTTGCCAGGCCGAAGAACTGTAAATCGGTAAAGCCCTGGTGAGGGAAACGCTCCCACAGGGGATGTGCGGCAAACAGCCGGATGGCTTCGCGCCAGAAGGGACAGCGCCGGGCGGGGAGGGGGGCATCGCCCCATTGGAGAAGCAGTACGCGCCCACCCTGAGCGAGATATTCCCACAGGCCGCCGTGCAGTGAGAGCGTAGCCGGTAGAGCTGTGGCGAGAAGCGGGCGGGCCGGGTCGGGCTGTTCCCAGGGGAGCAGGCGCGGGCAGGCGGCCAGCCGGTCGCCGCTGTCGGCCAGCAGGCCGGAGGGGTCGTAAACGGTTAAATCGGGCGGCAGAGCGCCGGGGCGCGGGTAAACCCAAACCGTCCAGCGGTTTTCTGCCGAGACGCTGCCAGACTGGTAAGATACTGTTAGGGTATAGCCCTGGGCGCTGGGTCGTTCGGGGGCCTGCCAGCGGATCACGCCGACATGGATGGGTATCCCGGCTTGTGCGGGGGCCGCGACGCGCGTACTGTCACCGGCTACCTGCTGGCCCTGCCAGGTGGTGATGCTCCATGCCAGCCGCCCGCCGGGTGGAGCGTCTTGCCGGGCGCTGTGTAAGATCACATCCCAGCGCAGGGGCGCGCCTGCCCACCAGGCGTAAGGGTCCAGCGGGTCGGGCCGGTCGCCGCCGTGCTGCCAGCGCCGCCGGCGGCTGACATCCAGGCACAGAATCGCCTCACCGTTGATCTGAAGGAAATCCTGCTCCGGCCACTTGGGGCGCAGCAGGTCATCCCACACGCCCGAGGTGGAGATGGGTGTATCGCGCAGGCCCGTGATGATGTAGCCGCCCATTCCCCGGCGGCGGCGCAGGGCTTCGAGGATGTATTTGCGGATGACAAACGACTGCCGATGTGAAACCGCCGCCATCTCTGCCGGTGTAAAGCCAGGGTCGGCCTGGCGCAGGCGCTCGTGCCATTCCACCGCGGCCTGGGCTTCAGGACGCCAGGTCGTTACCGGGTTGCGGGGAGTCAGCCACCAGGGGCGCTCGCCGCCGTTGACAAGGGTAAGCTCATCCTGGTCGCGGAAGGTATCAGAATCGCAGAATTCGCCAAAGATCCAGGGACGTTCTGGCTGCCAGTCGCGCCGCCAGGCATCCAACAGGGGGATGAAATAGTGCAGATCGTAGTAGGGATGGTAATCGGTGAAGTCTGAGAAGTCAAAATCCAGCCCACCATACGACTCGCCGGAGCCGGAATTGTCGCACAAGAGGATGTCGCGGGCGCGGGCGCGCACCACGCGGTTCAACTGGTCGAGCAGTTGGGCGTCTACCGACTGGTTCAACTCACAGCCCAGACTGTAGAGGACAACGGCAGGGTGTGGGGCAACCTGGGCGGTGATTTCGTCATATTCCTGGGGCGCGCGGGCGCGCAGTTCAGGGGTGACGGAGGGCAGCCACATGGGTAGTTCCTGCCACAACAGCATCCCCTCTTCGTCGGCAGCGTCAAAATACGCCTGGTTGGGGACAAACAGGCAGAGCTTAATCAGGTTAAAGCCCATCGCGCGGGCGCGGCGCATTTCGGCGCGGGCAGTCTCTGGGGTATAGCAGGGGGCGATGACAGTCGGATCCCACCCCCACGAGAGGACGCCGCGCACCATTAGCGGGCGGTCGTTGAGCAAAAGTTGTTCGCCGCGCGCGCTGAGGCGGCGAAAGCCGACCCTTTGGTGGGCGCGGGCAATGGGTTGACCTTCCACCAGGCAGTCCACAGTGACGGTATACAGTTCCGGGCGTTCTGGTTCCCACAGGTGAACCTCTTCCGGGGTGAGGGTAACGTCCACGGCTTCGCCCGGCGCAGTTTCACAGCAGGCGACGACCGCATCGCCGTGCGTTACCTGCACGCGCCAGGTGGGGATCGGCAAAGCGGGATCGTGCCGCTCCAGGGTGGCGGCGGCGTGGATGGATCGGGCTCCATAGTCGGCCCAGATGCGCACATCGCGCAATCCGGCGCGCAGTGCGCGCAGGCGGATGGACTGCCAGGGGCCGCCAAAGGTCGTCGCCACATCGGGGAGGAAGCCGGCCAGGCAGGCGCGCGTGGGGTAGCGCCCGCCTGGCTTGTAGATCACCAGTTCAACCTGGTCGGGCTGTCCAGGGCGGGCCGCGGCGGTGAGGTCAACGGCAAAAGGGGTCCACATCCCGATATGACTGCCCACGCGCGCGCCGTTGCAGAATACCTCGCAGGCATAGCTGACGGCCTCAAACTCTAACAGCACGCGGCAGCCAGCCCAGTGAGCGGGAAGGGTGATCTCACGGCGGTAGCGGGCGGGGCCGTCAGTGAACATATCGTGATTCTGGGCCTCCCAACAGCCCGGAACCTGAATATGGCTCCATTCACCGGCTGGGCCCAGCATAAAATCCCAGAGGCCATCCAGCGAAATCGTCTCGGAGAGGTCATTGTTCAGGATCATGCGTAAAAGCCTCTTGTGCAGTTTTTTGCTTACGGTAATTATAAAGGTGTGGGCAGTGTAAGCGGATATAATAGGTAAAACCATCAAAAAGGAACCCCCATGCCTGATTTTCTCCCCTACACGCGCCGCCAGCTAGAGATTGCGCTGGCGATGATTGGCAAAGCAGTCTATATTCCTCTGGCTCCGTTAGAGATCACCGCCTGGCGCACGCGCGAGCCGCTCCCCTTTGAGCAGCGCACTGCCGGGCAAGAGCTAAAGCTGAAGATCGGTGACAGTTGGGGCGCGCTGTTTGACTGCGCCTGGTTCCGTTTTACGGGGACGGTCCCGATGGAAGCGGCTGGACAAACAGTGGTACTGCTGCTGGACGTGAATGGGGAAATGTGCGTCTTTGACGCGCAGGGCAACCCGGTGCGCGGGCTGACGAATGTGGCCTCGGAGTTCGACAAGCGTTTGGGAATGCCGGGGAAGCGGGTACTGCCGCTGCTGCAAGAGGCCAAAGGCGGCGAAGCGGTGGAAGTTTGGGCCGATGCGGGCGCCAATGACCTGTTTGGGTTTTTGCAGGAAAACGGGCAGATTAAGGACGCCTGGATTGCCGTGTGCCGTGAAGAGGTGCGCGCGCTGTATTATGACTTTGAAGTACTGCTCGACAGCCTGGATGCACTGCCCGAAGCCTCGCCGCGCTGGCAGCAGATTTTAACAGCCCTCCATGATGCCACTCACCTGCTGTGGAATGGAATCAGCGATGAGGCGGCCAAACGGGCGCGCGCGGCGTTGGAGAAGGTGCTGTCGCAATCGGGCGGCGGCAGTGGACTGACGATCAGCGCGTTTGGACACGCCCACATGGACCTGGGCTGGCTGTGGCCGGTGCGCGAGACGCGCCGTAAGGGGGCGCGCACTTTTGCCACCGCCCTTGCCAATATGGAATGCTATCCCGACTATATCTTCGCGGCCAGTCAGGCGCAGTTATTCCAGTGGATGAAAGAAGATTACCCGGCGCTGTACGAGCGCATCCGCCAGATGGTGAAGGCGGGGCGCTTAGAACCGCAGGGGGCGCTGTGGGTGGAGTGCGACACCAACCTGACGGGCGGCGAGTCGCTGGTGCGCCAGATTTTATATGGGCGCAAGTTCTTTGTAGAAGAGTTTGGGGTGGAACCGAGCTACGTGTGGCTGCCCGACACCTTTGGTTATTCGGCGGCGCTGCCGCAGATTTTGTGTAAAGCTGGACTGCGTTATTTTTCTACCCAAAAGCTAAGCTGGAGCCTGATTAACCGCTTCCCGCACCATTCGTTCCACTGGCAGGGCATAGACGGCTCGCGGACGCTGGTACATATGCTGCCGGAAGAGACTTATAACGGGCCGGCTTTGCCGCGCTCAATTGCGAAAATTGAAGCGAATTATGCTGAAAAGGGCGTTTCGAGTGCCAGCCTGATGGTCTATGGAATCGGCGATGGCGGGGGCGGCCCTGGCGAGGAACACCTGGAACGGCTGGCGCGGTTGAAGAACTTCGCCGGGTTGAGTCCGGTGCGCCAGGAATGGGGGGCCGCTTTCTTTCCCCGGTGGGCGGAGGAGGCAGAGCGTTTTCCGGTATGGGTGGGTGAATTGTACCTGGAGCGCCACCAGGGGACGCTGACCAGCAACGCGCGCAACAAACGCTACAACCGCCTGATGGAACAGGCTCTGCGTGAATGGGAGTGGCTGGCAGCGGCCGTTGCGGTGGCAGGGCGCGGCGCTTACCCGGCACAGCGGCTGGAAGAGATCTGGAAGGAAGTGCTGTTGTATCAATTCCACGATATTTTGCCGGGCAGCTCGATTAAACGCGTATACGACGAAAGCGTGGCTCGCTACCGCGTGATGTTAGACGAAGTGGAAATGGGCATTGCCGGCTGTCAGGCGGCGCTGGCGATGGATATGAACGTGGAAGGGATGAGCCGCCCGCTGGCGCTGTGGAATTCGCTCTCGTGGGAGCGAGAAACCTGGGTTGAGGCTGGAGAGGGCTGGCGGCGGGCCAGCGTTCCGGCGATGGGTTGGACGGTAGTTGATGCAGATGCCGCGCCGGAAGAACTGCCGGAGCTGGTGGCAGAGCCCGACCGGCTGGAAAATGACCGCCTGATTGCGCGGTTTGACGAGCGCGGGGCGCTGGTTTCGCTGGTAGAGCGTCACAGCGGGCGCGAGGCGATTGCTCCCGGCGAGCGGGCCAACCGTTTGGCGGTTTTTACAGATTACGGCGATGCGTGGGATTTTCCGATGGATTACGCGGCCAGCACCCCCCTGGAGATGGCGTTGGAGACAAGCAGTGCCCGGCTGGAAGGCCCGCGCGCCGTGCTGGAGCAGACCTACTGTCTGGGCAATTCGCGGCTGGTGTTGGAAATCAGCCTGGAGGCGGGCAGTAACGTACTCGCGTTTTCGGGCTGGCTGGACTGGCGCGAACCGCGCACGATGCTGCGGGCGTTCTTCCCGGTGAACGTATTTGCCGAACAGGCCGCGTTTGAGATCCAATTCGGTCACGTGCTGCGCCCAACCCATACCAATACCACCTGGGATCTGGCGAAAGATGAAGTGGCGGCGCAGAAGTGGGCGGACCTGTCGCAGCGAGATTTTGGGGTAGCACTGCTCAATGACTGCAAGTATGGGCATCGGGTGAAGGGCCACACGATCGAATTGAACCTGTTGCGCAGTGTGCCGTACCCAGGTGCGCGGGTAGTGGAGGATGCCGATGTGCCGCCTGGCGCGCCGCACGATGGGTATACCGACCAGGTGGAGCATTTCTTCCGCTATGGGCTGCTGCCGCACAGCGGCGACGCCGTGACGGGTGGGGTGATCCGTGAAGCGTACAACTTTAACATTCCGGTGCGCATCAGCGCGCCAGAAGTAGCGGCCTTGGGGCGCAATGCGGCAATGAAGCTGGCGCGGCATAGCTGGCTGGCGGTTGAAAACGGTGCTGTAATCGTGGAGAGCGTCAAACGGGCAGAAGACGGCAGCGGCCTGATCGTGCGGCTGTACGAGGCGACGCGCTCACAGGTGCGCACGGGGGTGCAGTTTGGCTTGGCCGTCAGCGCAGTGCGCGAGGCCGATTTGCTGGAGCGGCCTGGGACGGCGTTAGAAGTCGTAGGGAACCGGGTTGAACTGGATTTCCGTCCCTTTGAGATCAAGACGTTATGGGTACAGCCGGCTCAGGTTTAGCTCAGGCTTCTTAAGAAAGGGCAGCGGATGAAATATATCCGGTGGTTCGCAGAAATTGGGGAGCATGACTTCCAGGCGGTCGGCGGCAAGGGGGCCAACCTGGGTATTTTATACCGGGCTGGCCTGCCTGTGCCGGATGGTTTTTGCGTGACGACGCAGGCGTACCGCGATTTTGTGGAGGCGCGTGCCCTGGGTGAGACCCTTGCCCGGCTGGAAGCCTCGGTGAAGGTGGAGGATGTGGAGGCACTGGAGCAGGCGGCGGCGCGCATCCGGGCTTTGTTTACGGTAGAGGGAATGTTGGGGCCGGGCGAACCGTTGGCGGCGCTGGCCGAAGAACTGCGGGCGGCTCAGGCGGAACTGGACCGGCGCAGTGGGGGCCGGGCCGTGGCAGTACGCTCATCGGCAACGGTGGAGGATTTGCCGGACCTGTCTTTCGCAGGTCAGCAGGATACTTACCTGAATGTGCGCGGATCAGAGCAGTTGTTTGAGGCGGTGGTGCGCTGTTGGGCCAGTCTGTGGACGGCGCGGGCGATGGGCTACCGGGCGCGCAACGGTATTTCAGGCAGTGCGGCGGCGCTGGCGGTGGTCGTGCAGAGCATGGTGGAGAGTGAGAGTGCCGGCGTGCTGTTTACCGCCAACCCGCTGACAGGACGGCGCGGCCAGGCCGTCATTGACGCGACGCTGGGGCTGGGCGAAGCCCTGGTCGGCGGGCAGGTGGAACCCGATCATTACGTGGTTGATGCGTCAGCGGGGCGCATTCTGAGCAAGCAGTTGGGGGCCAAGGCCCTTTCGATCCGCCCGGCGCAAGAGGGGGGCGTGCGGCGGCAGGCAGAGCAGGCCGGGGAAACGCAGGCCCTGAGCGATGCGCAGATCATTGCCCTGGCGCGCCTGGGGCGGCAGGTGGAGAACCTGTTTGGCAGCCCGCAGGATATCGAATGGGCGGTAGAGGACGGGCGGCTGTATCTATTGCAGTCGCGCCCGATCACCTCGCTGTACCCTCTGCCAGAAAGGTTATCGCCGGATGGCCCGCTGAAGGTGCTGTTCTCGTTTGCCTCTGTGCAGGGGATATTGGACCCCATGACGCCATTGGGCCGCGACACAATTGCGATGATCGCGGCGGCGGTCGCCAGAATTTTCGGACAGAATGTGGATTATGAAACGCAGTTCGCCCTGTTTACGGCGGGCGAACGCTTGTTTATTAACCTTACCGGGGTACTGCGCAACCCAACCGGCCGGCGCATGGTGCGCGCGGCGATGGGGGCCATTGACCCGGTGGTGCAGGAAGTATTCGCTGAACTGCTCCAGGACCCGCGCCTGGAGCTTCAAGATGAGATGCGCCCGATCACCCGGCTGCGGCTGGCGCGAGCCGTGGGGATTGTGGGCAGCGGCGTGGTGTTAAACCTGTTGTTTCCGGCGGCCCGGCGGCAGCGGCTGAACCGCAGAGTCGAGGCGATGATTACTGCTATTGAACGTGAGTGTGCGCAAAGTCAGGGGACAGCGGGACTGGTTGAGTCCTTTGTTGCCAGTTTTAAGGGTCTGCCCGGTTTCTTTCTGGGTGATCTGCTTCCTATCGTGGCGGCTGGGCAGGCAGTATTTCAACCCCTGCTGCGGCTGGCGTCTGACCTGCCGGGGGGCCGCGCGCTGGTCATGGAAATTTCGCGGGGCAACCGCTACAATGTCACCACCGAGATGGATCTGGCGCTGTGGGATACAGCGGTGCAAATTCGGGCGGATGAACCCTCGGCGCGGCACTTTGCCGCCTGCGAAGCGGGCGAACTGGCGCGTCAGTATCTGGAGGGCCGCCTGCCAGAAGCGGCGCAAATGGCGCTCAACTGTTTTCTCTGGAAGTATGGGATGCGCGGGTTGGGCGAAATTGACCTGGGCCGTGAGCGCTGGCGCGAGGACCCCACCCCGTTGATGCAGACGATCAAAAGTTATTTAGAGATCAAGGATGAAGAACGCTCACCTCGGGCCGTTTTTGAGCGGGGGGCTAAACGCTCGCTGGAGGCTGAAGAGCAACTGGCGCGGGCGGTGCGTGCCGGGCGCTGGGGTTGGCTGAAGGCCTGGTACGTTCATTGGGCCGCCAGCCGGGTACGTGAACTGACGGGCCTGCGCGAAACCCCTAAATTCACCGCCATCCGCGCGATGGGCGTGTGGCGTAAGCAACTGCTGGCAAGCGGCCGGCAGTGGGCGCAGGAAGGGGTGATCGAGCGGGCGGAAGATTTGTTCTTTTTACACCTGAAAGAGTTGCAGGCGCTGGCGAAGGGCGAAGCGCGCGATTGGAAGGCGTTAATTGCCGCGCGGCGGGCGGTCTACGAGCGCGAAAAACGCCGCCGGCAGGTTCCGCGCCTGTTGTTAAGTGATGGGACAGCCTATTATGAGCGTTCCAGCGCGCACCCGACGGCAGCGAGCGCGCAGGTGCTGCGGGGCAGCCCGGTTTCGCCGGGGGTGGTGGAGGGCCGGGCGCGCGTGGTGCACGATCCGCGCGGGACGCAGTTACTGCCAGGGGAGATTTTGGTCTGCCCGGCCACTGACCCCAGTTGGACGCCGCTGTTCCTTTCCGCGGGCGGGTTAGTGATGGAGATGGGCGGGATGATGACGCACGGCTCGGTGGTGGCACGCGAGTACGGCATTCCGGCAGTGGTAGGCGTCAGTTACGCCACACAGCAGATCACGACCGGGCAGCGCCTGCGCGTAGACGGGAGCCTTGGCGTGGTGGAATTGCTCTCGCAGGACGAAGATCAATAACCCAACTCTTCTTTTACTTCCTCAGGCAGCTCGGCATCGCGTTCTACATATACAGGCGTTCCACCATAGCGGACAAACGTCACGGGCTTGCCGCCGTACTGCGTGATGCGGACGAAAATTCCGCCGTGCTTTACAATGGTGACGGGAATGCCGCCCTGACGGACGAAAGTGACATATTCACCGGAAAGGATTGGCTCTGGCATCCTGTACCTCCGTTGATTATCATAGTATTTTCTACTGAATATTACAAGAGGGAGGGCCAGCCCTCCAGGAACTTGGTAATTCGCCGAAAAAAATCTTAACAACAAAACTTACATACCCGGCGAATTACTGGGGCAAAACGCCTGGCGGCACTACCCGGTTGATTAAAGTACTTTCGGTGTTTTGCTTTGCAGCGAGCGGGGTAAAAAATCAAGAAGTGCACAAGAGAAATTGACAGACAACGGTGGTATGATTAAGTACAATCCGCATTGGCGCACCGTTGATGACCAACCCTTCTCTTGCTTCGCTCTTTTCCGCCGTGCCGGCTGAACAGTTGGACCTGCTCTTCCAACAGCTTCCGCTGGGCGTGGCTTTGTTCGACGCCAACGCGCGGCTGGTGCGCTGTAACCCGCAGTTTGCCGCCCTCGTCGCGCCAGATGACGGCCTGAAAGGGAATCTGCGGCCCGGCCTGAGCCTGTTAGAGATCGCGCCCGGGCGGGCAGATGCCCTCACGCAGTATATAGCGCGCGCGCTGGCGGGCGAGACCGTGCGGGCGGATGCGACACGGGTAGAGCGCGGCGGGCAGGCGGCCTATTGGGATGAGGTTCTCGGCCCGGTCCTGACGGATGGGCAAGTGAGGGGCTTTGTCTATCTCATCAGCGAGGTGACAGAACGGGCCGAGGCGATGCAGAAGGTGCAGGAAGCTGAAGCCGGCCTGCGCTCGCTGGTGGAAAACGCCCGGCACTTTGCTATTTACCGCGTTGCTATTGACCCGCAAGCGTCATATGGGGGGCGGGTAGTGTTTGTCAGCCCGTCACTGTCCGATATTGTCGGAATCGAGGATCCCTACCGATATGACGAGTGGTTTGAAGCCATTCACCCGGCGGACCAGGCCCGGATATTAGAGGCCAACCGGCGCTCGCTGGCGTTGGGCGAAGCGTATAACCAGGTGACGCGCGTCTTTCATAAGCGCAAAAACGATTGGGTGTGGGTGCATACCATTTCCAATCCCTATCACGACGCCAGTGGAAGGCTCACCCATTTTGACGGCATGGTTATTGACCTCACTGACCAGGTGACGCTGCGCGAGGCTGAGCGCCGTCGGGCCGCCGCCGAGGGGCTGCGCGACATCTTGCGGATGATTAATGCCAACTACCCTCTGGATGAGATCCTGCAAACCATTGCGGTGCAGGCCCGGTCACTGTTAGAGGCGTCTTCGACCATGATCCGGCAGGTGTTCGTGGATGAAAATCGGGTGCAAACGGTGGCGAGCTGCGGTCTACCCGCAGATTTTGATGCCATCCGGCAGCAGCCTTTTTACCGCGCGGCGGCAGACCTATCATTGGTGCAGGGGGAGCCGGTCATCATTGAAGATGTGGCCGCGGAATATGGTCCGCGCCTGGGCGACCCCCTCTACCAGGACCCTCTGCGGCGGGCCGGGCTGGAGGTGACGTTAAAACATTACCGCAGCCTGCTGAAGACACCGTTGTTTCTGAAAGGACAGATTTTTGGGGCCATCACGTTTCATTTTGCTGAATCACGCACGTTCAGCGAAGAAGATTTGCGCCTGGCGGCCACGCTGGCCGATCAGGCTATGCTGGCGATTGAGAACGCCCGTCTGATCGAAAAGGTGAAAGAAACAGCGGTGTTAGCAGAGCGCAGTCGGCTGGCGCGCGAACTGCACGATGCCGTCACCCAAACGCTGTTTTCTACCACGTTGATGGCCGAAGTGCTGCCGAAAATATGGGAAAAAGACCCCGTCGAGGGACGCAAGAAACTGAACGAACTGCGCGAACTGACGCGCGGGGCGCTGGCTGAAATGCGCACCCTGTTGGTCGAACTGCGCCCGACAGCCCTGCAAGATGCTGACCTGCAAGACCTGCTGAGACACCTGGTCAACGCTTTTATTGCGCGGGCGCGCATTCCGGCGCGGCTGTTGGTCGAGGGCGGCCAGGAACTGCCATTGGATGTAAAAATTGCTTTTTATCGGGTGGCACAGGAGGCGTTGAATAATATTGCCCGGCACGCTGAGGCCGGGCAAGTGGTTGTGACGCTGCGCGAGGATGAAAATGAGCTGTTTATGCAAATTGAAGACGATGGCATAGGGTTTGAGCCCGGCGAGCAGCGTCCTGATCATTTTGGCCTGAACATTATGCACGAGCGCGCCGGCCAGGTAGGGGCCGAGCTGCGCATCCACAGCCGACCAGGCGAGGGAACCTGCGTGTGGATGCGGCGCGGATGGTGATGTTTTCATAACAAAGCGAGGAGCGAGGAAACAATGTCGCAGTCGAACTGTATCCGGGTACTCATTGCCGACGATCACGCTGTGGTGCGCAACGGTCTGGGGTCTTTCTTAATGGCATATGAGGAGTTTGCCCTCGTGGGTGAGGCCAAAAACGGCGAGCAGGCCGTCCGCATGGTAGCAGAATGCCGCCCCGATGTGGTTTTAATGGATCTGGTCATGCCGGGGATGGATGGCACTGCGGCCACGCAAAAGATCAAGGAGCAGTACCCTCATGTTCAGGTGATTGCCCTCTCCAGCTTTAAGGACCGCGAACTGGTCGAAGGGGCCATCCAGGCGGGGGCGATTGGCTACTTGCTGAAAGACCTGTCGGCGGAGCAACTGGCCCAGGCCATTCGCATGGCCTACGCTGGCAAGCCTACCCTGGCGCCAGAAGCCGCCGAAGTGCTCATGCAGGCCGCCCGCCGTCCAGAATTTCAGCCAGGCGACGACCTGACTGAGCGCGAGCGCGAAATCCTGGCTTTAATGGCCGAGGGGTTGAGCAATCAACAAATTGCTGAGCGCGTAGTAGTGAGCCTTTCGACGGTTAAATCGCATGTCAGCAATATTCTTTCCAAGCTGGGGGTTGCCACGCGCACCGAAGCGGTGGCGCTGGCCCTGAAGAATAAGATTAAACGCTAAGGTTTCCTGGTCAAGTGGTTATTGGGGTATCCATCTCTCGGCCAGCGGCGTTCCATCGAATGAACGTTGGCTTCTGGGGGCGATGAGCGTATGCTATGCACAACCTCATCTACCAGGAGAGAACCCGATGTTACCTCGTGTACAAGACCCAACAATTCAGACTGACACGCAGTTCGTTGCGATTGAACCCGCAGGAAGATTATTTCTAAAGACGCTGACCGGCCCGGCGCGCAGTGGGCGCACTGCCATTTACATTCACGGCGGCGGGGGTGGGGGCAATCACACGCTGATTGAACGCCCGTCGCGCCGGTTGATCCAGGCTGGCCTGTTTGACCGCATCTTGCTCCCCGACCGGCGCGGCGATGGAGCCAGCTCACCCCTGACGCATAAACATACCATCCGCGAACACGCTGAAGATATGCGCGTACTGTTGGACCAGTTGGGAGAAAGCGGTCCACTGACGGCGATGGGTATTTCGTATGGCGGACCGATTGCCCTCGACCTGGCGGCTATTGACCCGCGTGTAGAGCGAGTGGTATTGGTAGCTTCTTCCCCGGCGCTCAGTCAGAACAACGGAGCAACGCGCTTTTTGCTGAAAAGCGGTATTCTGCGCACGCTGATGCGCGCCGTCTATCGGGGTTTTGTGGGCCAGCTCCCCCCAGGCTATACTGATTTTGACCCGGCCTATGATGCGCGCCAGCCTGGCGAACTGGTGAAGATGTTTACGGAGGGGTTGAAGCGCGTTCCCAAAGATCACCTCGATTCTTTCTTGTTTGCGCTCGAAGCTACGCTGGACGAGGCCCATGCCAGTCTGGGCGAAGACGTTTGCCTGTCGATTCCGGTAATCCAGGTGATTGGCAAACGAGATGAGGTGTGGGGCAGTGCCGTGCTGTCAGAATACCTGGAACGTTTTCCGCAGTTCCGTCAGTATGTGGTGGCAGAAGGCCGGATCCATAAAGATGTTTTCCTGAAACCGCTGGCGTTTCAAACCCGGCTGGAAGAGGCCTTGTGCGCGGAATTCGGTTTAAGCACTGGTCCGCAGCCTGCTGTCAGATAGGCCGCTGCGGATATGCGAGTGCTCCTGGCTGATGACAATCCAGAAGTGCGCGCGGCGCTGCGCCTGCTGATCGAACAGCAGCCGGGGTGCGCAGTCTGCGGCGAGGCCGGCGACGCGGTTCAACTGCTGGCTCTATGCGCCCGGCTTTGCCCAGATGTGATTGTGCTGGATGCCGAACTGGCGGGACTGCCGGCGCACCGCCGCGGGGCGGCCCTAATCGAGCTGGCCCAAACCCTGCGGCGCTTGTGCCCGGCGGCCCGCCTGGCGGCTCTGAGCAGTTTTGAGGTGGATGCCAAAGCACCCTGGATCCGCAGTATGGACGCGGCATTTTTAAAAACCGACCCGCCGGATGATCTGCTGGCGTTCTTAAGAAGTTAACTGTCAAACAAAACGCTGTAAGCATTTGCTGCCGGGTATTTTGCTTAATGGACTGTTTCATTTTTCAAACATTTTTGATAAACTGACCCTATCTTATTGAAGCCTTCGCGTTCCATCTGCTTGGAGAGTGATGACGACCGGATCAAGTTCAGGCGCGAAAGAGAAGTTCAAGGCAGAGCGCAGTCAACTGGCGGCCATGCGCGGCTTGTCGCGGCGCATGAGAACCGCCTGTACCTCATCTTGCGTGACCAGGCCCCTGTGTTTGACCCTCAGCAAGCCCCCGCCCCCAGGCTGGACCTGCCCCTGCACCTGCGCCCCAAAGGGGGCATGGGGGTGCACCTGATCCGCCGGTGTGTGGATGAACTCTGCCAGCAGGTTTCAATAACCGGCGGAAACGAACTTGTTCTCGTCAAATACCTGAGCGAAGACCGCCGGCCTGGGGAATCAGATGGCAGTAAGGGATGAGAGCGATCCGCAATTTTGGGAGTTTGTGACGAGGACGGCTCCGCCGCCCCGCCGCAAAAACAGGCCATATTCTGAGATATAATCGAACGGAGAGAAAATATAAGTTTTTCTCAAACTGCATGAGGCGCGGATTGGGGGAATCATGGCCTTCATGACTGGAGTGTGAGACAGTACCAATGGCGTCTTTATCGAAAGGACCGGGCGGAAAACGCTTTGGGTTTGATTGGGTCAATGGGTTGATCCTGGTGGTCTTTTTGGGGGCGGCCGCCCTGGCGGGGTGGCTGGCTTACGGGTGGGTTCAGGCGTTGGCAGCAGGTTGGAGCATGACGCCTCTGCCCGGCATGGCTGTGAACCTGAGAGCAGGGCAATCCACGCCTACCCCTGGTGGAAACGCAGCGGTTGCTACAGGCGAACCCTCCCCATTTTCGATTCACGAACAAAGCGGGCCCAAGCCAGTCCCCTGGAATGGGGCCAGCCGGGTAACGGTCTTGATTATGGGCCTGGATTACCGCGATTGGGCGGAGGGTAAAGACATCCCCCGCACCGATTCGATGATCCTGCTGACGGTTGACCCGCTTAACAAGACGGCGGGGATGCTTTCTATCCCGCGCGACCTGTGGGTTTCCATTCCGGGGATGGGATATCACAAAATCAATACGGCCTACCGTTGGGGCGAGCTGTATAAAATGCCGGAAGGCGGGCCGGGGCTGGCAATGAAAACGGTGGAGACGGTGATCGGCGTGCCGGTGCAGTACTACGCCCTGATTGACTTTCATTCTTTTGTGGTCTTCATTGACGAGTTGGGCGGGCTGGATATGCACATCCGACAGGAAATCACCGTGGACCCGATTGGGCCGGGCAATACGATCAAGTTAGAACCCGGGGTGCAGAACCTGCCGGGCGAAGTGGTGCTGGCGTATGCGCGCAATCGCTACAGCGGTGAGTACGATGATTTTGACCGATCCGCGCGCCAGCAAGAGGTAATTATGGCAATCCGCGAGCAGATTCTGACGTTCAATATGCTGCCCACCCTGGTAGCCAAGGCTCCGGCGCTGTATGAGAAGATTGCTCCGGGCATCCGCACCAACCTGACGCTCGACCAGGTGATCCGCCTGGCCTGGCTGGCGTCGGAAATCCCCGCTGAGAATATCCACAAAAGCGTGTTCGACGTTCACAAAGATTTTGAATACGCTGTCGTGGAAACGTCCGATGGCAGGCAGGATGTCATCATCCCCCGGCCCGACCGGATGCGCCTGGTGCGTGATGAGATTTTTGCCACCGCCGGCGCGCTGGCTCCAATGGCGGCGGAAATTGACCCGGCCCGCCGCGTGGAGATCGAAAACGCGCGCGTGGTTTTGCGAGATGGTTCAGGCGTGGGAGCGGGCGAGCGGGCCTATGCCCTGCTGATGGGCCAGGGGGTACAGATCGTCGAAACGGGAGCGGCGGATACCATCTACAGCCGCACCCGTCTCATTGATTACACCGGCAAACCCTATACGCTGGCGTATGTGATCGGCCAATTGGGGATTGAAAACCCGGAAGTCGAAAACCGTTTTGACCCGCAGTCGCCGGTGGATGTAGAGGTGATTCTTGGGCAGGATTGGACGGGCCCGTGACGGCGGCGAATGGTCAATTAGCGGCAGCCTCGGCGCGCCGCGCTGGAGCTGGATAAGCCAGCAGGCCGATGAAGGCGAGGAGGGTAAGGGCCGACCAAAAACCAAAGGGCAGCGCCGGCGCAATGTTGGCTAGACTGTTGCCTAACGGCGGCGCGATGAGATTGCCCAGCCCCGTGAAGACCATGATCAGGCCCATGGCCGTGCCAGAATAGGCCGTGCCGACCCCGTCGGTTTCGATGAGGGCTGTAAGAAAAACGGCCATAAAGCCATCGCGCACGATGCCGGCGGTTCCAGCAGCTAGCCAGACCCACGTGCCCTGTGCGATGGTCAGCCCTCCAACGCCCAGCGCGATCATGGCCGCCGCGGCCAGTAAGAACTTGCGGCGCGTGCCAAAGCGGTCGGAGGCCAGGGCGATGGGGATGACGAAGATCATGCTGAGGGTGTGAAAAGCCGCAAGCACGCCATCAGCGGAAGCTCCCGTCCAGCCCTGCCCGCGCAGATAGAGGGGTAAATACCCTAATGTCCCCTGGATGCACCCCCCAATCCCCAGCATTGTCAACCCAAACCACCACACCGGGCGGATTCGAATGATGCGGGCCAGATTCTGGCGTACTGATCCCGTGCCAGAGCTATGCGGGGCAGTGCCGGCCGGGAAGGGGTTAAAAACGAGCCAGACGGCGCTCAAAAATACGGCAATGCCGCCATAGAAGAAAAGGACCTGACGCCAGCTTCCTAACCAGGGGGCGAGAACGGTAGCGCTCAACATCGAGCCGCTCAGGAACCCAAGCGCCATGCCCATGGATAAGACTCCCGAAACCAGCCCCAATTGGGCGCGCGGGAAGCGCATTCCACAGGTTTTCAGCGTGTTCATGGTGATGAGCGGAGCGAACACTCCAAACAGGAACATGGCGGCCGCCAGGGCGACAAAGCTGTTCGCCAGGCCGCGCAGCGCGCCGGTCAGGCCCACCAGCAGGCAGGCGGCTACCAGCACGCGACGCGGGCCAAAACGGTCACCAACGGCCCCGGCGACGAGGGCGGTAAAAATGCCCGGCAGGGCGCTGATGCCCCAGATGAGCCCCACCTGTACCAGGTTAAGGCGCAGATCGCGGGCGATCTGGTCGAACAGTACCGGCATGCACATGGTGGGAACGGCAGAAACCAGGGTGTTGGTCAGGGTTGCCAGAGCCAGGAGCAGCCAGCGCCCGTGATCTGACGAGGAAATACGCCCGGCCTGGGCGGCTGCAATCGCGTTGTGTGCCACAAAGTCTCCTTCGAAAGTTAAGATTGCAGCCGTCCGACAACTTTGACGCAGGGACGACGAAAAACGTCTTCCTTGTGAGGGGCGTCTGTGAACGCTGAGGTGAGGTCCTGACCCGGAAAATGCAGATTTTCGTGCAAATCTCTGCGCCAACGCGGGCAGTCGGTCACGTCATAGACCACACCCTGGTAGGCGATGTATTTGCGCGTCCCCCAATCCCCGCTGTTGCGGCGTAGTTCTGCGATGGTAACGGTGCGGTGCGGGATTTCCATTGTGGATCGTCAGTTGCTTTCTAACTCCATCTCCAGTCGTTGGTGCAAATGGTGTTCAATCGAGCGGGCCTGGTTGAGCCGCATTTCGCCCTCGCGCACGGCCAGTTTGAGGGCCTCTTTGCGCGATTCAATCAGGAGCTTTTCCACTTCTTGCAGGGTAAAGCCCTGATCGTAAGCGACCTGCCAGAGTTTTTTACCTTCGACGAGTTGGGAGTAGATGTCATATACAGAAAGGTTGAGCTTTTCAGCCAAAATCTCAACCAGTTTATCTTGAATGACGGGGATCAGGCTGCTTAGGTCGTCTTCGTCCGACAATCCGCGCTGACTATGGTCCTCGCTATCGGTATTCATCTTGAAACGTCTCCATCCTTATACCAGACCGGGCACTGAAAATGTGAAAAACCCGGTAGATAATTATATTCTATCAGATTTTTTGCCCTGTGACTCATGCATTTCGTCGGTTTGTTCCTGCTTTGGCCCCATCCCAAGGTTCGCGGGGGCAGCCGTGCAACTGCGCTGTATCCCCCGCGAACCTTTAGAAGAAAAACTTATGGCCGCCAGCCGGCCAGTTGAGCCATCAGCACCCAGAGGGCTTTGGCAGTGCGGATTTGCCCGCCAGAAACCGAGCCCAGGTGCCCGCCGTCTGTCTCGGTAGTATAGTGCTGGCAAATGGCCGGGTAGTTCTGACCATCATCCGCGTGGTTTTCGCAGTTGCCCGTCGCAGAGCAATATTCCACCCCATCGCGGTTGTCGTAACAGGGGTTGCCGTTTGGATCATGCGAAAGGATGTCGGCAATATCCAGCAGTGGGATGTTGTTCTGGATGGCATACTGCCGGATCTGGTTGTTGAAGTCGGTGCCTGTTTGCGTCCCCACGCTGCGCGCCAGGCTGGTTGTCCACAGAAAGAAAATTTTATTGGGGTTCTGGGCGCGAAAGGCTTCGATGTCTGAAATATCCCAGCGCTCGCGGTTGGGATAGTATCCGTTGTGCGGCTGATCTACAAAAAAGCCAGAGGTTGGGCTGGCAATATCGGTCTGACCTGAGATCGAAAGGTAGCTAAACTCAAAGGTCAGCACGTCGTTGGTGGCGAGGTTGCCCGGCACGATGTCAGTGAGGAAGTGGGCAACCAAATCTTCCCAATTGGCTTCCTGGTAATAAACATACGTCCAGTTCGAGCGGTTGTATTTGACTGTGTCTGGGTCGAAGCGGATGGAGGGGGGAACCGTCCCGTTGTTAAAATCGGTTGCGTCGAAGGGCCTCGACAGCCACGTACTGCCGGTAATCTGGTAGTAATCTCTACGGCAAATGATAGGGGAATCCACCCAGTTATTGGCAGAGTCCAGGCAGTTTAAACCACTGCTGATATTATCACCCACTGAGCGGTCCAAAAAGATCATCCGTAGTTCGCGGGCGGCGGTGAGGTATTGGTCGGGGATCTGCTCGAACAGGGCAAGGTCACTATGGTCAACTAAGATCATGCCGCTGGGCAGTGTAACTCTGCGCGTGGGGGTGGGGGAGGGAGTCACCTGGGTGCCGGGCGTTCGGGTAACGGTAGGGCTAGGGGTAAACGTTGGAGATGGATGGTAAACGGCCGGCAGGTAAACAATAGGGGTTTGGGCGAACCACTGTAGGGGAATGGCTTCAGCGCGATTGATCGTCCAGAAGAAGGCTCCCGCCAGTAGGAAAAACAGGACAGGAACCAACAGCTTACGCTTGGGCTTCATAACACTCCTTTTTGTAAATCATCAATAGGAAGTAACCTCACCCTTTCAGGTAGTATGAATTGTTTATACAAGATAACAGGTATTGCGTCAACCAGGAAGCAAACAGCCGGTTGTTAAATGGGTGCGCGCGCCGAGAACCCGGCGCGCGCACCCATAGACAGACTTAGGGCCGCCAGCCGGCGATTTGGGCCATCAGCACCCAAAAAGCCTTAGCCAGTTGAATTTTGCCGCCTGAAACGCTGCCGAGGTGGCCGCCATTGGTCTCAGTGGTATAGTTCTGGCAGATTGCCAGCACGTTTTGACCATCATCGGGGTAGTTTTCGCAGCCGTTTGGCCCACAATATTCCACCCCATCCCGATTATCATAACAGGGGTTGCCTTCGGGGTCATGTGAGAGGATGTCCGCTACGTCGAACAATGGGAACTGATTGGCGATGGCATACTGGCGCATTTGCTCGTTGAAGGTTATGCTTTCAGCAGAGCCAATATCGCGCGCCAGGCTGGTGGTCCAGTAAATAAAGACTTTGTCGGGGTGCTGGGCCTGGTAATCGCGCAGGTCCGAAATATCCCAACGCTCGCGGTTGGGATAAAAACCGCTGTGGGGCTGATCTACGAAGAAACCTTCGTTGGGGTCCACAATATCTGATCCTGCGGCGACATGCAGATAGGTGAACTGGAAGGAAAGCACGTCTTTTTGATTGATGTGGGCGGGGGCCTGGGTGGTTAAAAAGGCCGCCAGGTATTCTTGCCATGAGCCAGATTGCGAAACAAAGGTCCAGTTCGAGCGGTTATAACGGTTGGAGTCAGCAGGAAATTGAATAAGCGGTGGAACGGTGCCGGCTTGCAGGTCAGCCGCGGTGTAGGCCCGAACCGTCCAGGGGGTGCTGCTGGTTGGGTCATAGTCTCGGCGGCAGTGAACGGGCGCTTCTCCCCAGGATGACGCGGCCAGGCAGTCTAACCCCTGGCTGATGTTCATGCCTACCGACTGATCCATATACATCATGGGCAGATTGCGGGCGGCAGTGAGATATTGTTCGGGGATGCGGTCGAACAGGGCAACGGAGTTGTGGTCAACGACAATGCTCCCAGACTGCGGCGCGCGGGTAGGCGTGGCTGAGGGGCGCGGGGTGGCGGGCATGCGGGTGGGTGTAGCTGTCGCTGGCGGTTGGGCAGGTGTGCGAGTGGCCGTCGCGGGCGCGCGGGTAGGCGTGGCTGTGGCTGGCGGCTGGGCTGTAAACGTAGAAGTGGGAAGAAGGATGAGCGTTTTTTGCGCAACTGCCGTCGCCGGCTGTTCCTGATCAGCGGAACCAAAAGGTGGCTGGCTGGCGCAACTGGCCAACGCAAACAACAGGGTAAATGCAAGCAACAGGTAAGTTTTCAAAATGTGCCTCACGTATCTAAAAGATTGACCGATCTGCTGGCCCCCCAGATCAATCTGCGAGAGATAACCCCTGATTATATTGACATTTTTTGAGGGTTTCGTCAACCCTCATTTGTTGTTTTCGGAATTTATGCAATAACTTCTTTAGAACTTTATACATGTTTTTTACATTCGCTTAATGATATCTATATGATTAGGCAGTATAAAGAATGCAGCACTCTTGGAATGAGAGCGCGTTTACCTGAGCTGTACCCAAAGCACCAGGCACGTGAATGGGAATACGCATGTTATCATCGAAAAGACCCCAGGCGGCACGGCCCCTGGTTTTACAAAAAAAATGGGGATGATCCAATGAAATGGTCCTGGAAGATTGCCCGAATTGCCGGAATTGACGTGTATATGCACGCCACCTTCTTGCTGTTGCTCGGCTGGGTGGCGTTGAACTATTGGATTAACGAAGGCAGCGCTCAGGCAGTGCTGGCAGGGGTGCTGTTTTTGCTGGCACTGTTTGCCTGTGTACTGTTGCACGAGTTTGGTCACGCCCTGACGGCGCGCCAGTTTGGCATCCAGACGCGCGATATTACCCTGCTGCCCATTGGCGGGTTGGCTCGGTTAGAGCGGATGCCCGAAAAGCCGCTGCAAGAATTGTGGGTAGCCCTGGCGGGGCCGGCGGTCAATATGGTGATTGCGGCGGCGCTGTTTGTGATCCTGCTCATCACCAACGCCTTTGAGCCGCTCTCGACGCTCTCAGTGACGGGAGGGAATTTCTTGCAGCGCCTGTTGGCGGTCAACGCGACCCTGGCGCTGTTTAACCTGATCCCAGCCTTTCCAATGGATGGCGGGCGTGTGGTGCGTGCGCTGTTGGCGACACGCATGGAATACACCCAGGCAACACAGTGGGCCGCCACGCTGGGTCAGGCAGTGGCCTTCCTCTTGGGGTTCATCGGCCTCTTTGGCAACCCCTTCCTGATCTTCATCGCCCTGTTCGTGTGGATTGGCGCGGCGCAGGAAGCGAGCATGGTGCAGATGAAGGCCGCTCTGAGCGGCATTCCGGTCAGCCGGGCTATGTTGACAGACTTTCATACGCTTTCGCCAACCGACCCACTGGCTCGCCCGGTGGAATATATTCTCTCCGGCCACCAGCATGATTTTCCGGTGGTGGTCAACGGCTCGGTGGTGGGACTGGTCACGCGGGAAGATGTGGTGCGCGCCCTGGCCCAGCACGATGAGCGCATGTTTGTCTCGCATATTATGCGCAAGGACTTCGACACGGTGGATTCCTCGCAGATGCTCGACGGTGTTGCCGCGCAGGTGCAGAACAGCGGACAAAGCATCTTACCGGTGGTGCACAACGGCGTGCTGGTCGGCCTGCTTTCAATGGAAAACGTGGGCGAGTTCTTGATGATTCAGAATGCGGTGCGCGCCCGCAAGATGAGCCAGATGTCGCCGTTCTAGCTTAAAACCGCAAAACGGGGTTTATACGTGGATGGTGAGCGGTGAAGCCGCTCACCATCTTCTCTACGTACAGCCTGATTTTGGGGTCAGAGACCCACTGGAAATCTTAGGGGGATAGCAATTATAATCATCATATTGGACCATTGGCAGGGATTCTCCAGGATCGGGTCCAACCTGGCGAGTCCACATCATTGGTAGGAGTGAGGTTACGGTTTATGGCTACCCCTTACCGAGTTCGTGCTGTTGCTTGCGACCATCGCGCGAGCGATGAAGAAGTCTACCAGGCGCTCAAACGCGCCACCGCTCCGCTGAGCAGTTCGTGGGACAAAATCCGGGCTGCCAGGCGGATTGTGATTAAATTCAACCAGGACTGGCCCACAAAGCCGCCTATGTTCGAGGGCGTTTTCCGAGAACTGGTCAGCGAGAAGGTGGCCCGCGCTACTCTGCGGTTGATCCGCGACGTGAACCCCAATGCCGAAATTTGCGCCGCGGACGTCAGCTTCTTCCAGGTTTACAACGATGCCATCCCCGGAACTACCACCTGGCTGCAAAAAGTCTTTGACGAATACCAGGTGGGCTATATTGACGGCAATGTAGCACCGATTGTACCTACCGAAGTCCCTGGCGGGGGGTTGATGTTCAAGCGGTATTTCATATCGCAGCAAATCCTCGATAATGACGTGCTGGTCTCGGTGCAAAAGATGAAGAACCACGCCTTTATGGGGATTACGCTGACCTTAAAAAACCTGTTTGGACTGATGACCACCGAGCCGTTGGGCCGCCCGCGCCATTACTATCATCATCTGGTGCGGATGCCCTATATGCTGGTGGATATTGGCAAGATTTTCAACCCGGCGCTGAATATTCTCGATGCGCTCACGGCCCAGGCAGGGCAGGAATGGGGTTATGGGGCCGAAAAAGCTTATGTCACCAACACATTGATCGCCGGAGACCACCCGATTGCGACGGATGCGCTCGGCGCAACGCTGATGGGGCATGACCCCAAGGCCGATTGGCTGACCAAACCCTACAACCGTGACCGCAATGCTCTGCTCATTGCCGCGCAGAACGGTTGGGGGACGGTAAACCTGGATGAGATTGACTACGAAACGGAAGTGCAGGGGCCGTTGGGCGAGTTCTTCGCGCACATTACCGACCCCACCGAGCGCGTCATCTCGTGGCGGCGCACAACTGCCGAGCAGGCCCTCTACTACCGCGATCACCAGAAGGAAATCGTCGGGAAATATGCCGGGGAGTACGTTTTGATTCAGCAGAACGAGGTGCGCTGGCACGATCCTTCGGGGCGGTTGAAGGTCAGCCGCCGCCAGATTGCCGGAGACGACCCCGACCAGGCGCTGTGGTTTAAATACGTGGATCCTGACGAGTTCGAGGGTGAGAATTACGAGATTTATGAAAAGACCCTGGCCGAAATTAAGGCCATGGGCCTGTAACGCGGCATGATCGTTTGGCCCGCGCGGCGACTCCACGCGGGCCGTTATTTTTCTGGCGATTAACGGTGAGCCGTCAACGGCCCACCGAAGGGAGGTACATTTGACGCAGACTTTACCCCCACAAACTATGATAGGGAAAGTGGAACTGTACGTCGCCGACCTGGACCGGGCACTGCATTTTTATCAGGGCGCGTTAGGGTTTCAACTCCAGGGACGGCAGGACGGGACGGCGGCGCTGGGGGCGGTAGGCGGTTCGCCGCTGGTGGTGCTGAACGCCAGGCCCGGCGCGCGGCCCGCGCCAAAGGCAACGGGGTTGTATCACTTTGCGGTGCTGCTGCCCAATCGTAAGGCTCTGGCCCGTCTGCTCTATCAGCTTGCGAACCTAGAGAGTGAGGTTTTGCAGGGCGCGGCAGATCACGGCGTGAGCGAAGCGCTTTACCTGGCCGACCCCGACGGCAACGGCATTGAGGTGTACGTTGACCGGCGCAGAAGCGAATGGCCGCGCGACGATCTTGGGCGGCTGCAAATGGGCACGGAAGAGCTGAATATTGACGACCTGCTGATGGAACTGAAAGGCAGTAACCTGAACGCACCCTGGGAAGGGCTGCCTGAAGGGACGACCGTTGGGCATATTCACCTGAAAGTGTCAGACCTGAGCAGCACCGAGCGTTTCTACCGCGATGTGCTGGGGTTTGACCTGGTACAGCGGTACGGCAGTGGGGCGTTGTTCTTCTCGGCAGGCGGCTACCACCACCACATTGGAGCGAATACCTGGACGGGAGTTGGCGCTCCGCCGCCGCCCGCGGATGCCGCCGGGCTGCGCTGGTTTGAACTCTTACTGCCCGACCTTAACAGCTACAATGCGCTCATGGGGCGGTTAGAGGCAGCCGGGATTGCGTCCGAAGCAGTGGAAGGCGGCCTGCTGGTGCGCGATCCATCGCAAAACACGATTCTGGTGCATCATCCGGTGAGCTAGGGCGAATTTTGCCCTCTATCCCTTTCTGAGAAACGCACCCAACATCTCCGCCGCGGCCGCTGGCTGACTGCGGCGGATTTCAACTTGGGGGGTTTTGTGCCAGTCGGCGCAGTTTTGGATAGCGGCGGCAACTTCGGCGGCCATTGCTTCGTTTAACTCCACGTTCGGCTCCAGGTGCAGTGCCCGTATCTCGAAAATGCCCTCTTTGCGGTGGGCTTTGGGGTCCAACCTCCCAATGAGGCGGCCGTGGTGCAAAATGGGCAGGGTAAAGTAACCGTAGATGCGTTTGGCCTCTGGCAGGTAGCATTCGATGGAGTAATCGAAGCCAAATAAAGCGCGGGCGCGGTCGCGATCCCAGGTAAGCGGGTCGAAGGGTGAGAGCAGAGCGGTGTGAGTAGGCCGCAGTTCGCCTGCCTGGGCTGCTTGCAGCAGAGGTAGAGAATCGGGATGGAGGTAGACGGGTTCGTTCCAGCCCTCGACCTTGGCGCGGAGTAACAGCCCTGCCTCTGCCAGTTTTGCCAGGCGTTCAGGCATCCCTTTTTTGGGCAGGCGGAAGTAATCGGCCACCCAACGGGCCGGGGCCGCCGCAAGGATGCGCACCGAGCGAAGTGTGAGGGCATTGTGGGCCGCTTCGGGCGTAAGGGCCTGCGAGCCATCCCAGCCGGGCAGCACTCGCTCGCGTAGATCGTAAACGCGCTGAAATTTTTCGCGCCGGACGATCATCACTTGGCCGCTGGTGTGCAGGTATTCGAGGACGCGCTTTTCTTCCTTCCAGTTCCACCAGCCGCCTTTTTGCCCATCGGCGCGCTCAAAATCGGCGGAGCGCACCGGGCCGTTGGCGCGGATGCGTTCTAACACGCGCTCAATGGCAGCGGCGTGCTGTGTATCCCAGCCGTGTTCGTAGTAGCTGTGTGAATTGGCCTGCATGCGGTGAACGTAAAGCGGGTAGTCTTCGATGGGCAAGAAACAGGCGGCATGCGACCAATATTCAAATAAGGCGCCCTCGGCCAGCAGTTCGTCCAACCAGGCCGGGTCATAGGCCCCCAGGCGGCTGTACAGCACCAGGTAAGGGCTGCGCGCCACCACGTGAATCGTGTCGATCTGCAATGCTCCCATGCGGTGGATGACGGCCAGTACGTCGGCCTTGCAGGCAGGGCGTTCTGGCGCTTGCAGCAGGCCCTGGCTGGCTAAGAGCGCCAGGCGCACAGCCTCGGGCGTGAATAATAAATCGCTCATGATCCTTCCCGGCTGAATTGGGTCTGGTAAAGGCTGGCATACAACCCGCGTTGGGCCACCAGTTCGTGGTGTTTGCCGCGCTCAACAATCTGGCCGCGGTCCATCACCAAAATCTGGTCGGCGGCGAGAATGGTCGAGAGGCGGTGGGCAATGACAATGCTGGTGCGGCCGGCCATCACCCGTTTGAGGGCCTCTTGAATAAGGGCTTCTGATTCGCTGTCGAGATGACTGGTAGCTTCGTCCAAGACGAGAATGCGCGGGTTCTTTAGAATAACGCGGGCGAGGGCAATGCGCTGTTTTTCGCCCCCACTCAGGCGGTAGCCGCGCTCGCCGACGACGGTATCGTAACCCTCGGGCAGGCCCATGATAAAAGCGTGAATGTTGGCGGTGCGGGCGGCCTCTTCGACCTCGGCCTGGGTTGCATCGAGGCGGGCGTAGAGCAGGTTGGTGCGGATGGTATCGTGGAAGAGGTAGGTTTCTTGCGTGACCATGCCGATCTGGCGGCTAAGCGAATCGAGAGTGACTGCGCGCAGGTCGTAGCCATCAATGAGAATGCGCCCGGAAGTGGGATCGTAGAGGCGCGGGATTAGATAGGTGAGGGTGGTCTTGCCGGCTCCGCTGGGGCCGACGAGGGCCGTCAACTGGCCGGGCAGTGCGGTGAAGGAAATGTTGCGCAGTGCCACGGCGCGGGCCTGGGTGTGAGTATCTTCCTGGCCTTCGCCGCTGGCGCGTTCTTCCCCTCTGAGACGGCCATCGCCGCCGGGCCGCTCGCCATTGTCAGAAAGGGCGGTGCGGACGTTATCCATACGCCCAAAACGCTGTACCTGGCGCAGCAGGTTTTCCTCGCGCACCTGGTAGATAAAAGAAACATCTTCGAATACCAGTTCGCCGCGTACCTCGGTCAGCTCGTGGGCATCGGGGCGTTCCTCAATTTCAACCGGCAGGTCAATGACCTCGAAAACGCGCTCAAAACTTACTAATGAGGTGGCAAACTCCACCGGTGCGTTGGATAAGCCCTGCAGCGCGCCGTAGAGCGTCCCCAGGTAAGAGCCAAAAGCGACAATCGTACCGATGGTGAACAGGTCGCGAATGACAAGGTAGCCGCCGATTCCGTAAACCAGGGCCGTACCAACGGCGCTGATAAGGCCAATGATGACGAAAAAGACCGTGCCGGTCACGGCGCGGTTAATCCCCAGATCGCGGACGCGCGCCGCGCGCTGCTTAAAGCGATCTACCTCGATGCCAGCGCGGCCAAACAGCTTAACCAACAGCGCTCCGCCGATGTTAAGGGTCTCGTTCATCATGGCGTTCATGCGGGCATTGGCTTCCATCTGCTCGCGCGAGATGTCCCTCAGCCGGTTGCCCAATTGGCGGGCCACGAGGATAAACAACGGCAAAATCATAACGCTTACCAGGGTCAGCCGCCATTCCATGGTAAGCATGACAATAAACACGGCCACTCCCTGGATGATGTTGGTGATAATGCCAACGATGGTGTTGCTCACTGCGCTTTGCGCGCCCACCACGTCATTATTCAGTCGGCTCATCAACTCACCGACTTTGGTATTGGTGAAGAAGCGCAGTGACATACGCTGCAGGCGCGCGAATAGGGCCACCCGCAGGTCGTAGATGACGCCCTCGCCGACCCATGAATTGAGACGCCTCTGAAAAACATTCATGATCCCGCCGGCGGCGGGGATGAACAGCAGAGCCAGCGCCAGCCATATCAGGCGGTTAAGGTCGCGAGCGGGGATGGTGCGGTCGATGAGATCGCGCAGGATAAGGGGCGTAAGCAGGTTCAGGCCAGCGTGCAGCAGGATGAGGAGCAGCATACCGAAAATTTGCCAGCGGTAGGGTCTGGCGTAGGCGAGGACGCGCCGTATTAGAGCGCGGGTTACTTTAGGTTTTTCGCCGGTATCGCTCAGGTAGCTCCACCAGCCGCTGTGCCATCCCATGTGGCTAACTTCCTTAATCTTCGGCCAGAAGGTATGCGAGAATCCACTGGGTAGTGGCGATGAGAGCGTCTAAGTGGGTGCGTTCGTAACTGTGCGAGGCATCAACGCCGGGGCCGATCAGAGCAACGGCCACATCGCCGCCGGCGCGCCAATAGGCTTCGCCATCGGAACCGTAGTAGGGGTAGATATCCACCTTGTAAGCAATATGATTTTCTTGAGCCAGGCGCCGCAGCCGCTGGCTGAGTTCGTGGTGGTAGGGGCCGCCCGAATCTTTGACGCATAAGGTGGCGTGAAATTCATCCGATTCCTGCCCTTCGCCAATGGCCGCCATATCAACGGTGAGCAGTTCGGCCAGGTCAGGCGGAAAGCCGGTGGATGCGCCATGTCCGACTTCCTCATAGTTGCTGATGAGGTAGTGGGTGCGCTGCGCCGGTTTAAGGCCAGCGTCGTGCATGGCTTTAACGGCTGCGACCATGCAGGCCACGCAGGCTTTATCGTCGAGGTGACGCGAGCGGATAAACCCCTGAGTCACTTCAACGCGTGGGTCAAAGGCGACGAAATCACCCACCTGAATGCCTAGCTTGCGGGTTTCTTCGGCGCTGGTGGTGCGAGCGTCGAGGCGAACTTCCATTGATTCTTCATCGCGCTTCAGGTCGCGCACCTGGGCGCTGCCGAAAACGTGAGAGGAGGCTTTATGCAGGAGGAGACTGCCGCGCACCTGATCTCCGCTGGAAGTGAAAACGGTTAAGCCTTCACCTTCAACGGTATTCCAGGCAAAGCCGCCTAGCGGCGAAAGTCTGAGCCGCCCGTTGGCCTTGATTTCTTTGACCATTGCGCCGAGGGTATCCACATGAGCGGTAAGGGCGCGGGGAGCCGCCGCCGACCGTCCCGGCCATTCGGCCAGGAGAGCCCCTTTGCGGTTGTGCGTCAGGGTGAGGTCAGGAAAGGCAGAAAGGGCTTTGGCCGTCAGGTCAATGGCCTGGGCGGCGAAACCGGTGGGGCTGGGGGTATTCAGCAAGCGCACCAGAAAATCGAGGAGATAGTCGGTATCAATGTTGGGTAGAGACAACTGAATCCTCCGCGAGCAGGTGATGGATTGGGCCGCAACCTGGTAAAATAAGGGTATCAGCACCTGGTTGTTATGTTATTATACTGAGCCGTCAGCGAGCCGTCCAGTTGAGCTAATCGTCATCTTATACGAATGACCTCTGTCACTTGCTCGATACCACACTGTAGAATAAACTGTTACAATAACAGGAGTATTCTTACCAGTATTACCAAAAGAGGAAGATTATATGCAAATCACTCGCCAGGCCGATTATGCACTTCGAGCAATGTTATATTTGGCCCAATTAGAGCCAGGTCAGCGTGCTGCTACCTCGCAGATTGCGGATGAACAGCACATTCCACCCTCGTTCCTTGCCAAGATCATCTCGCAGTTATCGATTGCAGGGTTGATCCATACCTCGCGCGGCGCGCGCGGCGGGGTATCTTTGGCCCGTGCTCCAGAAGAGATCACTATTTTGGAAGTGGTTGAAGCAATTGACGGGCCAATTGCGCTGAACGAGTGTACCCATTCTGCTTCTGCCTGCACCTTTGGCGAAACCTGCCCGCTGCGCCCATTGTGGTGTGAAACGCAGGTGGAACTGGTGGCGCGGCTGCGCAGCACAACCTTTGCTCAGTTTGTCTCGAGCAACCTGCCGGTGACGCCGCAGACCAGTTAGCGGGCTTTCGTATTGCGCCGGTGGCAAGTTTCCAGCGCAGTTTCAGGCGGGTTTTGAGGGGTGGCGTTCTCACCGAAAGCATCACAGTCGCAACCTTGCCGGGTGGAGCACGGTTGTACGCCTGGATCGGGAGAGGAGGACGATAATTTTATGTTGCCCCTGCCATGCAGGCTGGCGGTGATGGTTTGATCTGGCGAATAATCTTCCTGAGGATACGCATAACAATTTCAGCCCGGCAGCGAGTTGTCCCCTGCAGGGTCGAGGTGGAGAGATCAAAAGCGCGCGCCACGTGCAAGCGGCGCGCGCTTTTTGTGCTTTTGGGAGCTTAGGGCTGTTGGGCGGCCCAATCTTGCCCAAGGATCACTTCAATATCCACCTGGGCATTGGGGTCAAAGCGGTTCTTGACCTGCACCGTGTCTTTGATATTTAACTGCTGAATTAAGAAATTAATCGTATAGGGTTTGCCGGTGTAATCAATAATCACGGTTTGCCCATAGAGTCCATCGGCGTTGTCTTCTCCGGTGATGTTGACGTTCTGCGCGCGCAGTTGCTCAGCAGTGCTGGCCGCCAGGCCAGGAGTAGAAGTGCCGTTGCGCAGCATGACCCTGGCATTTTCGACTTTCATTAACTCGGCGGGGTCTTGCGCGACGGCTGCCGGGCCTACCGGGCCGCCAGAAGCAAAGATTTCATCGCGGAGCAGGCGAATCTGATCGGGGTTGGGGATGAGGACAGATTGAGTACCCTCGGGCGTCATTACATCGGCATACTGCACATCGCGGTGAGGGTCAAAAACGCCTCTCTTAATGTTCTCATCGCCCACCTGAGCGGCCAGCCAGGCCAGTTTGATCACCTGATCGAGCGTTAGATTGGTGCGGATGCCCTTGGAGATCTCGTTGTACAGGGCGGGGGCCTTGGCGACCAGGGTGGGCAGCATGTTCAGCGTCAGAATCTGCTGGCGGATCGCCAGGATAACTTCCTGCTGGCGGGCAGAGCGCGAGAAGTCGCCGTCGCCATCTTTGCGGTTGCGGGCATAGGCCAAAACCGTGGCTCCGTCCAGCGTTTGCACGCCGGGTTCTAGCTTGACGGTGTTGCCGGGGCCAATCGGATCAACCACGATTTCCTCGCGGATGTGCATATCCAGGCCGCCCAACTCATCAATGAAGGTGACAAACGAGTTGAAATCGAGCAGGGCGTAATACTGGATCGGCACGCCGATGACGCCTTCGACGGTTTTCATAGCGAGAGCCGGGCCGCCGCCGGGGTATTGGTAGACTTCGCCCCAACGGTAGGCGGTGTTGATGCGGTTATTCTCCATGCCGGGGATCGTCACCCACAGGTCGCGCGGGATGGAGAGCATCCCGGCGGACTTGGTGAGCGGGTCAATAGTGAACAGGATCATCGTGTCGGTACGGGGGACATCCACGCCCTCGGACCAATCGCGATAGTCCAGGCCCATCACCAGGATCGTGACCCGGCTGGAACCATCCCAGGGGACCGGCGTGGGGCCAAGTTGAGGGTCAAGCGCGCCCGACGGCGGTTGGACGTTGGCTGGCAGATCGTTGACCGGGGCAGTCGGCAGGCCTTTGGCCGATGCATCCTGCACGACCGGCATGCCAGGCAAGTCGGAGATCTGCCAGGAGGCGACAAAATTACGCACCCATAAAAAAGACAGCACACCGGCAATGGTTGCGACGATGAGGAAAGCCACAAGGACAATCAGTGTGAGAAGATCGAAGGTGGGGCGGGGGCGAGACTGACGGGTGGAAACGCGTGACATCCTGATTTTTTTACCCTTTTGTACTGGAAAGTCGAGCCTGCGCCAGAAAGGTGCAAGAATCATTCCGGCGGCTTATTGGGCTTTCCGGATGGTTATCCGATTTTTGGAGGGGGAACCGGCAGCGTATCGGCCGGGGTTTGCGTCCACTTATCGCCTTCATCCACCAGCATTACGGGGATATCCTCAATGATCGGATATTTGCGCTGGCAGTCCTGGCAGACCAGCCAGGTCTCTTTAACGAGTTCGAGCTTTCCTTCTTTTCCTGGCTCGCGCACGCAAGCCGGGCAACGCAGAATTTCGAGTAAATCGGTGCTAACCATGGTCTCTCCGGTTGGATTGCAAATGGCGGGTCACAAGCGGCATCACAAACCGTTCTGCTCTGGCGCAGCCCGCGCTGGAAGAGTGGTACTGAAGTATGTTTTATTTTACCACTGCTGACAAGGGTTTAACCTTCCGGCTTATCCTCGCCATCCTGGTTCGGAAGCTCAGTTCCCGGCCCATATTCGAATACATCGCTCCAGGGCTGGTAATGGGTGTAAAGGGTGTCTTGCAGATAAACCTGGTTGTCGCGGTAGACGGTGCGGTTGACGGTGACATCTGCGCCATCGGCGGCCCAATCAACCTGCTTGATGGTCCCGCTGGGCAGATCGGGGTTCTCGCGGTAGACAGGCTCAGGCGCGGGGACGATATTGACCGGGCCGGTGGTGTTCCAATCAACGGTGCGGCCATCGGAAGTGGAGTAGAACTTCCAGGTGATCGAACTGCTGGCAGGGTTGACGTATGTCTCCATCAACAGCCAGTAGGGGGTGTCGTTGGTAAATTTAAAATCAACCAGGGGGACGAACACGGTGGCATCCAGCCCGGCGAGGTTGGGGTTAATGCGGTTGCCTGCGACTTTTTCATAGTAATACACGCGGTAAGCGTGGGCATGGCGCTCAACGATAGGAAAGCCAGCGAAGAAAGCGGCCCGGAACAGGGTAGTGCTGACCTGGCAGACGCCGCCGCCTACGCCTTTAATCGTCTGCCCGCCCAAGATAATCATGGCCTCAGCGTAGCCGTTATCGAGGGTGATGTCGCCGATGGCGCTTGCCATCGAGAAGGTTTCACCGGGAGCCACCAGGAGCCCGTGAAACTTGCTGGCGGCAGTGGTGATATTCTGCACGCGCGAACTGCTGGAGCCGTAGAAGTAAGAGGTTTCTTCGTGGATCAGTTGCGTAATGCCAAGTGATTCGGCGGTGGATTGATCGGTGACGGGCGGGTTTTCATACTTCATTACCAGAGTAATGGTGTGGTTGCCGGCGGGTAACTGCTCTTGAATGGCCTGAATGCTGCTCTCAATATCTAATTCACGGCCGGTGACGGTGGGTTGAATAACCTCTAGCTGGCGGGTTTGATCGTTGAAAATAAAGCGCGGGTTTTGCGGATGGCGCACCAGGGGCGGGGCAATTTGCTCCAGAAACTGGCGCAGAGGTTCGGTTTTCAGGTTGACCTGGTACTGCATGCCCTGATCGCTCTGGACGCGCTCAAAGGCCAGCATGGCGGCCAGAGTGGGCTGGTCAATGGTCCAGGGGCCGCCCTGACCGGCCTCGTTCTCTGGCAAGGTGAGGGTAAGGGGCTGTGATAGGATGCCGCGGGCTAATTCGGCTTGCTGAGAGGCATCGAGGATGACGGGGACGCTCTCGTTGATGAAAAGGTCAACGACACCATCGCGCATGGTCTGCACCTGGAGCGATACGAGCGTCAGCGAACGGGGGATATCGAGGGAACGGCCCACCTGACCGGGGTGGACGATGACATCTGTGCCGCGTAGTTCCAGGCTGGCCTCAACGGTGGGAATGTCAATCTCTTTGGCGAGGCCGGCCAGGTAGGCGTAGGTCGCGCGCCCGTCAAGGAGGAAGGCGGGAGGCAGATCGCGGCCGAGGTACCAGGTGTAGAACTGATCGCGCAGGCGGTCCATGAGCCAGCCGGTGCGCCCTACCTCAAAAGCGGCGCGGGCTGAGGTTTGAGGGTCCAGGTACAGCCCTAACTGGGCGGGCGTAGCCGTCCACAGGCGATTACCGTCGCGCAGAACAATCTTGCCCTGAAAAGGGTAGGCTACCGAAGCGGAGATTGCGTTGGCGGCGTCTTGTGTTTTCATGCCGCCTACGTCAACTCCGGCGACCCGCACGCCGGGGAAGATGCGGCCCGCATACCATACCTGAAAGCCCAAGATAAACAAAAGCAGGGCCGCCGAGAAGAGCAGCAGGCCAAACAAGATCGAAAGCAGCGCATGCTCGATCGAAAAACGCGGGCGATAAGCGGGATAGTAGGTCGAATTCATAGAGAAAGATTATATCTTATATCTGTGGTTGATTAGAGGGTTGATAGGCTTCAGACGCCCGGCATACCCCTTGCCGGCGCCCACCCCGCTATTTTTTTAATTCCAACAAGCTCACATAACGACTCTGTAAGCGCACAGGATCCGATACACGGCTATAATACTTTACAGGATCCGATACACGGCTATAATATTTTTACTAATAGCCTTACTTTTACTGATTGCCTTGCCATGTAAAGCGGCAGGGCCCGTCATGGAGGGGTATGGCCAATTTTTGCCGCAACTGTGGGACGAAATTATCTCCAGGAGCGCGGTTCTGTAAGAACTGTGGTCTCCAGGTCGCCTCGCCTGCCGCTATGCCCGCAGTCAGCGCGCCGCGCAGCGTGCGCCCGATCGCTGCCGCAAGAAAAAGCGGGAGCTTTCCCCTGGTCGCTGTTCTGGCGGGTGGGGGGATGCTGTTGCTGTGCGTGGGGGCAGTGGTTGTCTTTCTCATCCTGCTCGGTCTGCAGACGGGCCGCGAAGAAATTTCCAGCAATGAGAATTATCCGCCAACCACATCGGATTATCAGGATAGCGCCAACGAGACGACAGGCGTGTTCGTGACCACAGGTGGCTACCAGCCGCGCGCCGTGGCCCCCGCCGAGACAACGCCCGAGACGGTGGAAGGCGTCATTTCCAGCGAAACCGGCAGCCTTGCACTCAGCGATGGCACCCGGGTGGAGCTACCCGGCAGCACAGCACCGGTGGCGGTGGCGCTCTCGCGCGCCACTAACACGATCACCCTCAGCGATCCGCGCGATCTGCAGACCAGCGGCAGTATGCGTGTGCTGGAGTTCGATCTTGCTGATGTGGATGAGGCTTTTGCCCCTCGCCTGACCATCCCCGCTGCCGAGCTGGGTGAGCTTTCCCTTTCCACCGTCAACGTGGTGCGCGTTGGCCAGTTCGTGGTGAATGGCGAAACCCTTCCCGACGATGTTGTTTACCTGTCGGTGGAGCGCGATGCCGACGGCAACCTGGTGGTGCAGGATGGATTGATCCCCACCCTGGCAGAGGCAAGCAGCTATATCAATCACCGCGACCGGGTCCACATGGCAAGCTACAGCCTTTCCGCCGCTGGCCAGCGCAGCCGGGTGCAGTATGCCGTGTTGACTTTCGATCGCTACATCAATTACGCTTATGAGCCACGCCTGGTGCGCATGATCCCGGACGCCTCGGCAGAGGGTTTTCGCCGCCCGGCGGACCCTGAGAAAGACCAGGCTGTGCTGCAAAAGCCGATCATCAATGTGATTGTGCTGGTGCATGGGCACAACGAGGAAGAAAAAGCCGGCACCTTCCTGGCCTCCAGCCCTATCCAGCCCTGGGGTGTCCGGTATAAGCGCGAGGTGTGGTCTGAGTTCTACAAAGCCTTCCTGGACAAGAGGAAAGACCAGGTCGATTGCACCGCCTTCTATGAGTTTATCTATCCCACCTACCGCTCGGTCTATTCGCCCGTGGAAGACAGCCCCGTGCCCCCGCTGGGGGATTCGTTTGCCAGCGCCCTTGCCTTGGGCGCCGAGAACGATGACAGACAGCTTGCTAAAACGCTGAACGCCAACATGCCGGTGAACCTGCAGATCGTAGCTCACTCCATGGGCGGCCTGGTTGCCAGGGCTGGCATCCGGCAGTTCAACGAGCCCTTAAAGCAAGCCTTCCAGCAACTGGTCACCTGGGGCACGCCGCATCACGGCAGTCCGATCGTCACCATGGGTTACTTGTTCCGCCATGGCTACCGCATCAACCCTGGCAAACTGCGCGAAGCCAACTGGCTGCCGTCGGCGTTTTCTGAAGCCGAGGCCGATGCTCTCTTGGGCAGTGGCATATTGCGAATGTATCAGGATTTCAAGCTGCAGCTTGATACGCCTGGCTCGCGCGACCTGCGCTGGGATAACGTCCATCCCCTGCGTCTGGATGAGATCTTCAGCGACGAGACCAAGGGGATGCGGATCGTCGACCCGAACAATGAAAAATACAGCCTGGTGAACGGCACCTGGCTGTATAACAACAACTTGAGGCTGTTCAACGAAAGCGATCCCTATCGCCTCAGCGAAAAATACACCTTCATCTTTGGAGTGACGACAAAACGCCTGCCTAATAAAGACGAAACCGCAGAGGGCGCCTCGCTGATCCCTATCTTTGTCAAGGATGCCGGTCAGGTCGTCAGCCAGGTGGGCGGCACGTACACCCGCGGCGATAGTGACGGCGCCGTGCCTTTAGCCAGCATGGCGGGAATTGGCATTGTCAATTTTCGTGCTGATTATATCGGTGATCTCGACCATGAAGAATATTTTTCCCCCAAGTTCGATTTCGGCGACAGGATGGCTAACCGCACCTTTTTCCGCCTGGGGCTGGAGGAGGCGCGCTGCAAGTGCGCTGTGCTGCAGGTGGAGGGCATCAGCGATCTGAGCCATGTCGCCGTGGGTGCGCCGCTGGAGTTGAACGCCCAGTTCCAATTGGACCCTGCCCTGGACGCCAAACCCGGCAAGCGCATCCGGGTTGCCGAGGCTTTGTTCCTCATTGCTGGCACACAGGATGAGTTCTCCCTGGGAGAAATGGATGTGGAGGACAGCGGCAAGCTGAGCGGCAGCTTCCCAAAGCCCGACCTGGGGGAGGGCGAACACCGGCTGGTGGTGCGCTTGCAGTTTAAGGATGATACCCGCCTCGAATCGAGCCCCGATGAGATACCAGGATACTACATGATTTGGTTTGATTACGATTCGAACGCTGGCGACGGATATTGCTACCTGGCCAACGGTGAGAAAAACAATGGCATTGCTTTCGGACAAGAGGGATCTCCCCAATGGACCGGCAAGAATGAATTCACCGTGAGCCAGTTTCGCTGGTATGACGACCCCGACCTCCATGTCACCCGGCAGACCCTGTCGGGTGTGCTCTCTCCGGGCAATCGCTCGATCAGCATGACGTACGAGTACGCTTATCAAGATGACACGGGTGAGGGTTATGTCAAGGCTTCTTTCATTGATATCCCATTTGTTGAGACCGTCAACGACAGCGGTTGGCGGTACGACAAATTCTATGTGGAGGGGGATCTGCAGACTTTATATCGTTTTATTGAGTTGGCTGGCAGTTTTGACCCTCCGGTGCAGTGCGATTCGCCCGGGTACATTGAAATTCGCTTGTTCAGATGATCATTCTCCCTATCTGTGGGGCTCCCCTGGGAGGTGGTAATGCACAACCATGAAAAAATCTATTCCCTGGTGATGAGCGGGATTGCCGTGTTGGCCGCTGGGTTGGCCTTCCTGCCCGGCCTGATCGGCATGGATGGTATGGATGGCGGGTATGCCCTGTCGTTCATCGCTGTCTGGGTTTCGTTGAGCGCAGCCCTGGTTAGCGTATACCTGTGGAAGCGCTCTGTGCAGCTCGACCGGCTGCTCAGTGGCCGGGACTTGCTGGCCCATTGGACGTATACACCGGCCGAGTGGCAGGCGTTTGCAGAGGCAGAAAAGGGTACCCAGTTGAAAGAGAATCGCGGCCTGTGGATTTTGATGGCTGGCATGTGCACCTTTTTGGGTGTGGTTTTCTGGCTCTTCGACCGGGAGGCTGGCTCTTTTGTGTTGCTGGTGATGGTGGGGATCACCCTGCTGCTGGCAGCCATCGCCTTTGGTCTGCCAGCGCTGCGCCGTCAGCACCGCCAGGAAAGCCAGCCTGGCGAAGCCTGGCTGGCGCCCAACGCGGTCTACTTCGACGATGTGTTTGTCCCCTGGGATATCTGGGAGAGCCGGCTGCAGCGGGTGGAGTTGAAAGAAGCTTCTGGTGATGCGCCTGCCTGCCTGAGTTTCCAGTTGACCCATATCGTCAGCATCGGCATCCAGAACCAGGCGATTCGTGTGCCGGTTCCGCTGGGGCGCGCGGAGGAGGCGCGCAGCCTGTTGGAAAAATACCAGGCCCGCTCTCGCAGGAGGCGGTCATGAACCGGCCAGGCCAGCAGTGCCCAAACTGTGGTGCGCTTCTGCCAGCGGATGCGCGCTTTTGTGAAAACTGTGGGCGGCCGGTGGCTGCCCCGTCCACCGCCCAGCCAGCGTTCCCCGCGCCGCGGCCCCAATCCCGGCCAGCAAGGCGGCCAGGATCGAAGACATGGCTCATCATCGCCATCGCCGGGGCGGCGCTGGTTGGTTTCCTGGGCTGTGCGCTGATCGGCGGCCTGTTCCTGTGGCGCAGTTTCCAACAGCCAGACGCTCCCACCCAAGCGGATAATCAGCCGCCTGCCACCCAGGCCGCGGTTTTGCCTGCTGATGCCACCGCCACCAGCCAGCCGCTGCCTACCCGCGCGCCTCAGGCGACGGAAACACCCCCCGAATTGCCTTCCCCGGTGCCCAGCGATACCCCGATCCCATCTACCCCCGAATCGCAGTTGACCGCGTATGACTTCGATGGTGTGACTTTTACCTACGATCCATCCCTGTCCACTGCGGTCGACCCCGAAAACATTGCGGCACAAAGCGGTGTCGACTTGCCGCCCTGGGAGGTTTACCCACAGCACCGGCGTCTCACTTTCCTCGGTTATCCCTTGGCAGATACCTTTCACCAGCCGCGCCTTTATATCTATCCGCTGATGGAATATGTGAATATGGACGCCGGGATCAGCGATCAGCTTGCCAACCTGCAGCAGATGCTGGTGGGCAGGTCCACCACCAATCTGCCAGACACGCTGCCGTTCTTCTTGAATTGGAACGCCGCGCAGGTGATGGCAACCCAGGTAAAATTCCTGGATTTTAAAAATGGTTACGGCGTGCGCTACCTGACGCAGTATGGCCAGGATGTTTATCCCATCAACAATCAGGCCATGTTCTACACCTTCCAGGGCTACACCCGCGACCGTATGTGGCTGGTTGCTGCGGTGTTTCCGGTGTCCAACCCCATCCTGCCCGATCCCGAGCCGCTGGTCCAGGATCCCGGTTTTTACGATACCTATTCCACTTATCTGGCTGAGGTGAAGGCGCAGCTCGACGCCCAGCCCGATGCCAGCTTTGAGCCCGATCTTGCGATCTTGGATGCGCTGATCGAATCCCTGGCGATCAAGTGACGTCCACACAGAAGCAGTTCTGCTGCTTGCTGCTGTGTCATTTGATGGGTATGTCGGGGCACCCCTGGTGGGTGCCCTTTTTCGTGCCATCGCCTACAGCGCACTCGGTCAACGGTTTCACGGGCTGAGGCTGTTCCCCACCGCGTACAGCCGCCCCTTTTTCCCCGCATATACCATCTTCATCTCCGCCAGGCGCGCCAGCGCCTCGGGCGGCGGCACGTGGTCGTACTCATTGGGCAGGAACCAGCTTTTCGCTTTCTTGAGAAAGCCATATGAATTTCAGCGTTCATTCTTGACAAGGGGCAATTTCACGGTATAATCCAGCCTCGTTGTCCGGTAAGGAGAACGTTTGACAAAAGAGAACACGTTGAGGGCAAAGAACTGGCTGAAAAAATTCAGTGAAAATCCCTTGACAAATCCTTGAGGTGCGAGTAAAATAAAACACGCAATCAGGGAAATGATCTTATGGAAAGAAACTTTGTGTGGTTTCTTTCAAGATCAATGAAAAATGAACAGCCGACGCAAAAGTAGAGGTAAACAGATGGGGGCCGATGTCGGGATATAAAAGGGCATCGGTGGTTTCGTCTGTGTGTCTCCAAAAGGCTTGGCTGCGTACCTTAACAACTGAAGAGTGATAGGAAGAAACAGCGTAAGGAAGGTCAGATGGAGTGGAAACGAAATCTGACGACCCTGTCGATGAGAAGAGTAAACCTGGATGAAACTGCCGAAGGGCAG
>DAOUAC010000068.1:0-10869 GCA_034434155.1 Anaerolineaceae bacterium
GCCAATGGAGCAAAACTGCGCAGCAGGTAGAGATAATCCTGGGCGGCTTCCTCCACAGGGGTGGTTTTGTTTTTGCCAATGTTGACGCCCAATACCAGGTCGGGGGGCCTTTTCCCTTGCAGACGGCGGGCCAAAAAGGCGGCGCCGTGATTGTTAAAGCCCATGCGGTTGATTACCGCTTCGTCTTCCACCAACCGGAAGAGGCGCGGCTGAGGGTTGCCGGGCTGTGGGCGTGGGGTGACGGTCCCTAATTCGATATGTCCAAAGCCCAGAGCGGCTAACCCGCGCCAGGCCAGGCCGTCTTTATCATATCCGGCGGCCATGCCCAAGGGGTTGGCAAACTTCAGCCCAAAGGCGGCAACTGTTGGGCCAGGGCGTGCCGGACGAAAGAGGGCGCGCAGTAAGGCCGCCGCGGGGGGGATGGCTCCGCTGGCGCGCAGCAGGGCGATGGTGAGGGTGTGGGCCTGTTCGGGCGTCAGGCGGTAGATGAGGGGGCGGATGTGTCGGTACATTTAGAATAAGGATTTTAGAAAGTCACGGGCGGCCAGGATTTGCCCTCTGGGGATGCGGTCGGTGGCTTCCCAATAGTCGAGCAGTTCGGTGAGGGTCAGCACGGCGTGCAAGTGGTAGCCGGCGGCGGCGAGGGCTTCGCGCGCGCCAGACTGCCGGTCAATCAGGACGAGAATATCTTTAACCACCAACCCTACCTCGGTCAGCTTTTCGATGGCTTCAAATTTGCTGCCGCCGGTCGTTGCCAGGTCGTCAATGATGACCACGCGCTCGCCGGGCCGGTATTCGCCTTCGATCTCGGCCTTTGTGCCGTAGGCTTTGGCTTCTTTACGCGGGTAGATCATGGCTTTGCCGGTTTGCAGGCTGATGGCGGTGGCGATGGGCAGGGCCGCGTAGGGCAGGGCCGCCAGCCGGTCATATTCCAGGCCGCGCAAGAGAGGGAGATAAGCCCCGGCCACCTGGGCCAGCAGAGCCGGGTGCGACACTAACTGGCGGAGGTCCAGGTAGATGGGCGACTTCAGGCCTGACTTGAGGGTAAATTCGCCAAAGCGCACGCAGCCGGCGCGCAGCAGTCCTTCGGCCAGGGCCGCGCGGGGGGCATCCAGGATGGGCGTTTGCGCCATCCTGGTCTGGCGGGCGACCTGCACGGCGGCGTTTAGATCGCGGACGGCCTGGGCGGGGTCTGCGGCGCGCGCCACCGCCCGCGAGACGGGGATAAGCAGTCCCAACCCATCGGCGCGGAGTCCGGCCTGGAGCGCGGCGGTTAAGTCGCCGCCCTGCGCGCCCACGCCGGGGGCTAACAGCCAAAGAGAAGGGGCGTGCTGGCGCACGCGCCGCAGGGCTTCGGGGTGGGTCGCGCCCACCACCAGGCCGAGGTTGCCGCGGCGGTTCCACTGCTCTGCCAGGCGGGCGACCTTTTCGTATAGCAAGAGGTTGTCGGCCAGCGGCAGGTCTTGCAGGTCGCTGGAGCCAGGGTTAGAGGTTTTGCACAGCACGAAACAGCCCCGGGTCGGGTCTTGCAGGAAAGGTTCGAGGGAATCATAGCCGAGGTAGGGGTTAAGGGTAATGGCGTCCGCACCTAAAGATTCAAAAGCAGACTGCGCATAGGCATTGGCGGTCGAGGCGATGTCGCCGCGCTTGGCATCTAAAATCACCGGAACGCCCTCCGGGACCGCCGCGATGATTTCCTTCAGCGCCTGCCAGCCTTCTGGCCCAAATACCTCGAAGAAGGCGGCGTTGGGCTTAAAGGCGGCTACGTAGGGAGCGGTGGCCTCGATCAGCCGCAGACAGAAGTCTTTGGCGGCCTGCGCGGTGGGTTCCGGCAGGTCAGTGGGATGCGGGTCCAACCCCACGCACACCAGCGAGCCGGTTTGCCGGGCGCGTTCTTCTAAGCGGGTAAAAAACGATGTCGGCGCCATTTTTGTCCCTTTTCTGCCCTTTTCTGCTGTGATTCTAAATTATGCCTTGCCCAGCACCATCGCCAGCAAGGCCATGCGGACGTACAGGCCGTACTCCATTTGGCGGAAGTAAGCGGCGCGCGGGTCATCATCTACTTCCATCGCAATTTCGCCCACGCGCGGCAATGGGTGCATGACAATCATTTCCTCTTTGACTTTTGTCATCGTTTCAGGGGTGATGACAAAAGCGTCTTTGACGCGCTCATATTCGTTAAGGTCGGTGAAGCGCTCTTTTTGAACGCGGGTGACGTAAAGCACGTCGCTTTCGGCCAGGATCGGGTCCAGGGTATTGTACTGCGCCTGAGGGATGTTGTGTTCGGCCACTTCCGCGACGATGTGATCGGGCATGGGCAAAATATCCGGCGAGACGTAGTTCAGGCGCACGTCAAAGAGGGTCAGCAGGCGGGCCAGCGAATGCACCGTGCGCCCATATTTCAGGTCGCCTACCATGGTGATGGTCAGCCCGTCCACCCTGCCCAACTCTTCCTGGATGGTAAAGAGGTCGAGCAAAGCCTGGGTAGGGTGTTCTCCGATGCCGTCACCGGCGTTGATGATGGGCTTGCGGGCATAGCGGGCGGCCAGCTCCGCTGAGCCGACCTCGGGGTGGCGCAGAACGATCACATCGGCATAGGCTTCAAGCGTGCGGACGGTATCGGGCAGTGATTCGCCCTTGGAGACGGAAGAATAGCGCACCTCATTGATCGGGATGACACTGCCCCCCAACCTTTCCATGGCGGCGGTAAAGGATGAAGATGTGCGGGTAGAAGGCTCGTAAAACAGGTTCGCTAAAATCTTGCCTTTGAGCAGGTCAAAACTACCAACCCGGCGCACCATTTCTTCCATTTCTTTGGCAACGCCAAAGATGTATTCCAGGTCGGCGCGGCTGAACTGCTTAACCGAAAGGATGTCTTTGCCGTAAAAAGCGGCGTCCTGGCGGTCGCCAAAGGGCAGGTAGGGGTTGGGTTTGGCATTGGTCAGGTTACGTAAAGCCATAGGTATATCTCCTCAAACTCATTACAGACGGAAAAGAACACAATCGTCAGGCCCGGACGTTGCGTCCGTAGCCGGAAGGGACCAGAATTTGCCCGTCCTCAAACGCGGTCTGCCCGCGCAGGGTTACGCGCCGCACTTTACCGCGCACCGCGAAGCCCTCAAAAGGCGTCCAGGCGGATCGGGTGAAGGTATGGGCCGCTGAAATCTTCCAGGCGGCATGGGGGTCAATCTCAACCCAGGTATCGGGCTGTTCGGGCAGGTTAAAGATGCGGCGCGGGTTGGTATAACAGCGCGCTACAATATCCTCTATCGTCAGCCGGCCTTGGTGGACGGCGGTCAACAGCAGCGGCAGGGCGGTTTCTAATCCGGGGAAGCCGGGTGGGGGGGTAGGGCCGTCTTTTTCAGCCAAGGTGTGGGGGGCGTGGTCGGTGGCGAACACGTCAATAACATCGAGGTTGTCCCACAAGGCCTGTACGTCTTGGGGCGAAGCCAGGCGCGGGCGCACCTCGCCGCGCCCACCGGGCAGGCGCGGCAGGTCGTCGGTGGATAGAAAGAGATGGTGGGGGGCCACTTCGCAGGTGACGGGCAGGCCCTTTTCTTTGGCGGCGCGGATGATGAGAATTTCTTCGCGCAGAGCCACGTGGGCGATATGGATGGGGCGGTTGACCAGGGCGGCCAGCAGGATCACGGCGGCTACGCTGCGGCCCTCGGCGTGCGCCACTACCGGAAAATGGGCGGGCCAGCGAGCGAGGTGTTCCATCCACAGGGTCATATCATCCAGGCGCAGGGGGCCGTAGGTCTGGTCGAGGTACATCTTCAGGCCGGCCGCGCGTGGGGCGAGGGCGGCGGCGGAAGCGATATTCTCCGGTCCTGCGCCGATGTATTGCGCATAGTCACATCTTGACCCACGCGAAGCCAACTCTAAAGCAACCCCAAGCGTACCCTCATCCACCACTGGCGGGCGCGTGTTGGGCATCGCCAACACCAGGGTAAACCCACCCGCCAGCGCCGCCTGGGTTCCTGTATCCCAATCTTCTTTGTGCGCGGCCCCCGGCTCGCGCATATGAACATGCGGGTCAATTAGACCGGGTAATCGCAGCATAGCTGGTCCTCTCTCCCTTGAAAAACGCTAAAAAAAGAGAGCCAGTGACTGGCTCTCTTTTTGGAAAAATTGGAATAAAAAGAAGGATAAAACCCGTGAGCATTCGCTCAAGCGGTTGGTAGAAGATGGTACGTTTTGCCCAAAATTTCATGCCGGGCCAATTTTATGCAGAATCGCAGTTCTGTCAAGGAAAAAAACCGAAGTTTATCCAAGATTAAAGTTCTTCTGCGCCATTTGGGCAATTGACTTGCCGATGCTGATAGAGGCCGTCGCCGCAGGGGAGGGGGCATTGAGAACGTGAACCATGTTGGGCGCTTCCACGATGCTGAAATCGTCTAACAGTTTGCCATCTGGCCCCAAAGCCTGGGCGCGCACGCCCGCGCCGGCCGGGTGAACATCCTCTTCGCGCAGTTCAGGCATCAGTCGTTGGAGGGCCTTCACAAACGCTTTCTTGCTGAAGGAACGGTAAAACTCGCCCAGGCCCATCTTCCAGTACTTGGCGGCCATGATCCAGAAGCCGGGGTAGAACACATACGTGAACATATCGCGCAGTGAAATGGCCGAGCGGGTGTAGCCTTCGCGCTTAAAGCCCAGCACGGCATTGGGGCCGGCCTCCACCCCGCCGTGGATCATGCGGGTAAAATGCACGCCCAGGAAGGGGAAGCGCGGGTCTGGAACCGGGTAAATCAGGTTTTTGACCAGGTGTTCTTTATCTTTTACCACTTCGTAATACTCACCGCGGAAGGGGACGATCTGCACTTTGGGGTTGACCCCAGCCATGCGCGCCACCCGGTCCGACTGCAGCCCGGCGCAGTTAATCAGATTGCGGCAGTAGATTTCGCCGCTGGTAGTTTCTAACACGATCTCGCCGCTGCGGCGGTGAATGGCCTTAACGCGCGAACGAGTGCGGACCTCGCCGCCGCCCGCCTGCACAATTTTGGCATAGGCATTCGTGACGGCAGTGTAATCAATAATGCCCGTTTGCGGCACAAACAACCCGGCGATGCCGGTGGCATGCGGCTCGTATTCCTGAATTTCTTTGACGCCGTTCAGGCGGCGCAGTCCGACCAGCCCGTTGGCATGGCCGCGCTCTTCGAGGGTCTTCAGGGCCGGCAGTTCGCTTTCCATAGTGGCGACGACCACCTTGCCGCAGTTCTCATGAGGAATGCCGTGTTCAGCGGCAAACCGGTACATGGCCTCACGGCCTTCTACACAGTTTTTGGCCTTGAGAGAACCGGGCTTGTAGTAGAGACCGGAATGAATCACACCGCTGTTGTGGCCGGTCTGATGAGCCGCCAGCTTATCCTCGGCCTCCAGAACAACCAGCGATGGATGCGATTGATTTACCAGGGCCATGGCGGTTGCCATGCCGACTATTCCTCCGCCGATGATGGCGATATCGTACCGGTTTGTATTAGTCATGTTTTTGCTCCGTTGGCAACGCCGGTTTGCTCCCGCGTGACGCCCGGCGAGAACAAACCTTGAGGATGTTTGGATTATGGCTAATTATATCTGAATCACCGTTGATGTGGAAATTTAGAGCGCAGATCAAACAGGGTTTTTCGCCTATAAAGCACTGCGAAAAATCCTGTGGTGCTTAAAGAACCCATCCCCTTTAATCGTGCTACAATAAATCTCGTACCTTGCGAGTCCCGTTCCATATCTTACCTTACAGGATGTTTCTTATGATTAAAATAGCAGAAGTTTTGCCTCCATACCCTACCCCCTTGTGGCGGATGGTCAAGCAGTGCGGTATCAAATACGTGGTCGGTGGGATGGATTTCCGCCGGGGGCTGAACGTGAAGCGCGAAGAACTGCCCTGGAGCTTTATGAGCCTGGCGCGGGTGAAGTCGGCGTATGAGGATGCCGGCTTTAAGTTCGACGTACTCGAAAGCCGCCCCCCCATGGAAAAGATCAAGCTGGGGCTGCCGGGGAAGGATGAGGAAATCCAATACGTGATTGACCTGATCCAAAACCTGGGCCGGTTGGGGGTGTCGGTGTGGTGCTACGAGTGGATGCCGGTCTTCAACTGGATGCGCACCTCCACCACGGCCCCGGCGCGCGGCGGCGCATTGGCGACGGCCTTTGACTATTCCATCATGGAAAAGGCTCCGCTGACCGAGTACGGCGTGGTGACGGAAGAAACGCTGTGGGCTAACCTCAAATCCTTCCTGGAGATTATCGTGCCGGTGGCCGAAGAAGCCGGCGTGAAGCTGGCAATGCACCCCGATGACCCGCCGCTCTCGCCGATCCGGGGGTTGGGGCGCATTATGCGCAGCATCGAAAACTTCCAGCGCCTCATTGACCTGGTTCCCAGCCCGGTCAACGGCATTACTTTGTGCCAGGGGAACTTTACCCTGATGACCGATGACCTCCCCGCCGTCATCCGCCACTTTGGAAAACAAAATAAAATCTTCTTCGTCCACTTCCGCGATGTACGAGGCACGCCCCAAAAATTCGTGGAGACCTTCCACGATGAAGGCAAGACCGATATGCTGGCCTGCATGGAAGCCTACCGCGACATCGGCTTTGAGGGCGTTTGCCGGCCAGATCATGTGCCAACCATGGAAGGCGACAGCAACGACAATCCTTCCTATTCCTCGATTGGCCGCCTGTTCGCGATCGGGTACATTAAGGGCCTGCGCGAAGCGGTTTACCGCTGTAGAGAAGAAGATTAGTCAGGACGAAAAGCGTGTTCATCCTGTTTCTCGCGCGGGGGACAGGATGAACACGCTCTCCAAAACACCTGCGGGATCAGGCTCAGCCCAACGTCACTTCTACCCAGCGGCGTTTGACGCTCGTGAGGGGAATGACGTTGCCCTGGAAGATTTCACCATCTACAACCACTTTTTCAACTCCGCGCGAGACATGGCGCGGATTACGCACCTTGATGTTGAAGAGCGTATCGCGGAACTGACGCGATACCTCAAAGCCATCCCACTCCGCCGGGATGCATGGATCAACGCGCAGGCCGTCATAAGTGGGTTGAATGCCCAACAGGTAGCCCGTCCCGGCCTGATACATCCAGGAAGCCGTTCCAGAAAGCCAGCTATTGCGCGCCAGGCCGAAGAGAGGGTGTTCGTCGGCCAGGATGTTCTGGGGATAGACGTAAGGCTCGCACTCAAAGGTGTCGATTTCCTCATTGCGCGCGGCGGGGTTGATCTGACGGTAATAGCGGTAGGCGCGCCCGGCATTGCCGGCCAGGATTTCTGCAATGATGACCCAGGGGTTGACGTGCAGGAAAATTCCACCGTTCTCTTTGGCTCCGGGCGGATAGGTAGTGATGCCGCCCTTGGCCGGGTCGAAACCGTTGAAACCGGGGGCACTGAGTTTGATGCCGCAGCGGGTGTTCAGCCGCCGTTCCACCGCGTCGAGCGCCGCGCGGGCGCGTTCTGGGGTGGCAAAGCCAGAGATGACCGGCCAGGCCTGGGCATAGGCATAAATCTGCCCGGCCTGGTTCTGACGCGACCCTAACGGCGTGCCATCGGCGTCAAAATAAGCCAGGAACCATTCGCCATCCCAGGCATGTTCGTTCACCCGCGCCTGCATGGCGGCGTAATCTATATCGGCCTGCCGGGCCTTATCTTCCTGGCCTAACCGCCGGTAGATGGCGCTTAACTCGCGCAGGGCCGCGCCGTACAGGTTGGCCGCCAGCAGCGATTCAGCCCCTTTCGCCAGGTTGATGGTATCGTTCCAGTCGGCAAATCCTAACAACGGCAGTCCGTGAGCGCCCACATCCCCTTTGGTAAACGCTACTGCCCGCGCCAAGTGGTCTAACACCGTGCCGCTTTCCAGGGGGCGGCCGTCACGGTCTTTGTCGTAATAAGGGATGGTTTCTTCTAGAAAACTGAAATCGCCGGTTTCTTTCAGATATGCGGCGACGGCCAGCACAATCCACAGGTGATCGTCGCTGTAATAGTGGGGCCGGTCTTCGCGTTCCAGCGAGTCGCCCTCTGATCCGACCATCGTCAGCGGGTTAAACTGGTGCATGGCCGAGCCATCGCGCTTTTGCACCGAGAGCAGTTTTCGTATCAGATCCAAAGCCGCCTGGGGGGCCAGCGCCATTACCCCCATGGCATCCTGCGAGCTGTCACGGAACCCGATGCCCCGCGCGCCGTACCCCAACTGGTAATACGAAAGGTAGCGCGACCAGTTGAGCGTGATGAAGCACTGGTAGGCGTTGTGAACGTTAAGCATCGAGTTGAGCTCTGCATCGGGGGTGTGGACCTGCTGGCGGCACAGAGTGGTTTCCCAGAAGGATTTTTGCTCATCCAGAGCGGCCTGGACGGCCTCGGGGCGGCGGTACGTTTCAATGGCCGGCAGAGCGGCTTCCAGGCTGCTTTCCTGGCCTAACAGGGTGATGATCTCGCGGGTTTCGCCTGCTTCAACCACGCCCAGGGCGTGCAGCAGCGCGGCGATGTTATCGCCTCGTTTGGCGACGGAATTGGTGAGGTGCGCCCCGCGCAGGCTGAGAGGGTTGGCCCACGAGCCGTATTCGTTATCGCCCAGGAAAGGCCGCCGGTCGGTATCGAAGCTGTCTACCGGGGCGTTGGACGTGAAGTAATTGATGGCGAAATCGCGGCGCATAAAAGCGTATTGTTTCAACACTTTCAGACCGCCTTCCTGGTCAATCACCTCGCTTTGCATGGTCTGCGGAACCCAATCTGCATTGGTAAGCTGCAAGAGGGAGTTAAAATGCGTCCACTCCACCACCGGGATCACGTCAATTTCCAGCGGCGTGCCGGTTTGGTTCGTCACACGGATGCGCCGCACCTCGCAAGCCGCGCCGCGCGGGACGAAAATCGTCACTTCTGTCTGGATACCTTCGACCTGCGAGAGGATGCGCGTATACCCCAGGCCCACATGGCACTCATACTGTTCATATGGAACCAGGCAAGGGATGAAAAAGGGCGAGAAGACCCGGTAGCCATCCTCTCCCTTAACCCGCACGTACAACCCTTCCCCTTTAAAATCGGAAGACGGCAACTGGGTAATGTATTTGGTGATGCGGTTCAGCGCCGGGTCGTTCTTGCAGATCAGCGCGCCGCCGGTGTGGTCTACAAAGCCGCCAAAAGCCAGCGTGCCGATGTAATTAATCCACTTTACCGGAGTCTTGGGGTTGGTGATGATATATTCGCGCAGGGTATTGTCGAAATATCCGTACTTCATGGTCTTCCTTTTGTGCTAACCGACCTCAACTTCGACCTGCACCTCGGTTTGGCCGTGGGCGGGGAGCGGTATCAGCGTTCCTGCAATGGGGCGGCCGTCAACGCGCACAGACAGGGTTGCGCCGGATCCAACGCGCCGCACCTGGATGTTGTAGCGCGCGCCGCGGAACTGCCGGCAGGCGGTGAAGCCCTGCCAGTCTGAAGGGATTACCGGGTGGACGCGCAGACCATCCAATTCGGGGCGGATGCCCAAAATCCACTGGGTGATCGCCACGTAATTCCAGGCGGCGGTTCCGGTCAGCCAGGAATTTTTGGCTTCGCCGTGGGTAGGGGCGTCGCGCCCGGCGATCATCTGCGGGTACACATAGGGCTCACAGCGGTGCAGGTCGCTGATTGCTTCGCGGGCCGAAGGGTTGATGCGGCGGTAGTAATCGAAGGCCCGATCACCACGCCCCAGGATAGTTTCGGCGATCATAATCCAGGGGTTGGTGTGGCAGAAGATCCCGGCGTTTTCTTTGTAGCCAGGGGGGTACGAAGAAATCTCGCCCAGGTGCAGGTAATACTGCGAGTAGGCCGGCTGCTGCAAAATAATGCCGTGCGGGGTCGCCAGCCGTTCGTTGACCGCGTTGAGGGCCATGAGCGCCTTACCGTCCTGCACGCCCAGCCCGGCCATGATGCAAATGCCCTGCGGTTCGATAAAGATCTGCCCTTCCTGGCAGGTTTTTGACCCTACCGGGCGGCCAAAGTCATCGTAAGCCCGGCGGAACCATTCGCCATCCCAGCCGGCCTGCCAGATGGCTTCTTCCATCTTCTGCATCGCCGCGCGGTAGCCGTTAATCTCTTCCGCCGGGCAGCCCCGGCGCTCGGCCAGGGCGATCATCTCGCAGCAGGAAAGGATAAACAACCCGGCGATGAAGACCGATTCAGCCACTTTGCCGTCTTTGTTGGTGGTGGTCTGGAAGGATTGGCCGGGCGTATCGGAGAAGCAGTTGAGATTGAGGCAGTCGTTCCAGTCGGCGCGGCCAATGAGCGGCAGGCCGTGCGGGCCAAGCCGGTCCAGAGTATAGCGGATGGCGCGCTGAAGGTGTTCCCACAGGGGCGTTTCACTGCCGGGGCGGTTATCGTAGGGGACTAATTCGTCCAGGATAGACCAATCGCCGGTTTCTTTGATGTAGGCGCTGGTCGCCAGCACCTGCCAGTGGGGATCATCGTTGAAATTTGACCCAACATCATTGTTGCCGCGCTTGGTGAGGGGCTGATACTGGTGATATGCTCCGCCCGAATCGAGCATGGTGGCGGCCAGGTCTAACAGGCGCTGACGGGCGCGCTCGGGGACCATATGCAGAAAGCCCAGCAAGTCCTGATTCGAGTCGCGGAAGCCCATCCCGCGCCCGATGCCCGATTCAAAATACGAAGCGGAGCGCGACATATTGAAGGTAATCATGCACTGGTAGGCATTCCAGATGTTGACCATGCGGTTGGTGTCGGCATCGGGCGTGTTCACCTGGTAGACGCCTAACAGTCCGTTCCAATAGTCGCGCAGTTTATCAAAGGCGGCTTCCACCTGATCCGCGTTCAGATAGCGGGCAATGATGGGCTTAACGGTGCGCTTGTTGATCGTTTGCGAGCCAGGCGGGTC
>DAOUAC010000069.1:0-58484 GCA_034434155.1 Anaerolineaceae bacterium
ATCCGCACCAAGATCAACCTGCTGCCGCCGGGCATCGAACAGGTGCGCGTGGTTGAACTGGCCGGGCTGGACTTGCAGGCAGACGGCGGCACGCACGTGCGCAACACCCGCGAGGTTGGGCCGGTGCGGGTGGTGGATTATAAGAGTAAGGGCAAGATTAACAAACGGATTTATATTGAATTAGAAGGATAATAGAAAAAGCGCCCTGGGCCGGGGCGCTTTTTCATTGGGAGATTGGGCAGAGATAAAGACTAAGGCAGGGTCTCGATCTGATCTTTGGTCAGACCGCTCAGGTCGGCGCTGGCTTCCAGGCTCTCGACTTCAGCGGCGGCGGCGCTGGACGGTCCGGCGGTGAAGCTGACATCGTCAATAAAGAGGTTGCTGTTCTCAGACCCATCGGTCACAACAGAGATCCCTACGACGACGGTTTGCCCGGCGTAGGCCGTCAGATCAATGAACATCTGCTTCCAGCCGTTGGTGCTGGTGGATTTGCACAGGTCGTAGGTGACGTAAACGTTGGAGTTGACCATAATGCGGGCCAGGTCTTTGTCGTTGGAAGGGGTGCAGCTATCCAGCGAGGCGATGTAGTGCCAGTAGGTCAGGTAGGGGAATTCGCGGAGGATCGTCACGCGCTGGCTGATGGCAGAGGTTTCGTTATATGCGCCGCCCAACCAGGCAATCCACTTGCCGCTGCGCACCGGCAGTTTGTAATTTTTGTAGGGGTTAGAGGTGATGTCAACGATGATCACCTGGTTCCTGAGCGAGCTTTCCGTCCAGCCGGTGCGGCCCTGTTCAAAGTCTCCATTGGTGAGGGCGAGGACGGGGTTATTGACGATGAACGGGACGTAAACTTTGGTGCGAGCCGTCTGAGCCTTGCCAGGGGTGACGGCTTGGAAAGCGCCGGTTAATACAATAGCGAACGCCGCGAGGGCGAGAAAGAGGCGTGAGAAGGTAAAACCAAACGTTTTCATCGTTTACTCCTTGATCGTTTACGTTTAAAGGATAGACGATGAAGGGTTGGTGAAAGTTCCCGCAAAAAAACGTGGTCCGCGGGCAACTGACGCGCCTACGGACCACGATAGAGATGAGGGCGCGGTTAGATGCGCGCCTTCATCCAGGGGTTGCTGTTGTGAAAGTCAGCGACAGCGTTGCCAGGGTGGACCAGCTCATCGAACCGCTGAAGTTCCTCGGCGCTCATGGTCATATCCATTACGGGCAGGAAGTCCTGGATGTGCTGAACGGTGCGCGGGCCAACAATGGGCGAGGTGACGCCGGGCTGTGACATGCACCAGAGCAGGGCGTATTGGGCGGTGGTAATGCCGCGCTCTTTTGCCATCTCGCCCACTTTGCGAGCGATCTCAATGCCTTGGTCGGTCATGCGGTCGGTGAAGAACTTGCCGGCGCGGGTGGCGCGTGACCCTTCAGGGATGCCCTGATCGTAGCGTCCGGCCAGGATGCCGCCCGCCAGCGGCGACCAGGGGAGGATTGCCAGGCCGTACTGCTGCGCCAGGGGGATCAGTTCGTTTTCGATGCGCCGGTCGAGCAGGTTATAGGGCGGCTGTTCGCTGATGAAGCGCGCCAGGTTCATTTTTTCGCTGATGGCTAACCCTTCCATGACTTTCCAGGCCGGGAAGGTCGAGCAGCCGATATACAGCACCTTGCCCTGATGAACCAGGTCATCGAGGGCCCGCAGGGTCTCATCTTGTGGAAGGTCGAGGACAGGGCGGTGAAGCTGGTAAAGGTCAATGCGGTCGGTTTGCAGGCGGCGGAGCGAAGCCTCGCAGGCTCTCATAATATGGTAGCGGCTGTTGCCGCGATCATTGGGGCCTTCGCCCATCACACCGTGGACTTTGGTCGCCAGGATGACCTGATCGCGTTTGCCGTTGGCGGCCAGGGCCTTGCCGACGATTCTTTCACTTTCGCCAGCGTTATATACATTGGCCGTGTCAATGAAGTTGATGCCGCCATCGAGGGCGCAGTTAATAATTTGGATGGACTCTTCTTCGCCGGTGGGTCCGCCGAAGTTCATGGCTCCCAGGCATAAAGGGGAGACTTTGACGCCAGTTCGACCCAGGTTACGGTATTCCATGCTGTGCTCCTATCAACATTCGTTGGTTTCAGGGATCACGCTTTTGAATTTTTTACACATGCGGGGGTTGCCCTCGCATGCAATTCACCGAGATGCAGCGGCTTATCACAATGAATTGGAAGGGCGCTCGGCGCAGATGATGTCATCGGAGTACGCCATGCCGAGGCGCTCGCCGGGCTGGAGGATGAGGAAGTCATTCTCCCAATCGCCAAACAGCAGGCGGCGGATCAGCACCAGGTCGCCGGCCAAGCGCTCGAAAGTCCAGCCCCGACGGGCGGCCTCATCGCGGGCCTGCTGTTCCACAGCCTCGCTGTGACCTACGCCCATATCAATGTAAACGGCCCGCTGATAGTGCGACTGCCACGCGCCCATCACTTCCATCAGGTAGTCGGCGTTATCTTTGCCATATTTTGCCACATATTCGTCGTAGACGGCTTCGATACTGGCGCCGGTTTCGTCCACCGCGCCCAGCACGGCTTTTTGCCCGTCCATGGATCCGCGCTCGATATAATCGGTCACATACCAGTAAGTTCCGGGGTAGTTGTTGTGCTGGTCGTTGTAACGCGCGCGGCTGCCCAAAAAGAGGGTGATGCAGTCGTGAGCGCGCGGCACAACCAGGGGGATATCACGCGCGGTGAGGCCGTAGGTGGCTTTGCCGCACAGGCCGTAGGCCAGTACAACGGCGTCGTAGCCCTGACCTGCCAGCGCGTTGATCTCGGCTTGCAAGCGGGCCTGTAAATCGGCGGGTTTGCGGTGCAGGCCCAGCCGGAGTAGGGTTACATCTACGATGTGGGGCGACTGAGCGGCTGATAAGTAGATCAACCGCGCCAGAGAGTCACAACCGATACATTTAAGCCGCATAGAAGTTCCTCATCAGCGGGGGGCCAGGCCCATCACAAGGCGAAGTTTTTGATACGACCTTTATTGTACCATTGGTGGGCTTTGTGGGTTGGGCGCGAGAAGAGACAAATCAGTTCAGGTTGGCGGCTGTCAGGATGAGCAGCACAGGGGGGATTTTTCAAACCGAAACTTCAAATTAAATGGAATCACAGATACACACAGATGGATACAGATGTTTTGGTACAATGTGAGAAGCATCGTCGCATTTTTTTATACAGGTTTTATGGCGCAAGTTGTGTGAGCGTTAATGGATATGAGTACAATACCTGAAAATAAAAAATCGCAAGCCACTGTTATGTGAGAGTAAACGTGGAAACTGAAGAAGCTCACTTGTTGGCTCTAATAGAAAATTTACCGATTGGCGTGATATGGGTGGACGCCGCCGGAGCGATTAAACTGCTGAACAGCGCCGCGCGGCAGATCTTAAAAGGCATTGTGGGAGCAAACCCCTATTCCTGGCTGGACAATAATTACGAGCTTCTTCAGATGGATGGGACGCCGCTGTGCGCAGGCGAAGGGTTGTTAGCCAGTACACTGCGCCTGGGCAGAGCGGAGCGTAACCGCCTGGTGCGCATTCGCGTGAAAGGGCCGGTGGAGCGGGATCTTTTCTTAAAGATCAACAGTAACCCGCTGCGCAATGCCGGAGGGGGTATTACGGGGGCGGTGGCGACGGTTGAAGATGCCAGTCAGCAGCGCGCGGCAGAAGAAGCTGTGCGCGCTGCCAGGCTGCGAGCCAGGTTGATGGCTTCGCTGTCGCGGGCGTTTCGTGAAACTGGCAGCAATTATCCTGCTATCTTACATTCCATTGCCCAAACGGTTGCAGAGGCCATCGGTCAGATTTGCCTGATCTGGCTGGCGGGCGGTGACCCACTGCACCTGCGCCTGGCGGGCTGGCATCACGTTCGCTCAGAAGTGTTTGAGGCGCTGACGCCGCTGTTAGAGGATGAAACCGTCCGCATAGATGCCAGTTTAGAAGGGCAGGTTTTCCAGACGCGCGCCGCCGTCCTGGTGGATGCGCCTGCGGTACAGTCACTCGCTCTGGCCGGAGAGCAGTGGCAGCATCGGCTGGCGCAAGCGCTAGTGCGCAGTGGGATGATCGCTCCGTTGTTTTCGTCGGACCATGCCCTGGGGGTGATCAGCGTATGGCGCGGCCCGGAGCAGCCGGCTTTTCAAGAAGAGGACCTGGAGTTCTTCCAGGAACTGGCCGGGCGGGCGGCGCTGACCGTTGAAAACGCGCGCCTGTATGCCGAAGAGGTACAGCGCAACCGCGAGCTAAACGCTCTGCGCGACGCCACCACCGCGTTGATGTCCACCCTGGATCTGGAAGTACTGTTGGGGCGCATCCTCGATGCCGCGCAGCGCGCCGTCCCGGCGGCGGAACGCGGCCTGTTGTTTCTGGCGGCGCCCCAAACCGGGCGGCTGGAAATCCGCGCGATGCTCGGTTTTAACGACCCGCGCATACGCCGGACGGATTTTTTGAAAAACAGCAGTTTTCAACGGGTCATCTCGGAGCGGAGGCCTTACCTGATTAACGACTTCTTTCAAGAGAGCAGTGCCCGGCGGGCTGGCGGCGGGCAGACGCCGGAACGCGCCGAGGTGAGCGAAGAGACGACCTTTTTCCGCTCGGCCATGTTTGCGCCGCTGCTGCTCCGCGAAGACGTGCTGGGGGTGCTGGCGCTGACCTCATCCAAACCCTTTGCCTTCAGCGAGGCAGACCTGAGGCTGTTGGTCAGTTTCGCGGCGACCACAACCGCCGCGCTGCAAAATGCCATGCTCCATGCGGAGGTTCAGAAAATTGCCATCACCGACGCGCTGACCGGGTTGTACAACCGCCGGGGATTAGAAGAACTAGGGCGGCATGAAGTGGAGCGCTTCCAGCGGTTTGGCAACCCACTGTCTTTAACCATGTTCGACATTGATTTTTTCAAGAAGGTTAACGATACCTATGGGCATGGGATCGGTGACCAGATTTTGAGGGGCCTGGCAGACCGCTGCCGGGGTATGATCCGGCAGGTGGATATCTTCGCGCGGTATGGGGGCGAAGAATTTGTGATTTTGCTGCCGGAGACCGATCTCTTCCAGGCCGTCAATATGGCCGAGCGTTTGCGCCAGGCGACGGCGGAAACGCCCTTTATGACCGATCAGGGGCCTATTCCGATCACCATCAGTTTGGGCGTCACGCGGGCGAGCAAAAATCGCAGTGACCTGGCGGCCCTGTTGGAACAAGCCGATATGGCGCTCTACGATGCCAAACAAAAAGGGCGCAACCGAGTAGAGATTGGCTAGTCCTTTTCAATAAAAAATAACCACATTTCCACAAAAACCAGATTTTATTCAGAGGGTTTTCCCTACCCGGCAGATGGGACTGTTCGGGTTTGTGCGCGCGCGCCGGATGATTTATATTCGATCCAGTGATGAGAAAAGGAGAGAGGCATGGAGGAAAGGACTGTAATCATCCGAACTGGAAGTTTTCGCTCTTTTGTGTTGGGCGCGCTGTTTGGCGCAGGGATTGCTCTGTTGTTTGCGCCCCGCTCTGGGAGTGAAGTGCGCATGATGATCGGCGACAAAAGTGCCGAGATCAAAGATCGAGCTGTTGAGATGGTCAGAGATACGCGCGACCGCGCTCAGACGACTTTTACCAGCGCGCGCGATAAAGTCGAGGAGACGGTTAAAGGCCTGAAAGAGCGGATGAAGGACAGCCAGGAAATCAGCGACCTGAAACGCGAGTTGGAAATTACGGAAGAGATGAATAACCGCGCTTTTCCTTTGTAACCAAGTCTCCGCGACTTATAAAGCAGCCTCCCGGACCATAAGCCAGCGTCTGGGGGGCTGTCAGCATTTAAGGGTCAGCTTGACATTAGGGTAAACGCATCTCAGGTTTGGCCAGCACTGAGCGCCATGCAGGTACTGGAGGATAGTTGGATCGGCGATGTTTTTCCAGCTCTCTGCCCTATAGAGGATCGCGCAGACCGCGGTGAACAGAATTTCTGGCAATTCATCCAGCCGCGTCCGCTCGATGTGCGGTTCTGGGATGGTCTCGTTTGCACCGTTTCCCCTCTCGCCTTCTGTGATAGGCAAGCCGCCGGTTTTTCGCTACCTGCCAAGACCTGAGATGCGTTTACCCTCCGCAAATCGGCGACTTTGGTTGACCGGCAGGGATGGGGGCGGGTATAATCGGGGCCGAGATGGAGAAACTGGCCCAAGATGCCTTCAACCTGCTGGGAATTCGCCTGACGGCGCGCCAACTGGCGTGTTTTGAACGCTATGAGTGCGAGCTTTTGGCGTGGAATGAGAAATTCAACCTGACGGCTATCCGTGATGTGGAAGGAATCCGCACCAAGCACTTCCTCGATTCACTTACCTGTACGCTGGCCTGGCGCGATAAGCCGCCGGTGAGCCTGATTGACGTTGGCACGGGAGCGGGCTTTCCGGGCATTCCGCTTAAGATTCTGTACCCGGCAATGAAGCTGACGCTGGTGGAATCGGTAGGGAAAAAGGCCGATTTTTGCCGCCACGTGGTAGAAATGTTGGGGCTGGAAAAGGTAGAAGTGCTTCAGGCACGGGCTGAGGAAGTGGGGCATCGGCAGGAACACCGCGAACGCTACGATTGGGCGGTGGCGCGGGCGGTGGCGCACCTGCAAATTCTGGTGGAATATCTGCTGCCGCTGGTGCGGGTGGGCGGTGGGATGGTGGCGCAGAAAGGCGAAAGCGGCCCGGCCGAAGCCCAGGCCAGCGAGAGGGCCGCGCGCTTACTGGGGGGGCAGATCCGGCAGTTGATCCCGGTGAATCTGCCGGGCGTGGCCGATGACCGCTACCTGGTGGTGATTGATAAACGGGCGGCCACGCCGCCCAACTATCCGCGCCGGGTGGGCGTACCTTCTAAGTCGCCGTTAAAGTGAAGTGGGGATCTTGACCATGCCCTGCTCGACCTGCCAGATGGTGCTTTCTTGAGCAAAAGCGGGGTCAAAGAGATGCAGGTCGGTGGTGGTGAGCATGGTTTGCTCGTATTCGCTCAGGTAGCTTTGCAGGTCAGCGCGGCGCTGGGTATCCAGCTCGGCGAGGATCTCATCGAGAAGCAAGACGGGCCATTCGCCGGTGCGGTTTTTCATCCAGGTTACTTCGGCCAATTTAAGGGCCAGCATGGCGGTGCGCACCTGGCCGCGCGAACCAAAGTCGCCCAGGTCTATGCCGTTGGCTAAGAAGCGGATGTCATCGCGGTGGGGGCCGATGGTGGTGACGCCGCGCTGGATTTCTTCGCGGCGCAGGTCCATCAGCCGCTGTGAAAAGCCCAGGCGGATGCGTTCCTGACTGAACCCAGTGCGGTTAACGGTGGTGGCCGGCAGGGGCAAAGCGAACTGACCCGCCGGGCGGGCGACGGGGTCATACGCGGGTTGGTAAACCAGGCGCAGAACTTCCTGGCCGCTGGTCAGGCGGTAGTGAATACGGGCGGCGAGTTGTTCCAGCTCGTTAATGGCGGCGATGCGCGCGTGGATGAGCATGGCGCCGCGCTCGACCAACAGCGAATCCCAGTAAGAAAGCTGGTCAGGGTCTCCACCGCGCTCGTTAAGCTGTTTGAGAAGGGCGTTGCGCTGCGCCAGGGCCTGCCCATATTCCTGGAGAGCCTGCGAATAGCCGGGAACAGCCTGCGCGAGAGCCAGATTGAGGTAGCGGCGGCGGTCGTCTGGCCCGCCCTCGATGATGCGGGTCATTTGAGGCAGGAAGATGACGGCATTGAACTGCCCGATGGCTTCGTGGATGGAGCGCTTGACGCCATCGAGGAGGATCTCTTTGTGGAAGCGCGGCGCGCCGCCGTTATTCTCTTGAATGAGGCGCACCTCTAAGTGACGCAGCCGGTTGCCGCTGTGAAATTCGGCTACCACGCGGCCTACGGCCAGGGCATCGCGGGTGGCGACAAAATTGATTAACTGCCGGTCATTTTGCGCGTGGAAGGACGTAAAGGTAGCCAGCAGGTAGATTGATTCGAGGACGCTGGTTTTGCCCTGCGCATTATTACCCACCAACAAGAGCGTCCGCCTGGGAATTTCCATATCCAGGCGGGCAAACGCTCGGAAGTTCGTCAGTGAAAGGTGGGTCAGGTACATAAAGAGCCATTTCTAGCCAGGCGTCAGGTTCTTCCCGCAGGTGCGTTCAGAGGGAGAAGCGAACGCCGGGTGAGTGGTTAAACCTCGTCTGGTACGGCTTCGCCTTCTTTCGCGCGCCAGACCTTCGTTGCCCGGTCGGTGAACAGGATGCCTTCGAGGTGATCAATCTCGTGCTGGAAGATGCGGGCCATCCAGCCCTTGATCTTGATCTTCACCGGGCGGCCCTGCCGGTTTTGGCCTTTGATCACAATCTCGGTGTGGCGCTCGACTTCACCCATCAGGCGCGGGATGGATAGGCAGGCTTCGACGCCGACTTCGGTTTCGACCGAAGCCTGGACGATTTCGGGGTTGGCGACGACGTAGAGCTTCTTGGGGGCATTCTCATCCTCGTCGTCGCCGTATTCGACCACGATGAGGCGCTGTGACACTCCCACCTGTGGAGCGGCCAGGCCCACGCCGGGCGCGTCGCGCATCGTGTCAATCATATCCTCAATTAAGGTTTGCAGATCTTTATCAAACGACGCGACCTTGTGCGCTTTGCGCCGCAGGACCGGGTCGGGAATGGTCACAATTTCACGAATGGACATAGAGCGTTACCCTGACTATTGATAAAATGAGCGAATCGGGAAACTGCGCGGCAAACGCCACCCAGTATACCTCACCAGATTCGTCTAATTTTACCCTTAAATGCGCCGAAATGTTAAAAGCCGCCACGAGCAGGTGGGTTTTGCGATGGCGGATTGCGGTGAATGATGCGGTGATAAGCGGCGATGAATTCGGCGGCGCGCTGACGTTCTGCTTCCATGGCGGCTTGCTTTTCCTGGTAGGTTTTGGCTGTCAGGCGGTCAAACAGTTCGCGTTGAATTTGGGAAGGGTTGTAGACCTCATCGAACGTGAGTTGTTTATCACCCACGCGGATATAGACGGTCCCATAATTCAGGAGCAGGCCAATCAAGCCTAAACGTTTGTATTCGATGCTGAGGATGTTCTTGATCGGGGCGGCGTCGCGCTGTTCGATGCCCAGGGGTTTTTTATATACGTCAATTACCTGATCGGCGGAGATGATATAGCGGTCATTATGCCAGTCGAGGTACTCGTAAAACCACCACCCGCCGATGATGAGACCCAACACGAAAGCCAGGCTGAGAGCCCCAGCCGGCGACAGCGGCGAGGCCGGGTTTAACAGACTGGCAATTACCAGGATCAGCAGGCCGATCAACAGCAGTGAGGGCAGTAGGATTTTCTTGAGCAGGATAAACCAGTGAGTACGGTAGATGACCGCTCCGCCCTGTTCCATGCGCAGATGGAACATTTCTGAAAGGAACTGCCGCAGTGGAGAAGGCCGGCTGCGGTCTGATTTTTTAGGAGCCGGAGCGGGAGATGGTGGAGCAAGGCCCAGGCTTTTTTCGATGAGGTTCTCGATATAACGAGTCTCTGTGCGGCGCACGTTGGTTTGCGCGCGCAGTTGCTGCTGCTGTACGATGCTCAAGACCTGGTCTGGCTGAGACACAGAACGGAAAAAGATGACGCCAATATAGGTGCGCACGGCCACGTTGCCGTACCCCAACCAGCGGCCAATCTGCGAAGAACTGGTACTGGTAGACTGTACGGCCTCCAGAGGCGACTCCTGGCGGCTGTCATAGAGCAGGAACACCTTTTCCTGGTAGACGACGCGGCGGCTGGTGATGAGGTAATAATCGTTGGCCCAATCAACGTATTCCCAGATCAACCAGCCCAAAGTGATGGCGGCCGCGGCCACCAGCAGGATCGTCATGGTGGTGACCAGAGGAGAGGAGCCGGTCAGGATCAAGAGGGTGGGGAGGGTAATCAGGCCGAAAAGCGAAGGTAACATCAGCCGCAGCAGCAAAACGTAGGGGTGCTTGCGGGCGATATAATAGACGAATTCCTGCGGTTCCAGCCAGTCAAAGCGCGAAGACAGCATCAGGCGATACGAGTCGAGGATGAGCTGTAAGCGCGGGGACAGAAGAGGGATGACCTGTAAAAGGGTCTTAAAATCCGGGATAGACAGAGCCAGGACCACGGCATCGCCTTCCGCTTCGACCGTTACCTGGCGGGCCCAATCTTCGGCCAGCACTTCCTGCCCAAAATAGTCACCCTCTTCGAGGAAGCCCATTTGGACGGTTTGACGGGTGGAAGGAAAATAACGGCTGACCTTTAAGCGCCCGCTGAAGAGAAAGAAAAACTCTAACGAAGGATCGTTCTGCTGGAAGACGGCCTCGCCGGACGCGATTTCTCTGGGAACCATAAAGCTCGCGGCCGTTTCGATCCGGGCATCATCAATACCCCGGAAGAGATGGCTGCTCTTCAAAAGCTTGACGACTTTGGCGCGCTCAACCGTCATAGATTCAAGTATAAATCGAAAATGAAGAGAGCATAAGCTGTTTTGGGCAAATTATCACAGCGGGCGTCTAGAGGCCGCCCAAACGACAAGGCGGCGGATCAAACCCTATAGATCCGCCGCCTTGCAAGTTTTACGCCAGATTAGCGGGTAGTTTCGGCATCTTGTGATTTCATGGCATCCACGCTGACGGCTTCGGCCTTGCGGAAGACGAGCTTGTTCTGGTCGGCGTCGAAATCAACGATGACGCGGTCGCCCTGGTGGAACTGCCCGGCCAGCAGGCTGACGGCGAGCGGGCTTTCGACATATTTTTGCAAGGCGCGGCGCAGTGGGCGGGCGCCAAAGTTCTGATCGAACCCGACTTTGGCAAGCCATGCGCGGGCTTCGGGGGTCAGTTCGACGGTCAGGCCATGCTCTTGCATGCGTGCCTGGATTTCGGCCATCTGCAAGTCCACAATTTGCGTGACCTGCTCAAAGGTGAGCGGTGAGAACATGATGATCTCGTCAATGCGGTTGAGGAATTCTGGCCGGAAGGTGGATTTGAGGGCCTTTTCGATCTTGTCGTGCATCTGGCGCTCTTCGGCGTCATCGTTGCGCTGCAAGAAGCCCAATGTGCCGCCCTGGCGGACGAATTCGGTTCCCAGGTTGCTGGTCATAATCAGCACGGTATTGCGGAAGTCCACCACGCGGCCCTGCCCATCGGTCAGGCGGCCATCGTCGAGGATTTGGAGCAAGGCATTCCAGACTTCGGGGTGGGCCTTTTCGATTTCATCGAACAAGATCACGCGGTACGGGCGGCGGCGGACGGCTTCAGTGAGCTGGCCGCCTTCTTCATACCCTACGTAGCCCGGCGGCGCGCCAAACAGGCGCGAGACGGTATGCTGTTCGCGGTATTCGCTCATGTCCATGCGCACCAGGGCGTCTTCATCGCCAAAGAGGAACTCGGCCAGAGCTTTTGCCAGTTCGGTCTTGCCAACGCCGGACGGGCCGATGAAAATGAAGGAGCCAATGGGGCGGCGCGGGTCTTTGAGGCCAGAGCGCGCCCGGCGGATGGCATCGGCGATGGCATGGATGGCTTCATCCTGACCGATGATGCGCTCGTGCAGGCGGTCTTCCATGCGCAGGAGCTTTTGCGCTTCGCTTTCAAGCATCTGGGTGACGGGGATGCCCGTCCACTGAGCGATGACCTGAGCAATATCGTCAACATCAACGACTTCGTCGAGTTGGTGTTCGGCTTCCCAGCGGTCGCGCTGTTCAGCGTATTCGCTTTCGAGGCGCAGGCGCTCGGCCTTCTTGCGGGCGGCGCGCTCATAATCGCGCTCCAGGCCGGCCTGTTCTTCCTCAGCGGCGAGCTTTTCGATCTCACTCTTGAGGCGTTTGAGGTCGGCGGGCATGGAATAGAGGGCCACGCGCAGTTTGGCGGCGGCTTCGTCAATCAGGTCAATGGCCTTATCGGGCAGGCGCCGGTCGGGAACGTACTGCGAGGAGAGGCGGGCGGCGGCGACCAGAGCATCATCGGAGAAGCGTACCTTATGGTGGGCTTCATAGCGGTCGCGCAGTCCGCGCAGCATTTTGATAGTGTCATCAACACTGGGTTCTTCGACAAAGACCGGGGCGAAGCGGCGTTCGAGGGCGGCGTCTTTTTCGATGTACTTCTGGTACTCATCCAGGGTGGTTGCGCCGACGCACTGCAATTCGCCGCGCGCCAGGGCCGGCTTGAGCATATTCGAGGCATCCATAGCGCCCTGGGCCGCGCCCGCGCCGACAACGGTATGAAGCTCGTCAATGAAGAGGATGATTTCGCCTTCAGAGCGCTGTACTTCTTCGATGGCGGCTTTCAGGCGTTCCTCGAACTCGCCGCGAAAACGCGAACCGGCAATCATGCCGCTGAGATCGAGGGAGAGGACGCGCTTGCCGGAGAGAATCTCTGGCACGTCGTTGGCGGCGATCTTCTGCGCCAGACCTTCGACGATGGCGGTTTTGCCCACCCCAGCTTCGCCGATCAGCACCGGGTTATTTTTGGTGCGGCGCGAGAGGATTTGCATGACGCGCAAGATTTCCTGGTCGCGCCCGATGACGGGGTCTAATTTACCTTCGCGGGCCTGTTGGGTAAGGTCACGCGAATATTTTTCGAGGGTACGGTAGCGGGTTTCGGCCTGCGGGTCTGAGACGCGCTGACCGCCGCGCAACTGCTGAATAGAATCGTAAACGCGGTCACGGGTGATGCCGGCGCCTTCGAGCAGGCGGGCCGCCGGGGTATTGCGCTCGCTTAGAATCGCCAGGAAGATGTGTTCGGTGGAGATGTACTCATCTTTCATCCGGTTGGCTTCTTCGTTTGCCAGGTCAATGATGCGCTTAACCCGGGGCGTGATGAAGATCTGGCCGGCGCCGCCGCCAAAGATGCTGGCTTTGGGGCTGGTACGCAAAATGAAATCGAGGCGCTCCGCGAGGGCGTTGGCATCCACCTTGAGGATTTCTAAAAGCTGTGAGATCACCCCTTGGGGCTGTTCGATCAGCGCCAGGAGGATATGCTCCGTATCAATCTGGTTATGCCCATAGCGCTGGATGATCTCAGCAGCGCGTTGAGCCGCTTCTTGCGCTCGTTCTGTGAATCGATCAAATCGCATCATAATGTTTTTTCCTTATCAGGCAAGCAAGATGGCTTGCAGTCTGATTATAGAACATGTTTATAAGAAAATGAAATGAATCCTGTAAGAAAGAAATATATTCCTGGGGTTGCGTATCAGCAAAAGCGCGCTCGATGTTAAAATGGATGTGTGAGCCTAACCATCCCGGTTTCTACGCCACACTTGCGCAAAATCAATCTGCGGCACGATTTATTGGCGGTTGCCGACCTGATTGAGTTGTGTTTTGCCAGCACGTTAGACGAGGATGGGCGCGACTATCTGCGCCATCTGCGCCGGGCGGCGCGCGACGCGCGTTATCTTTCGTGGCTGCAAAGCGCCGCCGAGCGATTATCTGCGCCGCTGAATGGGTTCGTGTGGGAAGAAGATGGTAAGATCGTGGGCAATCTCAGCCTGATCCCGATGCTGCGGGGAGGGCGGTTCGTGTATTGGATCGCAAACGTGGCGGTACATCCAGACTACCGGCGGCGGGGCATCGCCCGGCAGTTGACGCAGCGGGCGCTGGCACACCTGCGTGAGAAAGGGATTCGCAGCGCCTGGCTGCAGGTTCGCAGCGATAACCTGCCCGCCTATCACCTCTACCGCTCGTTGGGGTTTGTAGACCGCTGGCGGCGCACCACCTGGACGGCGACGCCGGAGCGGGTGGTGCCAGATGTGATCGCTCCGGGCGCGCGCGTTGCGCCGAGGCGCAGACAAGATTGGAAGCAGCAGGAGGCCTGGCTGCGCGAGGTTTACCCGCCGGAGGTGGCCTGGAACCTGTCTTTGAAGATTTACCACTTTAAGCCGGGTTTCTGGCCGCAATTGCTGCGTTGGGTACGGGGCGATATCCAGGAGAACTGGGCCGTTTGGCAGGCAGGGCAGGTATGCGGCTTTGCTGCGTGGGAGCCGGGCAGTTCGGCCTGCGATACGCTATGGGCGGCGGCTCCGGCGGATGCCGACCCCCAGGTGCTGGCGCTGCTGTTGACCCACGCCCGCCGCGAACTGCGCTACCGGGGAAAGCCGTTACAGGTCAATTATCCAGAGGGTTGGGCGCGTGATGCGTTTTACCGGGCCGGGTTTGAGTTAACGCAGACGCTGGTGTGGATGTCCGTAGAATTATGAGGTGCGTTCAAGTTCTGGGAGCGTGGTAAAAGATGTCCGTTATTGGGGCGGGTACTGCGCAAGCCGCTCCACCAACTGGCAGTTCAGGAAAGCCCTCATAGGTTGGCGGATGAATTAAAACGAGCCTTTGGTTCAGCAAGGAGGAGAGAGATCAGCAATGAACAAGCTCATTATTCGGTTTGTGATTAATGCATTTGCCTTTTTTGTTGCCATTACGTTGTTGAGCGGAAACGGTATTAATGCTCAGGAGATGCAGTGGTGGGGCTACCTGGGGTTGGCGCTCATTTTTGGGATCGTCAACGCGGTCCTGCGCCCTATTGTCACTTTATTAGGCTGTCCATTTATCGTTCTGACGCTGGGTTTGGGCATCTTGCTGATTAACACCCTGATGTTCTGGCTGGCGGGGCAGATTGGTCTGCGCTTTGGGGTGGGCTTTACTGTGGAGGGGTTCTGGCCGGCGTTTTTGGGCGCGCTGATTATCAGCGTGATGGATATGGTGGGCGGCTGGGTCGTGAAGGATGAAAAAAAGCACAAGTAGCTGTCAGCCAGCGGCTTTTGGGGTGGGTGGTTAGCTGGCATCCTGTTGTTCAAAGACGCGGGTGATTTCATCGCGGGGTGGACGGAGAAGTTGGGTTCCGTCGGGCAGGCGCACGGTGAAGGGACTGCCGGCGCTGCAATGGCCGATGGCGGCACAGGGGATGCCCTCGGCGGCCAGAGCGGAACAGATGGCGGCGGCATCAGATGGGGCGACTGCTAACAGAAGCGCCCCAGAGGCGATGGCGGCCAGGGGGTTGAGGCCGAAGGCTTCGCACACGCGAGCCGCGAGGGGCGGAACCGGCACGGCGGCGGGATCAATGGTGATCTGAACGCCGCTGGCCTCGGCAAGCTCCCATAGGGCTGAGGCGAGGCCGCCCTCGGTGGGGTCGTGCATGGCGGTGACGCGCCCGGCACGGGCGGCAATGCGCGCATCGCGTACAACGCTGATGCCGGGGTGGTAGAGAAAGTTACGCGCCTGTTCGATCTCAGCGGATGAAAGGGCGGCTTGCAAACGGTGCGGGAACTCTTTGGCAAGCAGGGCGGTGGCCTCAATCGGCACGCCTTTGGTGAGCAGAAGCCGGTCGCCGGGCCGCGCGCCGCCGGGGATGACCAGCCGGTCGCGCTCTACCTCGCCGATCAGGGTTCCCACCAGGATGGGACGATCTAAGCCATAGGTAATCTCGGTATGGCCGCCGACCAGGGCAATGCCCAGTCCGGCGGCGGCCTGGGTGAGCTGGTTGAAGATGGATTCGACGAGCTGTGGGGTGGTGGACTTTTCCGGCAGCAGCAGGGTCGCCAGCATCCAGCGCGGGTTGGCCCCGGTAGTGGCGATATCATTGGCGTTGACCTGCACGGCATACCAGCCGATTTCGGCGGTGGCAAAAGTAATTGGGTCTGATTTTAACACCAGCACGCGGCTGTGGGGGTCGTCGTCGAGCGCGATCACGGCGCAGTCGCGGCCAATGCCGGGGCCGTAGAGAACGCGCGGGTCCTGAATGGGCGCCTGGGTGAGCAGGCGGGCCAACAGTTCTGGGGGGAGTTTGCCAAGGGGGAGAGAAGCGTTCATGGTTCTGCGGTTATACCGCAAAACGGGGGTTGGTGACAAGGTTATTGGCGGCGGCCCACTCATAAATATCACGGCGCTGAATGGCGGCGGCCATCAGGTCGGGGAAGAGGTCTGGAGTGCAGGCAAAAGCCGGGATGCCCAGCCCGGCGAGGGCGGCGGCGTTGTGCGGGTCAAACGATGGCGCGCCTGCATCGCTCAACGCCAGCAAAGTGATGACCTGCACGCCTGTGTTGACGAGTTCCTGGGCGGTTTTCAGCATGGCGGCGCGGTCGCCGCCTTCGTACAGATCGCTGATTAACACCAGGATGGTATCGAGGGGCTGTTGGATGAGGTCGCGGCAGTAGACCAGGGCGCGGTGAATGTCGGTTCCGCCGCCCAACTGCGCGCCAAAGAGCAGTTCAACCGGGTCATCGAGGTGTTCGCTGAGGTCGGCGACGGCGGTATCGAATGCGATCACGTGGGTCTTAACCGCGCGGAGCGAGGCCAGCACCGCCCCAAACAGGCCGGTATAGACGACCGAAGAGGCCATCGAGCCAGACTGATCCACGCACAAGATGATGGTGCGCTGTGGCAGAGAGATACTGCGCTTGCGCCCGTAGCCGATGCGCTGGCTGGGGATAATGGTTTTATAGGCTGGCTGGTAGTGCTTGAGGTTGCGGCGGATGGTGCGGGGCCAGTCAATTTCGCTGTAACGCGGGCGCAGGTTGCGTTCGGCCTTATTTAATGCGCCCATCACGGCCTGGCGGGTGGCATCGGCCAGACGGCGCTCCAGTTCATCCAACACGCGGCGCACCACCAACCGGGCGGTTTCGCGGGTTTTGGCCGGGATGACGCTGTTGAGGGCGACCAGAGTGGAAACCAGGTGAACATCAGGTTCGACGGCTTCGAGTAATTCAGGTTCCAACAGCATTTGGCGGAGGTTGAGGCGCTCGAGGGCGTCTTTTTGCATCACGCGCACCACCTGGGCAGGGAAATACGTGCGGATGTCGCCCAACCAGCGGGCGACATAAGGCGCGGAACTGCCCAGGCCGGCGCTGCGCTCGCTATCGTAGAGGGCCTGGAGGGTACGGTCAATATTTTGGTCCATGCCCTCAAGGGTGAGGTCAATGCCATCGGCTTCGCCGCCGCCCAGCACCAACCGCCAGCGGCGCAGGCGTTCTGGATCGTCAAAGGATGCAGGTAGAATATCACTCATGGCTTCTCTGGTAATTGAATCCCCAACAGGCGGGCGGCCAGCGGGAGGATGGCATTGGCGCGGGCCTCATCGAAAGGCGCGTCTGTCGGGTCCGCCTGGACGCGTGAGCGCGCCGGTCCGCCCTTAAGCCTGGCGCCAATGGCGCGGCGCTCTGGGCGAGAAAAGGCGGCGAAGGTGCGGCGCAGCAGGGGCAGCAGTTGGTTAAAGACATCGAGCGGCAGGCCGGTCAGCCAGGCGTCGATGAGGTCGAGCAAGGCGCTGTCGTGAATCAGCAGTGCCCCACTACCGCGCAAGAAGCCCTCTAACCAGGCGGCGGCCTGGAGCGGTTCAGAAGCGGGCGAGAGCGCCACTCCCAGACGGCGGGCGGCTTCGGCGGCGTCGAGGACGTTCTGGTCGAGCAGGATGCGGCAGGCCCGCCCGGCCAGCAACCCGTGAACGTTTTCCTGCGCGGCGATGCCCTCGAGGGCCTTAAGCCAGGGCAACCGGTATTCAGGGATAGAGAGCCGCAGGATGGCGTCATCTACGTGGTTGATGCGTGTGAACATTTCGGCGGCGGCGTCATCGTTGAGAGATGAGCAGGCCGCTCCCAGGCCGATGCAGATGCGCGCCACCAGGCCATCCACCACCCCGGTGATCATGGCGCTGTCAGTCTGGCGGACGTTGCCATAGCGCAGTACGTCGGCCAGGGGCGGAAGGGCCAGCATCAGGTGGTTAACGTCGCTGGAAACGGCGGCCTGAGTCTGGAGGTTGGCCATCACCTCGCGGATGGCATCGGGCAGTTCTGCCAGCAGCACATCTTCGACCAATGCGGTCAGGCTTGCCAGGTCGGGGGCGCGGGCGGCTTCCTGGCAGACGCGGGCAGTGGCGGCCCCGGCAATGGTATTGCCCCACTGACCGGCTTCGATGAGCTGCACGGCATATTCTGGCTGCCACCGCACCCGCCAGACCTCGTGGAACGTGCCGCCGCGCCCGTGCGAGCCGGGGCGCAGGCTGGCCCCGCTGTTCTGCGCCCAGCCGACCCCGATGAGCGCCAGGCGGTGGAGCAGGTGGCTGCGCTCTAAATCGGTGGGCTTGCGCAGGTCGAGGTCGAGGAAACGCTCGGTGGCCTCGATGGGCAGGCGCAGACGGCGGACGTGGGCGTCGAAATCCTGCTGGAGCGGGGCCATAGGGGTTTCGGGCGGTACACTGCCGATTTTCTCCCCGATGATCAGCTTTTGTTCGATCAGGCGCAGGGGGGTGGGGTTGCCAAAGCAGAAAACCGTCAGGACGGCCTCGTTCAGCTCCGGCAGGCCGGGGAGGGGGCGGTCGCGCAGGGCGGCCAGCCCTTCGGCCAGGCGCACGGCCTCGATGATATGCGCCGAGGATACATCCACATCCTCGCCGCGCAGCAGGCGGGCGACGTTAATCATCCAGCGCACGACCACGTCGCGCTCGGTGGTCCAGAGGTGTTCGTACCAGCCGGGTGATTCGATCCCCGCGCCATAGCCGCCCGCGCGGGTCAGGCGGGCATAAGTCCAGGGGACCCAGGTGGCGCGCAGCGCGACGCGCGGCAGGCCGCGCAGCAGGGCTGAGTCTTCCACAGCGGTAGAAAGATCAACCAGGGCAGGGGAATGCCACGCACCGCATACCACCGCCGCGCAGTGGCAGCCTTCATCGAGCGCGGCGCGGATGGCCTGGCGCATGGCGGCCTCGCGGCGGGCGGCAATGGGGCCGGGGTCAGGGGGGGCGGCCTGGCGCAGAGCCGTCATGGCTTCGAGAATGGCGGCGAATACGCCAGAGGGGTCGCGGGGCTGTTCGACGAGGTGCTCCCACCACTGTTCGCCCTCGCTGTAACCGGCGGCTTCGCCAAGCGCATTGAGCGGGTCGCCGGTGAGGATGCGCGGGTCTGGCTCTGGTTGAGGTGGGGCGGCAGGTTCTTCGGTGGGCGGTTCGGGAGCCGGCTCTGAGATAGATTCAAGCGGGAGCATCGCCATCTGGTGGGCAAGGGGCAGGTCAATCAGGCGCACGGGGATGTGGTTCGCCAGGGCGTAGTGAATGGCCTGCCACTCTGGCGAAAACTCGGTGAACGGGTAGTAGGCCGCCGCCGCGATGCCCTCGCCGGTCGAGCTGTTTGCGCCGGGGGCGTAGACCAGCAGGGCCACCGGCGGCTGCATGGCCGGGCTGGCGACCAGGGGGAGCAGGTCATTGCCTTCGGGCGGACCTTCGACCAGGACAATATCGGGGCGGAGGTCCTGGAGAGCGGCGCGCAGCGAGCGCGACGACCCCGGCCCGTGATGGCGGATGCCGAAAATATGCACGCGCCCGGCCAGGTCTGGCGGGGCGGGCGTTGGGGTGGTTCTGGCTTTATCCGGTGACATCTTTGCAGGCCCGATAGAGGTCTTTCCAGGTGGCGCGTTCTTTCATCACCGTTTCCAGATATTCTAACCAGACGATGCGATCCTGCACCGGGTCTTTGATGACGGCTCCGACCAGACCAGAGGCTACATCATCGGCGCGCATCTGGCCGTCTCCAAAGTGGGCCGCTAACGCTAACCCCTGGTTGACGACCGAGATGGCCTCGGCGGTGCTGAGCGTGCCGCTGGGCGATTTGATTTTGGTTTTGCCGTCTGAAGTGAGACCAGAGCGCAGTTCGCGGAAGATGGTGACGACGCGGCGCACTTCTTCGAGGGGGGGCTTTTCGGCGGGCAGTTCGAGCGCGCGTCCCAGGCTTTCCACGCGCGTCTGCACGATGTGAACTTCTTCTTCCAAACTGTCGGGAACCGGCAGAATGACGGTGTTAAAGCGCCGCTTTAAGGCGCTGGAAAGTTCGTTGACGCCCCGGTCGCGGTTGTTGGCGGTGGCGATGATGTTAAACCCTTTGCGCGCCTGAACCTCCACGCCGCCGCCTGCCGCCGCCGACAGTTCTGGGATGGGCAGGGTCTTTTCGGAAAGGATAGTGATGAGCGTATCCTGCACGTCGGAGGGCAGGCGGGTCAGTTCTTCCACGCGGGCCAGCTTGCCTTCAGACATGGCGCGCATGATGGGGCTGGGGACCAGGGCTTGCAGCGAGGGGCCTTCAGCCAGCAGGCGGGCGTAATTCCAGCCGTAGCGCATACTTTCTTCGCTGGTTCCTGAAGTTCCCTGCACCAACAAGGTCGAGTCGCCGGAGATGGCGGCGGCGAGGTGCTCCGAGAGCCACGATTTGGCCGTCCCCGGCAGACCCAAGAGCAGCAGGGCGCGGTCGGTGGCGAGCGTGGCAATGGCGATTTCCACCAGGCGGCGGCTGCCGATGTATTTGGGGGTAATGACATACCCGTTTTCTAACTGGCCGCCCAGAATGTAGGTAGCCACTGCCCAGGGCGAGAGCTTCCAGTTGGGGGGGCGGGTGCGGGTATCTACCTGGGCCAGTTGGGCCAATTCTTCAGCGTACTGTTGTTCGGCATGGGGTCGCAGGATGGTTTCGTTCATCGTCACTCCTCAAAAGAAAGGGTAGTTTTGTGTGTAAGTTGCAGGCTGCGCCCTGCAATTTACGGAACCATAGAAACGCGGTCGAAGGATTGGATCATGTCGTGGCGGAACTGCAAAATCGCCAGCATTTTTTCGACGGCGGAATCTGGTTCCCGTTGGTGGCTGAGTTCAGCGGCGATTTGCTGTACTACGGCCGGAATGGAATGCGGGTGAAAGCGTGGGGCGATGTTCGCCAGCAGCCGGTCCCAGCGCCAGGGCTGTAAGGCGCTTTTATGGATATGATCGCAGATCAGCAGGGTGACGGCCTGGGTCAATTCCTGGCTCCAGGGATGGCGGCAGGCGGAGAGGTAAGCCGAGGCGGGTTCATCGTAGGCCAGCGAGGGGGATTCGGCGGCCAGACGGATGAAAAAGGCTTCTTGGGCGGCAGGGGCCAGGTGAGTAAAGGTGTCTGATGGGATGTTTTTCTCTTTCCACCGGATCTCGTACTGCAAGAGGGCTTCCAGCCATTCGGTATTCTGGCTGAGAATGGCGGCCTGCCGCCAGCCGAGGTAAATGGCTTCTTCCCACTCGTGCTTGCGAAGCAGATCGAACAACTGATGGGGGCGGCGGTTGGTGAGCGAACACCATACGGCGGGCGGCGTGAGGGCCAGGGCCTGCGCCAGCCACCAGGCTTTTTCGCCCAGCGGGAATCCGGGGGGTGGGGAGGGATCCATTCCGTCGCGCTCCATGTCGGGATCACAGGCTTCGGGGAGCTTGACTTCCAGGCCAGAACGCAGCAGGCCAGATTTCCAGGTTAACAGGCGGCGGGCGTGGGCCGCGCGGCGCTGTGCCAGGCGCGAGTCGGGCAGCCGCGCCAGCAGGCGGGCAGCCGTCTGGCGCACGTCCTTGTGGCGGTCATCCAATACGCCTTCAAGGAAAGGCTCGTCGGCCATGCTGAGACCTTCGGCTAACAGCTTGAGGAAAGCGACTTTGTCGGCAAACGATTCCTGCCCCCAGGTGGTCATTAACAGGTCGCGGGCGCGGGCAGGGTCCTGGCGGCGCAGGCTTTTCAGGAAGGTAAGGCGCTGCTGGCGGCGGCCCTCTTGCCAGACGGTATCGTCATCGAATGGCTCGAATTCCCGCCAGTCGGGGTTGTGGCGGGCCAGCCAGCGGCCGCGCTCGCCCAGCACCGCCAGCAGGTCGGGCCGCAGTTCCTGGAGGGTTTTACGCTGTTGGAGCAGGTCCGGCAGGAGCTCTTCGCAAACGCGCACCTGGTGAGCGGCGGCCAGCTCGATCCATTCGGGCAGCAGGGCGATGAAATCCCCGCTTAAGATGGCTTGCAGGCAGGCGGCGGCCTGCGGCGAGCAGCGCGGCCACTTCTCGGCAGGGCAGGGAGTGGGCAGGGGGGCGCGCAGGCGATCGGGCAACTGCCCGGCGCGGTGGTGCAGGGCGGCAATGGCGGCGGCGCGCAGCAGGGCATGTTCGCCATCTCCAGCGGCGGCGGCAGGGGATGAGGCGGCGTGTACGGCGCTCGCCAGCGCCTCGCCAGCCTGGGGCGGGGTGAAAGGCTGGCGCAGTGTGCCCAACAGGGCTTGGACGGTCAGTTCTTGCCAGAGGGTTGCGGTAGGGCTCATCTTTAATCGAAACTTGAGGGCAGCAGGATGAAGCTGGCTTCGTTCCAGGCGCTGAGGGGCAGCAGGCGCTCGCCGTTCCATTCGCCAAACACCGAGATGGGATGCCCCCCGCTGAAGGCAAAGACCCGCCAGCCGTGCAGGAAACTGCGGGCCAGCGGAACCCAACGCTGTTCGCCGTCGCACAGGCTCCATTCGCCGTTATCTTGAAAGGGGATCACGTCTTTTACCGCGAGTGGAAAACGCTCAAACCAGGGGAAGCGAGCCAGGGCCTCGGCGTAGGCCGCCGTGGCGGCAGCGAGCGATTCGGCGCCGGGGAGGCTGGCAAGATTCAGCGGGGCGGGAGGGTCTTGCGCGCGGATGACAGCGCGTAGAGGGTAAGCGCCGGGATAAAACACTAACTCTGCCGAGAGGGCCGCGCCAGGGGCAGGGCCGGGCGCTAAGTCGCTGCCGGCGGCGGCAAAGTAGAGCAGCAGGGCCGCGCGGTGGCTGCTCGCGCCCCATAACCATACCCGGCGGGTTTTAAGATGATTTTCCTCTTCGGTATGGCGTCCTAATACCAGCCAGGTATCGGCCACGCCAGGGCGGGCGGCCAACAGTTCTTCCTGTTTGATGGTAAAACCGATGACGCTGCGCAGATCTTCCTGGGTATCAGGCGGCAGTGATTCGAGGCGGCGGTAGCCTTCCATCGCCAGGTAGATGCGGCTGATGGCGTCTAACAGGCGGCCCTGCCAGCCCTCGCCCGAGGCGCAAATGGCGGGGAGGGCGCGCACCATGCGGGCCAATCCGGGGGCCTGGGCATCTACCAGCCGCCCGGCGATGCCTTCCCAGAAGGTGTAGGGCTGAGCCTGGGCAGCGGCGAGACCCTGGCGCAGCAGGTCGCATAACCAGGTATCCAGTTCGTCAATGCCAGCGCGGATTTTCTTCTCGCGGGCGGCGGCGCGGCGGGTCTGAGCAGTGCCATCTGGTGGAGCGGGGGGAGCCTCGGCTTTGGCGGCGCGGCGCTCGGCCTGTTCAGCGCGTTTGACCAGCCAGACGGCTACCCACTCGGGCGGCTGGGCGGCCTCGAACCGTTCTGGCTGGGTGGCGTAGAGCAGCAGAAGCGCCAGGGCGTGCTTGCAGGGCAGTTTGCGGCTGGGACAGGAGCATTTGAAGCCGGGGCCTGCCAGGTCTACCTGACAGCGGTAGGGGTCGGTCCCACTGCCCTGGCACTCGCCCCAAACGGCTTGGTCGCTGTAACCCAGGCGCGCCCACTTGCGCAGAGAGGAGGCCAGCGCGCGGGCGTTGCTGCGCGAGTTTTCATCCGGCGCGAAGCTGAGGACTTGTTCGGGTGTCAGTTGGGTTGGCATAGCGTTTTCTCACCCCATTATATATCGGATTCGATTATAGAATAAATTTTCTATTAATAACAGGGGTGTCAATGGTGTGAGTGAGGTTTCGGGTTTTGACTTATGAGAATAGGCGGGAGTGAATTGACCGGGTGGGTTCGCGGCGAAAACGCCGCGTAGCGCCGCCAAAGTACGCCGGAGCCAAAAATACGCGCTCGCAGGTGCGTATTTTTGGCTCGGCGCGAAACCGGTGAAAGAAATTACTGCCGGCGGTTGCCGCGGATGATGAAAGCGGCCCCGACGAAGCCGGTGATGGTTCCAGCGACGGAAGTGCCGTAGGCCAGGAAAACGAGCCAAAAACTGGGCGCGAGGATACGCAGTACCATGAGGTATGAGAGGATCGCCCCGCCGAGGGCCAGGGCCAGGCCGAGGATCAGAAGGGCAGAGACGTTCAGGTTCCTCATCGGTACAACCAGCATGAAACGAGATGGCCGGGTTCGACCTCGATCTCCGGCGGGTCCTGCACGTTGCTCAGGCCGTCAATGCAGTGAGCGCAGCGCGGGTGAAAGCGGCAGCCGGTGGGCGGCGCGACCAGGCTGGGCGGTTCGCCGGGGGGGACTTCGCGGAAGACTTCAGCGTTGCGGGCGTCTGGGTCAGAGGTGGCGGCCAGGAGGGCCTGGGTATAAGGGTGGCGCGGATTGCGCAGCAGCCGGTCAACGGGGGCTTTCTCGACGATGCGCCCGGCATACATCACGAAGATTCGCTCAGAGAAGTAACGGACGGTGGAAAGATCGTGAGTGATGTAAATGACCGCCACGTTGTGAGCGGCCTGGAGGGAACGCAGCAGTTTGAGGATTTCCACGCGCACTGAGGCATCGAGCATCGAAACCGGCTCATCAGCGACGATCAGGCTGGGGTTGAGAATCATGGCGCGGGCGATGACCACGCGCTGCTGCTGCCCGCCGCTGAGCATGTGGGGGAATTTGGCGAGAAAATCATCCACCGGGGTCAGTTTGACCTCTTCCAGGGCCTGGCGGATGCGCTCGCGCCGCCGGGCAGGGTCTTTCCAACCGTTGATTATAAGGGGTTCTTCGAGGATGCGCTGGATGCTCATAAAGGGCGGCAGTGCGCCGAAGGGGTCTTGCTGAATATAACCGACCTGGGCGCGGTACGCCTTAAGCTGATGGCCGCGCAGTCCGGCGACGTTCTGCCCGCGGAAGATGACTTCGCCGCGGGTGGGGCGGTGCAGGCCGAGGATGGTTTTCATCAGGCTGGATTTGCCACAGCCGCTTTCGCCCACCACGGCGATGGCCTCACCCTGGTGGAGATCAAAGCAGACATTTTCAACCGCACGGACGTAACCGGCCACTCCGAAGCCCCAACGCCGCAGTTCGAACCAGACGTCTAAGTTGCGGATGGAAAGGAGCGGCAGGCTGCCGTTATCTTTCGCAGTGGGAACCACAGCGGCCTCTGCTTGGGTTTGAAGGATATCTTTGGTGGTCATGGGTCTCTCCTATCTGGGGCGTACAGCCAGCAGCGCGCCCGGCGGCCATTCTGCTCAATGAGTGGTGGAGGCTGGCCGCAGCGGGCAAAGCGGGCCGGGCAGCGCGGGGCAAAACGGCAGCCAGCGGGCAGGTCGAACAGGCTGGGCGGCTGACCGGTGATAAAATCTGGCTCTTGGTTGCCGTGCAGTTTGGGGACGCTCGCCATGAGTTTCTGCGAATAGGGATGGAGCGGCCTGGTGAAGAAGCGGGCCGCGTCGCTGACTTCCACCACCTGCCCGGCGTACATCACGGCCACGCGGTCGGCCAGCTCGCTGGACGTGGCGATGTCGTGAGTGATGAGGATGTAGCTGATGCCCAGTTCTTTCTTGATGCGTTTGAGAACGTTCATAATGTTGGCCTGGGTCAGCACATCCAGGGCCGAAGTGGGTTCATCCAGGATGACGAGGCGGGGCATTGTCACCAGCGACATGGCGATTGCCACGCGCTGGCGCATTCCACCAGAGAGTTCGAAGGCGTAGCGGTTGAGAAAATCAGCCGGGACGCCGACATGCTGGAACATCTTGCGGGCCTGGAGGAGCGCTTCTTCTTTGCGCAGGCCGTTGTGAACGATGACCGGCTCGGCCACCTGGTCGCCGACGCGCAAGACGGGATTGAGGGCGTTCATGGCGGCCTGAGGGACCATTGACATTTTCACCCAGCGTACCTGCTTGCGAAAGGCTTCTTCGTTCAACAGCATCACATTGTGATCTTCTAACAGCACGCGCCCGCTGTAGGCGTGGACGTTGCGAGGCAACAGCCGCAGCAGGGCCTTCGCAAGTGAACTCTTGCCGCAGCCCGATTCACCCAACACCACCATGGCTTCGTTGGCGTGCAGTTCCAGGTCTACGCCGTCTACAGCGCGCACCACGCCCCGGCCGGTGCGAAAGTGGAGGGTGAGGTTCTCCGTTTTAAGCAGGGTGGGTTGATTTCCATTGGTAGGGATCATCACAGACCTCGCAGTCGGGGGTTGAAGATGCGGTCGAGGGAGAAGCCGAGCATGGCAAAGGCCAGGCCGGTGAGCATGAGAAGAGCCGAAGGCTCGATCACCCAGTAATATAGGCCCTGGAAGAGCGCGCCGTTATCGTTGGCATCGTTAATCATCTTGCCCCAGGTGGGCAGCACCGGGTCTCCGAGGCCCAGGACGGCCAGCGAGGCTTCGAGGAATACAAAGGATGGGATGATGCTGACCAAAGCCGGGATGAGGACCGGAATGATGCGGGGGATAAGGTAAACGAACACCACGCGCAGGTTGCCCGCCCCGTAAGCCCGGGCGGCTTCGATATAAGGAGATTCTTTGATCTGCAAGAAGATCGAGCGGTAGCCCTTGATGGAACCGCTGAAGATTGACAGCAGAATGCTGACCCCCAGCATGAGCCAGATACTGCGGTTGTAGAGCGTGCCTACCATGATGAGAATGGGCAGGAAGGGCAGTACCATGTTAATTTCGGTAAACCGCTGGATCAGCTCATCAATCCAACCGCCGTACCAGACGCCAACCGCCGCGATAATCATGGTCAGCACGGTGGTTCCGAGGGCCGCCAGCAGGCCAAAGGCCAGGGCAATGGGCGTTCCCCACAGGAGCGAGATGCTCAGGTCGCGGCGGCGGTGATCGGTGCCGGCCAACCCGTGAACCTGCCCATAGAGGACGAATTTGGCATCCACATCGGCATTTTCTTCGAAGACCAGGGCCTGCACGCGCAGTTCGTAGCGACCCTGGAGCGGGTGCGTATCTTTGACGGGTGCATTGGTGAACAGGGCCTGCTCGACCGGCACATCCTTGAACTTGCGCTTCAGCTTGTTTTCCTGCGGGATGCGGAAGGAATAGGTGCGGTCAATGGAGAATTCACCCAGGCCGATTTCCTGACCATCCGGCGTGATCCAGGTGACGTTGACATAGGGCTGTTTCTTCTCGAAGGTAGAGGTGAAGAAAATGGTCAGGTCCTGCGGGAAGGTGTCGTAGGCGTAATCGAAGGGGAATGAAATGATGATGTCAGTGGTTTTGGCCGAAATTGCCTCGCGCTTTTTGGTAATCGGGCCGGATTCGGTCGCATCGAGGCTGTTAAAGACCATCGTTTCAGGGCGTTTCACGGCGGAAAACCAGTTGACCCAGACCGGCTGAGCATTTTTGGGGTTTTCGGCCCAAATATTTTCGCCGCCGCGCCACAGGCGGATGGCCTCGTCGTAGGGAATAGCGATGACGGTATAGATCGCCAGCGCCACCAGGGCGGCGACGATCACCAGGCCGGCGATGGCGGAAGGATAACGGGAAAGATCGCGGAGGGTTTTCATGCGGGCCGGCTCCCTTCTCCGATTTTGACACGGGGGTCTACCAGGGCGTAAACGAAATCGAGCAGGAACACCGTGATCGCCAGGAGGTAGGCGAAGATCACGGTGATGCCGACGATGACAGGGGTGTCGTACAGGCCGATGGCCTGGAAAAACAGCCTGCCCAGGCCGGGCCAGTTAAAGACCGTTTCAAGGATGATGGCGCCCTGCCAGGCCGAAATGAGGGTGAGGGCGAAGTTGGTGATGATGTTGGGCAGAGTAGGGCGGAGGATATAGCGCTGCTCGATGTCGCGCGGCGAGAGTCCTTTGGCCTTCGCCATTTCCACGTAGTCTTCACTGGAATAAATCAGGAAAAACGTGCGCCAGGCATAAATCGAGCCAAAGATCGTGCTGGTAGTGAGCGCCAGGGTGGGCAGGATCATGTGACGCAAGAGACTGAGGGCATATTCGAGGGTATCTTCGGGGGGTGGGGCGTCAACCATGCCGCCAAAGGGGAGGATTTTAAGCTGTGAAGCGAAAATCAGGATGAGGAAAATGCCATAGAACCAGCCGGGAGCCGAAGACATGGGCGAGAGCGCCACAATGGCTTTGTCAATCAGGCTGCCGTATTTTCTGGAAAGCATCAGCGCAAAAAAGACGGCGGCGAAAAAATCGAGCAGATTGGCGGTGGCAAACAGCACCAGCGTGGAGGGCAGACGCTCAAGAATAATGGAGCGCACCTGTTTGGAACCGCTGTCGGAGGACATGTGCTGCGCTCGCCCCAGGTTGAGGGTGAGCGCGTCCGTGAGGAAGGTCAGGCTGCGCACGACGAAAGGCCGGTCCATGCCCAGACGCTGGCGTTCTTGCTGGATCTGCACTTCGATGAGTTTATTGCGCTCGGCGACCGGCATTTCCTGCATTTTGCGGCTGGCGGCCGCCGCCAGGGTGATCTTTTCGCGGATCTGGCCCTCAAAGATGCGGTCTACAAAACCGCCCATGTTGGCGATCAGGATGGTGAGGTATACCCCGATGATGACGGTGAGCATCAGGGTAATCATTTTGGTGAGGGTATAGCGGGCCAGCCGCGCCAACGCGCTGGGGGCCTTAGCCGCCGGGGCGCTGCCGGCTGAGGCTGGCGCGGACGGCATGGAATCGGATGGAAGCGGGGCAGAGGTATCGGTCATGGGCTGCATCCCTATCACTGGAATGATGGGCGTGTGGATGACCCGCAAGGGAGCGCGGGTCATCCACACCGGTTGGGCGCTGCGTCGTTTTCGCGGCGCGGCGTGATTACGGAACGGTCACGAACTCCAGCTCGGCGAAGGATGGGAAGCTCACCAGCCTGGAGGCGGCGGCTACTTCAAGCCGGTTCGATCCTTCCGTCAGTTTGGCGGTTTCTTCGGCGGTGAGGGTCACGCGCCATAATCCATCTTCCACCGCCTCGGCCTCATCGGACAGTACCAACTGGCCTTCCGAGTCGTACACCAGGACCTTCACCAGGTCAATTTCGTCCTGCGGATAAGGCTCATCCTTGAAGTCCACGTAGACGTCGAAGCTGGCTTCCTGCCCGATGGTCACGCGGCCCGGGCCGTCAATCTCAACTTCGGGGAACTTGGGCTCGGAGAAGATGGACCACTTGTCGGCGGGGTCGATATAGTTGGGGTTGTGCTTGAGGGTCAGGATGTTCTCGACCGGGAAGACTTTATCGAGGTAGTAAGGGCCGGTGCCGATCCAAAAATGGCCGTGATCCTGATACCACGTTTGCAGGTTGCTCCAGCGGGCCTTGGCCTCGTCGGCGGTGATGTATTTGCCCAGGAAGGGCGCGTAGGGGATGTAATTGTCGGCGGCGGCCTGGTCGAGGTGCTTCTTGAGAATGTCGAGGCTGGGTCCGCTGACGAAGCTCATCCATTCGACGCCGTTTTCATCGGCCTTGCCGGAGGTAAAGGCCAGTTCGTTGTTGGTTTCGGCCAGAACGCCCAGGGAAATGTTGTGCCAGGCGCCGTTGCCAAAGGTGTATTCCGTCCAGAACTCGGACCACTGGAAGAAGTTCTCTTCGGCGTCCATCCAGACGATGTCGGTGTACTTTTCAAGCACCAGGGGATGTTCGGAGACGACGCGGTAGCCCTTGAATGCTTCCAGGTTGGCTTCGAAGAGTTCCTGGACGGAGGGGTCGAAGATGGGGCTGTCGGGTTTGGCGGGGTCAAAGCCCATCACCCAGCCAAAGAGAATATCGGCCAGAGAGAACCGGCTGCCATCGTGCCATTGAATATCATAGATGCTTTCGGGGTAATAGGCGACCAGTTTGGCGCGCGCTTTCAGACCATCGGGGAATTTCTCGTCAGCGGTGATCCAACGCTGTTCTTTGGCGTCCCAATCTACCCAGGCATCGCCGGGGACGGTGACTTCGGGGACGAAGTGCAGATCCACCCAATCGAGGGTTTTAATCATAGGGAAGCCTTCGGTGACGAAGACCTCGCCGCGTTCCATGCGCTGAGGCCTGGAAAGGCCGGTGAAGGGGTCCATCACGGCGGCGCGGTCGCCGGTGGCGCGCTGGACCATGGCGTCGGTCACGAAATTACTGCCGCCGATGGGGTTCCAGGGCTCTACCAAGATTTGAGAGTTCGACATGGTTAATTCGCCGCCGACTTCGCCTTCGCGGCGCAGGGTGAACGGCCACAACATGCCGCCCTGAATGCTGGCGGCCAGGTCGCCGGCGACCAGGATATCGGAGCGCATAGGCGAGTAGCTCAGCTCATCCACCACGAAGATGCGCGAGGAATCTTCCAGAGCCAGTTCCATGGCGCGTTCGAAGAGCTGCTTGCGCTCTTCCATGTCTTTGAAGTCGCTGCGCTTAAGGCGGTTAGAGATTTCGTCAAATTCCGGGGTGGGTTTGTAGGCCAGCCACAAAGGCGAACCGTAAGGACTGCGCGGGTTGTAGTAGTCGTCGAAGCTGCTGGCTTCGTCACGCGCGACCCAGTTGTTGATCCAGCCGCCGGTATAGAAGTGGAACAGGCCATCGGCGGGGTTGCCCTGGTACCAGATGGGCGAGGCTTCTGAGCTTTTCTTGTAGTCGCGGCGGACGGTAAAGCCGATCGTTTCGAGCTGGTTGGCAAAGTAATCGCCGATTTCACGGCGCTCGTCTTCGGTGCGGATGATGCCGATCAACTCCACCGGCTCGCCGTTGTACTGCCACTTGCCATCCACCAGGGCAGCGCCCAGGGCCTCCATTTCGGCGGTGACGACTTCGCGGGCCTTGTCGGGGTTATAGGCATATTTGGCTTCGAGTTCGCGGGATTTTTCAATGTAGCGCACGTATTCAGGGAACCCGGCGGTGAGTGGCAGAATCTTGGGCTGACCCAGCCCGCCCATGATCTCTTGGCCGATATAGTTGCGGTCGATTAGCCAGTTCATCGCCTCGCGGATCTTGGCGACGGAGAACGGGTTGAGCTTGCCGGTCCCCTCAAAGATAGGGCCAGCAGGGTTGAAGGTAATGTCATCGTTGGTGCCAGCAGAGGAGAACACCTTCAGATTGGGATCATTTTTGATCTGCTCAAGGAGTTCGGGGTCGGCCATGGCCTGGGTGTGGAGATCAATTTCACCGGCCTGGATGCGGCTGACGGCGGCCTCGCTGGTGGCTTCTTCGACAACCGTAATGGTGTCCAGCCAACCACCTTTGCGGTTGACCGCTTCTCCGGTCGACTGCTCAGGAGTCTCTGCCGCTGCTTCGGTGGGGGTTTCCTGTGCGGCGGTGGGTTGGGCCGGCTGTTCCTCTCCGGCGGGGATGGTTGCCGTGGGATCTGTGTCGGGGACTGCGGGGGTAGACTGCGGCTCTGGGGTGCGGGGGGCGCAGGCCGCCAGCAGTTGGGCCACAATCACCAACAGGATGATGATTTTCATCCACTTGCCTGTGCTGTGCATAGCTTCTTCTCCAATCGACAAAAAATGGTTAATCGTGTATCTGAACATGCGAAGGTCGGCGCAGAGCAGCCCGACCGGTGATGAAAGGTTCAAGCGGGCGAATCGGGGTAAGGGGAAGGTTAAAATGAAATCGAATCACCTCCCAAAAGGTGAAATGAGTCAGACCGCGCAGGCGGTTTTTATTGTGGAGTGGGGATCGGCGATCCCAGGGGGTTACAGCTTGCTGAAGTGGTCTCTCCCTGAAGGGGCGGCAGGTGGGTAACTGCCGCCCCATAACAGAGGGGGAGAAACGGTTTGCTTAGGGATAAGCATAATCCTGATGCGCCAGACGTACACCCTCCGGTTGGCTAAATTCGTCGGTGGCTAGGTGGGGGAAAAATAGGCTGGTCAACTGACCAGGGCAAGCGCAGGTAGAAGATAAACGCCCTGAAGGGCTTCGTAGTGGGCGGCGCGCTGGCCGATGGACGCCTGTATCTGGCATCCTCGATGGGGGAAATCGTGATGATTGGAAAGTAAGAGCAGGCTTAGAGGAGAATGAAGCGCGTCTGGCCGGTTGCCAGGTCGAGAATGCAGAACTGGCGGGGTTCGCTCTTCTTGCCGCCTAAAGCTCCGGGGTTGATGAGGCGGACGCCGCCGAAAGTTTGATCCATATGCAGGTGTGAATGGCCGGTAAAAACGTAGTCATACTGACCGGAGCGCAGCAGTTCTTGGGTTTTTCCCAACAGGTGGCCGTGGGTAGCGGCCAGACGCGCCCCGCCCAGTTCGCCGGTGTAGACCAAACCGGCCCAGTTGTGAGGATCGAGTGCCAGCAGGTTTTGGCGAATCTGGCCGGAGGCGTAATCGCCGTTGCCAAAGACGGCTACGACGCGAAAACCGTATAACAGGCGCGTCAGGTCGGGGTCGGTGAAGTCTCCGCAGTGGAAAAGGATGTGAATATCTTCCTGGCGCAGCCGGTTGAGGGCCTGCTCAAGGTTTTCGACATTGTTATGGGTGTCGGAGAGGATGCCGATTTTCATAGGGAGGAGGCCGGTGAGGAGAGCGCGCTAGACCAGTTCCATGATCTTAAATTCGATGCCGCTGTCTAGATAAGCCTGTTCTAAGAGGTGAAGCTGGCTGGGTTCGATATTTTGAACAACCAGGCGCAGGTCGAAGCCGCCTTCGGGCAGGGTGTTATTTTCGGAGCGCAAAATGTTGCCGCCATAGGCTGAGACGATGCCGGCCAGGCGCGCTAAAATGCCGGGGCGGTGGGCGCGGGCGTCACCGGCGATGTGGACGGTGGACCATTGCAGTTCTTCGCGGGTAATGCCTACCTGGCGCAGGGCGGATTCTAAATCTTCCAGGCGAACAGCTCCGCCGCCAACGGCGGAATAGAGGTCTTCAAGGCTGGCGCAGGCCAGGCGTTCCAGGAGGTTATCCCAGCGGTCGGGTTCGAGGGCGCGCACGTCTTCGAGCGCCAGAATGCCCAGCGGAGCCAGCACCGAGCGCACTAGGCGGCGGCCTTCTTCAGCCGAGCGGCGCAGGGCATCGGTAGCAATGGCGGATTGGAGCAGGCGGGCAGTAGAAGAATTGGCAAAGTTCAACCAGTCTTCAGAGGGGCTCATGCGCGGCCCATAGGTGACCACTTCAACCACGTCGCCCGGATGCACCGGGTCTGACAGGCATGCCGGCACGCCGTTGACGTGAACCTCGCTCATTTTGTCGAGCAAAAATTCCTGCTGAATAGAAGCTACGGCGTCGAGAACGCTGGAGCCTTCGGGTAAGAAGCGCGCACTGCCCGAAGGGGTGAGAATTTCGATGGGGCGGTAGCTGGAAATGTCTTTACCGTGCTGAATGGCATAAACGACGCCCCAGGTGTTCTCGCCTTCCATCTCCGCGGTAGCGATGGCAATTTCGATCATGCCGATGCGCGGCAGCCAGATGGCGGTGTGAAGGGCGCGGTAGCGGTTTTGGGGGTTGGCAATGTAATCGTTGAACTGGCTGCCTTCCAGGTAGGGGCCAAAATAGCGGTTGACCTCAGAGAGCAGTTGGTAACAGAGCTTTTCGTCATTCGAGTCGAGGATCATGCGGAAGCTGACAATGTCGCTGATGGCGGCGAAAGAGTTCAGCGAAGAGCGCCGCGAGCGGGCCAACTGGCGCAGTTTTTGCCAGGCGCGCCAATAGCCGTTGACGATCATGGAGATACGCCCATCCATGCCGGCCCGCTCCATGATGCGGCCCAACTGCTGCATCATAGGGTTGATAAAACTGGGCTGAAGGCGAGGGTCCTGGTCAATGCGGGTCTTGACGAAGGCGTAGGTATCTGGCTCGGCAAAAGGAAAGGCCATGTCTTCGAGCCAGCGCCGCCATTTGTAGCAGTTCATAATCCCGGCCAGCTTGCCATATGCGCGGATGGCCTCGACGGCCTTTTGGGTGCGCTTTGGCTCTTTCATGTATTGGAGGGTCATCAGGTTGTGGCTTTTGTCGGCCAGCTTGACCAGAAAGACAGCCGGGTCGCGGAACATGGCAATCTTGCGGAGGGTTTCGATCTCGCGCGAGCGGCCATCGCGCGGATTGCTGAGCTTGGTAACGCCATCCACAATATAGGCGATTTCTTCGCCCAGGGGGCCGGGGAATTTCTTGCGGATGCGGTCGAGGCTTTCACCGGAATCTTCCACAGCGTCGTGCAGCAGCCCGGCAATGGTCCAGGCCTCGTTACCAACCAGGTTGTCGAGGAAAGCGCCAACCCAGGCACAGTGCGTATCGAAGTACGGCTCGCCGCTCAGGCGGGTTTGCCCGGCGTGCAGCTCTTGCCCCCAACGATACGCCTCGGCGATGGCTTCCGTACGGGCAACGAATTTGCCCGGCTCAAACTCACCCGAAAGCTGGGGTCGAATTTCCTTGATTGTGTCGATCCTGACCACTTTTCTTGCTCCTTAACCGTTAAGAACTGCCAGGGGGCGTGATCGGCATCTCTGGGCAGTTGAGTGTTTGATTTTATAGTTTAACATTAAAATCAGGCGGATTGGGGCTTGCAAAAGCTGTTTTCGATTAAACTTAACCGAATTCCTGACAATGTCTTTTTTGTAGATGAAGAAGCCAGCCTTTTCATCTACAGGAGAAAAGGGAACGCGATCAATTCCTGAATAAACTGGAGAGATACAATGCCTAAGATTACCTTTATTGGCGCAGGAAGCACAGTGTTTGCCCGCAACCTGCTTGGCGATATTTTAAGTTTCCCCGAACTGGCGGATGCGACCATCAGCCTGCATGACATTGACCCGGTGCGGCTGGCAACCACGGAAAAGGTGGCTCAACGCATTGCCAAACAGTTGGGGGCCTGCCCCACGATTGAATCCACGCTCGACCGGCGCGCTGCCCTGGACGGGGCCGATTATGCCATCTGCATGTTCCAGATCGGCGGGTATAAGCCGGGGACGGTGATTGACTTTGAAATCCCCAAGAAGTATGGGCTGCGCCAGACCATCGCCGATACGCTGGGGATTGGCGGGATTATGCGCGGCCTGCGCACCATTCCGGTGCTGTTGGATGTGTGCCGCGACATGGAAGAGCTTTGCCCCGATGTGACTTTCTTGAACTATGTGAATCCGATGGCAATGAACTGTTGGGGCATCAGCCGGGGGAGCAAGATTAAGACGGTGGGGTTGTGTCACAGCGTGCAGGGAACGGCGGAAGAACTGGCCCGCAACATCGGCGTGCCGATTGAAGAGATCAACTATCTCTGCGCGGGGATCAACCACATGGCTTTTTACCTGCGCTTTGAGCGCAAAACGCCGCAGGGGGTTGAAGACCTGTACCCCCTGGTGCGCCGGGTGATTGAGGAAGGGCGCGTGCCGGCCTGGAACCGGGTGCGCTACGAGATGTTCAAGCGCCTGGGCTATTTTGTAACCGAGTCGAGCGAGCACTTCGCCGAGTATACGCCCTGGTTTATCAAGCGCGACCGCCCAGACTTGATCGAAAAGTTCAATATCCCACTGGACGAGTATATCCGCCGCTGTGAGGTGCAGATTGCGGGGTGGGAAGTGACCAAAGATACGATTGAAAACCCCGACCGCCCGGTGGACGTAGAAGCCGTAGCGCGCAAAGTGCGGGCGGCGGGCGGCAGTGAGTGGGATGTGCGCTGGCAAACCTACCAGGCCACCAATTTTGATGAGATCAGCCAGTCACACGAGTATGGGTCTTACATCATCCACAGCCTGGAGACGGGCATCCCCCGGGTGGTGTACGGCAACGTGCCGAACAATGGGCTCATTGATAACCTGCCGCAGGGCTGTATTGTGGAAGTGCCGTGCCTGGTGGATAAAAACGGCATCCAACCAACCAAGGTTGGGATGCTGCCGCCGCACCTGGCCGCCCTAATGCAGACGAACATCAACGTGCAGAGCCTGACGGTGGAGGCGGCCTTGACGGGCAAACGCGAACACATCTACCACGCGGCCATGCTCGATCCGCACACCGGCGCAGAACTGGACCTGGAACAAATCTGGCAGATGGTGGATGAGCTAATTGCAGCGCATGGCGACTGGCTGCCAAAGTATCAGTAAGCGGCGTGGGTATAAAAGAAAGATCAATTTTTGCGGCCTGTTCATAAATATCCAATCAACTTTCCAGGAAAATCTCATGCAAGTTGTTATACTGTTCCTGGAATGCGGTGGTGCTTTGATTGGGTAGAGAGGGAGGGATTGAGCAGTAAGCCCACGCACCGGGCAGATGCCGCATCGTTCAACCAATTTGCTGGCCGGCCATCAACCAGAACCCCCTGAAAATCTGCGTTGATGGCCGGCGTTTATCTAAGTACGGTTCCCAGTTTGCATTTTGGCAACTTAGCTAACCTGGCCGTTGAGAGCAAGCTCCGACGCAGGGAGCTTGCTCGGTACTGGAGCGATTCTAGCGGGGCGCAGGCTGTTCCCTGGCATGGATCACCAGTTCGCCGCGGCCATAGGCAGGCACTTCCACCTGGAAAACGCCGGGGTACAGTTCCTGGCATGGGATGACCTGACCGTTCCAGTGGGCGGCGTAATCTGGGCCGGGCTGAAGAGTGGCGATTAAGTGCGCAGATTCCCCGGCAGGGCCGCTGAAAACAATCTGAGCATGAAGCGCGCGGTTGTGATCGCTAAAAGCGCACTGCTCGACCCAGCCATCCATGCCCACCGTCAGCCGTCCAGGGCGGTGATAAGCGCCAAACCATGCCAGCACCGGGGTCGAGAGGCCGCTAAACTGATGCCATCCGGCCCCTCGCCCTGATTCGACAATGAAATGCTCGAAGCAGTAATAGGATTCCTCGACCTCGTTCTTCCACAGGTCAAGCGCGGTTTGGGCGATCTGATGGGCGCGGTCGCCGCGGCCCAGGTCGAGCATCGCTTTCCAGAAAAACCATTGGTGGGGCATCCAGACTGCGCCGTTCCAGTAGCCGTCGCGCCGGTAATAGGGCGCGGACTGGTCTACGGTAGACAGGCCGATGCGGGTCCACATGCGCTGTGGTGAGAAGAGGCGGTCGAGCAGGCGTTCTTGCTGCTGGGGCGTGCAGATTCCGGTATAGAGCGGGCTGGCGCCATCCATGCCCATGTTGAAATTGGCGCGGTGGGGGCCGTCTGGGTCGTAATACAGCGGGCGGAGGGGGCGGCCCTCATCGTCGTGGATGACGTAGCTAAAGTAGCCGGCCTCTTCATCCCAGGCGTGGGTTTGGAGGGCGGCGCGGAAGGTTTCAATCTCTTCATCGTAGAGCGGCAGGTCGGCAGAAGCGCCCAGAGCCAGGGCGGCGGCGCGCAGGATGCGGGCACTGCGGATGGCCTGGCTGGTCGTGATGACCGGCGATACCCATCGTTCTAACCCCTGCTCGCGGACGTGCCACTGCGGGGGGTAGTCGTCCCAGCCGCCGGAATTGTAGAAGTAATTCCAGGTCTTGAGCAGGTTCGACCGGAGCGAGCGGGTGGTGGAGCTGCCCAACCGGCCCGCCAGAAAGAGGTAATACTGGCGCAGGCGCGGGTAGAAGTATTCGAGCAGGGCGCGGTCTTGGGTGCGGTTCCACAGTTCTTGAAAGAGGTACATCTGCACCGGGACGAAACTGCCGTGATGCAGAAAGGCGGCCTGGGGGTCGCCGGGGTCGGTGACATAAGCGTTGAGCGAATCGATGGCGCGCTGTACGTCAATTTCCAGCAGGCCGAGGCCGATAAAGCCAGAATCCCAGGTGTAGAGACAGTCCCACCATTTGCCGGGGGTACTGTGGCGGATGAACGTGCGGCGGGTATAGACCGGATACACCACGTTGAGCAGGGTGGTGGCGGCCATGCGCTCCTGGCTGAACCGCAGCGGCTCGCCGGCAGGGGTGGGGTTGAAGCGGACGGCGCGGGCGCGGTTTTCTTCATAGGCGTCCTGGAGGGGCGCGGGGTCGGTGGGGAATTCGGTCAGGGCAGCTTCGACTTCAGCGCGGCTGCCGGAGCACACCAGCCCGTAGATGACCTCAGCGCTGTACGGGGCGACCGGGATGGGACGGATGAAGACGTTGGTAAAGTGGCCCTCACCCGGCCCGCGCAGGATGGTCTGGACGTGTTCATGCACCATGTGACGCAGGAAACGGTCTAACTCGTCGTTGTAGATTTCACGGATGCGGTAGTCGGGGGCGTTCCAGGCCAGGCCGTAATACGTGTCTACGTCAGCGTACTTGAGGATCAGGCTGGCAGGGCGCGGGCCGGGGGTGATCTCTGGGCAGTGCTGCCACCGGAGGGGGGTAAAGGCAACAGTTTCGAGGGGGCGCTGGTCGGGGAGCAGGGCGAAGCCGTCTAGCTCGATGCCTGCGCCGCCGAGGGACGTGAGGGTGAGGCTAAGCTCTCCGGCGGGCAGGTCGCCCAAGGGGACGGGGGTGAGGCGGAAATCGGGGCCGCCGCCCAATGTCACCTCGCAGGAAGCTGCGCCTGCGAGGAGGAAGGGAACGCCCACGGCGGCCCGGCAGCGCAGCAGTAAGAGCGCGTTGGGCATGGGATGGAACAATCTGAAGCGGAAAGTGACGCGGTCGCCGGCCTCGTAGCCGAAGCCCATGCCGATGCCGCTGCCGTTGACCAGGTCGTGGGCGCGGATTTCGGCGCGCAGCATTCCGTCGTAAACCAGGGTATCGGTATGGCGAGGGGTGGCGAAGGTTAACTCTTCATAATCCAGGGCGTCAATCCACAGACCGCCTTCCGGCAGGGTTACTTCCAGGGGGCGGATGGCCTCGTCGCTGTAGGTGCGCACGGGTGGAAAGTTGAGATAGGCGGCGTAGTGGAGCATGAAGTTCTGATGCGCGCTGGTCTGGTTGATAAACTCGCAGCGTACCAGGCGGCGGTTGGGCGCGAGGGTGGAAAAGGAAACGTCGCAGTAGGCGCGGTCTTTCCATTCCAGTTCGTAGCGGTAGGCGAAATAACTCAGATCGGCGGCGGCTTCCCAGGCGTGGTGAGCCGACTCCCATTTGGCATTGGGGACCAATACCTGGCGGCGGTAGAGGCCGGGGAGAATGCCCAGATCAAAGCGCAGACCGCGCCGGACGGCGGGAATGTGAGAGATGCCGGTGTAACGCTTGGTGTAGGGCCCCCAGTCGGGCAGGCGCAGGTCGTGATTCTTTTGCGGTACGGGCATGACGAAGTGCCTTTCGATGTCAGAGGTGAATTGAACAGGTGAGGTTATTATAGACTTGAATTAAAGAACAGAAACCCGGATGGGGAAACCACCGATGAGAAAGAGAAACAGGCCCAGAGAGGTGATCTCTGGGCAGGATCCTAAATTGCGTGTAAATCGCGGGACGCAACTCCGCGATTTATACGCAACTCAGTAAATGACCTATCTCTGGGCCTGTAGGTGAAGTTTGTGGGTTAGTAGTTGGTGAACAGCAGCAGGTTGGGTGAATTGCGGCCGGGGTTGCTCACCATGCCAGAAGTGGCGTTTGCCACAATCGCGTTGCGCACCTGGGCGGGCGTGGCCGATGGGTTGGCGGCGCGGTACAGGGCGGCGACGCCAACTACATGCGGGGTCGCCATAGAGGTTCCGCTAATGGTGTTGGTGGCGGTGTTGCTGCCAATCCAGGCGGAGGTGATGGAGGAACCAGGGGCGAAGAGGTCCAGGCAAGAGCCGTAGTTCGAATAGCTGGCGCGCGCGTCGCTGCTGGTAGTGGCGCCGACGGTGATCGCAGCGGGGGTGCTGGCGGGCGACTTGCGGCAGGCATCGGTGCGCTCATTGCCGGCGGCCACGCCAAAGACCACGCCGCTGTTAATGGCATTGTTCACAGCGTCATTGACGGCTGTCGAGCGGTTGCCGCCCAGGCTCATGTTGGCGACGGAATTGGCCGCGTGGTGGGCGGCTACCCAATCAATGCCGGCGATCACGCCAGACCAGGTTCCCGACCCCTGGCAGTTGAGCACACGCACAGCCACCAGCGCAACTGATTTGGCAACCCCGTAGGTGGAGCCGCCTACCGTTCCGGCCACGTGCGTGCCGTGGCCGTTGCAGTCCGCGCCGTTTCGCCCGTCGTTGACGGTATCTGTACCGATTGAGGCGCGCCCGCCAAACTCCTGGTGAGAGATTTGAATGCCGGTGTCAATGATATAGGCCGTCACCCCTGAGCCGGTGGAGGTATAAGTGAAGGCGTTGTTGAGCGGCAGGTTGCGCTGGTCAATGCGGTCCAGTCCCCAGGTGGCGGGGCTTTGGGTGGTATCAATGGTGACAGTGGCATCTTGCTCGATGTAAGCCACTTTGGGGTTGCGGCGCAGGCCCTCTACGGCGGGGGCGGGCAGGGTGGCGGCGAAACCTTTAATAGCGGCGGCGTAGCGATAGTGAACCTCGCTGTTGCCCCGCACCCGGTCGGCGGCATCGTTCACATCGGCGTCTGAGGCGCTGCTTTGAAACACGATGATGTAACGGTCACGGATGACGCCCTCCGCATTGGAGGTGTATAGCGGGGCCGGGTTGGGGGCGGCGGTGACCGGCGCGCTGGTGGTCAGCGCGAGTACGAGAACCAGAACGACGAACAACATTTTCCGGAACTGCATGATGGATCTCCCTCTGTTTAAAGAATCAATGGACGGCCAAGAGATGCAGGCTGCTTCTTCCGTTTCTCTAAAAAAAGAGCAAACCGTTTTCTCGAAACGGAAATGGATACAATAATTTTAGATGATTATTCCCAAAATACAACACATTTATCAATGAATGGGGAGGGTTTTGAGAAGTTCGTTGATCTTGGCCCAATTCATGTTCTTTCTTGCGCTTCTGGGCAAGGATTGGGCTGAGAATCAGTTAAAATTGCTTTTAAGTCTACGCATGGAGAAACCTATGGATACGCTCGAAGCCATTTTTACCCGGCGCAGTGTGCGCCAGTTCACCTCAGAGCCAGTCAGCGACGAGCAGATTGAAACACTCCTGCGCGCCGCCATGTATGCGCCATCGGCCTGCAACCAGCAGCCCTGGCACTTTATTGTCCTCACCAACCGGCAGCAGTTAGACGCCATTGCCGAGATGCACCCGTATGCCAAAATGCTTAAGCAGGCGCCCGTCGCTATTGTAGTATGCGGGGATTTAACGCTCGAAACCTGCGCCGGCAACTGGGTCATTGACTGCTCGGCGGCCACACAAAACCTGTTACTAGCCGCCCACGCGCTGGGATTGGGGGCCGTGTGGGTGGGGATTCACCCGGTTGAAAAGCGAGTGAAGGAAATTGGGGCCTTCCTGGGCCTGCCCTCTTACGTTGTGCCGCTTTGTCTGACGCCGGTCGGTCATCCCGCCGAACCTCTACCCACCGTTGACCGCTACCGCCCGGAGCGCATTCACTGGAATGGGTGGAAGAAGGCGTGATTTGGCGCTACAGGATTAGCATCGCATCGCCAAATGAGAAAAAGCGGTATCCCGCTTCGATGGCGGCCTGGTAAGCGGAGAGGATGCGCTCGCGCCCCGCAAAGGCTGAGACAAGCATGAGCAGAGTGGAGCGAGGCAGGTGGAAGTTGGTGATGAGCGCGTCTACCGCGCGGAAGCAGTAACCCGGCAGGATGTAAAGATCGGTTGGGCCGGAGAAGGGGGCCACGACCTGCCCCGGTGCGGCCTGGCGGGCGGCGGTTTCGAGGGTGCGCACGCTGGTCGTGCCAACGGCCACGATGCGCCCGCCGCGCGCCCGGGCGGCGTTGATTTCCGCGGCGGTCTGGGGGGGCAGTTCGCACCATTCGGTGTGGATGGTGTGGGTTTGGGGGTCCTCTTCAGTTACGGGAGCGAAGGTGTCCAGCCCAACGTGGAGCGTCACCCCGGCAAAGCCAATGCCCAGGGAGCGCAGGCGTTCCATGAGTTCGTGGGTAAAGTGCAGTCCGGCGGTTGGGGCGGCGGCTGAACCCGGTTGAACGGAATAGACCGTCTGGTAGCGTTCGGGGTTGGCGAGGGGCGTGTGGATGTAGGGCGGCAGGGGCATTTGGCCAACGCGGGGAAGATACGGCTCAACCGGTTCGGCGAACTGCACGCGGCGGCGCGCCCCGCCCAGGTCGGCGAGGATGCGCCCTTCCGGGCCGCCCTCGATGGTAAAGCGGCGGCCCGGAAGCATGCCCTTGCCGCCAACCAGGGCTTCCCAGGTGCGCTCGTCTTCGCGGCGCAGCAGCAGTAGTTCTACCCGCCCGCCGGTTTCTTTGCGGGCAAAGACTCGCGCGGGGATGACGCGCGTTTGGTTAATGACCAGCAGGTCGCCGGGGCGCAGATAGCGGGCGATATTCCAAAAGATCGTATGTTCCAGGCGGTCCGCGGCGCGGTCTAACACTAACAGGCGAGCAGCGTGGCGCGGCTCCACCGGGGTTTGCGCGATGCGCTCGGGGGGCAGGGGGTAATCGAAGTCGTCGGTCTTCACATTAAAACAAACCGGGCTGGATGCCGGGATCAACAAAGCGGAGGCCGAGGTGTTCGTAAGCCAGGCGCGTTGCTACCCGGCCCTGGGGAGTGCGGTCGAGGAAACCAAGCTGGAGCAGGTAGGGTTCGACCACGTCCATGATGGTATCGGGTTCTTCACCGATGGAAGCGCCGATGGTATTCAGGCCCACAGGGCCGCCGTTGTACTTTTCGATAATGGTGAGCAGCACGCGGCGGTCAACTTCATCGAGGCCGAGGGGGTCTACATTGAGCAGGTTGAGGGCTTCAGCCGCTACCTCGCGGTTGATGCCGCTGTTGGCGCGCACCTGGGCAAAATCGCGCACGCGGCGCAGCAGGCGCAGGGCCACGCGGGGCGTGCCGCGCGCGCGGCGGGCCACTTCGCCCAACCCCTCATCGTCTACCTGCACCTTCAGCTTGGCCGCCGCCCGCGACAGGATTTGCTTCATGGCTTTTTCATCGTAGTAATCCATGCGGTAAACGGCCCCAAAGCGGGCGCGCAGGGGAGCAGAGATGAGCGCCAGGCGGGTAGTAGCGCCGATGACGGTGAAACGCGGTAGTTTCAGGCGGATGTTGCGCGCCGCCGGGCCTTTGCCGATGATGATATCGAGGGCGAAGTCTTCCATGGCCGGGTATAAGACTTCTTCGACCACCCGGCCCAAGCGGTGAATTTCATCAATGAAGAGAATATCGCCGGCGCGCAGGTTGGTGAGGATCGCGGCCAGGTCGCCGGGACGCTCGACCGCCGGCCCCGCCGTAATTTTGATATTCACGCCCATTTCGTTGGCTAAGACGTGCGCCAGAGTGGTCTTGCCCAGCCCCGGCGGGCCGTAAAACAGCACGTGTTCCAGCGGCTCTTTGCGGTGTTTGGCGGCGGAGATTAAGATTTCCAGGTTTTCTTTCAGTTGATCCTGGCCGATAAAATCCGCCAGTTTTTGCGGGCGCAGAGCCGGGTCGGCGTTTTCATCCGGGCGGGTTTCGGGGGTCACCAGGCGTTTCTCGAGTTCACTCATGGCAAAAATTATACCCGATAACCCATTGACTTACGTTATAATACGCCGGGTTCTTTTGGATTCTGACGCAGCGGCAGTTGAAGGCCCTCAACTGCCGCTGTGCCAGAATCCAAGCGCTACCCCTCGACACTTTCCCGGAGAACGATTTGTATGTCCAACGTGTATGTTTCCACCCACCCCCTGGTACGCCACAAACTAAGCATTTTGCGCGATGTGCGTACAGAACCCAAGAAATTCCGTCAACTGGTGAAGGAAATCACCGCGCTGCTGGCCTATGAAGCCACTGCCGATCTGGTTACGCGCCCGGTGGATGTTCAGACCCCTCTGACGATTGCCCACTGCGAAGAACTGGAAGAAAAAATTGGCCTGGTTCCGATTCTGCGGGCCGGGCTGGGCATGGTGGAGGGGATTTGGGAATTAATGCCCTCTTCGGAGGTCTGGCATATTGGCCTGTACCGCGACGAGCGCACGCTGAAGCCGGTTGAGTATTATAACAAACTGCCGGTTGAGCCGACCGTCTCCGTATGCCTGATTCTTGACCCCATGCTGGCAACAGGTGGGTCGGCCACGGCGACGGCGGACGTGTTGAAACGCTGGGGAGTTAAGAAAATCAAGTTCGTGGGACTGATCGGCGCGCCCGAAGGGATTGCCAATATGCAGGCCCATCATCCTGAAATTGACATCCATCTGGCCTGCGTTGACGATCACCTGAACGAAAAGGGATATATCGTCCCCGGCTTGGGAGACGCCGGCGACCGCCAGTTTGGGACCGGATAGCGCCTCAGCCCCCGATCTGGCGCATGCAGCGGCCCTCGGGCGCGGAACGGCGAGCCAGTTCGTGACCAATGGGTTTGGCGGCGACGGCCCGGCGCAGGTATTCGAGGAGCGGTTGGCCGCTGCGCAGTGCGGTCAGAAAATCAATCTCTTCAGCGTGGAGCAGGCAGGGGCGAAAGCGGCCGTCAGCAGTGATGCGCAGCCGGTTGCAGGTCTGGCAAAAATGCTCACTGAGCGGGGTGATCAGCCCAATGCGCCCGGCTGCGCCGTGTGCGCGGAATTCGCGGGCCGGGCCGGCGCTGTCGTGTTCGGCTACAGGATCCAGGTGAAGGGGCGCGAGCATCTTGAGAATTTCCGGGGCAGGCAGGTAAGCAGCGTCTGGCGCAGGAAACCCCTCTCCCCAGGCGGCCTGGTTGCTGACCGGCATTAACTCGATGAAGCGCACATCCCAACCGCGCGTGATTGAGAGCCGCGCCAGGGCGGGCAGTTCGTCATCATTCACCCCGCGCATGGCGACCACGTTGATCTTTATAGGGTGCAGTCCGGCGCGTTCTGCCGCTTCAATGCCCCGCCAGGCGGCCTGGAATGACCCGCCTCGCGTGATGCGGGCAAACTTCTCTGGTTGTAAAGTATCTAAACTGATGTTGACGCGCTTTAAGCCCGCCGCCTGAAGCGCGGGGGCCATTTTTTCTAACAGCAGACCGTTGGTGGTCAGGCTGATCTCTTCGATTTGTGGGATGGCCGCGAGCAGGCGCACCAGGTGGGGCAGGTCTGGGCGCACCAGCGGCTCGCCGCCGGTCAGGCGCACCTTGCGCACGCCATACTGCGCCGCCAGCCGGACTACCTGGGCAATTTCTTCATAGCGCAGGATGGCCGCGCGCGGCAGGTGCTGCGCGGCCCCCGCGGCAAAGGCATCGGGCGGCATGCAGTAAACGCAGCGCAGGTTACAGCGGTCGGTGACGGAAATGCGCAGATAAGTGATCGCTCTGCCCAACGAATCAACCAGCAGGGGGTCTCTCAAGCTCATGTTTTCTCCACAACGGTCAGGCCGGTGATGCCGTTAAGAAAGCGGCGCAGCAGGACCAGCGGGACCAACAGCACAAAGTGGATTGCCAGGCTGACGCCAAAGATGGTTGCCAGGAGTTGGAAGAAGCGATTCAGCGGCGGGGTCAGGGTGGTCATCAGCCAGGGACCGGCTCCGGCCAACAGCGCCGCGGAGGCCAGCAGCAGGAGGATCACAGCCAGCGGCAGCCAGGCGCGGCGGTCTGACTGCGAGGGCAGCATGGTACTGCTGATGGTAAACGCCAGGTAGAACCACAGCCAGAAATCGGGTAGTTGCGGCAGGGCGAACAGCCCCTGAGCGAAAGCCTCCCATTGGCCCTGGGCGAGGGTGTCTATCAGAGGAGACAGCCCCAGGCGGGAACTGCCCAGGTAAGCCATCGCCGCGCCGCCGGTGATCAGCGGAGCCGCGCCGATGAGCGAATCGCGCAGCCAATCGGTCGGGTGGGTTTCTACGTACCCAAGGCGAAGCTGGCCTTCGGGCATGAGTTGAGGGATGAGCGAGAACCGGCCGGTCTTAACGAGCAGTAGTTGGGCCATCAGAAAGTGACTCAGTTCGTGTAACAGGACGCCGGGAAAAAACAACACGGCAAAGATCCCCAGCGCCACCATCGGGTGGCGGGTGAGCAGAAGCAGGACGACCTGTAACTCGCGGTGCAGGCGGCGCTGGAAGAAGAGAAGTGGCCCCAGCATGAGCAGGAGCCACCCCAGTCCTTGCAAATAAAACCAGGCGTGATCCACGCCTTTATTTTACACGTTCCGCCGCCGCTTTGACAATTGCGATAAACTCCGCCGCTTTCAGGCTGGCGCCGCCCACCAGCGCGCCGTCAATCTCGGGCTGCGAGAAGAATTCCGCCGCATTTTTAGCATTCACCGACCCGCCGTACTGGATGCGCACGGCCTGAGCGACCTCTTCGTTAAACATATCTTTCAGCACCGGGCGGATGTAGCGCGCCAGAACGGCATTGGCGCCCTCGCCGGTGGCTGCGCGCCCCGTGCCGATGGCCCACACCGGTTCGTAAGCGATTACCAGAGTGGCGGCCTGTTCGGGGGTGAGACCCTGAAGCCCAGCGCGCACCTGGCGCTCAACGACGGCGGCAGTCTGACCGGCCTCATTTTCGGCCAGCGTTTCACCGACGCACACGATCGGGGTCAGACCGACTGCATAGGCCGCTTTCACTTTGCGGTTGACGGTCTCGTCGGTTTCGCCGAAATACTGGCGGCGCTCGGAGTGACCCAGGATCACGTACTGGCAAAATTCAGCGACCATTTTGGGAGATACTTCGCCCGTATAGGCGCCGGATGCTTCCCAGTGCATATTTTGGGCCCCCAACCCTACACCTGAACCGGTCAGCATATTGCTGATCAGGAGCAGATAGGGGAAAGGCGGGCAGATGGCCCGGTCTATGGAAGATACGCTTTGTAGTTCTGGCAGCATTTCGGCTACCAGTGCCCGCGCTTCTTCGCTTGTTTTGTTCATCTTCCAGTTTCCGGCTACAAAGGGTTTACGCATGTTGTCTCGTCCTCGCAAAAGATTAAGGGATTTCGTTCTTCAGCTCGCGGGCCAGAGCCATAACCCACTCTGGAACGTCTTTGCGGTTCATCAGGGTGGTGAGGCGGATCTGAGCGCGCTCACTGTCATTCACTTCGATGGCGAACTCGGCGTCTAACAGGAGAATTTCGGGAAAACGGCGGACGAAGGGGCCGTTATCGAGCAGTTCGTTGATTCTGCTCTGCGCGGCGCTCACGTCGCCTCCGTTGATCAGGGTGTGGCGCAGATTGGGTACGGCAAACAACTGCTGGTGTTGGAATTCAGCAAAGATAGGGCCGGCCTGTGTATCTTCTGCGGCGAAGTACAGGGCCATGCGGAGTTTGTCGAAACGCGCGCCGGTATAAGCGGTTGGGCGAGCGTCGTAATTCAAGTAGTCATAAAGGCAGAGCAGGAGCCAGGCATCTTCACTTTCGAGAGCCTGGTTGACGGCGCTGACCTGGGCCGGGTAGTCGTGGGTAGCCTGATATAGAGCGCGGATGGCGGCGGCGGCCTGCTCCATCTCCCCGTTCTGCCAGGCTTCCAGCGCGTCGTTGAGGGCTTGCTGAACATCCGCTGGCAGGGCAGATGGCACTGCGGGGGTATCGGCGGCGGCGGTAGGGGTGACGGCGGCGGTCTGCGGGGTGGTTTCGGCGCCTTGTACTACCGGCGCGGCGGTTTGCGTGGCGCGGGCGGCCTGGCGCTGGCTGCCCTGGCGCAGCAGGATGGCAGCGGCGATGACCGTAACCAGAACGAGCGCGGCAAGGCCCGCGCAGCAGCCAATCCGCCCTGGCGACAACCAGGACTGCCCGGCGGGTTTGGTCTGCGGTTGAGGAGCAGGGACGGGTTGAGAGGTTGCCGGCGGCGCGGGCTTTTCGACGGGCTGCCGCGGGGCTGCTGGCGGATGGGTAGGGGTGCGGTCGGACGGCTCCGCCGGCAGCGGTTCGGAGCGCGATTGGATCCGGTCGGCAGGGGGCCATTCAGATACCGGGGGCAGGTCGTTGCGGAGAACGATTCGACTGAGGTCTAACCCGGCGACGGCCATTTTAAAGGCTGTGACCATCTCCGTAACCGTGGCAAAGCGGTTGTCCGGGTCTTTCGCCAGGGCTTTGAGGAGCACCCGTTCTAACCCCTCTGGAACGCGCGGGTTAATTTTGCGCGGCATGGGCAGCGGGGTGTAGATGTGATCGTGGATCACGGCAAAGGGAGTATCGGCCGAGAAGGGAACCCGCCCCACTAACATTTCGTAGAGCATGACACCGAAGGAGTAGATGTCGGTACGGCCGTCAATGTTAGACTTGGATTGGGCCTGTTCGGGCGAGATGTACTGCGGCGTGCCGACCATCATGTCAGAGGTCAGGCTGGAGGTGCTGCTGGAGGCAATGCGCGCCAGGCCGAAATCGGCCAGGTAAATCTGCCCGTCGTTGGCAAGCATCACGTTGGAGGGTTTAATATCGCGGTGGAGAACATCCTGCTGGTGAGCGTAGGCCAGGGCGTCGCCGACGGCCTCGACAATGCGGGCGATCTCTCCCAGCGACATCTGATGGTCGGCCATATATGATTTGAGCGTCTGGCCGTGGATGAACTTCATCACCAGGTAGGGGCGGCCCTGGTGCTCGGCGAAATCATAAATGGGGACGATATTAGGGTGCTCCAGGCGCGCCACCACCCGCGCTTCACGTTGAAAGCGCGCCAGAAAGTTAGGGTCTTCCATAAAGGCGGGGTGGAGTACTTTAATGGCTACATACCGATCCAACGCGGCATGATAGGCTTTAAAAACGGTAGCCATCCCACCCTGACCCAATTGTTCGACCAACTGGTAGGGGCCTACGGTTTCACCGAGGGCAAAAGTCATGGCGATTTCTCCCTTGAAGGATAACCAGGCAGTGCCGGCTGAATTATATCGTAGATTAATGCGCGCAAAGTTTCAAGGTGGCTAACGAAGCAATCTCTTACCATTTTTGCAAGCCATTGGTTGACAATGGCCCACCTTCATTGTATGATATCTTTCCTCAGGCTGGTCGGGTGATCGCGGTTCCGCTATGGGCGGGATCGAGGAAAGTCCGCACTCCATAGAGCAAGATGCCGGGTAATTCCCGGGGCGGAGTAATCTGCCGGACGGGCCACAGAAACAAACCGCCTCACGGCTGAACTTCAGCCATGAGGCAAGGGTGAAAAGGTAGGGTAAGAGCCTACCGGCGCTGGCAGTAATGCCGCGGCCAGGCAACCGCCATCTGGAGCAAGGCCAAGCAGAGACGAGAAGCTGCTCGCTTCGTTTGAGTCTCGGGTAGGCTGCATGAGCGGGTTGGTAACAACCCGCCTAGAGAGATGATCGCCCAGGCAGGCGTAAGCCTGTCGGACAGAATGCGGCTTATAGACCGGCCTGAGGAATGTTCACCAGGGGGAGTTTAATATGAGAGGGATACAGGCTGCTGCGGTGAACCTGCCAGGTGGTTGCCCCTGAAGCCGGTGGGGTGAAGTGATCTTGATCGGCCCCAGCGAGGGCCACGCGAATCGCATGACCCTGGCGAAAGACAAAGGATGTGGGGAGCAGGTCAAAAACCAGGTGGAGCATTTCGCCAGGCTGGAAAGGCAAAGCATCGGCGCGGCAAAAGCTGTGGTATGGCGCGGGCGAGCGGTACGGCAGGTCGGCAGCAGGCAGGGCGCGGTGAACGGCCCGCAGCAGCCCTTCGGTAACGTAAGCAACCCGACCATCGGGGCCGACATCTTCCAGATAAGCAAAGAAATCCGCCTCAGCGGCGTTCGCCTGGACAAAAAGCTCGATCAACGGGTGGCCGGTCATTTCGAGATCTTGCGCCAGCGGCGTGCTGGTGTAGCACAGCAGCCGGGCATCCTGGTCGGCGCGATTGGGGTAAGGGTTTTCGAGAGGCATGCCGACCAGCGAGTTCCAGCGGGCGCGCTCGCCGGTCCCGGCGGTAACATCGACCAGGTAACTGTCGGCGGCATCTGCTGTGGCAGGTGGGGTGGTGAGCAGTTGATGATCCTGGCCGAAGTAAAAGGCGGTGAAGTCTGCCTGGGGAGGCCAATCGTCAGCGGCGTTCCAGCGTTCTGGGCCCATGGTAAAGTAGTGGACCGGTTTTTCCTGAGCGATACCAGTATCAATCCCTTTTAAGTGATAGTCGAAAAATTTAAGCAACTCGCCGGGCAGGTCAAAACTGGCCGGCCCGCCGCTGTAGGGGCTGATGTTGGTGTCGCCGCCATGATTCCACGGCCCTAATAACAGCTTGCTGCCGGGGTTTGCCAGGCTGAGAAAGCGTTTGATGGCGCTGTGCGGGTAAGCCCCATCCAGCCAGCCGGAGATGGAGTAAACCGCTGCGCCAGGGTTAGCCATGCGCTTCAGTTTGGTGAAGGGGCTGATCGAGTCAATCTGGTCAATCACGCCGGAGGCTGGGGCGTCATCACGGAAGACAATCCCTTCGATCTGGCGCATCACCGGCGTGTTCTGGCTGTGGTCGGCCAGCGCCGCGGCCAGCAGGCTGCCGTCTTGATCTTCGTCAACCGGGCGGACGCCAATGAGTTTATCGCGCATCCCCTCTGGGACTTCGTTGCGGTCGAGAGCTTCGTTGATGGCGCTCCAGGTATTGAGAAACCACTCGGAGCGAATGCCGCCCGGAAAGGCCACGTCGGTGTAGGCGTCGAAGAGCGAAAACATGGGAGCAACGGCCTTGACTGCCGGGTGGCTGTTCGCCAGCAGTAATTCGGCAGTTGTGCCTTCGTAAGAGATGCCCAACGACCCCACCTGACCGTCGGACCAGGGCTGTTGGATGATCCAAGCGACAATTTCACCCCCGTCGCTGATTTCTTGCTCGGAAAACTCGGCCAGGCGGTGTCCAAATGAAGCGCCAGTGCCGCGCACGTCTGCATCAACCCAGGCGTAGCCCTGGGCCAGAAAGCGCCGTTTATAGCCACGCATATTGGCCGTTGCGAGCGGGTCGTTGGGGTCGCGCGAGACCTCCGGCCGCCAGATGGCCGAGCGCCAGTAGCGCGTCTGAAGCAAAATGGTGGGGATGGTAACCCCATCTGGAAGGGGAGCGGGCAGGTAGAGGTCAATCGCCAGGCGCGTGCCATCGCGGAGGCGAATATAACGCGATGAGCACACGACCGATGGATATTGAGCCGGTGGGGAATAGGGGCGAGGAGCATCCATTGCTCGATCTGAAGAGGGGAGGTTCATGGCATTTCCTTGAGCGGTTTAAATTCGGATTCTATTTCAGCAAGCGCCAGATGGATATAACTATATAACAAACCGTTGACATCGTCTATGACTTAAATACAATATTTTGCATGAACCCACCTACGTCTCTGGCACGTGGACGCCCGCTCACCTGTGGTATCTGATCTACCTGTTTGTTTTTTCGCTGGTGGCGCTGCCGCTGTTTCTGCTTTTGCGGCGTGACGCGGCGCGTGGGGCGCTGGCGAGCATGGCGCGTTTTTTTGAGCGCCCTGGCGCTTTATTGTTACTGGCCGTTCCCATGGTGTTGGCCTCATCGGTTGATCTTTTAGAAGATAAGAACCCCATTTACTATTTTGTTTGCTTTGTTACCGGCTACTGGATGATGACCGCGAGCGAATATCAGAACGCAGTGCGCCGGAGCCTGCCCGTGGTTTTAGTGATCGGGATTGCCTTTGAAGTCTTGCGGCGTATCTGGCGCCCCGAGTTGGTAGAATGGTCGCCTCTCTGGATGCTGCATGGAAGCATGTCTGTTCTAAACCGCTGGGCCTGGGTTTTGGTCTGGCTGGGCCTGGGGGCGCGCTGGCTGATGTACAGCGGTCGCGCCCTGGCTTATCTGGCCGAAACTTCTTATGCTTTTTACGTGCTGCACCTGCCGGTGAACACTCTGGTAGCCTGGGGGTTGATTCAGTTAAGCCTGCCGGTTGCCGCAAAGTATTTGTTAATCGTCGCTATTACCGTGGGGCTGACGTTTGCAGGGGTCGAGGCCCTGCGCTATATCCCAGGGATAGGGAAGATGTTCGGGTTGAAAAAGCCTCAGTCCGTGGCCCAGCCCCAGCAGACCCCGGCCTGAGCAGATCATACTTTTTCTTTTCCACGTGCAGGTAAAGCAAAACGCCGAAAGTACTTTAATCAACCAGGTAGTGCTGTTAGGCGTTTTGCCCCAGTAATTCGCCGTGCATGTAAGTTTTGTTGTTAAAATTCTTTCGGCGAATTACCAAGAACATCACTTCTACTAAAGTTTAGTAGAATGATAAAATAGAATATGGCTGCTTTCAAACGGAACCGCCCAACCATTGGCGTGTTGGTAGGCTGGCAGGTTTTCACCTGGACGATAGACACATTCCTAGAGCATGTCATCCGAGGCATCCAGGCGGCGGCAGAAGCTCACAACTGCAACCTGCTGCTGGCCTGCGGCACCAGCACAGCGATTGCCTTTAATGAAAACAAGCCCGGCTGGCCGGTGGCAGATGCGCGCGTTGATTTTTTGCCGGTAGGGCCGTGGAACTGTGATGGGATCATCATCATCCCCCCGATTGCGGTTAAGACCTGCGAGCAATTTGCTGTTGATCTGACAGCCAGCGGATACCCGGTGATCTTTGCCGGCTTGCAGGGCCTGGGGCCGGGGGTAGGGGTAGACAACGCCATGGGCATCCGTCAGGCCGTGCAGCACCTGTACGAACACGGTCACCGGCGGATTGCGTTTCTGGCAGGCTATGATTTTGACATTAAGGGAGACAGCGGCTCGCGGCTGGAGGCTTACCGCCAGGCCTTAGCGGAGTGTTCGCTGTCCTACGACCCCGACCTGGTGGCTTATGGGTATCACAATACTGAAAGGGGCCAACAGGCCATGCGCCAAGTTCTGGCGCGCCGGGCGGATTTCAGCGCAGTGTTAGCCAGCAATGATCTGACTGCCATCGGAGCGATGGCGGCGCTGGAGCAGGCCGGGTATCGCATCCCGCAGGATGTGGCCGTCATTGGCTTTGATAACCGCATTGAGACGCGCGCCCAGACGCCGCCGCTGACGACCATTCACTTTCCGATGTTTGAGTTGGGCTATCAATCGCTAGCCATGATCCTGGACCGGCTGGAAGGTCGCGTTGCTCCCCAGGAGTTGAGGCTGATCCCTACCCAACTGGTGGTGCGCGAATCGTGCGGCTGTCTGCCGGGTGAGACTGGCAAGCTGAACGTGCAAGCCAGCAGAGTGGGCCTGCCAGAAGTACAGGGAATTAAAGAAGAGATAGCCGCCATCATTCAGACCGAAACGCACCGGATGCCGCGCCGCGATGCCATCCGGCTGACGGAACGCTGCGTGGAAGCTTTCTGCGAAAGCGTGGTCTCTGGAAAGCCGCAGGTTTTCCTGGGCGCTTTTCAAGAGGTGTTGGAGCGGGTATCGGCCTGCCAGAATGATTTGTTCACCTGGCAGTATGCCATTACGGTGCTGCGCAACAGCCCCAACCCGGTTGTGGAGCCCCGGTTGAACCGTGAGGAAGTGGATCAGATGCTCGACCGGGCGCGCGTGATGGTGAGCGAAACGGCGAAGGCGCAGGCAACCCGGCAGTTAATTCGCCAGGCCCAGGTCTCTGAACAACTGGTGATCATGACGAACCGGTTTTTCGAGGCGCAGGATGAGAATGCGGTTTTTGAAATTCTCAATCAATCCCTGCCGTTGATCGGGATTGACCAGAACGCGGTCTTTTATTATAAGCCGCAGGGTGACGATCCTTTTGCTTTCAGCAGTCTGCAATCGCCCCATGCTGTGTTTGAAAAAGGCTGTTTGCTGAACACCTATCAGTTTCCGCCGCCTGAATTGTTCGGTGAGGAAGAACCCCTGCACTGTGCGCTTTTGCCGTTGGGCGTGGATAAAGAATTGACCGGCTATATGGCCCTGCGGATTGGCCCGTTGGAGCCGCTGGCCGACATTGTGCGCCAATTGGCGTCTTCTTTATATGCAGTGCGCCTGCGGCAGGAGGCGATCCACGGCCAGCGGATGGCTGAAGAGGCCAACCACCTGAAAAGCCGCTTTTTGTCTATGGTCAGCCACGAACTGCGCGCGCCATTAAATTTAATCACCGGCCTGAGCGACATTATCCTGAAGAACAAAAACAATGCGGCGATGGCGGATTTTTCTTGGGACGACCTGGAGCGGATTTATACCAGTTCGCAGCACCTGGATGGGCTCATCCAGGATGTCCTTGATCTGGCCTTAAGCGACGTGGGGCAGCTTAAGCTCGCCTGCGAGCCGTTGAATCTGAAAGAAGTGCTCGATTCGGTGGCGTTGATCTGCACAAGCCTGATCCAGGATAAGGGACTGGCCTGGCGCTACGAGGTGGCCGACTCCCTGCCGCGCGTTTGGGGAGACCGCACGCGCATCCGCCAGATCACCTTGAACCTGCTCAATAATGCAATTAAATTCACGGAGCATGGCGAGGTGGCCCTGCGAGCCGCCATTGACCCACAAGGGAAAGTGGCCGTCACGGTAAGTGATACGGGGTTAGGGATTCCACCCGGCGAGCAGGAGATTATTTTTCAGGAGTTCCGCCAGTCTGAAAGGACGGCCTCGCGCGGGTACGGCGGCCTGGGGTTGGGCCTGGCAATCTGCAAGCGCCTGGTGGAACTGCACGGGGGCGAGATCAGCGTATATTCATCGGGGCGTCCCAATCAGGGGGCCGCGTTTACCTTTACGCTTTTGCCCATTGCCGATCCGCCGGCGGCTGTGCCTAGATCGGCAGGGGAAGAGCTGGCCTCGCGCGTGCTGCTGCTGGTGAAGGGCGCCGGAGATGGCGCGGTGCTGCGGCAGTACCTGACGGAAAAAGGGCACCAGGTGAGCGTATACCCGCTGGGTGGTGAGTGGTTGGCACAGGTGCTGATGTGCGATCCAGACGTAGTGATCCTGGACCGAGAAGTCACCGCGGAGCGGGGGTGGGAAATTCTGAGGGCGCTGAAGGAAGTTCCGGCCACGCGGGAAATTCCGGTGTTGTTTTACAGCGTGTCGAGCGATGGGCAGAGTGGGTCGTTTTTGGAACTGGAATATCTTTCTAAGCCGGTCAAAAGCGCCGTGCTTGGCGAAATGCTGCTTCACTATCACGTGACCGAGAGCGCAGATGCCCGCGAAGCCCCTCCGATGATTTTGGTCGTGGACGATGATATTCATACGGTTGAACTCCACCGCAGGATCATCCTGTCACAGTTCCCCAATGTCTGCGTTCGCCCGGCATACAATGGGCGTCAGGCTTTGGAAATGATCCACCAACAGCCGCCGGCGCTGGTTTTGCTGGATCTGTTAATGCCTGAGATGGACGGCTTCGCCGTGCTGACTGAGATGCGCGCCCATCCGCCGAGTCGAGACGTCCCTGTCATCGTCATCACCAGCCAAAGCCTGAGCTGCGATGATATTGCCCGATTAAATCAGGGCATGGTGAGCATTTTGGGGAAAAACCTCTTCACGCAAGATGAAACCCTTCAACACATTGCGAAATTTTTGCAAAAGCGTGCCCGGCGCAGCCCCGAAGCTCAAAATGCTATCTTAAAAGCCATGGCTTTTATTCATGCCAATTACAAAGAACCTATTTCACGGCGCGATATTGCGGTTAACGTGGGCCTGAGCGAGCGCCACCTGGACCGCTGTTTTCAGCAGGGGTTGGGGATTTCGCCGATTACATATCTCAACCGCTACCGGGTACAGCAAGCCCGTAATCTGTTGGAAACGCGCAAAATTGGCATCACAGCGGTGGCGATGGAAGTGGGGTTTTCGAGCAGCGGTTATTTTGCCCGCGTCTTCAAGGATGAAGTGGGCATTTCTCCACGCGACTATCTGTTAAGCAAACATCCAAATGCTTAGATACACGCCCGGCTCTTTGTCCCATAAGTGCAAGAACTTGTCCCAAAATTAGCAGACATTCGCTGAGGGGGAGAGTAAAGTTAGCAAAGATCAGGCTGCTTACCGGATATCCCCTTGAAAGGGCAGCACTCTTGGGATTGAACGAATGCGGGCCATTCTTCAAATTGGCGAGTGGCTACCCAAAGGTAGGACAAGATGGCACCCTCAGCGAGAAGGAGCATCATGGTCATTGGGTTTGACGCCCACTTCTGTTACCTGATGCAGCGTTACGGGCGGATCAGCGCCTATGAACTGGTCGTTGCGAAACTCGATGAGGATATTTTGGCCCAGGTTCAAGAAAAGCAGCCCGGTTTCATCTTTCTCGAAGTGACTCATGCAGACAGCTTTGTCTGGGATCTTTTCAAGCAGCTTAAAACCAAAGACGATACCCGGGCGATTCCCATTGTGGTTTGTTCGTGGCAGGGCGTGGATTTGCCAGACCAACCAGAATGCGCCGACCTTTATTTGCGCCTGCCCATTTTGTATGAGCATTTTAAAGCCGCGCTGGATCAACTGAGCGAGCGCAATCAGGAGCGAAGGGAATGAACAACAAAGCGCTTCGACTTATCATCGCTTACCTGCTGCTGTTGCCTATCTTGTTATTGGGGTTGTGGATTTTTTTCTTAGGACGTGAGGTCGTCACCGGGCTGATGCGGGAATATTATGTGGGCAGTTCGCCGGGGCGGGCATTCCAGGCCGGCCTGTATGACCGGGTTTTAACCCTGGTGTTGGGGCTGGGCTGGATGGTGTTGTTCGTCGTCGCTGAAGAACTGCTGCGCCGGAGGGTCACCAAAGGCAATATGCTGAAGGTGTTTTTTCGCTTTATGGGGGTAGAGTGCTGGCTGGCTCTGGGGTTAGACCTGCTCATGCTGTTCTTTTTGACCGGGCCGGCGGTGGCCGGATGGCTACGGTGGAGCGTGGTGGTCGTCGAACTGGTTTTGGGTGGAGTGTTTATTTTCTGGGGCTGGTCGCGGCGCTCACCGTGGTATGAAGAGCGCAAAACGGGGATTCTGGAGCCGCCGCCGACGGCCTCGGAACGACCAACGCATCGTTCCTCATCATGAAAAAACCTGGGTAGAGTGGATGAAAACCAAATTTGTTCGTTTTGATTTAACCGATGGCTATCTGGATCACTGGTTGGTAGCGGGGCCACAAAAGTTCGGGATTGAAGCGGGAATCACCCCCGAACAGATTGCGAAGCGGTACGATGACCCGGAATTAGGGATTGATGAGCTGCCGGTGGAGCGCGGCCCGCTGACGGCCGGGATTTTGAAAGTTGGGGAATTTACCGGCGAGTGGGAATATTGGGCCTGCGGCGAAGATCATCGGGTGGAGCAAACGGGGTACACGCCAACCTGCATCTACCTGCGGTCGTGGGCCTTTCACCAGATTTACAGCAAGGACGAACAACCTGCGGCGCTGGAGATCACAGCGCGGGGGCCGGTGAGGGTCTGGTTGAACGGCGCTCTGGCGGCGTACCACGATCATTTTGCCGGCCCAGAAGGGGAACGGTTTACAACGCCGCTTCGCTTGCAAAAGGGCCTGAACCCGCTGTTTATTCGTTTCGAGTATTTGGGATGGGGGCATTATGCGCATGGCTTCACCGCGCGCCTGCTGCCGGGCGATCCAGAGGGCGCGCTGCAAGAAGTTGAAATCCGCATTCCCTCTCTAATCAAGACGATTGGCCGCCGCAACCATCTTGAAAAGGTTTTCCACACGCTGTATCTGGACCGCGATGTATATGCCTGGGACCGATACATCCGCCTGCACTGGCCGCCGGTGAAAAAAGCGAAGAACGCTTACTCGGCGGTGCGCCTGATGCACAACGGCCGGATTTACGCCCAGGCCGAAGTGGATGGCACGCCGGGCGATCAACTGATTTTGGGCCTATCGGGGCAGTATCCCGAAGGGCTGTACGAAGTGTTCCTGATGCCTAAGCTTTGGGAGTACTACGACCATCACCTGCGGATCACCCACCGCCTTCATCTGTGGAACGTGGGACGGCAGCAGTATTCCGAGACGCCCTACGGCGACCTGGCAAGCCGCAAGCAAGAAGCTCTGGCATATGCCGCGCGGCAGGAAGCGCCGAGTGTGTACCGCGAAATGGCGCGGATGGCGCTGGCAAGATGGGACCTGGTGGAAGAGGATGCCTGCCGGGCAGCCAGCGAGCGGGTAGCCCGGCGGGAAGCAGATAGTTTAGTGGATCTGCTGGGCCTGTTGAGCCTGCTGCACCGCTTTGGCGGGGAGGAGGCCTTCCCGGAGGGCATCCGGGCGGCCATAGCGTCTGCCGCGTTAGGATACTCTTATGATGACGACCGGGATGCGCCTAAAGGAGGCGTTAACTGCGGCGGAGCAAGGCAGCCCCAGAGCGAGGGCCGCGCGCTGCTGGCGGCGGCGTGCAAAATTCTGGCCGGGCAGGCTTACCCGGAGGAGAGATTCACCTGCCTTGGGCTGGTGGGGCGCGAACTGCGCCAGGCCGGTGAGGAACAGGCGCTGAACTGGATGCGCCAGCGAGCGGCCTGGGGCTTTGCGGAGTGGGGTTCAGAGCCGGGGTTCGAAGAAGCCATGGCCGGCCTGGCGGCTCTGATTGACCTGGCGGAAGCCGAGCCGGTCTGGGAACTGGCCGGGGCCGTGCTGGACAAGCTTTTGTTTACAATCGCCCTGAATTCTTTTAAGGGGCTGTACGGTGGTTCCAGCAGTGAGGTGCGCGCGTTATCGGTGAAAGGCGGTATGCCTTCTGCTTTGAGCGCCGTTGCCCGGTTAATGTGGGGGCAGGGCCTCTTCACGCCGCATTTAACCGGCCTGGTGAGTCTGGCGTGCAATCAGAATTACGACCTGCCGGGGGTTCTTGCGCAGGTGGCGGCGTGGCCGCTGGAAGAATTGTGGAGCAAAGAGCGCCATACCACCGGCGGAGACGCCGAAGGCGTGAACCTGGCGGCTTATAAGACCCCCGATTATCTTCTGGCTTCAGCGCAAAGTTACCGCCCTGGCGAGCGGGGGGCCAGCGAACACATCTGGCAGGCTACCCTGGGCCCAGAGGCGATTGTCTTCAGCAATCACCCTGGATGCAGTGGTGAGGACGAGGCGCACCGGCCAGGCTACTGGCGCGGCAACGGCGCGCTGCCGCGCGTGGCTCAATGGAAAGATGCTCTGGTGTGCCTGTACCGTTTGCCAGAGCGCGCGGCCCTAGGCTTTACCCACGCCTATTTCCCAACCTTTGCTTTTGACGAATATGCGTTACGAGAAGGTTGGGCGTTTGCGCGCAAGGGAAACGCTTACCTGGCGATTCGGGCGGCCA